>CAKRLV010000008.1 GCA_934359755.1 uncultured Agathobacter sp.
CCGGATGGATGTCCTTTTTCGTTGAACGAGCCCCATCAGGGGCTCGAAGTTCGAGCGTCTCCGCTTCGCTCCGGTCCATTCAAAGCCGACATCCACAGGATGTCGTGAACCGGCTATCGCTCGGGGAGTGTTAGGAAGAGGAGGTTACTTAGGGAATATGAGAAAAAATATCAGCAAGGCCGGATAGCGTTGACACGTAAAATATGAAATAATATACTTGTAACAGTGTTATATAACACTGTTACAGATTGGGAGGTACATGTGAATAAGGTGGTTGATGGTGTTTCTGAGAAAATAGAGTTGTGTGCAAGAAAGGAGTTTCTTGAGCATGGGTATGTGGAAGCTTCGCTTCGGCGTATTGCTTTGGAGGCACAGACTACAACAGGGTCCATATATTCACGCTATGGTGGAAAGGAAGGATTGTTTTGTGCGATTGTTAATCCTGTTGCGAGTGAATTTATTGAATTATTTAAGAAGATTCAGGAGGATTTTCACAATACGAGTCCAGTTTTTCAAGAGTCCAGCATGAATGAATATGCTATAAGCAGCATGAAGCAGCTGGTTGAATATATGTATGAACATTTTCAGGAGTTTCAATTGCTTGTTGAGTGTGCATATGGAACAAAGTTCCAGAATTTTGTTGAACATCTTGTAGAGATTGAGACAGAGTACACATATAAGTATATGGAAACTATTGATTTGAAGATTAAAGAAGGTAAAGGTGTTACAAAAGATTTCATGCATATAATGAACAAGTCGCTATTTGAAAGTTTTTTTGAGGTGATACGTCATAAGATGGACAAGGAAACTGCTATGGAATATGTTGTTATGTTGGAAAGATATCATGATGCGGGATGGGCTGTTATTTATGATGACTGGAAGTGAGATCATGTATTTGGCTGCTTGCGAGGGCAGTCATTATTTAAAAACATAGGTTAGATACAACTTACAAAAGATATATGCAACTTACGATTCGATGTACTTACTATTAAAATCTGTAACAAAATATTCTATATGCAACTGCCAGAAAATGCAAAAGAGACGATATGGCAGGTACTTTGATATTATTTATCAAAAGAAAGGAAGAGTAGTATGAAAAATGATGCAAAACTGAAAGGAAAAGATTTGATTAATATTGGAATTTATGCAGCTATTTACTGCGTAATCATGACAGCTGTGGCAATGCTTGGCTTTATTCCGATTATGATGCCGATGCTATGTGTGATAGTACCGTTGGTAGGTGGAATCCCATATATGTTATTTCTGACAAAAGTAGATAAATTTGGAATGATTACCATATATTCGATAATTGTGGGATTGTTCCTATGGGTTACAGGAATGGGTTACTGGCCATTTATTTTCGGCATTATATTTGGTTTTATTGCTGATTTTGTAGCAAAAACAGGAAGCTATAAGAGTGGTATGAAGGATATCTTAAGCAGTGGTATTTTCAATTTGGTCATATTTGGAAATTTTGTTCCTTTAATTATAAATGCGGATGAGTATTTTAAGACAAGACAGAGTTTCAGCGAGGATTATGTGAATGAATTGAGCCAGATTATGGGACATTCATGGCTTATGCCGGCGCTTGCTGTTGCCAGTGTTGTATTCGGTATACTCGGTGGAATGTTAGGTAAACGTGTGCTTAAGAAGCATTTTGAGAAAGCAGGAATTGCATAATGGATGAGGCAAAAATAAAATTTGATCCAAGGACAAAAATGCTGTTGCTATTTACGATGGCATTATTTGTGCTGGGAGGTGCTGGTGGAAATCTGTTCAACCAATATCTGCCACTATTTTGTATGATACCGCTTTTACTGTTTGCGTTTGAACATAAATGGAAAAAGCTTATAACATATTTGCTGCTTTATGGCACATCATATGCACTTTACCTGTATGCAGTACCTTATTTAAAAGGGTTCTGGGGATATATTCTGCTTGCATATTGTGGTATTCTTACAAGATTTTTGCCTGGGATTGTGACGGCAGCGTATCTGATGGAGACAACTAAAGTGAACGAGTTTAATGCAGCGATGGAACGTATGCATGTAACAAATAAGATAACAATTCCGTTGTCTGTAATGTTTAGATTTTTCCCGACAATTGCAGAGGAATTTTCATCTATTAATGATGCAATGAGGATGCGCGAGATAAAGCTTGGCGGAAAAAATGCAGGAGAAATGGTGGAATATCGCCTGATTCCTTTAATGGTATGCTCTGCAAAAATAGGAGAGGAACTAAACGCAGCAGCAATTACAAGAGGTCTTGGCGGTGATGTGCGTAGGACAAATGTATGTAAAATAGGATTTCATATACAGGATTACATACTCATTTTTATCTGTCTGATTCCGTATGTTATCTGCGCAGTATCACTCATACGTCAGCTGTTTGGCTAGAACACTTAAGAACAAAAGTCAGGAGAATGTTATGATTCAGATATCAAATGTGAATTTTAAATATGCCAATTCAGACAATGGCGCATTAAAAGATGTTTCCCTTACTATAAAGCAGGGGGAATGTGTGCTTCTGTGTGGAAATTCAGGATGTGGAAAGACAACGATTACAAGACTGCTAAATGGATTGATTCCACATTTCTATGAGGGAGAATTTACGGGCAGTGTGTCGGTATGTGGCATGGATGTGCAGCAGGAAGAAATCTACAATATATCTAAGATAGTAGGAAGTGTATTCCAGAATCCGCGAAGCCAGTTTTTTTGTCTGGATACAACAAGTGAGATTGCATTTGGCTGCGAAAACCTTGGAATCCCAGAGGGTGAAATAAATAAAAGAATAGAAAAAACGGTTGAAATCCTTGAAATGGAAGATTTGATGGACAGAGATATATTCAGACTTTCAGGTGGGGAAAAACAAAGGGTGGCATGTGCATCAGTATCAGCAATGATGCCAGACATATTTGTATTAGATGAGCCCACCTCAAATCTTGATGCAGAGTCTATAGAGAGACTTAAGCGGACACTTAAACTGTGGAAGGAAGAGGGAAAGACCATTGTCATAGCCGAGCACAGATTATATTGGCTTACAGAAATTTGTGACAGAGTAGTTTATATGGACAATGGAAAGATAGCTTTTGATATATCTATGGATGAATTTCGTAGCTTTTCATCAGGAAAATTGCAGAAACTGGGACTTAGGACACTCGAGACTGTAAGTACAGATACTGGAAAAAAAATAGATTCAAATTCATTGCAAACTGCTATTAAGTTGGAAAATTATATTTTTTCTTATGACAAGACGCAGGTCTTAAAGTTTGGAGATATAGATATTCCCAAAAATGAAATCGTAGCTATAACAGGGCACAATGGAGTAGGTAAGACCACGTTTGTCAGATGCCTGTGCGGTCTTGAAAAGAAATTCAAGGGAACAACAGTTATTGATGGAGTCAAGTATAGGCCAAAAGCTATGCTGAAAAAATGTTACATGGTAATGCAGGACGTAAACCATCAGTTGTTCTGCGAATCGGTGGAGGATGAGATATGTCTTGGTGCAGATGAAACTGATGAACAAAAGCGTGAAGATGTCATGAAACAGCTTGAACTTTTAGATTTTAAGGATAGGCATCCAATGTCTCTTTCAGGCGGACAAAAGCAGAGAGTTGCCATTGCATCAGCTGTTATGGCTGGAAAAGAGATATTAATTTTTGATGAGCCAACGAGTGGCCTTGATTACAGATATATGATACAGACCGCAGAATTGCTTGGAAAAGTAAAAGCTATGGGAAAAAGTATATTTGTTATAACTCATGACAGAGAGTTGATAGACAAGTGTTGTTCTTATGAGATGAGAATTAAAGATGATGGAGTCGATATCATCGAGTTGTAGATTGTTTCAATAGTTATCGGAATAAGATGATAGAAATAAATCATGGAGGAAAAGAAGATGGCAAAAAAAGAAGATACAAAGCAATCACCTATTTCAAGAGTGTTCCAATTTGCAGGAAACTATAAATATTTGATGATGGCATCATGGGTGCTTGCATTTATAAGTGCTTTTGTATCACTTGTTCCATTTTATTTTATATGGAAATTAATTAAGGAAGTGCTTAGTGTAGCACCCAATTACAATGAGGCACAGAATCTGGCAGCATATGGATGGAGTGCAGTTGGATTCGCTGTGCTGGGAATGCTTATATACGTATGCAGTTTGTTGTGCTCACACTTATCTGCTTTCAGGGTGCAGGCTAATATACGTTCACAGCTAATGCATCATATAATAAAACTTCCATTAGGCTTTATGGATGATGATGGAAGTGGAAAAATCAGAAAAATAGTAATAGAGTCAAGTGCGGCAACGGAAACATATATTGCACACCAGCTGCCAGACAAATATGTGGCAATGGCAACACCATTAGGGATGGCCATGCTTCTGTTGATATTTGACTGGAGACTTGGACTGATGTGTCTTATTCCAGTTGGATTAGCATTCATAGGAATGTGTTCTATGATGGGCGAAGGTATGAAAAAGAAAATGGAAGAGTACCAGAATGCATTAGAAGAGATGTCGAGCGAGGCGGTAGAATATGTGCGTGGTATACCAGTCGTTAAGACTTTCGGACAGTCTGTTTTTTCGTTTAAGAGATTTCGTGACTCGATTAAGAAATATGAAAAATGGGTAATTTCATATACCAAAGATTTAAGAGGACCAATGATTATGTATACAATGGCAATAAACTCTGTTTTTGCAGTACTTATTGCGGCGGCATATTTATTTGGCAATGTAAAAAGTGGAACGGTAGACAATATATTTTTACTTAATCTTCTTTTCTACATAATCATTACACCGATTATCACAGTTACACTTACCAAGATGATGTATGCGGGTGAGAATACAATGCTCCTTGAAGATGCACTTATGAGAATTGATAGTATATTTGAGAAGAAACCACTGTCAAAGTTATCCGAGAATATGAAGATGAAGGATGCATCTATCAAATTGGAGAATGTCTCATACAGATATCCATGTGCTAATGCAGATGCACTTAGTGACATTAATCTTGAAATTGCACAGGGGGAGCACATCGCGTTTGTTGGACCATCTGGTGGCGGAAAGACAACACTTGCACGTCTGATTGCACGTTTTGCAGACAGCACTACGGGAAGAATAAATATTGGTGGTGTTGATGTGAAATGTATAGAGCAAAAGGAACTTATGGAGGCTGTTTCTTTTGTTTTCCAGGACAGCCATCTTCTTAAAATGTCCATTTATGATAATGTGCGTATGGGAAAGAAAGATGCAACAAGACAGGAAGTGTTAGATGTGCTCAAAAACGCCCAGTGCGAAGATATCATTGAGAAACTTCCAGATGGTATTGATACAGTTATTGGTTCTAAGGGAACATATCTCTCGGGTGGTGAAGCACAGAGAATTTCGATTGCAAGAGCAATGCTTAAAAATGCGCCAATTATAATCCTTGACGAAGCAACAGCGTTTGCAGATCCGGATAATGAGGCAAAAGTTCAGGAAGCATTCAGCAGGCTTTCTAGAGGAAAGACGGTTATAATGATTGCGCATAGGCTTTCGTCTGTAGTTGACGCAGATAGAATCTGTGTACTAAAAGACGGAAGAATCTGTCAGATGGGCAGGCATGAAGATTTAAAGAATGCAAATGGTTTGTATGCTGGTATGTGGGAAGAATACAACAAGTCAGTATGCTGGAAGGTTGGTGCATAGTATGAAATTAAAAGAAAAATTAATGCATAAATATGCCCTTTCGTCACAGGGCGCAGAGGATATGATAAAAGCATTTGTATCAGTTACTATTTCAGATATAATTTTGATGATTCCTGTATCTTTGTTGTATTTTCTTGTTAAAGATTATATGGATGGAAAACTTTGGAGCAGAGGATGGGTATATATCATTGGCATAATTGCCACGATGATATTGATTGCGATATCTACTTATATTCAGTATAATGCTACTTTTCTGGCAACATATGTTGAGAGCGGTGTGCGAAGAATAACGCTTGCTGAGAAACTTAGAAAAATACCACTGTCATTTTTCGGTAAAAAAGATTTAGCAGATCTTACAAGTACAATCATGATGGATTGTGCAACAATGGAGACAGCATCATCTCATTTTATACCTGAATTGGCGGGGGCATGCATATCAACAACCTTGGTTTCAATCGGTCTGTTTTTCTTTGACTGGAGAATGGCAATTGCAGCTCTTTGGGTATTGCCTATTTCGTTTTTGATTGTAGGATGCTCGAGTTCAGTACAGAAGATGCTTGGGAAAAGACATATGGAATTAAAAATGAGATGTGCCGATGGAATTCAGGAATGTCTTGAAAGTGTCAGAGAACTTAGAGCATATAATTGCCAGAATGAATATATGGATGGACTTGATGCTAAAATAAAGGCGTTGGAAAAGCATGCTATTGTCATAGAGCTTGTCACAGCTATATTTGTGGGTAGCGCGCAAATGATATTAAAACTTGGAATTGCAACTGTAGCTCTTGTTGGTGGAAAGCTGCTTGCAGCAGGGGAGATAGATGTAATTACATTTTTTATGTTCTTAATGGTAGTATCCCGTATTTATGATCCGATGCAGGTGGCATTACAGAACCTTGCGGCAATAATAAGTTCTGAGGTCCCGAGTGCCAGATTAGACGAGATATTGTCCCACAGTGTCCAGAAAGGCTCATCATCAATGGACAACAAAGGATTTGATATCAAATTTGAAAATGTTGGATTCTCGTATGATACAGGTGATGTTGTACTTAAGGATGTTTCATTTGAAGCTAAACAGGGGGAGGTGACAGCACTTATCGGACCTTCTGGTGGGGGAAAAACTACTGTATCGAGACTTGCATCGCGATTCTGGGATGCAAATAAAGGTAGGATAATGGTAGGAGGTATGGATATTTCGGGTGTAGATCCAGAAACGCTTATGTCACTTTATTCGATAGTATTTCAGGATGTTACTTTGTTTAACAATACCATTATGGAAAACATAAGAATCGGTAAAAAGGATGCTACAGACGAGGAGGTCCTTGTGGCTGCTAAACTTGCCCACTGTGATGAATTTGCCGAAAAACTTTCTGATGGATGGAATACTATGATCGGAGAGAATGGTTCTGAATTATCAGGTGGTGAGCGTCAGAGAATTTCCATTGCCAGAGCGTTTTTGAAGGATGCACCTATCATTCTGCTCGATGAGGCAACAGCTTCTCTTGATGTAGATAATGAGACTTTGATTCAGGAGTCAATATCAAAACTCATTAAGAATAAGACAGTAATGATAATTGCGCATCGAATGAGAACAGTTGCAGATGCGGATAAGATTGTCGTATTAAAAGATGGCGTGGTAGCAGAGACTGGAAGTCCAGTGGAACTTGAAGCAAAGAATGGAATATATGCCAATATGGTGAAAACACAGTTGATGGCAAATGGCTGGAGTTTGTAGTTAAAATAGAACTCTTCCTCGTTGTGGGGAAGAGTTTTTTATAAAAATGAAAATAAACTGCGGAAACTCAAGGAAAAATTGCTTGCAAAAGTAGCCTTGTAATGGTACAATAATGCTATTTTTGTATGCAGTGAAATTTTCTTGTTATTTTATTTTGTGTGTTAACTTAATAATAAATACTTTTGAGGAAGTAATCAACTGCCTTTTTAATAAAAGAACAAAAACTGTGTTGTGGCGTTGGCAGGCTATCGCACAGCGATTTTGTTCACTTAGAATTTTATGGAGAAACGCTTTTATGAAAAGTATAAATAAAATATGGAAACGAATTGCAGTTATTTTATTTTTTTACTTAATTAATTTTGGGTTATGGGAATTAATTGCACCTATCATATCAGATGAATGGGCTTCCTTTATGGTATATGTAATACTTTTTTTAATTGTAATCGCGTTGTTTCACAGAGAATTGAAAGAAGAGTGGGATTTTATCCGCAATACTAAATTAATAGATATAAAGTATTATGTAGGTTTAATTATAACTTTGATAATAGAATTGGTTTTAACATTGGTTATGCTTTGGATAGCTCAAAACGTGTGGGTAGAGATATTGCCTGCTAATAATGAAAATGTAAAAAATCAAATGGCCTCTGTTCCTGTTATATTAAGTGTAATGCAAGGGTGCGTTTTGGCTCCTGTAATTGAAGAAATGACCTTCCGATATGGAATAATAGGAAAAACAAAATCTAAATATGTATTATTCGTTACAACAGTTATTTCGATTGTTCTTTTCGATTGTATTCATATAGTTTCGATACCGGAGTTTTTTTATTATATTGTGCCATCGGTTATCTTAACACTGTTTTATGTTAGACATAGAAATGTATTTGCATCAATAATGCTTCATTCTTTAATTAATATTGTGGGCTATTTAGCATTACTTATTGACGTATTATAGAAATATTTTGTTTACTTTCAGGTTCTAAAATATGATGACAATCCAACTTGTAGTTTTGATTGACTAATTGATTGACAAAGAAAATAAAGTTGTTGAAATATTTTCTTTAGACGTAAAGAAAATGTGGGGGAAGAAAATGTTTTTTATAAAAATGAAAATAAGTGTTGACAGCAAAATGGAACTTTGATATTATATGGAAGTCGGTTGATGAGACACAATTAAATATATGCGATAGTGGCGTAGTTGGTAACGCGCGACCTTGCCAAGGTCGAGACCGCGGGTTCGAGCCCCGTCTATCGCTCTTATTACAAAAAAGTACTGCATTTGCAGTACTTTTTTTGTGGTAGAAGCGAAGCCTGATTTGTTGTTCCCATGATAATATTCTCCCTTCGTTGTATATTTCATTCGGACAGTATTATTAAAAAGAACCTATCGGTGGAATATTTTAGTAAATTGTTGCAGTGAGGTTTTTACTTGTCAATCGAACAGGCAGTAATAGTTTTAATGTTGTCATCATAATGAACGCAGAGTTTTTTGGGAGCCTGGCATGAAGGTAGTACTGGATGCGGTATACAACCACTCAGGAAGAGAATTTTTGCATAAAATATAGTTTATTGAGGTAAAATTTAGGTTGACATTGTACGTTTTGGGTATAAAATGTCTTATTGTACCAAAAATCAGAAGATAGGAGAATTTATATGACATTTTATCAGGAACTGCAGTTAAATCAGGCAGGCTCCAAAAGCCTATTGAAAAATTGTAAAACAATGAAAGAAAAAGTATACCATACGTTTGTATATATGGTGAAAATAGCTATCACCATGGTATTTTGCTTTGCTTTTGTCACTGCCTCAAGCATCATATTGGGAAAGGATAACAGTATTGTGGGAGTTGTGGTTTTATTATGCGTTATGGTATTTCGAAACGCTGATTTGGGAATCCATACCCGACATTCTACATGGCTTTTGGCATTGTTCTTTGTAATTATGACAGTATGCCCGCACTTGGCAAATCAGCTTTCAGCGCTTCCGGCGCTGCTTATAAACATCGTGGCTCTTGCAGTGCTGATTCTGTTCGGATGCCATAATCCGTTTATGTTTAATCAATCCACACTGGTTCTTGGTTATTTATTGTTATATGGATATGATGTGACAGGAAAAAGGTATATGCTTCGAATAACAGGGATGGCTGTAGGTGCTGCCATAACATGTCTGGTATTTTACAGAAATCATAAAAACAGAGTCTATAAAAGAAGTCTGAAAGTCGTAATTCAGGAGTTTGACATTTCTTCATCACGAACAAAGTGGCAGCTATGTCAGATACTATGTGTACCGTTAGTTCTTTGTATTGCACAGCTTTGCAATATGCCGCGTGCAATGTGGGCGGGTATTGCAGCCATGTCTGCCATCCTGCCGTTTATAGAGGATATGCAGTACAGAGTCAAAAAAAGGATTGTCGGTAATATTGCAGGTGTTATATGCTTCACGGCATTATACTTTCTGCTTCCGCCATCAATCTATGCGTACATAGGAATCATAGGCGGAATCGGCGTTGGCTTATCGGCACAATACGGCTGGCAGGCTGTTTTTAATACATTTGGTGCTCTGGCTATAGCAGCACAGAGCTATGGGTTAAAGGGCGCAGTTAGCCTCAGGGTGATTCAGAATGTGTTTGGAGTCGTTTTTGCGTTGGTATTTTGTGCTGTATTTTATAGATTTATGTCAGTGAAAGCGCCGGTGAAAGAGGAAGCTGTATAAATATCATTACTTGGCAGAAAACAGGATTCATGTTATCGTTAAAAACAACGATAGCATGAATCCTGTTTTGGGTTGAAAGGGGTTGCAAATGGCCGAATTAAAGAAACTTCCTATCGGAATTGAAGATTTTGAAAAGATTCGACAGGAAGATTTTTATTATGTAGATAAGACGCGATTGATTGAACAGTTTCTTATACAATGGGGAGAAGTATATTTTTTTACACGTCCAAGACGCTTTGGAAAATCTTTAAACATGAGCATGTTTAAGAGTTTCTTTGAAATAGGAAGAGATAAAAATCTATTTGAGGGACTGCATATTTCAAAGAATCCTAAATTATGTGAAGAATATCAGGGAAAATATCCGGTGGTTTCTATTAGTCTGAAAGGGATTAATGGTACAACTTATGAGGAAGCACGAGGCTTTCTGGTTAAAACAATTAATGAAGAAGCACGCAGATTGTCATTTCTTTCCGAGAGCCCAAAGCTTGATGAGACAGATCAGGAGCTGTTAAAGCAACTGAAGACTAAAGAAATGTCAAATGATTCACTGGTATATAGCATCAGGGAGCTCACAGAATTACTGGAGAAGCATTATGATAAGAAGGTGATTGTGCTCATTGATGAATATGATGTTCCTCTGGCAAAAGCAAATGAAAATGGCTACTATGATGAGATGGTACTACTTATCCGTAATTTGTTTGAGAATGGATTGAAGACGAATAAAAGTCTGAAGTTTGCAATCTTAACAGGCTGTCTTCGCGTTGCAAAGGAAAGTATTTTTACTGGTCTTAATAATTTTAAAATATATTCAATTACAGATAAAAGCTTTGATGAGACATTTGGATTTACAGATGATGAAGTAAGAGAGCTTCTCAAGTATTATGGGCAGGAAGAATATTATGAGACAGTAAAAGCATGGTACGATGGTTATCGTTTTGGTGATGTAGAGGTTTATTGTCCGTGGGATGTGATTAATTTCTGCAGTGATCATCGTACAGATCCAAGGCTTGCTCCGAAGAATTACTGGGCGAACACAAGCGGAAACAGTGTGATCAGTCATTTTATCGAAAGTGTAAATGAGCCACATAAACTGACAAGAATGGAACTGGAACAATTGGTGAATGGCGGGATTGTCCAGAAAGAAATTAATCCGGAGCTGACCTACAAGGAATTGTATTCTTCTATCGATAATCTGTGGAGTACGCTCTTTATGACCGGATATCTGACCCAGAGAGGTGAGCCTGACGGAGACAGATATAATCTGGTAATTCCAAACAGAGAGATCAGAAATATCATTACGAACCATATATTAAAGATGTTTAAAGAAAGCATTAAAGACGATGGAAAAACCGTTGGTGAATTTTGTGATGCATTAATAAAGCAAAATCCGGAAAAAGTCGAAGGAATTTTCACGGATTATATGAGGAAAACAATCAGTATCAGAGATACTTTTGTGAAAAAACCAACGAAAGAGAACTTCTATCATGGATTGCTTCTTGGGATTCTGGGATTTAAAGAAAACTGGTCTGTAATGTCAAACCGGGAATCCGGAGATGGATTCAGTGATATTTTAATTCGTATCGAAGATGAAGATGTTGGAATTGTCATAGAGGTAAAATATGCATCTGACGGGAATCTGGAAAAAGAATGTGAGAATGCACTTGGGCAGATTACAGATGTCAGATATACAGACGCTTTGGAGCAGGAAGGAATCCACAAGATTATAAAATACGGAATTGCATGCTATAAAAAGCAGTGTAAGGTTATGATGAAAATCGAAGAGTAAGGTTCAATAGGACCGTTATATGAATTGTGCTTTATCAGTAATGGGCACATAAAGTCTTAATAATAATCCCGAATGGTTTTTAATAGATACATGAGACAGATTGCCATGTACAGAGATATACGAGTGCAAAGTATAGCTTATAACGATAGCATGGATCCTGTTGAAAAGATTCGACAGGAAGATTTTTATTATGTAGATAAGATGCGATTGATTAATCAGTAAACCATCTATAGTTTAAGTGGGAAATTAAGAAAATAGTACTACACGTCCTCATGAATATGATGTATAATTACCTTAGTAGGTATTTTGGAGAGAGTAATGAGGTATTTATATTATGAAGAAAATAGCTATTTTTTCTGACGGATGGGGTAGGAAGACTACTTATATGAGATGTCAGGGGTTATATGACAGGGCGAAGGAACTTGATGAGGACATTGCTATTCACAGGTTTAATTGTTATGGAACGTGGAGCCATGACAATAAGTACAATCAGGGTGAGTATAATATTTTTTCTTTGCCTTTGATGGAATGTTTTGATGCAGTGGTTATTGAGTGCAATAATACGATTGATAAGATTGTATTGGACAGAGTATATAACAGCTGCCGTAATCTTGATATTCCAATCATTGATTTGACGAGAGATACAGGCGAATTTTATTATGTAGGACTGAATAATAAAGATGCTATTATCCAGCAGGTTGAACATTTGTATAATAGTCATAATTGCAGGTCATTTGTGTATGTTGGAGGTCCAGAATTTAACTATGAGAATCAAAGCAGGGAGCTTGGTTTTTGTGAGGCTATGGAAAAGTACGGAATTCCTGTGACAGATAACATGATTTATAATGGAAGCTGGGATATAGGATGTGGAAAGCGTGCATTTGACTGGATTAAAGAGAACTGGGATGAATTGCCAGATGCAGTAGTGTGTGCGAATGATGCAATTGCAGCAGGACTTTGTGATGAGGCTGAAAAATGTGAATTGGCAATACCGCATGATCTTAAAGTGACGGGATTTGATAATACTGATATTGCCACATATTTTGCTCCACAGATTTCAACTACGCGTCATAATTATATTCAGATAGGAAGAATAGCAATGGATATAATTGAGGATGCATGGAATGGCAAATCACACGAAACGTGTACATTGATTGAGGCTAAGATGATTCCGGCAGAGAGCTGCGGATGTCCAAGCAGAGGATTTGTTGATAATAGAAGGTTTATGAGACGATTAGTTATGAAAAATGAACAAAATGAGTATCTCAATGAACAGATGGCTTTGTTTGAGGCTGGTATATCTGACTGCAAGGACTTTGAATCTGTATTTATGAATGTCACAGAGTATATCAGCCAGATGGGGTGCGAGGGAGTCTTTATAGTTGTAGATGACAGGCTTTATAGTGCTTCGGGAGATGTCGAGTTTGCGGTGTCTGGATATGATAGAAAACATGAGATGGTTGTATGTGCTATTGAAGATGGGAGACTGATGCATTTTCCGACATTTTCTCATTTTGAAAAGCATATAGACGAATTTGGAAGGGATAGTGTATATGTATACACACCTATTCATTTTAGAGATAAGACGATTGGATATACAATAGTCAAAAATACTGTATTTGTTGAGGAAAATTCTACTTTCTTTAACATTCAGTCCATTTTTACCAGAAAGCTTGAAGATTTATATAATCAGTCTATTATTCATGATGTCAATAATAAGCTTAAAGCGGTATATAACAGGGATCCGCTCACTGGTTTGTACAATAGGCTGGCGTATACCCAGTATCTTGAGCCAGAATATGAGAAATACAGACAGGACAATCGTGTCTGCGCAATTTCATTTTTTGATGTTGATGATTTTAAAAATATTAATGATTCACATGGACATAAGTACGGCGATGAGGTGCTAAGAACTATTGCAGTGATACTTGATTCCAATAAGCCTGATGGCGGTATTGTATATCGTTTTGGTGGAGATGAGTTTGTTGTATTTTTCCCAGATGCCACTACTGAAAAAATATATAAATTCCAGAAAAATATAGAGAGTGAACTTATGCAGAGTGATATTGAGATAAGTATGGGAAGCGTGATAATTGACCCATTGACTGATATTGAGCTAGATGATTATATGATTCTGGCAGATGAGAAGATGTATGAGATTAAGAGTGAAAAGAAGCGCAAACAATTATAGTTTGCGCAGTGGACATTCAGAGAATAGTGAATTAACAATTACATGATATTCGTCAAGTGTCTGACACTTGCGGATTTTCTTCCAGTATTTATCGCTATTCTCAAAGCTGTTGTAAAGGAATGACCATATTTCTTTCATATGAAACATTGCATCTTTAGGGCTGCCGAAATCATTTAGATAGCCTTGGAGAATTTCATCACAGAAAGCACGGAGTCTGGTTAAATAATCGGACTGTGTGCTTTTTCTTTGTCTATCAGAATCTAGAACTGCGATAAGTCCAGGATATGCATACAGGCCGCGTCCAATCATGTAGCTGTCGATTGAAGGGAAGCGATCAACAAGCTGGTCGAAAAATGCTTTGTTGGTAATATCACCGTTGTAGCAGAGCTTTGTCTTTTTTGAATCAATCTTATCTACAGCCATGGCAAAAGCATCAAGCCGCGGAGCGTTCTTGTAGAAATCTTTCTGGATTCTTGGGTGGATAATCAGTTCTGGAATAGGGTGTCGTGAATAAATTTCTAATATGTCTTCCCATTCATCCTCGCTGTTAAAGCCGATTCTTGTCTTAATAGACACTTCCATGTCGGTGCGGGTGTAGAGTTCGTCAAGAAATCGGTCTAGCTCGTCTGGCATGGTTAAAAAGCCGGACCCTCTTTTCTTGCTGACAACAGTACCAGAAGGGCAGCCGAGATTTATATTCATGGATGTATATCCAAACTCCTTTAACTGTTCCCCGAGATACAGAACTTCATCTACTTTGTTGGACATAACCTGAGGAATTAGATTTATACCTACATTATTTTCAGGCTTTAAATCGCGTATTATCTTTTTACTCATCCGCTTTGCGGCGGGAATAAAAGGAGTATAATATTTGTCTATGTAATTGAAATGATGCAAAAAAGCATTTCTTGTGACATATCCGGTTATGCCTTCCATTGGAGCAAGTGAAAATTGCATTGTGAAATCTCCTTAATTGTATTTGTGATGTTGTGTGTTAGCAGGTTGCTGCTCAGACGCAAACCTTACACTTCGACGTCAATTCTGCGTTTGGTTCTTTGATATAATAATTGATTTCATGCGAAAAAAGCAAGTGGGAATCTATTTTGAAATTCCTGCTTGCTATTATTAATTTATAGTGCTATATTAAGGGCACACATATCGGGCATCGATTCAGAAAGCCTGTTGGTTCTTTACGACATGATCAGTCGGAAAATCCAATGTGTAAGTAACTGAACAATCAGGGGTTTGTGTGAAATTGGACACATTGAAAACCTGTATAGTTCATAGTATAATTTAATAACGACGAAAAAGGTATTAAAACTGTTAGAAGTGATGACAGGATATGAATTTCAAATAAAAGTAGGTTTAGTGTTGCGAATAAATGTCGTTTTGGGTAAAATATAGTGAAAATGAATCTGATTAAGGAGGAGCGTATGAGCTTAGCGGATAAAATTTTTGTGGATATGTGCAATGATATACTTGAGAATGGCACAAGCACAGAGGGCGAACTTGTAAGACCACACTGGGAAGATGGAAGCAGTGCATATACTATTAAGAAATTTGGAGTTGTCAACAGGTATGACCTTTCAAAAGAATTTCCAGCTATTACGCTTAGAAAGACATATATAAAAAGTGCAACAGATGAGCTGCTTTGGATATGGCAGAAAAAGTCCAACAATATCAAGGATTTAAAGAGTTCTGTCTGGGATGAATGGGCAGATGAGGATGGTTCAATTGGTAAGGCATATGGGTATCAGCTTGGCGTGAAGCATCAGTACAAAGAGGGAATGATGGATCAGGTAGATCGGGTGATTTATGATTTGAAGCATACTCCTTTTTCACGTAGAATTATGACCAATATTTATGTGCATCAGGATCTTCATGAGATGAATCTGTATCCGTGTGCCTATAGCATGACATTTAATGTGACACAGAAAAAAGGAGAGGACAGGCTTACTCTTAATGGAATTTTGAATCAGCGTTCTCAGGATGTGCTTGCAGCAAATAACTGGAATGTATGCCAGTACGCGGTTCTTATGCATATGCTTGCACAGGTATGTGATATGAATGTCGGTGAGCTTGTGCATGTGATTGCAGATGCGCATATATATGACCGCCATGTTCCTATTGTTAAAGAACTTATTAAAAGAGAACAGTTTGAGGCACCTAAATTCTGGCTTAATCCAGACATTAAGGATTTCTATAAATTTACAACTGATGACATCAAGATTACAGACTATGTCACAGGAGAGCAGATAAAGAATATACCAATAGCGGTATAGAGTGGAGGAGATATGAATCTTATAGCAGCAGTTGATAGCAATTGGGCTATCGGTAAAAATAATCAGCTTCTTGTCAGAATACCAATGGATCAGAAGTTTTTCAGAGAGACAACTACAGGGAAAGTTGTCGTGATGGGAAGAAAGACATTAGAGAGTTTTCCTAATGGTCTGCCTCTTAAGAATAGAACAAATATTGTGCTTACACACAATCCAAATTATAAAGTAAAAGATGCTATCATTGTTCATTCACTTGACGAATTACACGAGGAGTTAAAGAAGTATGACAGTGAAGATATTTATGTAATCGGTGGAGAGAAGATATACGAGCAGCTTCTTGATGAATGTGATGTGGCTCATATTACGAAAATTGATTTTGAATATGATGCTGATGCATATTTTCCTAATCTTGACGAGCATGCTGATTGGGAGATTACAGGTGATAGCGAGGAGCAGACATATTTTGATCTTGAATTTTATTTTTACCGTTATGAGAAGGTAAAGAAATAAATGAGTGATTTTATATTCAGTCTGAATGTCACAGTCCCCATATTTATGGTGATGGTTCTTGGGTATTTTTTAAGACAGATTGGTATGCTCAATGAGAATTTTGTGACAGTCGCAAATAAATTTAACTTCAAGGTTACCCTGCCTTTTATGCTTTTTAGGGATTTATCACAGGTGAGTATACGTGAGGAATTTGACATCAGGTTTGTACTATATTGTGCATTGGTTACTACTGCATGTTTAGGTCTGATATGGGCAGGTGTGAAGATTTTTCTAAAAGATAAAAGTCTTCGTGGTGCATTTGTACAAGCTTCTTTTAGAAGTAGTGCAGCGGTGATGGGACTTGCTTTTATCAACAATATATATGGCTCCTCGGCTATGGGACCTATGATGATAATTGGCGCTGTTCCACTTTATAATATTTTTTCTGTTATTGTGCTTACTTTTGAGGCGAATGAGGAGCCAGGAGAAAAGAGAGATACTTCGAAGATAAAACAGGCCTGTGTGAATATAGCAAAGAATCCGATTATTATTTCGATTGCGCTTGGTGTAATAGCTGCATTGTTAAAGATTGATTTTCCAGTAATGGTGGATAAGACAATCAACTCGGTTGCCCAGATGGCAACACCGCTTGCACTAATTGGTCTGGGTGCAGGATTTGAAGGACGAAAAGCACTTGCTAAGATTAAGCCTACAATCTGGGCTTCAATGATTAAGCTTGTGATACAGCCGCTTATATTTATACCGCTTGCAGTATGGCTGGGATTTACGGGAGAGAAGCTTATTGCGATACTTATAATGCTTGCTGCACCAGCGACACCTAGTTGTTATATTATGGCTAAGAATATGAAAAATGATGGAGTCCTTACTGCAAGTATAGTAGTCATGACGACACTTCTTGCCGCTTTTACACTGACAGGATGGATTTATTTGCTTAAGATATTAGGACTTATATAGAGAGAGGATGACGAGATGGACATCACAGGAAGAAAATTATTTGTTAAAGCACTCGAGGAGGAAGGCGTAGATACTATTTTTGCCTATCCAGGTGGAACAGTTACTGACCTTTTCGATGAATTATATAAGACAGATACAATAAATCTGGTATTACCAAGACATGAACAGGGACTTGTACATGAGGCAGAGGGCTATGCAAAGTCGACCGGCAAGGTTGGAGTATGCCTTGTTACGAGCGGACCAGGAGCAACTAATACGCTTACTGGACTTGCAGATGCTCATTACGATAATGTACCGCTTGTATGTTTTACAGGACAGGTACCACTCAGCCTTATTGGTAACGACGCTTTTCAGGAAGTTGATATTGTCGGAATGACAAGAAGTATTACCAAATATTGTGTTACAGTAAGAGATAGAAAAGAACTCGGTAAAATAATCAAGATGGCATTTCACATTGCTGCTACAGGAAAACCTGGCCCCGTTCTGATTGATATTCCAAAGGATATACAGACACAGTCGGGACCAGCGGAGTATCCAGACCATGTAGATATCAGGGGATACAAGCTTAATGATAGCGTACATATAGGACAGCTTAAGAAAGCATATAAGCTTTTAAAGAGCGCTAAGCGTCCACTTATACTTGCTGGCGGTGGAATAAATATAGCAAGAGCCAATGATAAGCTTCTTACTTTCGTAGAGAAGATGGATGTTCCGGTTGTTACAACAATCATGGGAAAAGGTTCTATACCTACTAAACATGCGCTCTACATAGGAAATTGTGGTATGCACGGCAAGTATGCTGCCAATAAAGCTGTCAGTGAATGTGATGTTCTTTTTTCTATAGGTACACGATTTAATGATAGAATAACGGGTGATCTGAACGAATTTGCACCGAAGGCAAAGATTGTACATATAGATGTAGATACGGCTTCGATTTCAAGAAATGTAGTAGTAGATGTTCCGATTGTTGCGGATGCAAATATTGTTTTAGAGAAGCTTATTGAATGGGCAGAGCCAAAGAAGACAGCGGCATGGAAGAATCAGATAGCTATATGGGAGAATGAGAATCCTCTTGGTATGAGACGAGATAGAGGAATGACTCCACAGATGATAATGGAGCATATTAATTCTAATTTTTCAGAATCCATATATGTTACCGACGTAGGACAGCATCAGATGTGGGCTACACAGTATCTTGAATTAGATGGTGGAAGCCAGCTTCTTACCTCAGGTGGACTTGGAACAATGGGATTTGGACTTCCGGCAGCAATAGGGGCTAAGATTGCGAATCCAGATAAGGATGTAGTATGTATATCAGGTGATGGCGGCTTGCAGATGAACATTCAGGAACTTGCAACCTCTATTGTGCAGGGGGCAGGGGTAACTATATGCTGCCTGAACAATTATTATCTTGGAATGGTTAGACAGATGCAGCAGCTTTTCTATGGAAAGAGATATTCGGCTACATGTCTTCGCAGAAGAAAATCATGTCCATCAGATTGTAAAGGTCCAAATAAGAATTGTCCTCCATACACACCAGACTTTGTCAAGCTTGTTGAGAGTTATGGTGGAGTAGGAATCAGAGTTGAGAGGGAAGAAGATATCGATGCCGCATTTGCAGAGGCAAAGAAACATAAAGATGTGCCTGTTCTCATAGAATTTATGATTGCAACGGATGAGATAGTATTGCCTATGGTAAAAAGCGGAAATCCGATGAGTGAAATGATACTAAAATAAGGGGAAGGGCTTATGAACGATATGAAAAACAGATGGATAGGATTGTATGTTGAGAACCAGGTCGGTGTACTTGCAAAAGTATCAGGTCTTTTTTCAGGAAAATCATACAATTTGCAGTCGCTTACAGTAGGAACGACAGAGGACGAGACTATTTCAAGAATGACTATATGCGTCAAAAGTGATGATATAACCTTTGAGCAGATAAAGAAACAGTTAAACAGAATGGTAGAGGTAATTAAAGTAATTGATATGACGGATGTTCCTCTCCATATGAAAGAGATTTTATTTGCAAAGGTATCAAAACTGGATCAGACAGGAATAACTGAGGTATTTCAGATTGCGCAGGTATTCAAGATAGAAGTGGTTGATATAAGCAATGATACAGTTATAATTGAGAGTAAATTAACAGAGCGTAGGAACAATGAACTTATAGCTCTTCTCAAATCTAAATTTAAGAGCATATCTGTAGTGCGTGGAGGAGCTGTTGCTATTGAAGCAATCAGTACGGGATGCCGATAATATACTCTAAAGTAAGCTATTTTTTATGCAGATTTTGCATGAGATACAGATATAGGGAATAGAAT
Organism: uncultured Agathobacter sp.; assembly: GCA_934359755.1. Classification (GTDB taxonomy): domain Bacteria; phylum Bacillota; class Clostridia; order Lachnospirales; family Lachnospiraceae; genus Roseburia. Next base: position 20,174 of record CAKRLV010000008.1, read on the forward strand.
GTCAATAATTAAATTACATAAAGGAGAATGAAAATGTTTTGTGAAAGATGTGGACAACCAGTAAGTGAAGGAAATCGATTTTGTGAGTATTGCGGGGCACCAGTAAATGTGGAGCCAGTGGCAGATCCAATAAGACCAGTTGAATACCAGAATCAGATACCAACCCCGGAGCAGATGCCAAGTGCAGGTCAGATACCAACCCCAGAGCAGATGTCAAGTGCAGGTCAGATACCAACCCCAGAGCAGATGCCAAGTGCAGGTCAGATACCAACCCCGGAGCAGATGCCAAGTGCAGGTCAGATACCAACCCCAGAGCAGATGCCAAGTGCAGGTCAGATACCAACCCCAGAGCAGATGCCAAATCAGGGAACGAATATGGGTGTCCCTCCGATGATACCAGTTTCAGGTTTAAACGGCCAGAAGAAAAAAAGTAAGGCACCTATTATAATAGGAATCTGTGTAGGTGTAGTTATTTTATTTGCTGTACTCTTTGCTGGAGCATATATTGTTATTAACAAATTCCAGGATACATCCAACGAGACAACAATTATAAGAAAACATAATGATGAGAACAATGATGAGAACAATGATAAGCAGACTCCAGAGACAGAGGTTCCTACAGAGACTGAAACAGAAGCATCAAATATAGCAGAGTCATCTGATGTTGATGATGTTTTAAATAATTATGTATATCAGCTTGATTCAGTATATCTCGACGGCAAATCATATACTCATACAAGGGATGATAGTGGTTTGTATCATGGCGTGGGCCTTTCAGATGCAAGCGGCGCATTTTACACTAAGCTTGTAGATTTGGATAATGATTCAATAAATGAATTACTTGTCCTTGAAATTCGCCAGACAGGTGAGGGCGAAAGTGCTTATAGCGACATTGTTGCACAGGTGTATGAATATGATGGTGTAAGCGTTTATAAGGGCGCAGAGGATGTTATAGCAACAAATGCTTTTGGTGCTGATAATGATCAGGATACAGTGAGAGTTGCTATAAAAGATGGACATTATTTGTGTGTAGACCATACTTACAATGTATTTCTTGAAGCTGATGGCAGTGTAATAGATATGCAACTTTGGGAGTATGATGGAACATCATTAATCAGGCAGGGACAGATAACATTTGCTGGATCAGATTGGAGCGATTCAATTTCCAGTTGTGAAGATATAAGAACTCAGCTTGAAAGTGCTGGATTAAGCAGAACTGTAGAACAGGTATACTCGTATGGAGTATTTGCTTTTTCAATGGCTGATACAGGAATGGAACCAGCATGTAAGATTTATGCAGAAGTAGATCATGAGGCAGAGGATATTTTTAATAATGAAATAGGGCAGGTAAATACAGTACTTCATTATTCAGAAACAAATGGAGTGGCAGATTTTTATTATCCAGAAAGCAACATAAAAGAGATAGATGATGCAACTCTCGATGTATTGTCAAAGGATGAACTTAATCAGGCACAGTGTGAGATACTTGCGAGATACGGAATCGCCTTTGTTGATAAAGATGTTCAGGCATATTTTGATTCAAAGGCATGGTATATAAGACCTTACTGTGATATGTCAAGAGCAAATGAAGACATACTGACAGAGGTTGAGAAGACTAATATCAAAAAGATTCAGGGCAAAATGTAAGAATATCATGACATAAAAGGTTCAGGTTAAAATGTAAAAATATCATGACATAAAAGGTTCAGGGTAAAATGTAAGAATATCATGATGTAAAAAATATATATAGAAAATAAAAAGACGATAACGATGAAAATCATTGTTATCGTCTTTTTTAGAAAAGGAGTCTGTTATCTAGCCATAATGTCAATTATTTCACCAACATACATAGTGTGCATATCGCCATCTGCATACCATTTGGCTGCGATTTCATTGTCAATAAATGTGTCATCCGTGATTGGAACTGCCGCCATTTTCTTACACATGATAACGAAATTAGCCTCATCTGGATAAGGAATGCTGTGTCTGAATGCAGGGGTAAGCTCTGCTTTCTTGAATTTGTCCTCGTCTCTTCCTGAATTAGCTCCGCAGTATTTAAGGGCGTCGCGGTATTCTTCGCCCAGAAATGCAACTGTAAAAAAGTCACCATTATCAATAAATTCTTTGGTGTAGCGTGAATCTCTTATAAAAATAAAGGCTACATTCTTGCCCCAGAGAACTCCGACACCACCCCAGGATACTGTCATAGTGTTGTATTTTGTCTTGTCTCCAGCAGTAACAAGAGCCCAGTCTTTTGAAAATTTAGTAAAAGGATTAAATTCTAATTCGTTGATAGGATATGGTTGAAATGTATGCATAAAATCCCTCGCTTTCTTAAATTATAATCACTATATATTATACATCATCAATTAACTATCGTGCAATAAAATTCCTGTTTAGGTAGTGGCTCGGAATGAGGTTTTTTTAGTATTCGATGGGGATGGTACTTAGGGCTATGAATATAATTATAGGTGTGACTATTGTATATTTTGTGCTCTCCGAGTCCTCGTGTTAAGATACTCTAAATAATTCAATTTAGAATATTTATAAGTGACGCGTCGCTCATATTCGCCGTCCTGGCTCATATTCGCTGAATTTGCCGTCCGTGGCAAATTCACACTGACTACTTATGAATTATTAAGACTATCTAAACACTGTGGAGTCGCTTATAAAATATACCATAGTCCCACCTTGATTATAATGAAGGCTTTGCACCATCCCTCAATATCAAATCGCCACCTCATTCCTATTTCTAATTAGCAATTCAATCACAACATAACATAAATACGACTGTAATTATCAAATAAATTAAACTTTGGAATATAGATTATTAATAATTTCATATGTACGTATATTCTACAAACGACTTCAATAAAAGTTTATAAAGTAAATCTCAACACAATCCTGTATGAGTCTATACATGATTTACATTTTTCGCGCTTCACAACATGAAATTGCTTTGCACTACACAGCATGACTGTCGGAGAGCATGTATGTGTTCCGAAGAAAACAAATACGGACTACACCGAGGTTACATTACGTAAAGCAAACACCACTGAGTAACAAATTGAAATAACCTATCCTCAATCAGGCTCGGGGTTAATTCCGTATTTTTTTCAGAGGAATATCGTACATGCTATGCCGACGTTTGAAATTCTCCAAGTGCAAAGCGGCTATAAATTACCAAAGTGCAAGGAATGCAAATCATGTAAACAGGAATTTTACGTAAAAGAAGAGTAGATTTTACCAAAATACTATTGACAAATTTCTCTGGAATGTTAAAATTTTGTCATACATCATGCGGTACTAGAATTTTGCGTGATGCGTATAGTTTTATAAGCTAAAAAATAAAGAAGTGAGGTAAAAGAAATGAGCAACATCGATTTAAGCAAGTATGGAATCACTGGTACAACTGAGATCGTACACAATCCTTCTTACGAGCAGTTATTTGAGGAAGAGACTAAAGCAGGTCTTGAGGGATATGAAGTAGGACAGGAGACAGAGCTTGGTACAGTTAATGTTATGACTGGTATCTACACAGGACGTTCTCCTAAAGATAAATATATCGTTATGGATGCTAATTCCAAAGACACTGTATGGTGGAATTCTGAAGGATATCCAAATGACAATCATCCAATGACAGAGGAGACATGGGCTACAGTTAAGGATCTTGCTAAGAAAGAGCTTTGCAACAAGAGACTTTTCGTAGTAGATGCATTCTGTGGAGCAAACAAAGATACTCGTATGGCTGTACGTTTCATCGTTGAGGTTGCTTGGCAGGCACACTTCGTTACAAATATGTTTATCCAGCCTTCAGCAGAAGAACTTGAGAACTTCGAGCCAGATTTCGTAGTTTACAATGCTTCAAAGGCTAAGGTAGAGAATTACAAAGAGTTAGGACTTAACTCAGAGACATGTGTAGCATTCAATATTACATCTAAAGAGCAGGTTATCATTAATACATGGTACGGCGGAGAGATGAAGAAAGGTATGTTCTCTATGATGAACTACTACCTTCCACTTAAGGGAATTGCTTCAATGCACTGTTCAGCAAACGCTGATATGAACGGTGAGAACACAGCAATCTTCTTCGGACTTTCAGGAACAGGAAAGACAACACTTTCTACAGACCCTAAGCGTCTTCTTATCGGAGATGATGAGCACGGCTGGGATGACAACGGTGTATTCAACTTCGAGGGTGGATGTTATGCAAAGGTTATCGGACTTGACAAAGAGTCTGAGCCTGATATCTACAATGCTATCAAGAGAGACGCTCTTCTTGAGAACGTAACTGTTGATGCAAACGGAAAGATTGATTTTGAAGACAAGAGTGTTACAGAGAATACTCGTGTATCTTACCCAATCAACCACATTACAAATATTGTTAAGCCAGTATCATCTGCTCCAGCTGCAAAGAACGTAATCTTCCTTTCAGCAGATGCTTTCGGAGTACTTCCTCCAGTATCTATCCTTACACCAGAGCAGACACAGTACTACTTCCTTTCAGGATTTACAGCTAAGCTTGCTGGTACAGAGCGTGGAATTACAGAGCCAACACCTACATTCTCAGCATGTTTCGGACAGGCATTCTTAGAGCTTCATCCTACTAAGTACGCTGAAGAGCTTGTTAAGAAGATGGAGAAGAGCGGAGCTAAGGCTTACCTTGTTAATACAGGATGGAATGGAACAGGAAAGAGAATCACAATCAAGGATACAAGAGGAATCATCGACGCTATCCTTTCAGGAGATATCTTAAGCGCACCAACTAAGACTATCCCAATGTTCAACTTCGAAGTTCCAACAGAGCTTCCAGGAGTAGATTCAGGAATTCTTGATCCTCGTGATACTTATGCTGATGCTTCTGAGTGGGAGACAAAGGCTAAGGATCTTGCAGAGAGATTCAACAAGAACTTCGTTAAATATACTACTAATGATGCTGGTAAGGCACTTGTTTCAGCTGGTCCACAGTTATAATTAGAATATAAGCAACTGAGTATACTTATAGTAAATTAAACCGCCGAGGAAATCTTGGCGGTTTTTTTTCACTAGCGCGCCTTGCGACGCACGTTTCTCATATAAGAAATTTGATTTTCCTGTATAGAACAGCGGGGATTGAATATTTTTGTGAATGCTTTTGAACGGAATTGACGGAATAAGAAAAGTATGCTAGTATACATATATAAATAAACGGATATTAATATAATAAGGAGGAGAAGAGATACTATGACAGTACTTGGGAAAAGCGTTTTTAGTGGAATTGCAATTGGAAGAATTGCACTTTTAGAGCATGGTGACAATCAGGTCAAGAGAACAAAGGTAGAAGATGTGGAGGCGGAAGTTGCCAGATTTGAGGCAGCGAAAGAGACTGCAAAGGTACAGCTTCAGGAGTTATATGATAAGGCACTCAAGGAAGTTGGAGAAGTAAATGCAGCCATTTTCGAGGTTCATGGAATGATGCTTGAGGATCTTGATTATGTTGAATCAATTGTGAATATAATAAGAACACAGGAACTTAATGCAGAGTATGCAGTGGCTACTACAGGGGATAACTTTTCAGAGATGTTTGCAGCTATGGATGATGATTATATGAAAGCAAGAGCAGCAGATGTTAAGGATATTTCCAACAGGGTTATTGCTGTTTTACAGGGCAAGAGCGGAACAGGAATTAATTCAGATGAACCTGTTATAGTAATCGCTGATGATCTTGCACCAAGTGAGACTGTACAGCTTGATAAATCTAAAGTGCTTGCATTTGTTACAAAATATGGTTCTGCAAATTCACATACAGCAATTCTTGCGAGAACTATGAATATACCAGCACTTATAGGCGTTGATTTCCCAGATGATATCGATGGAAAGATGGGAATTGTTGATGGTGCAACAGGAAGCTTTTTAATAGATCCTTCTGTATCTGTACTTGAAGAGTATCAGAAGAAAAAGGCTAAAGAAGATGAAAAGAAGAAATTGCTTCTTGAATTAAAAGGAAAAGAAAATGTGACCCTCGATGGAAAGAAGATTAATCTGTATGCTAATATCGGAGGAGTTGGCGATGTTGCAAGCGTACTTGATAATGATGCAGGTGGAATAGGATTATTCAGAAGCGAATTCTTATACCTTGAGACCGACAACTACCCAACAGAGGAAGAACAGTTTAAGGCATACAAGACTGTTGCTGAGAATATGGCTGGCAAGAAGGTTATTATCAGAACCCTTGATATCGGAGCTGATAAGCAGGTTGATTACTTTAATCTCGACAAAGAAGATAACCCCGCCATGGGATATCGTGCGATCAGAATATGCCTTGATCGTGTAGATGTTTTCAAGACACAGCTTAGAGCAATCTACAGAGCTAGTGTTTATGGAACTTTAGCAATCATGTTCCCAATGATTATTTCTGTTTCAGAGGTAAAGAAAATAAAGGAAATAATAAAAGAGGTAATGTCAGAGCTTGATGAAGCGCAGGTTCCATACAAGGAAGTAGAGCTTGGAATTATGATTGAGACTCCAGCAGCGGTTATGATGAGTGAGGAATTAGGAAAAGAGGTCGACTTCTTCTCAATCGGAACAAACGATCTTACTCAGTATACACTTGCAATTGACAGGCAGAATGCTAAGCTTGACAATATCTATGATTCGCACCATCCAGCAATTCTTAAGATGCTTAAGATGGTAGTTGACAATGGTCATAAGAGTGGATGCTGGGTTGGAATATGTGGAGAGCTTGGTGCTGATGTTACTCTTACAGAGACATTTCTTAAGATGGGATTTGATGAACTTTCAGTAAGTCCATCTATGATTCTTAAAGTTCGTGAGAAAATAAGAAGCGTAGACCTATCAAAATAATCTTATCAAAATAAATTAAATAATATGTGGCAAAAGTCCTATGTAGATGTTAATATATCTACATAGGCTTTTTTCTTTATTGAGTTACATATTATAACATTGGGTAGAATGCCCAGGGAGCAGTATGAAGTATTTATTTTCAGCGATATTTATTGTGAATGCTGTAATTGCATTATATCTTTTTATACATAATTTTTGGAAAAAGAGACATCCTGATTTCGAAAATCGTGTGCTTCAATATTTTACAATTGCAAGTGGAATATGGAGTATAGGTTTTGGTATGATGGTCATTCAGACTGATGTGGAGAGTGCATATCACTGGCGTTGTCTGGCAATATTCGGAACTGTTGCGTATATGGTTACAGTGCAGCTTTTGATTTGTCGTATATCTGGAATATCATCACGCATAAGTATAGTTCTTGATTCGATTGCTATGCTTGGAATCATTCCATATTTTATGTCCATAAGAAGAGACCAGACTAATTTTTTTATGTCCAAACTGGGTATGACATATCAGTTTAAGCAAGGCATAATCAATAATATATACACAGGCTATTTTACGCTTGTCTCAATTAATATTCTCGCAGTAATAATTTATATGATTGTGCGTTCGCCATTTAAACGTTCAAAGGCTTTTGGAAGGATGTTTTTGTATGTTACAATCCTTATTCTTATAGGCACAGTTCTTGATATGGTATTTCCGGCAATAGGCTATCCGGCAGTTCCAGGAAGTAATCTGACACAGTTTATAGGACTGGTGATTATGTATTATGCTATGGGAATCATAAATAAAAATAAAATCACCATTGAGAATATGTCGCAGTTTATTTATTTTTCACTGGCAATGCCTGTTTTGTTATTTGATAAAGATAATATGCTTAGAATCTCTAACGAGGCAGCTGATGAATTTTTTGAAATGCCGAACAATGAAGAACGGTTTGGGATGATTACAGTCGAGAGATTGTTTGATGATGTGGATAGAAAAGTATTTGATTTTGAGGGGACACATCGCAGTGTCGATACAAATACTGTTCGAAAGCATATTCCATGTAATCTTACTATTAGCAAGATTAATGATTCCTTTGGAGATATAATTGGCTATATTTTCATAGTGGCTGACCGTTCAGAGCATGTAAAGTATATAAAAGAACTTGAAATTGCAAGAAAACAGGCCGATTCTTCAAATCTTGCAAAGAGCCGATTTCTCGCAAATATGTCACATGAAATAAGAACTCCTATGAATGCGATTATTGGCTTTTCGGAGCTGGCACTAAAGGAAGAGTGTTCGGATGCGATGACGGAATATCTGATGGATATAAAATCATCTTCACACAATCTACTTAATATAATTAATGACATACTCGATATTTCCAAGATAGAATCAGGTAAGATGGCGATGGTAGATATCAAGTATGACACAGCAGAACTGCTTCATGGTGTGTTCCAGATGATTCAGACTCAGTCCATGCAAAAGGACATAGACTTTGAGATGAAAGTGGAACCTGAATTACCGAGAACTTTGCTGGGAGATGCAAACAGAATCAGAAGTGTTTTGGTTAATTTGTTAAACAACGCAGTCAAATATACACAGAAAGGTTACGTGAAATTCGAGGTTAAAGTGCTGTCTCATGTGGATGACAGCATCAGAATCCAATTTATAGTCAAAGATTCTGGTATTGGAATCAGAAAAGAGGATTATGAGCGCTTGTTTACAGCATTTACACAGCTAGACAAGAACCAGAACTATGGCATTGAGGGAAATGGTCTTGGACTTACACTGGCAAAGGGATACTGTGAAATGATGAATGGACGTATCTGGGTTGAAAGTGAATATGAAAAAGGTTCGGTCTTTTATGCAGAGATAGAGCAAAGTGTTGTAGATGATACGCCTATTGAGCTTGATAAGTTTAAGGAATCAAAGGATGAGTTTTCTTTTGGAACACTTAAGGTGGATGGTGTAAGAGTACTTGTTGTAGATGACAATGAAGTCAACAGACGTGTGGTGAGTATGAGCTTTGCGTATTATGGAATGGAAGTTGATCTTGCAGCCAGCGGTGATGAGGCCATAGATAAATGCAGCAAATACAATTATGATATTGTATTTATGGATCAGATGATGCCGAAGATGGATGGTGTCGAGACGATGCAGCACATACGGAAGTTGAATGATTTTTACAAAGCTGGCGGAGCAGGACGCATAATTGTTTTGACGGCTAATGCGATAAGTGGGGTAAGGCAGCAGCTTATAGAGAGTGGTTTTGATGAATATTTATCGAAGCCGATTAATTATAAGCAGCTTGAAAAAGTTCTTGTATCTGTACTTCCAGCGGAAAAATTATCTAGCGGAAACCATGATAAGCCAAGTGCTGACCATACAGCTGAAATCCATCTGGCAGCTGAAACCAAGTCAGAAGATAAGATAAATGTAGAAACTGAAAAGCAACCAGTAAATAAGATGGGGGTAGAAACAGAAATGCAACGGGTAGATAGAATGAAGGCAGAATCAAAAAAACGACCAGAAGATAGCATACAGATAGATGATGAACTGTTAGAGATAGTTTACAGGTCGGGGTTGGAGCAGCTTGAGAATATGGCAGATGCGAGGGCAAAAGAGGACTGGCGGTTGTTCTCAACATATGCACATGCAATCAAAGGAACATGCCTTAATATTAAAGAAGATAAGTTTGCAGAGATGGCTAAGGCATTAGAGGTAGCTGGAAAAGAAAATAATTTAGAATATATAGATCAAAACACCGATGATTTCATAAGCTGTTATACTGCTTTTCTTGAAGATATCAGATGTCGGCTGAATATAGAGCCTTCGGAAAGTTGTTCAAATGATGCAGCACAGGTGGATATAAATAAAATTCTGCCAGATATAAAAAAAGCATTAGAGGAATATGATTTTGCAACAGCGGCTTCAATAATAAGGGATGCAAGTGATAAACCGATGGATGATAACACTGCGGATTGTGTGCATAAAATACAGAAATTGCTTGATAGCATGGAACTTGATAAATTAAATGAATACATACAGAGTTTGGGGGCTTGAAAAGTCGGTAAATTTCATTATAATGAGAAGTAGAGTTGACAACAGATATAGTGGAGACCTGGGAATAAGAGATACAATATATTGAGGAGGAGAAGTTATGTTTAATACCATAGTACAGCGCGGAGTGGGATTTATGCTCATCGCCATTATTGTTTATTTGTTGTTGCGTCTTATAGTTTTCAGACCTAGAAAGGGGAAAGCTAAAGGGGTAGGAAGAGAATCCTTTGAGCTTAAGATTTATTCTATAAAGGAGCATTGTTCTGACTATAGTCTCAAGGAATTCATGAATTTCCTTGATAAATACAAAGGTGGGCAGAATGTAAGAAAGAATGGACATACTGTTCGTGAATTTACAACAAAGGAAAAGGCAGAACTTCAAAATTTATTCTATAATGTCGTTGCACCAGCTAAGGATGTATCGATAGCTATGAAGGAACAGTTTCGTAATTATATCTGTAATTTGAAGGTGGATGGAGTGGACATGCGACCTAGATATGAAGATTATACGAAGAATATTACGGACAGGCATTACGAAGAGAAGGATAAGGTTGTAAGCTATTTTGCTGATAATAAAGAGGACAGAGTTTTTGTTGCTATCAAAAAGGGGCTTGATCCACAGAAGTTTGTGATAATTGAGAATCCGTCATTTAAGGTGGGAGCTGATTACAAGGAATTCGGTCATATAGTTATCGGTGATACAGGTATATTTGTTATCGCATCGGATTTGTCGGTTGATATCTTATCACAGAAGGCTTTTATAGAGGAAGTCAGTGGAGACTTATTCTTAGATGTACATCCGGTTATGGTAGTTTCAAGTCAGTCTGATGCGGCCAGAGAGCAGAGAGTGCCACAGATAGAATATATTGAGGAGAAGAATCTTTGCAATTATGTACGTGAATATCCGGATAGCGTTGCAATCAATGATAGAATGATGTTAGTTTCAAGACTTAAGGAGCTTAGCGCCTGATGGGTGCTAAGCTTATTTAATGGGAGAGAACATGTTTTTTTATAAGATTAAAGAGGATGATACGATTTGCATATATCGTGTATATTCGGACTTAGGAATTATAGAGATTCCAGAAGAGATAGACTGCCGGCGCGTCACGCAGATAGATGAATACTGTTTTGCACCAGATAGTCCTTATGAGATAGATGAAAGTCAGATACCAGATGAATATCATGTACTTGCAGGAGAATTTGTGCAGAAAATCACATTGCCACATTCTATCAAAAGGATTGGAAAGAATGCATTTTATAATTGCAGGAATTTAAAAGAGATAGAATGTTGTGGACAGATAGAAGAAATTGGTGGGGACATGTTCATGAATTGTATGAATCTGTCTTCAATAGTTTTTAATTGTAAACTGGAAAAAAGAACCTGTTTAAAACAGATTTTAAGTCAGATATCATGGAATGTGGAAGTTAAATTTTGTGACGGAGAGAAGGTTGCGAGACTATATTATCCTGAGTTTTTTGAAGGTTATGATGAGATAGGCCCTGCGCACATATTTGAACTGAATATAAGTGGCGAGGGATTTAGAATGCGCCAGTGTTTTCATGAGGGAGTACTGGTGTTTGAGGAATATGATGCCATTTTTAACAAGGCATGTGCAGAGGAGCCGATAAATAGCCTGATTAATATAGCTGCCGATAGAATTGTATATCCATATTCATTGGCAGATGAGAGCCGGAAAATGTATGTATCTTTTATAAAAGAACATTGTGATGAGGTAATTGAATTTATATTTGATAGAAATAGAGACATGCCGAAGGAACAGATGATGCGTTATATCGAGGGGCTTACGCTGGCAGAGTGCTTTGGTGCAGATGATTTAAGATATATGATAGAGAAAGCAGCAGCGGAGGCAATGGCTGAGATATCAGTCTCCATATCTAAGTTAAAAGATAAATTATTTGGAACAAATATAAAAAGCAGATACAGTTTTGAGGAATTTTAATTGACGAAGAAACATATACAGACACAGACTGAATGGGAGAATGATGTGTCTATTGACATTATTAATTACATAAAAAGTGAATTGTACCTGGATTTTCCGTTTTTTAGCATAGCACTTGGTGCGCTGACACCGGTACCAGATGAACGGATTTCTATGTTTGCGACAGATGGTGAAGTTATTTATTTTAATGCGCAGTCGCTTATCAGGGTATTTAAGAGCAATACATATTTTCTTGACAGAGCCTTTTTGCACAGCATGCTCCACTGCATGTTCTCGCATCTGTGGATTGCTGGAAAAAGAGATAGATTATTGTGGGGAATAGCGTGTGACATAGTGGTGGAATATGTGATTGATCATATGGATAAGCAATGCACGAAGAGGGCGTTATCGTGGATAAGGCAGAAGACATATAATGAGATTGAGCAATTGTCAGGGATATCAGCAGCAGTTGTGTATTGCCATATGGAGCAGTTTGAGGATGAGCAGCTGGCAAAGATAGAAAGAGAATTTGCAACAGATGATCACAGGTTCTGGCCGAAGCAGGAAGACTCGAATGCCACCATGCCGTCTCAGACTCAGGATAAGTGGAATAAAATATCGAGGCAGACTTCAATGGAGCAAAAAAAGCATGGCAGTGAGGAAAGTAAGGGAGAAGCTGCTATGCTTGATAATATAAAAGTAAACAGGCAGAGGCGAAATTATAAGGAATTTTTGCAAAAGTTTGCGGTGCTTAGGGAGGAAATAAAGACAGATCCGGATGAATTTGATCTGGGATATTATAATTATGGACTTATGACATATGGTAATGTTCCGCTTATAGAACCGCTTGAGAGCCGTGAGAGCAGAAAGATACAGGAATTTGTGATTGTTGTGGACACGAGCTATTCGACAAGTGGAACACTTATCGAGAATTTTCTGAAAGAGACACTTACTATTCTCACTCAGACTGACAGTTTCTTTAAGAAGAGCAAGGTCAGAATAATTCAATGTGACGATAAAGTGCAGATAGATGAAGAAGTAAAAAATGAGCAGGAAATAAAAGCATTGATGCGACGCTTTAAGGTAGTTGGCGGTGGTGGAACTGATTTTAGACCAGCATTTTCATATGTTAATGGACTTCTTGAAACTGGTGGCATAAAGAATCTTTCGGGACTTATTTATTTTACAGATGGCAAAGGAATATATCCGAAGAAGAGACCGGATTACAAGAGTGCGTTTTTATTTTTAGATGATTATGATGAGGCGTTGGTGCCAGCCTGGGCGATAAGACTCAGGCTGACGCAGGAGGAATTTTTATGAACATAAAGCAGGCAAAAGACGAGATTATAAATACAGTACATGCATATCTGAAAAAGGATGAATTAGGACAGTACCAGATTCCGACAATCAGGCAGCGTCCGATTTTGTTAATAGGCGCACCTGGTATTGGTAAGACCCAGATTATGGAGCAGATTGCAAGGGAGTGTAGAATTGCACTTGTATCATATACCATAACACACCACACGAGGCAGTCGGCGGTAGGTCTACCTATGATATGCGAGGCGGAATATGAGGGTATAAAATATTCAGTTACTGAATATACTATGAGTGAGATTATCTCAAGTATATACAAACAGATGCAGGAGACTGGGCTAAAGGAAGGTATTCTTTTTATAGATGAGATAAATTGTGTGTCGGAGACACTTGCACCAACCATATTGCAATTGCTGCAATGCAAGACTTTTGGAAACCAGTCAATCCCAGAAGGCTGGATAATTGTTGCAGCAGGAAATCCACCAGAGTATAACAAGTCAGTAAGAGATTTTGACATGGTTACACTTGACCGAGTGCGTTATATGAATGTGGAGGCTGACTACCATGTATGGAAAGCGTATGCGAGACAGCAGCATATAAATGATGCAATATTAAGCTATCTGGAGTTAAAGCCTAACCATTTTTACAGAGCTGAAACTGATGTGGATGGCATGTCATTTGTGACGGCAAGAGGATGGGAAGATTTAGGAAATCTCATGGATACATACGAATCTCTTGGAATAGAGATTACCAGACAGATTGTGGGAGAATTTATACATCATGAGGATATCGCAGAGGATGCAGCGGCATATTTTGAATTGTATAGAAAGTATGAGGATGATTATGCAATTGATTCTATATTAGATGGCAAGGTGGCAACAAAGATATATAAAAGATTATTTGATGCTGAATTTGATGAGAGAATCAGTGTGGTAAATCTTGTGTTGAAAGGATTGACAAACCGACTGGATATATATAGCAGAAATAAATTTGTATCTGATGGATGGTATGCTTTTTTGAAAGATTACAGACAGAAAGTTGAAAGTACAGATGATTGCAGTAAGCTGTACTATGAACTTTTGGACGAGTATAAGAACAGATTCGCAGAAGAACAGAAGGCTAAGATTTACACGGTAAAAGAATCTGCAATAAGAAAGCAGCTTTTAGAAAATATTGATAAGGCTGGTAAAAATATACGGACGGATATGCAGCCGAAGGATGCCTTTGATATAGCAAAAGAGGATTTTTCTAAGGCAGCAGCAGTCATGGAGGAGAGCGAAAATCTGGTAGCTTCAAGTATCAATAATGCATTTACTTTTATGGAAGATGCGTTTGCAAACGGACAGGAGCTTGTGGTATTTGTGACAGAACTTACGATATCACCTGATGCAGCATTGTTTCTGGCAGAGCATGATATAGAGAAGTATAATATCTATAAGGAGCAGCTTCTTATAGGAACCAGAAAAGCGCAAATTCTTGAAGAGTTAAAATCATAATATTTATTTGTCAAAAAGTATAGAAAAAGTTCATATTATTTTAATTAAATTATGGATTTTTATGGTATATAATAAGTGGTATGAGAGAAGAAGTTAATGTGAGTACAGTAGTTGAGTACAACAAAACAGACGGGGAATCTTATTTTCCACAATTGATAGATATGCTTGATATTGACAAGGAATACAGGAAGCTGATGTATATACATGAGGCAGCTATCCAGAAGGTCACAGCAGAGCTTAATATTTTGAAAGGAGAATTTCAGTTCAGTAATGACCGCAATCCTATTTCGTCTATCTCAAGTAGAATCAAATCGCGTGAGAGTATAGTATACAAGATGAAGAAAAAGGGACTGCCTATGACAGTTAGTGCGCTGGTTAATAATGTGCATGATATAGCTGGAGTCAGAGTCGTTTGTCCTTTTATAGAGGATGTGTACTATGTTGCGAGAATGCTTGTAAAGCAGCATGATATAGAGATTATTGAGGTCAAGGATTACATACGTGAGCCGAAGGAGAATGGATATAGGAGCCTTCATCTGATTATTACAGTAGAGGTTGATTTTGCGGAGACGTCAAGGAGAATTCCGGTAGAAATCCAGATTAGAACTATAGCGATGGATTTTTGGGCAAGCACAGAACATCAGCTGCGCTATAAGAAGGATAAGGAGTTTACACAGGAGGTGTCCGATAAGCTTAAGTACTGTGCAGATCTGATGGCGAAGGCGGATGAGCAGATGCAGGAGATTGCAGGTGATTTTAATTTAGAACAATGGTAATATTTATTGCAATTTGACAGCAATCATATATAATAGACAAGTAAACTAAACATGTATACTAATAGGGGAGCTGGCTGAAGCTGGCTGAGAGTGAACTGACTGGTTCAGACCCATAACCTGATTTGGATAATGCCAACGTAGGAACATATTTGAATTTAAATTGTACCATTCGGGACGAAACAGGTTTTCTCTTTATCCCGTATGGTATTTTTTTATGGAGGAAAAGAATGAGCGAATACACAACACAGATGGATGCAGCCAGAAAAGGAATTGTTACACCTCAGATTGAGGCAGTTGCGAAGAAGGAGAACAGAACTGTAGAAGAGATTATGAAGCTTGTTGCGGAGGGCAAGGTTGCAATATGTGCGAACAAGAGACACAAATGCCTTGATCCAGAAGGCGTAGGAAGCATGCTCAGAACCAAGATTAATGTCAATCTTGGAGTGTCAAGAGACTGCAAAGATTACGATATCGAGATGCAGAAAGTTATGAGCGCGGTAGACCTTGGAGCAGAGGCTATCATGGATTTATCAAGCCATGGAAATACACAGCCTTTCAGACAGAAGCTTACAAGTGAGTGTCCTGTCATGATAGGAACAGTTCCAGTTTACGATAGTGTAATTCATTACCAGAGAGACCTTGCAACACTTACAGCGAAGGATTTCATTGATGTGGTAAGACTTCATGCGGAGGATGGAGTAGATTTTGTGACACTTCATTGTGGTATCACAAGGAAGACAATCGAGCAGATTAAGAAGCATAAGAGAAAGATGAACATTGTAAGCCGTGGCGGAAGCCTTGTATTTGCATGGATGAGCATGACAGGAAATGAGAACCCATTCTATGAATATTTTGATGAGATTCTTGATATTTGTGAAGAGTATGATGTTACTATTTCTCTCGGAGATGCATGCCGCCCAGGATGTCTTGCAGATGCGACAGATGTCTGTCAGATTGAAGAGCTAGTACGTCTTGGAGAGCTTACTAAGAGAGCATGGGCACACAATGTTCAGGTAATGGTAGAAGGACCAGGACATGTGCCACTTGACCAGGTAGCAGCTAATATGAAAGTACAGCAGACTATATGTATGGGTGCTCCGTTTTATGTACTTGGACCACTTGTCACAGATATTGCACCAGGATATGACCACATCACATCCGCAATCGGCGGGGCTGTAGCAGCGATGAATGGAGCTGCATTTTTGTGCTACGTCACACCAGCAGAGCATCTTGCACTTCCAAATGTTGATGATGTAAAGCAGGGAATTATTGCATCGAAGATAGCCGCTCATGCAGCTGATATTGCAAAAGGAATTCCAGGGGCAAGAGATATAGACGATAAGATGGCAGATGCAAGAAGAGTTCTTGATTGGGATGCACAGTATGAATGTGCCCTTGACCCAGAGACAGCAAAAGCAATCCGTTCAAGCCGTATGCCGGAAGATGACCACAGCGATACATGTAGTATGTGTGGTAAATTCTGCGCAGTAAGAAGCATGAACAAGGCACTTGCAGGAGAGTATATAGATATATTGTAAGTATTTGTAGTTTGTCCGTAACTATTTGTGGATACTGAACAGTACGTTTGTCCAGTTTTATAAGGAAAGTGATGTATATGCATTGCTGCGTATATTCACATTGGAGATAAAAATGACATCAGAAATAAATCTAAAATTATATGCAATAACAGACAGCAGCTGGCTGAATGGTGATACTTTGGCACACCAGGTGGAACTGGCTATAGAAGGCGGTGCCACAATAGTACAGCTGCGAGAGAAAAACAAGTCGGGTGAAGAACTTAAGGCTCTTGCTATTGAAGTAAAGAACGTGTGTGATAAGCATAATGTTACATTTATTATTAATGATGATGTAGAGCTGGCAAAAGAAATAGATGCTGATGGTGTTCATGTGGGACAAAGTGATACGTCAGTTGAAAATGCCAGAAAGATACTTGGACCTGACAAGATTATAGGTGCAACTGCAAAGACTGTAGAGCAGGCGAAGATTGCATCAAATCAGGGAGCCGATTATCTTGGAAGTGGAGCTGTATTTGGAAGTACGACAAAGAAGGATGCTATCCCGATGAGCATGGAACTTCTCAATGAAATATGTGATAGTGTACCGATTCCGGTTGTTGCCATTGGTGGAATAGATAAGCATAATATAGCCAGACTTCGTGGTACACATATTGCAGGGGCAGCAGTTGTAAGCGGCATTTTTGCCCAGCCAGATATAAAAAAGGCAGCACAGGAACTGTCTGAGGAACTTTTGGTGATTTGTGAGGAGAATGTGTGATGAGAACAGCATTGACAATTGCAGGAAGTGATTCTGGCGGAGGAGCTGGAATACAGGCAGATATTAAGACTATGATGGCTAATGGAGTGTATGCAATGAGTGCCATAACAGCACTTACAGCGCAGAACACTACTGGCGTAGAGGAAGTGATGGAATCTGCCTCTGATTTTTTGCAAAAGCAGATAGATTGTGTTTTTACAGACATTTTCCCGGATGCAGTTAAAACAGGAATGATACCTTCACCAGAACATATTGAGGTGATAGCAGATAGACTTCGTTTCTACAGTGCAAAGAATATCGTGGTTGATCCTGTTATGGTAGCAACAAGTGGTTCAAAGCTTATGAAAGAATCCGCGCTTAATATCATGAAAGAGAAGCTGCTGCCACTTGCCACAGTCATTACGCCTAATATCCCAGAGGCAGAAGCTCTTACAGGAATGAAGATTGAGAATGCAGATGATATGGAAGCTGCCGCAGTCAGTCTGTATAAGACCTTTGGATGTGCGGTACTTGTAAAAGGCGGACATGCAGTCAGTGATGCAAATGATGTACTTGTGTATAGGGATGGTATAAAATGGTTTAATGGAAATAGGATTAATAATCCTAATACACATGGAACAGGATGCACATTATCAAGCGCTATTGCAGCTAATCTTGCAAAGGGAGCAGCGCTTGATATTGCGGTGAAAAGAGCGAAAGACTATATATCAGATGCACTGTCTGATATGCTTGATTTAGGTAAGGGCAGCGGACCGATGAATCATGGTTTTGGAGTAGATTATGGAAAGAGGTATGAATGCAAATGAGCAGAATTAATTTAAAAAAGCTTGTATTGGCGGCCTTTTTTGCAGCAATAGCAGTAGTGGGTTCTATGTTTTCATTTCCAATATTTGGAGCAAAGTGTGCACCAGTACAGCATCTTGTAAATATCCTTGGGGCTATATTTCTTGGTCCATGGTATGCAGTAGTTTCTGCGTTTGTTGCAAGTCTTATCAGAAATCTTCTGGCACTGGGAAGTCCCCTTGCGTTTCCGGGAAGTATGTGTGGTGCTTTTTTGGCAGGGGTTCTATATAAATACGGAAAGAAGCTTCCGTTTGCATATGCAGGTGAGGTATTTGGAACTGCGGTTATAGGTGGTATGATGTCATATCCTATTGCACTTCTTATAATGGGAAATACTGCAGCGGCTATATTTACATTTGTCTTTCCATTTTTTGTGAGTACATGTGGTGGAACTGTGATTGCGATGATTCTTACTCTTACAATGAAGAAATCTGGTGCGTTGGATTATTTGAAGCAGCAGATTGAGACTGATACAGGATATAATAAGCTGGAGAATGCAAATGGCAAAATCAGATAGAGTGCAGGTATCAAGACCTACAATTCATTGTATTACAAATGTTATAACGGTTAATGACTGTGCAAATGTACTTCATGCAATTGGTGCAGCGCCTGTCATGGCACATTATTCAGGTGAGGTTGCACAGGTTGCGTCAAGCGCAGCAGCATTGGTTCTAAATCTTGGTGCGACTGAGGATTTTGAAGCTATGAAAATTGCCATAGAAGCGGCAAATGCAGCAGACATTCCGATTGTGGTAGACCCGGTTGGAGCAGGTGGAATTGAATACAGACGGCAGATGTTTAAAGAACTTGTCGGGATTGCTGTACCGACGTGCGTAAGAGGCAATATGTCTGAGATAAAGGCTTTACTTTATGATTTTAATACAACAGTTGGTGTGGATGCTGATAATTTTACAGGAAGCATAGACGAACAGAATATGTCGTATAAACTGTCAGATAAATTGTCAGACAAACTGTCAGATGAACAGATTGTAATGCAGCTTGCAAAGAAGCTGGGATGTATTGTTGTGGCATCAGGCAGGACGGATATAATTTCAGATGGGGATAGATGCGAATATGTCGCGGCAGGAACTGAAATGCTTACGCATATCACGGGAGCCGGTTGTATGTCGAGTGCAATGATAGGTGGATTTCTCGGAGACTGCGCACCGGAAGGATGTGATACTATTGAAGCTGTCAGACTTGCATGTGAGTGCATGGGACAGTGCGGTGAAGCCGCCGCTAGCCGGACTGTCAATGATAATGCAGGAATTATGACATTTCATACATATCTCATCGATGAAATCAGCCGAAGATTTTTGTTCTAGTTAATTTGATTGTATTTATAAGCCACTTTTTATGTCAGTTAATTGCGGTTTTTAAGGCGGTATTGGTGTGGTGTGATTCCATATTTTTCCTTAAAAAGCCGAATGAGGTGGCTGCAATCTGCAAATCCACATTCCTGGCTTATATAGTTTAAATCCTGATTGGTAAACATCAGCATATTTTCAGCTTTACAAAGTCGCAGAAAGTTCATGTATTTTTTGCAGCTTTGGCCATAGAGCGTGCGGAACGTCTTAGCAAAATGTGAGTAGCTCATATTACATATTGTGGCAAGTTCTTCAACTGAGATATTTTCGCACAGATGCTGTTCTATATATTCTGTTATCGTATTGATGTCTGTTTCTTCAAGAGACTGTGAATACGCTGGGGGATTGAAGAAAGCAGCATCTGACAGAAAACGGATGAGAAGCAGCAAAAGCTGGCTTAGCCGTGCAGCAACCATCGAATGATATCCAAGTTTCTGACTGGACATCTCTGTCATGCACTCTTCGAATATTCTGTGACATGTCGATGCATACTCTTTGTTTTCAGTTCTGGAAAAAGGAAACAGATGACATGAGTATTCTTCAAAAATACTATTCTTAAAGTAACTCATGAAATTAATGATTCCAACATCGGTAGAATGAACAGCATTATTCATCTGGTTTAAATCAAATTTTAAAACATAATATTTAAGAGGAAGACCATCAGCAGCCTGAATCGCGTGGATACAGGTTGGCGGGAAAAGAATAAGGTCACATTTTGTGGCATAGTATGACTTATTATTGCATGATATAAATGCGGTTCCCTCTTCGATGAGAAGTATTTCCATGAAATAGTGCCAGTGCTGGCGAATAGGAAATACTTCTTTTTTTGTGTCAAAAAGAAAACACTCAAATGGTGTATTTAGCTTGTCTATGTATTCATATAATATATTCATAGTCTTCCTCGAAAATAGATTTATACAATTTTTATAATGAAATATTATATGCACTTATGTGAAATATGTCTATACTCTTGAATGATAATTAAAGTAATTGTTTAAGCAAATTATTGAAGTATAAGACAAATAGCTGATTGATTAAAAATATGGAGGAATGACGTGGAATATATAAATGGATTTACATTTGCACCATTTGCAGGTGCAGGAAAGTTTGATACAGAAAGTTCAAGAGAGAGCCTTAAGGCTATGAAAGAAAGAACCGGGGCAAATTTTGTGACATTTGTGCCAGGAGGTTTACAGCGTACACCGCAGTCGGAGGATATCTGTTTTACATCAGAGGCTACAATGAGGGATGATGAGCTTGTAAATATGATAGAGTATGCAAAGTCACTTGGACTTCGTGTGGCATTAAAACCTACAGTCAATTGCATGAATGGAACATGGAGAGCGCATATCAGCTTTTTTGATGAGGATGTGATATGTGAACCTAAGTGGTGTAACTGGTTCGAATCATATACCAGGTTCCAGCTTCATTATGCCAGGATTGCACAGGAGAATGGCTGTGAGATTTTTATAGCTGGTTGTGAGATGGTAATGAGTGAGCACCGAGAGGCAGAGTGGAGAGCGGTCATAGCTGCGATAAGAACAGTATATGACGGACTGGTTTCATACAATACTGACAAATATCAGGAGCACAATGTCAAATGGTGGGATTGTGTAGATATCATTTCTTCGAGTGGTTACTATCCACTGCATGACTGGGAGAATCAGCTTGACAGGATAGAAGCTGTTGTGAAGAAATTCAACAAGCCATTCTTTTTTGCAGAGACAGGATGTATGTCAGTAGAAGGCTCGCCGGCAGTTCCAAATAACTGGGAAGTTGAAGGTGATATTGATTTAGATGGACAGGCCGAATGGTTTGAAGATATGCTCACAGCATGTAAGAAGAGAGATTGGGTTGAGGGTGTTTGTATATGGTCATGGACGGCTGATTTGTACAGTATGGCAGATGTGAACAGGCAGAAGAATTACGAGACATATGCAAAGCTGGCAGAGAAAGTTATAAGAAAATATTATGAGGCACAATAAGAGGTTAATATGAAGGAAGCAGTAGATTATCAGGAGATTTTTCAGAAAAACAAGGGGAATAATCTAAAGACATTACTGGCGATGTATACGGGAAAATATGTGCAGTTGTTCTGGTCAATTGTATTTTTCCTGATAAAACATTCGCCGACATGGATTTCGCCAATTATACTTGCGACGATTATTGATATAATCACGAATCCGGATGATAAGGCGGTATCGAAGATACTTATAAACTCGCTGTTTATGGCGGTTATGATTTTACAGAATATACCTACAAACTATGTACATACATATTTCTATGCAAAGGCAATACGTCAGGTGGAGAAAGAATTAAGACGTGCGCTGGTCAGAAAATTGCAGCAGTTGTCAATATCTTATCACACCAACACCGAGTCGGGCAGACTGCAGTCAAAGGTGATGAGAGATGTTGAGCAGATTGAGAATTTAAGCGCGCAGATATTTATTTCGATTCTCAGTATACTTGTGAGCATAATAGCATCACTTGTTATAGTGGTATTTAAAAACAGGATAGTATTTCTTTTCTTCCTTGGGACAGTGCCGATTGCAGTACTTATCATGGTCTATTTCAAGGGTAAAATAAAAAACTATAATAGAGAATTCAGAAAAGAGATGGAGCAGACATCCGTGTCGGTAATGGAAATGGTAGAGATGATTCCAATTACACGAGCACATGGTCTTGAGGAAAAAGAGGCCGACAAGATGGAAAACCAGCTGGAGAACGTTGCACAAAAGGGCTTTAAGCTTGATATGATACAGACATATTTCGGTTCAATCAGCTGGGTGGCTTTTCAAATTTTTCAGGTGTTTTGTCTTATTTTCACATCGCTTATGGCACTTAAGGGTAAAATAAGCATAGGTGATGTGGCGTTGTACCAGTCATATTTCTCCAGTGTGGTTGGAAACGTGGCAAATATTGTAGGGCTGATACCTATTGTCGCAAAAGGACTTGAATCAGTAGAATCTGTCGGAGACATTCTTCTTAGCAAGGATGTTGAGAATAATAAGGGCAGAAGACATGTAGCTGATGTAGAGGGTGAAGTGGTATTCGAAAATGTATCATATTCCTATGCTGACAGCGACGAGAACGTATTGCGAGATGTAAGCTTTAAGGCTCAAAAAGGAGAGACTATCGCCATCGTTGGTGCATCAGGAGCAGGAAAGTCCACGATACTCAATCTCATAATTGGTTTCATGCAGGCAGACAAAGGAAATGTCCTAATTGATGGCAACAATATAAATGACATAGATCTTCATGCGTACAGAGAGCATATAGCAGTAGTGCCACAGAATTCTATCTTGTTTGGTGGTACTATAAGAGACAACATCACATATGGTCTTTCTGATGTGGATGACAAGGAATTGTGGAGTGTGATAGAAGCATCAAATCTTGATGAACTTATAAAAAGCCTGCCAGATGGTCTGGACACTGTCATTAAAGAACATGGTGCAAATCTGTCAGGCGGTCAGAGGCAGCGAATATCAATAGCGAGAGCATTTATAAGACAGCCGAAGATTCTGATACTAGATGAAGCGACTTCCGCACTTGATACGATATCCGAAAAGAAGATACAGGAAGCAACGAGTCGTCTCACGAAAGACAGAACTACATTTATTGTTGCACATAGATTATCTACAATCAGGGATGCAGATAAGATAGTCGTTATGGAAAAAGGACGTCTGAAAGAGTTCGGAACTTATGATGAACTGATGGAGAAGAAGGGCGCGTTTTATAGGCTTAAAGCACTACAAGTTTGAAAAATTAGCTAAAAATTAGCTTGCGAATAGGGAGCATATCTTTTATGGGTATGCTCTATTTTGGTCTTCGAAAAAGGCGTTACTGACGAAAATACATGCAAAAATATGTTAAAAATCTATAAAAAAGGTTATTAATAAATTAATTTAAGTAAAAATAACCAATAAAATTAATTTTAATTATATAAAAATATTATTTAAAATTAATCAATAATAAGTTAACATTTTAACTCGTAAAATAAAATTTCAAAGGAGCAGGGAATGAAGAATAAAGTGATTAGAAGATTGCTGACATGCATGTTGGCAGCGACGATGTTGGTAACATCAGTTAATGTATCGGGAATTACAATGCCTGTAAGTGTGTACGCAGAAGATGCCGGCAGTATAATGGCGAGTGGAAATTACACGTTTACTTCGAGTAATGATTGGGATGAACAATCTGAAACATTGAATTTGGATGTGACAACTACGGAAACTCCAGAGGTAGGAACTAAACTGGAAATGGATATATTAATTCCGGCAGATAGTGAGCCGAAGTTTAGTAATACTATCAAAATGAAATGTGTGCTGAGACTTGGAAGTGACTGGACATGGGTTCAATTACAGAAACTACCAGAGGTTAGTGCTTCGGATTTTAAAGATAAAATTACAGTGAAAGGAAAAGAATATTACAAGGCAACAGTTACTGCAACACTTGATGAAATGGTAGGTGCTAATGATGCTAATGGCAACTGGAAAGACGAAATTTCATTCGAAGAGGTTGTTAAGGAGAGTGTTAATGCTGTAACAATTCAATTCGCAGGATATAAGTGTGACTATAGTGGTGAAATCGCAATAACAAATGCAAAATTAGTTGCACCAGAAAGCAAGGGACAGGAGACTCTTCTTAAAGAGTGGAACTTTGATGATGGTATTGGAAACTGGGAGAATGCAGGCTGGGATTATCAGTACAAGGGAGATCCGGTAACTACTGAGAGCCAATACAACATGCTTAAAGTAAATGTAGATTATAGTAAGGAAAAAGATAATAGCTGGAGTCAGATTGGAGTCCGCGAATGGGGCAATATAGATGTTATGGGTTCTACAAAGACAACCTTTGATTTATATTATGATCCAAACAAGCTGGATGGTTCATTAGCTATAAAAGAAACTTTGCAGTATCAAGATGGAGAAAAATATCCAGAAGCAGTATCTACCGAGGCGGCGGTTGACACAGACTCAGCGGTGGCATCGGATGTAAGTGAGCTTTCAGGATGGAAAAAAGCTACAGTAACAATAACATACGATGAGGTAACAAAGGATATCTGCAATTCAGTTTTGTGTATTGTCGGCAAGAATACTACATACACAGGTGCACTTTATATTGATAATGTAAAGATTATCAAGGAGGCACCAGGTGAAGATATTTATGTAGATGTAACAAAGACTGCGACTGCAAAAGCTATCTCATTATCAGGAAATACTCTTACGACATATGATAAAGATGGAACAGCAAAGGAATCTGCCTTATTTGATAGCATCAAAATCGTAGATTCAAATGCGAATGATAAAACAAAAGCAACATACGCTTACCTTGAGGCAATCGGAAAGGCTGACAGCATTATTTTTGGACATCAGAATGATACATGGCACAAGGCAGGCAGCTTAAAGACATCAAATTCAGATACAGTAGATGTGGTAGGAAGTATTTCGGGTATAGTAGGTATTGATGCATTATCTCTTACGGGAAATGAGTATTCTGCAAGCAGATATAATTCTGAATTGAAAGAAGAATTGGAAGGAGCGGAAGCAGCAGCTTTGCCGGAGACACCGGAAGGAAATGTACAAGCAGCTGCAAAACTTACAAATTATAATATAAAGCAGGGAGCTCTTATCACATTATCAGCTCATATGCCAAACTTCTCACAGGTGGAAGAACGTAAGGATTATGATGCTGCTACAGATCCAACATATGCAAAATATGATTTCTCGGGTTACACACCGAATGTAATCAAGGGTGATGTAATGAACGAAATCTTACCAGGTGGTAAATACAATGAGCAGTACAGCGCATATCTTGATATGATTGCTGATTATGCAAAGCAGGTAGATGGAGCTATTTTATTCCGTCCATTCCATGAGAATACAGGAAGCTGGTTCTGGTGGGGCAAGGCATTCTGTGATGCTGCTACATATAAGAATGTATACAAGTACACAGTTGAGTACTTAAGAGATACCAAAGATGTGCACAATATCTTATATGTATATGGGCCAGGAAGTGAGGCAGCAAGTGTAAAAGAGTATGCTGAGCGTTATCCGGGTGATGATTATGTAGATATGGTAGGATTTGATATGTACCATTCAAACCCTACAGATGGTGATGCATGGTTTGACTCATTTAAAGCAGAACTTAATGTGGTTGATACTTTTGCAAAAGCACATAACAAGCTTATTGCTGTGACAGAGACAGGTGCTGCCAACAGCGCAGACAAGGGGGATAATCAGACTGCTTTACACAAGACAGGTAATCAGCAGAAAGACTGGTATAACACAATGCTTAATGCAGTATCAGGAACAAATGCATCATACTTCCTTCTTTGGGCAAACTTTGGAAAGAAAGATGGATTCTACACACCATATGTAGAGTCTGTAAAGGATAATGGAACAAAGCATGGTCATGAGATGATGGATAATTTCATTGACTTCTTCAATGATTCGAGAAGTATATTTGCATCAGAACAGAAGGATGCATTAGAAAAGGTATATGGACTTACAGTAAATGCAAATGAAATATCATCAGAATCAAAAGGATACATTACAGCACCAGTATCAGGAAAGAGAATTCTTGAAGCTGTAAAACTTACTGCAAATGTATCAAAAGCAGATGGCAAAAAAATTAAGTTTGTATGTACAAACGCTGATAAGAAGGTCGAACTTACAGCTGTAAAATCTGGAGAAATAAGTACATATGCATCACAGCTTACAGCAGAGGTACTTGCTTCACTTGGAGAAGGGGTTGGTACAATCAGGCTTTATGCAGATGATGCAGAGCTAGATTCAATTAAGGCAATCTTTAATATGGCAGAGCCGGAAAAAGATCCATATGAAATAGATGGATTTGAAAATTATTTTGGAGAGGATTCACTTCTTCAGAAAGATTGGGCAACAAACAAAGATTCAGGATGTACGATTGATGTCTCTCTTACTAACGAAGAAAACAAGCATTGCGAAGGTGATTATGGTCTTCAGTTTTCGTACAACGAAAAAGTTGGTGGATGGGCAGGAGCAACTATCTCCAAAGAAGTAGACTGGTCAGATTGTAATGCACTCAGACTTTGGACAGATCCAAATGGCAACAAGCAAAAGACTGTTATCCAGATAACAGCTGGTGGCAAAGAATACGAAGTATATCTCAATCAGTTTGATGAATACTTAAATGCCACAAAGCCGCTTTATGTGACTATTCCATTCAGTGCTTTTGTTGACAGGGATGGAGATGGACCAGAGGGAGGACTTTCAGAGCTCAAGCATGATATTCAGTCATTCGGTCTGTGGGTTAACCAGATTGGTACCGAAGCAGTAGAGGGGACAATCTACTACGACAAGATTACGGCTGTATCAACAGACAAGACACAAGTAACATTCTCTGAGACAGAAAATGATTCAAACCCAGGCGACAATGGAAATCAGGGAGACAACCAGAATCCAGGAGACAATGGAAATCAGGGAGACAACCAGAATCCAGGAGACAATGGAAACTCAGGCAGTAGCGATAATGACAGCAATGGTTCAAATGCAGGAACTCAGCCAGGCACAAGCCAGCCAGGTACAACACAGCCAGATGCTGGAAACCAGCCAGGAAATATACAGCCAGACGAAGGAAACCAACCGGAGACATCTCAACAGAAGGCAGGCAAAATTACAGGAGTTAGGGATTCATATACACGAACTATAGGAAGCAAATCATTTGTATTAAAGGCAAAGGGAACAGGAAACATATCTTACAAGTCTTCTAATACAAAGGTTGCTACCGTAGATTCCAAAACAGGTAAAGTAACTGTAAAATCTATCGGAAGAGCCTATATTACTATTTCATCTTCTGAAAACGGAGTGTATAATAAGGCTATAAAGAAAGTGCTAATTACAGTAACACCTAAGAGTGTATCAAAAGTGGATGTCAAGTTATCTAAGAATAAGAAAGCTAAGATTTCATGGAGAAAGCAGACAAAGATAACTGGATATGTTGTATCATATTCTACTTCAAAGAACTTTAAGAATGCGAAGAATATCAAAGTCAAGGGTGCCAACAAGAAATCATATACAATAAGCAAGCTTACATCTAAGAAGACTTATTATGTAAGAGTGCGTGCATACAAGAAAGTAAATGGAAAGAACATCTACGGTTCGTGGAGTAGTGTTAAGAAAATTAGCATAAAATAATAATACAGACTATCTCTCAGTTACTGGGAGATAGTCTTAGTGTGTTTAGGAAAGCAGCTATTCATAGACATGAATTACCAGCAACAAGACTAAAAGAAAGCGAGGTACGGAAATGGAAAAAGTAAGTATCAGTAATGAACAAATCACTATCGAGGTGAAGACACACGGAGCGGAGCTTGTGAGTCTTGTAAAGAATGACAGCAAAAGAGAATATATGTGGTGTGGAGATGCAAAATACTGGGGAAGAGTATCGCCAGTCCTTTTTCCATTTGTAGGAAAACTGGAGAATCAGAAATATACTCATAATGGAATCACATATGAGAATATTCCCCAGCATGGATTTGCAAGGGACAGTGAGTTTAAAATAGTAGAACAGGCAGAAGATACATTATGGTTTGAACTTATCAAAGATGAAAAATGGAGCAAGAATTATCCATATGATTTTACACTTCGTATTGGGTATCGCATAGAGGGCAGCAGTGTTCATGTTATGTGGACTGTCATAAATGACGGAAAGCAGAAACTGCATTTTTCAATAGGTGCTCATCCTGCATTTGCATGCGAGAATGGTATCGCTGGATGTTCACTTGATTTGCACACGAACAAAGAATCACTTGAGTGCGGAATCCTTAATGAGAACGGAGTTCTTAAGAATCAGACCGTCGCATATCCTCTTTCAAATGGAAGATTGGAACTTACAGACAATCTGTTTGATGATGATGCACTGATAATTGACGGAAAAGGAATCAATACAGTTACACTTTCTGATAAAGGGGATAAGCCAGTTCTTCAATTGAAGTTCGATACACCACAGCTTGGAATATGGTCGCCTGCTAAAGTACATGCGCCATTTATATGTATTGAACCATGGTATGGAAGATGTGACCGCGAGGGCTTCGATGGAACATTGGCAGAGCGTGAATATTCAAATAGCTTAGAAGCAGGACATTCATTTAATAAGGAATATGTTATTGAAATCCTATAAATTTGGACATAGCTTACAAATTGAAAAGTGATATTCTGTGCAGTATTAATAAATTAGTGTATGTTTAGGTAAAAAAAATAGAAAGATAGAAAATTAGCTTGAAAATTAGCTAAATTTTAGTATAATATTAATATATTAGTCACCGCCCCCCTATATGAGTATTTTTAGTCACGTAAGGGACGAGAAAGCACTGTCAAGTGCGGAAATGCGAATATCAGGGGAGAGGGGACAGAACGGTTACTTTATATACAATTCAACCTAAAACCATATGCATCATATGGAAAATATACAAGCTGATAATCAGCTCAGATGTAGAATAGAGATAATAAATATAATTATTGGTGAGGATAATATGAATATTAATTTCAACGAAAAAGAGAAATATTTCAAAATAGATACATGCAATACAAGTTATATCATGGCAATAGTTGATGATGAGAAGTTCCTCGGTCATGTATATTATGGAGAGAAAATCTTTGATGATGATGTGAGATATCTGATGAGAACTGAGGAGAATCCATTTACTCCAAGTAAGAACAACAGAGACAGAAGTTCATTCTTAGATAGTTTCCCGGTTGAGTATTCGGGTCACAATGTCGGAGATTACAGAGAAAGATCACTTGAAGTAGTAGCTGCTGATGGAAGTAACGCAGTATCACTTTTCTACAAATCACACAGTATATATAATGGTAAGAAGAAGCTTGTAGGACTTCCAGCAACTTTCGCAGATGATGATAAGTGCATGACTTTAGAGATTCATTTAGAGGATCCTGTACTTAAGGTAGAAGCAGTACTTTATTATAGTATTTTTAAGGACAGTGATGCGATTGCAAGAAGCGTTACCGTTCTTAATAACAGTGATTCTGAGATTAAGCTTACAAAAGTCATGTCTATGTGTATGGATATGGATGATGAAGATTACAGAATGCTCACTCTTCATGGCTCATGGGCGAGAGAACGCCAGATGGAATACAGAGAGATTGGTCACGGCAAGCAGAGTGTAGGTTCTACAAGAGGTGAGTCTTCGCATCAGGAGCATCCGTTTGTAGGTCTCGTCGAGAAGAATGCTACACAGGAAAGTGGAAGAGTATACGGAATTCATTTTGTGTATTCTGGTAATTTCATTGCGCAGGTAGAGAAGAACCAGCATGATATGCTTCGCGTTGTTATGGGAATTCATCCTGACAATTTCTGTTTTTGCGTTGAGGCAGGTGGTAAGTTCGTTGCACCGGAGACAATCCTTGTTTTCTCAAATGAAGGACTTGGCAGAATGACACGTACATATCATGATTTATATAGAAATCATCTCATAAGAAGCCCATACAAGAATCAGAAGAGACCTATCCTTATTAATAACTGGGAGGCTACATACTTCGATTTTGATTCAGATAAGCTCATTGCCATCGCTAAAGAGGCAAAAGCACACGGAATAGAGATGCTTGTCATGGATGATGGCTGGTTTGGCTACAGAAATGATGACAATACAAGCCTTGGAGACTGGCAGGTTAATGAGGGTAAGATTAAGGGCGGTCTTAAGAAGCTTGTTGATGAAGTAAATAATATTGGTCTTAAGTTCGGTATCTGGTTTGAGCCGGAGATGATTTCTCCTGATTCAAATCTTTACAGAGAACATCCTGACTGGGCGATTGCTATCGAAGACAGAACACCATGCCGCTCAAGAAATCAATATGTTCTTGATTTGAGCAGACAGGAAGTGGTAGATTATGTATATGAATGTGTGGCTAAGGTTCTAAGAAATGCGAATATTGAATATGTCAAATGGGATATGAACAGACAGCTTACAGATGTAGGAGATGGCGAACTCATGCACAAGTACGTGCTTGCAGTGTACCAGTTGCAGGAGAGGCTTATAAAGGAGTTTCCTGATTTACTTTTAGAGAACTGCTCAGGCGGTGGCGCGAGATTTGATCCTGGAATGCTCTATTACAGTCCACAGATCTGGTGTTCAGATGATACGGATGCAGTCGAGAGACTTTCAATTCAGGAAGGAACGTCATTGTTATATCCATTATCTACAATGGGAGCACATGTATCTGATTGTCCAAATCATACAGTTGGCAGAGTCACACCTTTTGAGACCCGTGGCAACGTAGCGCTTGCAGGTACATTTGGATATGAGCTTGATATCACGAAGATTGCTGAAGAAGAAAGAGAGCAGATACCTAAGCAGGTAGAGATGTATCACAAGTACAATGATCTGGTAAGAGAGGGCGATTATTACAGAATAGCATCATACAGAGAAAATCATTTTTATGATTGCTATGCAGTTATCGCAAAGGACAAGACAGAAGCGCTTGTCACATATGTGCAGGTAAGAAATAAAGCGAATGCTCACAGCACAAAGATAAGAATCCCTGGACTTGTAGCAGACAAGGTATACCAGATAGAAGGTATGGAAGGCTCTTTCCATGGAGATACTTTGACAAAAGCAGGCGTAATCGTAGAAAGATTATGGGGCGATAATCAGTCCAGACTTATACATATTATGGAAAAATAGAGGATTAGACAATGGCAAAAGCAGTAAAATTAGCAGATATAGCAAAAGAATTTGGAGTAAGTACAGTTACTGTCTCTAAGGCACTTTCTGGACAGAAAGGTGTCAGTGAAGAAATGCGTGAGAAAATTGTTAATCTTGCTGATGAGCTTGGGTATAAGCAGCCGTCCGCTGCGAAGAGGGAAAAACATGAAAAGGGATACAATATTGGAGTACTTATCAGAGAAAATTACTTTGATAAATATAGTTCTTTTTATTTGAGTTTATATCAACAGGTGAGTGCTAAAGCGGTATCGAAAGGAAGCTTTACATTATTAGAGACAATCAGTGAGAATGTGGAGCATGAATTAGAACTTCCACAGCTTGTCAGGGAGGATAAGGTGAATGGACTTATTATTATAGGGCGTTTATCGGATGAGTACCTTGATATGTTGGAGAAGAAGTCGAAAGTGCCTCTTATGTATGTGGATTTCAGTGACAACAAGGGAGTAGCCGATGCCGTAGTTTCTGACAGTTATTATGGTGCGTATACAATTACAAAGTATTTGCTGGAGGCAGGACATAAGGATATAGCCTTTGTTGGAACTGTGCTTTCTACAAGTTCAATCACTGACCGATATCTTGGATACACCAAGGCTTTGATGGAATACGGGATTGAAATTAAAAAAGACTGGGTGATTGATGATCGATATATCAGTACATGTATGATTGATGAAGAGAAACTGTTACAGATACCTGAGCATATGCCGACTGCTTTCTTCTGTAACTGTGATCTGGTAGCCAGCATGCTTATAAAGAAGCTTGAAAATGCAGGCTATAAGATACCAGAAGATGTATCTGTAGTTGGATATGATAATTTTCTGTATCCTGGACTTTGTGATGTTGAGATTACAACATACGAAGTTGATATTAAGGAGATGGCAAGACGAGCAGTGAATAACCTCATTAAGAAGATGAGTGGAGAGAAGTACAAACATTCCATCATAATTGTTGAGGGACATCTTGTTGAAAAAGACAGTGTAAAAAATTTAAAATAATATTAATCGGCGCTGATAAAGCCGTGAGTTCTTGTGGTACGATACTGTAATGGTGTCATACCACAATTTTTTTTGAACAGATTGATATAGTGTGTAGGATTTTCTATTCCAACAGCTTCTCCAATTTCGTGTATTGTCAGGTTGGTATCTGTAAGCAGAGTCTTAGACTTTTCTATCCGCAGTTTGTTGAGATACTGGATAGGTGAGATGTTCATAGCCTTTGAGAAGTCATGGCAAAGTCTGTATTTATTTACACCGATTCTTTCTTCTAGTGATTCTAAAGTATGCAGATTGTTATATTCTGATTCTAATATAAGTTTCAATGTTTTTACATGTTTTGGGAGTTCAACATGTATGGCGTTATCTGAAGCAAGCTGGTTATAAAAAGCAAATTCAGCAATTATATCAGTGAAATATTTGAATATGAGGATGTCTGAATTGTCAGACGCATCGATGAAGGTTTGTTTCATATTACTAATTGTCTGTTCAAGATAGTTTGAACAATTATTCTGTATCAGAAAATCTCTACTGTCAGTTACGCGTGAGGAGAGATACCTTAATATATCTCCAGTAAAGAAAAATACATCCTCCAAGTAAGGTGTTTTGAGACTCTGGAAACTTACAGGAAAATCCAGCGGTATGATAGTGAGTGTGTTTTTTGAAAGTTCATAGTCCTGTGATTTGATAGTAAGTCTGGCTGCACCATTTTTTACATGTGCAAAGAGAATATATGGCATAGGTTGAACTGTGCATGATGAAGAAGCGTTCATCTCTATCTCGACACATGCATGTATATATGGAAAAACAGAATTTTTAATAGAATTCCTGTTGCGTATAAAATTATTTTTGTTTTTATGAATGTTTGTAGAGTGAAAATTTATATTTTCTATGAAAAATTTTTCGGTTAATAGTTCGTTCATGCGATTTTTACCCCCTCATTTCTTTTGACCCTTTAATCATAGTATAAAACAAAAAAATGGTTATTTGAAGTAAAAATATCAGTAAAAAATATTAGTTGATTAAAAATTAACTAAAATAAATCTTTGCAGATATGGCACTAATTAATTGAAACTTTAATTAAACTAAAAAACAAGATAATAAAAAGGCTAATAAATTAGCTAATAAAATTTTAATTTGTTAAAATTATGTATAAAATACACAAAAAAATAGGCTTTTTAACTTATAAATTAGCGTTGTATATGTGAAAAACGTCAAAAAGACATAAAAACACAATAATGACATATAAACAACAATAATATATGATGACTAAAAAATAAACTAAAGTATAATTAAATTAAGCTACAAAAAAGCAAATAAACCAAATTAAAAAAGGAGGAACATTTTATTATGAAATGGAGAAAGGTTTTAGCTGCAGCAATGGCAGCAACAATGGCATTAGGTGCTACAGCATGTGGTTCAGCTGATGACGCAGCAACAAAGGATGGTAAGAAAGATACACAGGCTGGTTCTACAGCAAACAATGATGGTGTTAAGTCTTATGCAGACATTAAATTGGGTGAGGATTACACAGATCTTACAGCTACAATTTCATTATTCAACCACAGAACGGACTTAGAGTCAGATGACTATAAAGGAACAAAGTGGTCTGAGTATTTAGCTGAGTTCAACAAGATGTATCCAAACATCACAGTTAATCTTACAACAGATACTAACTATGCTGATGATGCTCTTACTCATTTACAGTCAGGTGATTATGAGACAGTAATGATGATTCCAGCAGTTGATAAGGCAGACTTAAGCAACTACTTCTTATCATATGGTGACATCGACACAATGAAGACTCAGATCAATTACGCAAATACTTGGGAGTACGACGGAGAGGTATACGGTGTACCTTCAACAGCTACAACACAGGGTATTGTTTACAACAAGAAAGTATTTGAAGAGGCAGGAGTTACAGATATTCCAAAGACTCCAGATGAGTTTATCGCAGCATTAAAGCAGATTAAAGATAAGACAGACGCTATTCCACTTTACACAAACTATGCAGCTGGATGGACAATGGGTGCATGGGATGCTTACATTGGAAACAACGCAACAGGTGATAATACATATATCAACCAGAAATTCCTTCATACAAAAGATCCATTCAAGGATTATGGTGATGGAACACATGCATACGCAGTATACAAGATTCTTTACGATGCAGTTGCAGAAGGACTTACAGAGGATGACTACTCTACAACAGACTGGGAAGGATGTAAGGGTATGATCAACAGTGGCAAGATTGGATGTATGGTACTTGGCTCATGGGCTTATCCACAGATGGAGGCAGCTGGAGATAACGCTGCAGATATCGGATATATGCCATTCCCAATCACAGTAAACGGAAAACAGTACGCTTCAGCAGGTGCTGACTACTCATATGGTATCAACGTAAACGCTACAGATGAAGAGAAAGAAGCTGCACTCGTATTCGTTAAATGGATGACAGAAAAATCTAACTTCTCTTACAATGAAGATGGACTTCCAGTAGCAGCTGACAGCACTGAGACAAAGCTTGTATTTGATGGTGTAGAATTCTTACAGGATGAGCCAGCAGTATCTGGTGAGGAAGATCTTCTTAATACACTTAACTCTGATTCAGAGCTTAACATCAACGCAGGTGGAGATTCTAAGATTCAGGCAATCATTGAGCATGCTTCAAACAAAGACAAGACATTTGATGAGATTATGGACGAGTGGAACGCAGCTTGGACAGACGCTCAGGAGTCAAATGACGTAGAAATCACAGAGTAATTATAAATTATAGTTTAATGTCGGTCGGTGGTACATGGCACCACCGACCAGACTAACTATATAGGATGCAAAATAAGCATGAGGAGGGTGCATCTAATGAAATGGTTAAAAAGTAGAAAAGGTCAGCAGGCTATGATTTGTATAGCTTTCACAGCGATACCGCTTCTCCTGCTGCTTGTATTTACATATTTCCCATTCGCTGAAATGGTTAAGTTTAGTTTTTATAAAATGAAATATTCTACCCCGGTAGACAAGAGGGTATTTGTTGGTTTTAAAAATTATTTGGATGTCTTCAAAAGAGATGACTGTTTTGGAGCATTAAAACTCAGCTTATATTACTGTATAGGAGCTATCATTCAGCTTGTATTAGCGTTATTCCTTGCAACAGTATTAAGCTTTAAAGTAAAAGGTGGAAATCTTTTCAAGGGAGTTATGTTCTTCCCTTACCTCATTAGCGGAATCGCTATTGGATTTATTTTTAAATTCTTCTACATGAGAGGATTTGTATTTGACACTGTACTTCAGTGGTTAGGATTTAACTTAGACAATCTTCCATACTGGTTGAAAGATCAGTCGGTAAACAACTGGTCTTTGGTTGCGACATCAGTCTGGCGATATTTCGGACAGAACATGGTACTTTTTATCGGTGCGATTATGTCAGTAGATGCCGAACTGTATGAAGCAGCAGACCTGGATGGTGCAAATAAATTACAGCAGTTTGTACATATCATTCTGCCAAGTATTAAGACAATTGTAACATTAAATATTATCTTATCGATTACAGGTTCACTTAGTGCATTCGAGCCACCATACGTTATCACAAGTGGTGCAAACGGAACAGGAACATACTTCGTAATCATGAATGAAATCGCACATGTCAGCCAGAAGATCGGTCTTGCAAGTGCAATGGCAGTAGTTCTTCTTGTTATCATCTTTGCATGTACTATATTACAGAAATTATTCTTCAAGTTTGTATTTAGAGATGCAGAATCAGAGGATGAATCTTACAAAGCAAAGAAGGCAAGAATTAAGGCTGAAAAGGCAGCGAAGAGAGCTGCAAAGAAAGGAGGTATTGCATAATGAGCAAGAAAATTTACAAAATTCTGCAATACATTATATTAACATTTTTCAGTGTCGTTACAATACTTCCAGTTATTTCATGTGTTATCACAGCGTTTAAGACAGAAGAGGAATACAATTCAACAAACGTAATGACATTACCAAAGAGCTTTTTAAACTTTGATAACTTTATCACAGCTTTCAAGGCAGCAGACATGGGGCGTGCGTTTATGAATTCGGTTATAGTTATGGTTTGTGTACTTATAGTTTCAGTAATTATCGGAACACAGCTTGCATATGTACTTGACCGTTTTAAATTCCCAGGCAACAGCCTTATTCGTAACTTATTTACATTCGCTGCATTACTTCCAGCAGTAGCAATGCAGGTAACAGTTTACAACATAATGACATCACTTCATTTTGTTAATACTTTATATGGTTACATCATTATGATGTGCGGTACTGATGTTATTTCAATCTAT
The DNA here is from genome assembly GCA_934359755.1 of uncultured Agathobacter sp. GTDB lineage: Bacteria > Bacillota > Clostridia > Lachnospirales > Lachnospiraceae > Roseburia. Next base: position 57,112 of record CAKRLV010000008.1, read on the forward strand.
ATTTTCATCCAGTTTATGGAGAATATATCAGTATCACTTGATGAATCAGCAATTATTGATGGAGCATCATACTGGACAATTTACTGGAAGATTATGCTTCCACTTCTTAAACCAGCTATTGTTACATCATGTATCTTAAAAGGTGTAGGCGTTTACAACGAATACTATTGTGCAAACCTGTATTTACAGGACAAAAAGTTACATACAATTGCACGTTCCCTTTACACATTCGTTGGCCCTATGGGAAGCAAATACAACCTGATTTGTGCAGGAGTAATCATCTCACTCCTACCAGCACTTATAGTTTTCATCCTCTGTCAGAAGCAGATTTATAGCGGAATAACAGCAGGAGCAGTAAAGGGTTAATATGTTCGCTGAAGAAGTAAGAGAACATTTAACAAATACAATAATCCCTTTTTGGAAGAAACTCAGAGATGACGAAAATGGTGGTTATTATGGTTGGTTAGGCTATGATTTAAAGCTTAACAAACAGGCTGAAAAAGGATGTATCTTAAACAGCCGGATAACTTGGTTCTTTTCAAATGCATATATGCTATTAGGTGACAAATCACTGCTTGATGAAGCTACACATGGATTTGAGTTCTTAATGAACAAATGTGTGGACAAAGAAAACGGTGGAATATATTGGTCGTTGGATTATAAAGGTTCTCCCCTTGATACGACCAAGCACACCTATAATCAAGCATTTAGTATATATGCTCTCTCCTCATATTACGAGGCTACTAAAAATGAACAGGCTCTTGCATTAGCAAGAGATCTGTTTAGCCTCATTGAAACAAAATGTACAGATGAGGGCGGTTACAGAGAGGCATTTACAAGAGATTTCAAACCGGAATCTAATGAAAAATTATCAGAAAATGGTGTAATGGCTGAGAGAACAATGAACACACTTCTTCATGTACTTGAAGCGTACACTCAGTTATATAAGGTATCTAAAGATGAAAAAGTCAAAGAGAGGCTTATCTGGATAATAGATACATTTGAAAACAAAGTATACAATCCTAAGTTACACAGGCAGGAAGTATTCTTTGACAATGATTACAACACTTTAATAGACCTCTATTCTTATGGACATGACATTGAGACAGCATGGCTTATGGATGAGACGCTTGATATTATCGGTGATGCTGCTCTTACAGAGCGTATCTCAAAGATAACAAGGGATCTTACAGCAGAGACATTCAAGGAGGCATTTGATGGAAGATCATTCCCTATCGAGTGTGAGAAAGGGGTTGTAAATGAACACCGTGTATGGTGGGCGCAGGCAGAAAATGTTGTAGGTCTCATTAATGGATATCAAAGACAGGGCAAGCGGGAATACCTCGATGGAGCTCTGGCACAGTGGAACTTTATCAAAGAATTCGTAGTTGATAAACGACCGGGTTCTGAGTGGTTCTGGGAGGTAGACAAGGAAGGAAAGCATTATCCTGACAGACCAATAGTTGAACCTTGGAAATGTCCATATCACAACGGAAGAATGTGTTTTGAAGTAATTAAGAGATTAGGCAAATAGGAAGGAATTAGCTTATGCTACATGAGAGATATTATGTTGAACAGGCAAAGCTTGATAAGCTGCTTGAGAGAAAAAATATAAAGAGCGATTTCTATAATGGAATTTATGATCGCTATGAGTATCCGGTACTCACAAGAGAGCATATTCCACTTACATGGAAATATGACTTGAATCCAGAGACAAATCCATATTTCATGGAGAGACTTGGGATTAATGCTGTAATGAATTCAGGTGCTATTTATCTTAATGGAAAATACTATCTGGTAGCCCGTATCGAGGGAAATGACAGAAAGTCTTTCTTCGGGGTTGCAGAGAGTGATAATGGAATCGATGGATTCAAATTCTGGGATTATCCTATTTTACTTGATGATGTGTGCCCAGAAGAGACTAATGTCTATGATATGAGACTTACACAGCATGAGGACGGATACATCTATGGAGTATTCTGTTCGGAGAGCAAGGATACAACAGTAAATGATTTATCAGCAGCTGTTGCAGCAGCAGGAATTGTTCGTACAAAAGACTTAAAGCATTGGGAGAGACTTGACAATCTTGTAACACTCAACTCTCCACAGCAGAGAAATGTTGTACTTCATCCCGAATTTGTAAATGGTAAATATGCTTTCTACACAAGACCAATGGATGACTTCATTGAGACAGGAAGCGGCGGAGGAATCGGATTTGGACTTTGTGATGATATCACACATGCAGTTATCGATGAAGAGAAGATGACTAGTCTTCGTAAATATCACACAATCACAGAGGCTAAGAATGGTGCAGGAGCTACACCAATCAAGACTGACAAGGGCTGGATTCATATTGCACATGGTGTACGTAATACAGCAGCTGGTCTTAGATATGTAATCTATGCATTTGCAACAGATTTAAATGATCCTTCAAAAGTTATAGCCGAGCCTTCAGGAATGCTCATTGGACCAAGAGGGGAAGAAAGAGTTGGAGATGTTTCCAATGTAGTATTCACAAATGGTGCAATCGTAAATGAGAAGAACGAAGTATTTATCTACTATGCTTCATCAGATACAAGAATGCACGTTGCTACAACTACTATTGATAAGCTTATTGACTATGTATTTAATACACCTAAGGATCCAGGAAGATCTGTAGAGTGTGTTGCACAAAGATGTGAACTTATAAAGAAAAACTTAGAATATTTAGGAAAATAGTGAGGTATTAACATGAGCAAATATACAATGATTAGCCCTGAGGTGCCGAATGTACCTTGGCAGGAAAGACCAAAGAACTTAAAAGGCGCACCGATCTGGAGATATGATGAGAATCCAATCATCGACCGTAACCCAGTTGAAGGTGTTGCAAGAATTTTCAACAGTGCTGTTATGCCATACGAAGATGGATTCATCGGAGTATTCAGAGGCGAGCAGACAAACGGAATCCCTTACATCTATCTTGGAAGAAGTAAAGATGCTATTCACTGGGATTTTGAGAGCGAGAAAATCCAGTTTGTAGATGAGGATGGTAAAGAGTTTATGCCTAAATATGCATATGATCCTCGTCTTGTAAAAGTAGAGGATACATACTATATTATTTGGTGTCAGGATTTCTACGGAGCAGCAATCGGCATGGCGAAAACAAAAGACTTTAAGTCCTTCATAAGAATTGAAAATCCCTTCTTACCATTCAATCGTAATGCCGTTCTGTTTCCGAGAAAAATAAATGGTAACTTCATGTTACTTTCAAGACCATCAGACAGTGGACATACACCATTTGGTGATATCTTTATCAGCGAGAGTCCAGACCTTGTTTACTGGGGGAAGCATCGTCATGTAATGGGCAAAGGAAATGAATGGTGGGAGTCTCTTAAAATCGGTGGAGGAGCTGCTCCAATCGAGACATCTGAGGGATGGTTATTATTCTATCATGGTGTAAGTGGAACATGTAACGGATATGTATATTCAATCGGTGGAGCTATCCTTGATATTGACAATCCATCAATTGTTAAATATCGTTGCGAGAACTTCTTATTAACACCAGAGCAGTGGTATGAAGAGCGTGGATTCGTTCCAAACGTATGCTTCCCATGTGCTACAATTCATGATTCTAAGACAGGTAAGATTGCAATTTACTACGGAGCTGCTGACAGTTATGTAGGTCTTGCTTTTACAGAACTTGATGATGTTATTGATTACATCAAGGATAACAGCGTCTTAACAGAAACTGATACAGAGATTGGTAGAAGATAAGAACTACAATTAAATTAAAGAAAACTGCAAAGGGTGCATGCGATGTATAAAAGTATGGACCCTTTTTCTTTTATTAAAATTAGTTTTGAATAGTTACAAAGTAACTATTCAGTACAGAAATATGCGGTACCGCATATTTCGTAAGAAAACGTATATTATGTAGGAGCAAGCGCCCATCAGCGAAGCTGATTCTAATGCGCTTGCGGCTCGCAACTGTGAAGGTACTGAACAGTTACGTTACAAATTAGAAAGTGATTTTGAGTGGAGGCGGATTGACTATGAAGGTAAATGCATCAGATAAATGTCTGGAGTATAGTGGAAGAATAGATTTTTCAGATGTGGAGAATCCTCTTTTTATTTTTCCATGTAGTTATGTAAAAATTCGTTTTAAAGGGCAGAGTATTAAAGCCACCATCAGCAACAAACATGGTTACTGGGATAATTTCCTTGGTGTAATCTGTGATGGAGAGCAGAAGAAAATATGTATATATGATCAAAAAAATCCATCAGAGGATGGAATGAATCAGACAATAACTTTAGAAGATAATCTTAGTGAAGGAGAACACGAACTTATGCTGTTCAAAAGACAGGATTCATGCCATGTGTTCAAATTCAGTGGTTTTGAGATAGAAGGGAATGAAGATAAAATTGAGGTACTTTCTTGTGGGGAAAAACCACATCGCCGTATTGAAGTATATGGTGACAGTGTATCGGCAGGTGAAGTATCAGAGGCAGTAGATTTCGTTGGAAAGCCTGACCCTGAGTGGCATAAGGGAGAATTTTCAAACAGCTACTATTCATATTCATGGATGACTGCAAGAAAGCTTAATGCACAGATTCATGATGTGGCGCAGGGCGGAATTGCTCTTATGGATGATACAGGCTGGTATCAGGTTAATTATGACGGAAGACAGTATTACATGGGAATGGAGAGTGTCTACGATAAGCTTCTTTATAATCCAGAGATGGGAGAAGTGACTGAGTGGGATTTTAACAGATACAGACCACATGTTGTAATCGTTGCTATCGGACAAAATGACAATCATCCGGTTGATTATATGGCAGAGGATTATAACTGTGAGAAAGCGGTTCTGTGGAGGGAGAAATACTTCAAGTTCATTAAGACATTAAGAAGTATATATCCTTCTTCTGAGATTATTCTTGCAACTACGATTCTTGAGCATGATGATAGCTGGGATAAATCAATAGAAGAAGTAAAGAACAAACTTGCTGATAAAAAAGTGCATCATTTTTTATATAGCAAAAATGGTTGTGGAACACCAGGACATATCAGAAGACCAGAGGCAGAGAAGATGTCAGATGAACTCGCTGCTTTTATAGAAGGACTTGGTGAAGATATTTGGAGAGATGAGGTATAAATATGAAGTTTGATATAGATTATCAGAGAGGAATTACAAACAGAGGAAATCAGTACAGACTTAAAGAGCTGATGAAAAGAGCAAGAAAAGGTGAGAAAATCGTGGTTGGTTTCTTAGGTGGTTCAATCACACAGGGGTGTGCATCTACTACACCGCAGAAGTGTTATGCTTACCATGTTTATGAATGGTGGAAAGAGAAGTTCCCAAAGTCTGAGATTAAATATGTCAATGCAGGAATAGGTGGAACTTCATCGCAGTTTGGTGTGGCAAGGGCAGATGATGACCTGTTAAGCTACAATCCGGATTTTGTTATCACAGAATTTTCTGTAAACGATACAAGTACTGATCATTTTATGGAGACTTATGAAGGTCTTATCAGGAAGGTATTTACATACAAGACAAATCCAGCAGTAGTTATAGTGCACAATGTATACTATGACAGCGGTTCAAATGCGCAGAGAGTACATGCAAGGGTTGGACGTCATTACGATATTCCATGCGTCAGCATGCAGAGCACTATCTATCCTGAGATTTTATCAGGAAAAATTGAGAATCGTACTATCACAGGTGATGATTTGCATCCAAATGATGAGGGTCATGCACTTGTAGCATCTGTAATCACTTATTTTCTTGATCGTGCGTATGAAAATATGGATGAGGCGGAGGATAAGCCAGAATTTCCAGAACCATTTACTGACAATTCCTATGAGAAATCAGTAAGATACAGAAATATGGATATAGAGCCAGTAAGTAATGGATTTACAGTGGATAATGAGGAACAGACAGATATAACTGATTGCTTTAAAAAGGGCTGGTATGCTAAAGATAATGGAAGTACTATTGAATTCTCGATTGAGGGAACGGGAATTTCACTTCAGTACAGAAGATATGCATTCAAGTCGGCACCAAAAGCAAGAGTTGTAATTGATAATGAGGAGAAGAACGCAGTTGTTTTAGATGGAAAATTCGACCAGGACTGGGGCGATAATCTTGAGCTTACAACAATTGCAGAGAAAATGGATAACAAGACACATAATATTAAGATAACCATTGAAGATGCAGATGGCTGTGAAACACCATTTTACCTTGTTTCTGTGATAGTAACAAAGTAGGTGCATACGGAGGGGAGAGCCTATGACAAAGAATAAGAAGAACTTTAAGGCAAAAACAAAAAATAATTCTAATATGAGGAAAAAGACAGGTACAGCAAACGTTAAAAAGAAGACATCGAAGATTGCTTATAAATTAATTACAGCATTTATTATTCCAGTTGTATTGATAATCATACTTGGTGTTTTATCTTATAAGAATGCTTCAAGCTTTATTGCATCGCAGTATGTCGATTCGATAGATGCCGAGCTTGAGACAACAAGTGCGTACAGTACTTTGCTGTGCACGAATGTAGAGGATAAGACAACAGAGATTGTATCGAACAAGACTTTTAGTACATTTTACTCTAGGTATGCTGGTTCAACGAAGGCTGAGGCTATGGATTATCTTAGAAATTCCACAGCACTTTTACAGCAGGCAAGAGCAACATGCGATTACATATACAGCTATGAAGTAATCTCAAGTAAGGGTGGCAATCTTACATCTGGCTCAAAGAAGATAGGTGACAATGCTTATAATGATTTTTCAAAGACAGATGAAGCTAAGAACATAAAAAAGGGAAAAGGTGTATGGACTGGATTTCACAAGTACATCGACGAGAACTTTGATATTTCTGAAAATGATTATGCTCTTGCATACACAAGAATGCTTGACAAAGGGCAGGGATATTTATTCTTTGACGTAAACTACAAGACTATCGATGATATGCTTGAGAAGATTGGCAACGAGACAAACGTGGCGGGACTTGTGACTTCAGATGGCAGAGAGATACTTAAGGTCGGAAGTGATGTTAAGCTTAATACAGATGGCGGACTTTTTTATGGCAAGGATTTCTATGAGTCTGCCACGCAGCAGAGCGAAGGTGGTCACAGCTATGTCACAGTTGAGGGCAGGAAGCACTTATTTGTATATGAACCAATCTCTGATACAGGAATTACACTCTGTGTGCTAGTGCCAGAGAGTGCAATCTTAAGCACTGCAAATTCTATCAGGGTACTTACAATAGTCATGGTTATTATATCAGCTATCATAGCTTTGGTAATTGGAATAATCTTATCAGAAAGTATTGCAGTAGAGGTAAATAAACTTGCCAAGTCAATGAACAAAGTAGCAGAGGGAGATTTCACTACTGATTTCAGTTCAAAGCGTAAAGATGAATTTCTATTGCTGGCAATGGGAATGAAGGATATGCTTTCGCATATTCGTGATATTTTTGCAAAGATTCAGAACTTTTCAAATAGGGTAAACAGTTCTGCGGCTGATGTATCAAATACTACTAATCAAATGGTATATTCCATGGGCGATATTAATAGTGCCATGGAGCATGTAGCTGACAGTGTAGCCCACCAGGTACAGGAAGCAGAAGCGTGTCTTCAGGAACTTTCAAGCTTTTCAGAGAAGCTAAACGATGCATATATGTATGCAAGTAATATTGAATCAGAATCGCACAAGACAATTGAGTCTGTCGAGGATGGAAAGAAGCAGACTGCAAATCTCAGTGAAAAAGCGGATATAGCAACAGAACTTACAAGAAAGCTTGTCACAGATATCACTGCGGTTGCAGATGCATCTGATGCAATCGGAGGAATTGTTGAGACAATCCAAAGTATCGCAGCGCAGACTAATCTTTTGTCTTTAAATGCATCAATTGAGGCGGCAAGAGCAGGAGAAGCCGGAAAGGGATTTGCTGTAGTAGCTGATGAGATAAGAAAACTTGCAGAGCAGTCGTCTGATGCGGTTGATCAGATTAAGGTGATTATTTTAAATATTCAGTCTCACACGAATACTACAGTAGCCTGTGCAAAAGATACTGAGCTTCATTTAAGTGAGCAGGCGCAGTCGATTGAAGAGACAATAGATGTATTTACAGGTATTGCAGGCTATGTAGAGGAAATGATAGACAGTCTTAGGCATATTACTGAGAATATGCAGAATATGGTAGAGAATAAAAATCAGGTTCTTGAATCAATGAAAGATATTGTATCTGTATCAGAAAATACAGCTGCATCTACAGAAGAAGTAACAGCGACTGTAAATGGACAGCTTGACGAGGCACAGAAGCTTGCAGATGAGGCTGGACATTTGTCAGAGGAAGTGCAGCAGCTTAATGAATCCATGAACAGATATATTATCTAGGAAATATGGATGGATATATGATATTTTAATGCATAAAAGGCAGTTATAGCAGGATTTATATTATGGATGACAGATAAAATATACAGATAAAGGAGCAAAAATGTTTAGAGACGATTTCGTATGGGGTGTGGCAAGCAGTGCCTACCAGATAGAAGGAATGAGCAAAGATGATGGACATGGAGAGACAATCTGGGAAGATTTTTTCGACGAAGGAAAAGGCTTCGGCAGCGATAATGGAAAAGTAACATGTGATCATCTTAACAGATACAAAGAAGATATTGCACTGATGAAGAATATGGGAATCAAGGCATACCGCTTTTCTATCAGCTGGTCGAGAATAATGCCAGAGGGTGTTGGAAAAGTAAACCAGAAAGCAATAGATACATACAGGGATATGATTCTTACAATGCATGAGAATGGAATAACACCATATATTACTTTATTTCATTGGGAATTTCCCAAGGCACTTTATCATAAAGGTGGATGGCTCAACCGTGATGTAGTAGAATGGTTTGGTGAGTATGCAAAGGTTGTAGCAGAGAATTTCTCTGATATATGTGAGAATTTTATCACAATAAATGAGCCACAGTGTGTCATAAGCCTTGGACTTTTAAATGGTGTTCATGCACCGGGGCTTAAGCTGTCAGTAAAGGATACATTCCTTGCGACACATCATCTTCTTATGGCGCATGGTAATGCTGTTATTAATCTTAGAAAATATTCTAAGCGTGATATCAAAATCGGTTTTGCACCAACTGGTGGTGTGGCTTATCCTTTTACAGACAGTAAAGAGGATATCGAGGCTGCAAAGAAAGTGTATTTTGGATTTTACAATCCTATTGACAACTGGGCATGGAACGTATCATGGTTCAGTGATCCTGTTTTCCTTGGTTCATATCCAAAGGAAGGTATTGAAAAGTATGAGGACTATTTACCAGAGATTACCAAAGAAGATATGGAACTTATTCATCAACCGCTCGATTTCATGGGACAAAATATATATAATGGATATTATGTGAGAGCTGGTAAGGATGGAGAGATTGAATTTGTAAACAGAAAGCCTGGATATACCAAGACTGCAGTAGACTGGCCTGTCACTCCAGAGGCTTTCTATTATGGAATCAAGTTCCTCACAGAGAGATATCCATTGCCGCTTTACATTACAGAAAATGGAATGGCTTGTCATGACAGCATCTCACCAGATGGAAGAATTCACGACAATGACAGAATTAATTTTCTTGATTCATATATATATGCAATGCAAAGAGCTGTTGATGAGGGCACCAATGTAAAAGGATATTTTACATGGACATTCCTTGACAACCTTGAGTGGGAAAAAGGATTTACATCACGCTTTGGTCTTGTCTATGTAGATTTTCTTACACAGCAAAGAATAGTAAAAGATTCAGGATTCTGGTATCAGGAGGTAATTGAAATGAATGGAAGAAATTTGTCGGGAAATCAGGCAGATGAGAATATCATATTCCTTGACCCAGTATGTACACACAATATCTGGGGAGGAAGCAGATTAAGAGAGCAGTTCGGATACAAATATCAGGGTGATGACCTTGGAGAATGCTGGGGAATATCAGCACATCCAAACGGAGATGGAACAGTTAAATTTGGTAAGTTTGCAGGCAAGAAGCTTTCGCAGATGTGGAATGAACATCCTGAGCTTTTTGGAAATCTTGACTATGACAGATTTCCGCTTCTTATCAAAATTATCGATGCTAAGTCTGACTTAAGTATTCAGGTGCACCCAAACGATGAATATGCAAAGGTTCATGAGAATGGTTCATTTGGAAAGACAGAGTGCTGGTATGTGCTTGATGGTCCAGATGATGCAGCACTTGTAATCGGACATAATGCCAGGACAAAAGAAGAACTTGACAGCATGATTGATGAGGGAAGATGGTCTGAATTTATCAGAGAGATTCCAGTTAAAAAAGGTGATTTCATCCAGATTGATCCAGGAACAGTCCATGCAATAAAGGGTGGTCTTCTCATATTAGAGACACAGCAGAACAGTGATATTACATACAGAGTATATGATTATGACAGACTTTCAAATGGTAAGCCAAGAGAACTTCATATAAGTCAGAGTAAGGATGTAATCACAGTTCCGGCAGCTCCAGTTGAAGAGAGTATTATAGATACTGATTGTGGTGACAAGGTAAATGAACTTGTTACATTATACAGCTGCAAGTATTACACAGTATTTAAGATGAGTCTTGACGGAAAGGCTCAGTTTGAGCAGGAATATCCATTCCTTAATGTTACTATTACAGATGGAAGTGGAATTATAAATGGAAATCCTGTAAATAAGGGAGATCATATGATTATTCCTAATGGATTTGGAACAGTACAGATGCAGGGCAAATTTGAGATGATTGCATCTACTGTTGTTAAATAGTTATGAAATGGAAGGAGTACGATGATGAAAGAAGAAATTTTAAAGCAGTATGAGTTATGGTGTGCAAAGGCAGATGCTGATGCAGATGTAGTAGAGGAACTTAAGAAAATCGCTGGAGACGAGGACAAGATCGAGGATGCATTCTATCGTAACCTTGCATTTGGAACTGGTGGACTTAGAGGTGTTATCGGAGCTGGAACAAACAGAATGAATGTTTATACAGTTTCTAAAGCATCACAGGGACTTGCTAATTATGTGATAAATAATTTTGCAGAAGATGCAAGAAGCATCGCTGTAAGCTATGATTCAAGAATCAAATCTGATTTATTTGCAAAGGTTGCATCAAGCGTTTTTGCAGCAAATGGAATTAAGGTATATATTTATCCACAGCTTATGCCAACACCATGTCTGTCATATGCCGTAAGAGCACTTAACTGTGCAGCTGGAATTATGGTAACAGCATCACACAACCCATCTAAGTATAATGGTTACAAGGTATATGGAGCTGATGGATGCCAGATTACTACTGAGGCAGCTGAGATAATTCTTTCGGAGATTGAGAAGCTTGATATATTTGCTGACGTAAAGAATGGTGATTTTGATGCACTTCTTAATGATGGTAAGATTTCATACATCTCTGAACAGGTATATACAGACTTCACAGAAGAAGTTAAGAAACAGTCTATGCTTGGAGCTGATGATGAGATTGACAAGAATGTAGCAATCGTATATTCACCACTTAATGGTACAGGACTTAAGCCTGTTACAAGAGCATTGAAAGAGACTGGATTTACAAATATCACACTCGTAGAGGAACAGGCAAATCCAGACGGAAACTTCCCTACATGCCCATATCCAAATCCAGAGATTAAAGAGGCTATGGCACTTGGAATGGAGTATGCCAAGAAAAACAATGCAGACCTTCTTCTTGCAACAGACCCTGATTGTGACCGTGTAGGTATTGCAGTAAAGGATAAGAACGGAGAGTATGTACTTCTTTCAGGAAACCAGACAGGATGTCTTTTATTGGATTATGTATGTTCAAGAAGAATCGCTAACAAGACAATGCCTGCTAATCCGGTAATGGTTAAGACTATTGTTACAACAGACCTTGGACAGAGAATTGCAGAGCATTATGGTGTTTCTACAGTTAATGTGCTCACAGGATTTAAGTTTATCGGAGAGCACATCGGACGTCTTGAAGCGGCAGGTCATGCTGATTCATATATCTTCGGATTCGAGGAGAGCTACGGATACCTTAGCGGTTCATATGTAAGAGACAAAGATGCAGTAGACGGAGCATTCTTAATCTGCGAGATGTTTGCATATTACAAGACAAAGGGAATCAGCCTTATCGATAAGCTTGAGGAACTTTACAGCATATATGGCTACAGCCTTAATACACTTCATTCATTTGAATTTGAAGGTGCATCTGGATTCGAGAAGATGCAGAATATAATGGCTAAATTCAGAGAGGGAATAAATGTAATTGGTGGCAGGAAGGTTGACAGATGCCTCGATTATAATACTGGAATTGATGGTCTTCCAAAATCAGATGTTCTTAAATTCTATCTCGAAGGAGAATCTTCTGTAGTAGTAAGACCTTCAGGAACGGAGCCAAAGCTCAAACTTTACATTTCAGTAAGTGCTAAGGACGAAGCACAGGCAGGAGAACTAGAGCAGAAAATAGTTGCAGACCTTAATGCCTTTTTTGTATAATAGTATAAAAGGACCAGGGAAGGTGATGGTATGCATAGAAGAACAGTAATAGGGGTTTTAGTTGCGGGAATAGCCGACAATTTTACAGTTCAGACCTGTAGGGGCGTAATGAAAAAGGCAAAAGAATGCGATGTTGACATCGTAATTATGCCTGGAAAGTACGTTGACAGAGATCTTACGCAGAACAGGGAAATTATGTATGAGTACCAGTATAATACGCTTTTTACATATGCTTTATCGGGTAGAGTAGATGCGATTATAGTGATAGCGGGAAGTATATGTTGTATGACAACCATGGAAAGAACAAAGGAATTTCTAGACGAATTTAAGGAGATTCCATGTGTTCTTCTGGGATGCAAGATGGATGGCTATCTGAGTGTGAACTATGATAATTATCTTGGCATTAGGGAAGGTATAGAGTATCTTATTAAGAAGCTTGGCTGCAAGAAGATTGCAATGATGGGCGGACCTGATGACAATACCGATGCGATTGAGCGTAAGGATACTTTCTTTAAGGTATTAAATGAATATGGTATTGAAGTAGATGAGGATACGTATATACCAGGAGATCTCACCAAATCCCAGAGAGAAGAATTTGGTAATTACATTGACAAACATCCAGATTTAGAGGCTGTTGTCTGCGTAAATGATGATACAGCTTTAAGTTTTTACAATGCAATGCTGGACAGAAATCTTGTACCTGGTGAGGACATTTATGTCATGGGATATGACAATACCCTTCAGGGTGCAAAAGCAAAGCCGGCACTTTCTACGGTTATGGCTGATGTCACATCGCTAGGTGGCAGGGCTTTTGATCTGCTTATTGAAGTGCTTGCTGGCAAAAAAGTAGAGAGTGTTGTTGTACCTACGAAGTTTATTAAGCGTGATTCATTCGGTACTGCGAAGAATCTTAATAGAAATGCTCAGGAGAACAGACTGAATCGGGAATACATAGACTATTATTATGATGAGATATTCTACAGGTATACGATAGAGGTAAATGACAACAGACTGCGCTTTCTTTTCAGAACAATTATGGAACTCATAATAGATTACTATGAGAACATAAATGATATTGATGAAGATGATGGAACGTTGGTCAGACTTATAAATACTTTTATGCATATGGGGGCATTGAAATATGCTGATGTCGAGAATCTTTTATGGCATATAGAAGAGACATATCAGCTGTTTCTTATCCTGTATGAGAAGCATGGAGCTGTAAGAAGAATTGCATCAGCCATAGCTGACATATATAGGGAAATTATTATTTCAGAAGAGCAGATACAGGGCGATATGATGGAACGTAATGATAATAAGAATTATGATTTTAAGACTTTTGTTACATCGAGCATGCAGTTTGAAAATGGCGCAGACCAGAACTATAGTGTTCTGTTACAGAGACTTAGCTGGCTTGATGTGAAGAATGCAGATTTGTATTTGTATGCAGAGCCTATTATGCATCTTTACAAGGAGAAATTTACAGTTCCAAATCATGTTTATCTGATGGCATCACTTCGTGATGGCAATGTACAGAATATAAGGGCTGGAAGAAAAAGGAGACGTACCTCGGAGATATTTAGGAGTGCTATTTTTACAGTAGGTTCAAGAGTCAAGATAATACTTCCTATATTTTCCAATGAGAGTATGTATGGACTTCTATTATGTGATATGACTGAGCGGATGTACAATAACGCTGAATTCGTAGTTGGACAGCTCGGTTCAGCAGCTAAGATGCTTTATCTTCTTAAATCAAGTGAGCGTATACAGAATGAATATGAGCTTACTATGGTTACATTAAGGGACAATAATATTGCACTTGATGCACTTGCCAAGTTAGATGGACTTACAGGAATACTGAACAGACGTGGTTTTACAGAAGCAGCCAAGATGCGAATGGAGAAGAATAGGGATACTCATAAGATGAGTCTTGTCGCATATATTGATATGAACAATCTTAAGATTGTTAATGACAGATATGGACATGACGAGGGTGATTTCTCTATTAAGCATATTAGCAATACATTGACAGGTCTTTTTGCAGAGGGGGTAGTTGGCAGACTTGGTGGTGATGAATTTGCACTTGTCTGTGATTATGATGGCGATGACAATGGCAATGGTGATGGAAGTGAGATTGTCTCACATATTTATAAGACATTTGCAGACTTTAATGAGACGAGCGATAAACCATATAATGTAACTGTATCTGTCGGTGTATGTTGTGTTGACAGTGAGAATTATATCGAATTACAGGAAGCGCTTGGATATGCCGATGAAAAATTGTATATAGAAAAGCAGCATCGAGTAAAGAATGTTGCAAAATAATAATAAAAGAACTTCTCCGCCACAAAGAGAAGTTCTTTTTTAATTCCCAATTTGTCAATGTAACATTTCAAATTAGTAAGCTCTGTTAGCATTATAGTTATTATAAGCAGCACAGATTGCATTTGTATTTTTGATGATAATGTGAAGTGCGATGAATGGTCCGATACCGCAGAGTAATGAACCAAAAAGCATCCACATAAGAACTGTTGTACCATTCTCCTGGAAGTTCATTCCATATCTTGGAGCGTTAACAGCAAGTCTGTTACCAACTTTGTAATACCATATCCATGAATAGATACCACAAGTAACAATTGAAAGTAAAAGAAACATAAGTAATCCTGAAGTAGGATTTCCATCACCATCGCATGCAATATTTAAATCGCGTGAAAGTGCGTAGATGAAATAAAAATTATAGATACCGCAAGTAACAATTGAAAGTAAAATGACAACTAATAAGCTTCTGTCTGTTTTTAACATAAATCCTCCTCTTTGTGGATTTGGTGTATTACCATATCCTCCGTTAGTGTTGTTGGAGTATCCGTTATTATATGGTGGAATATTACCGTTGCCGGAATATCCATTCGCATATGGTGGGACACTTCCTGTATTTTGTGTGGCATTGTTATCTGGAGTAATTCCTATATCATCGGCCATTTCTTTGACCGCTCCATTCAAGTTATTTTCGAGATTGTGGTAGGCATCTGCAGCTTTGTTAGTTAAATCTGATGTAGCATCACCAAGCTTTGATTCAATATTCTCAACGAAATTCTGGGATGTGAGATTAGAACCACAATTGGGACAAAAACTGCCGTTATCCTTCACTTCTGTTCCGCATTTTGGACAAAACATAATTGATCCTCCTTATGTAATATGTGTAACAAGCAATTGATAAAAATTATATAATCTTCGTTCGATAAATCCGTCTGAAGGTCTGAAGCATACTATATTATCAGGAAACAGCGTAAGCCGTATTATATATACTGCTAAAAAGGCAGATACAAATATGGCTATAAGCCACTTCTTACAATTAGATGATAGCTTTTTATGAATTAAGAAAATAATACATATTGGAATCATCATCCAGAATAATGGGTGATAATAGAAAGCCTTAGATATATCACCATGAAGGACAGAAAGCCATGCGCGTGACATTCCGCAGCCTGCACATGAAATTCCGATCAGAAACTTAATGGGACATGTGACACCTAAAAGTTCAATGATGAAGTACAGTAGTGCTATTGTAAATATTGCCTTTAAATCTTCCTTCATCGTATGCTAATGTTCTCCAGATTATTCTAGTACATCGTTTTCGAAATAACGGTGTACTTGTTAATTATTCAGTTAACAAATTATATAAAATTAGTTCCAAATAATTAATTTTGTTTATAAAAAATTTATAATTGCTATAGAATAGTATAAATATAAGCTATATATTTGTCAACTAAATGTATAATGCTTTTTTATATTATAGCAAATGCCTGGTAAATTCTTTTATATTCTCTTTTGATGAAATGGGATAAGCGTCATTGTAGTTTAAAGTATCTGGTTTTTTATCCTCATATTCCGCTTGCAATCTGCTAAAAGTAACTTCATCAACAGGCTTTTGGTCTATATAGTATTCCTTTGAAGCATCCTCATCTGAGACAGAAGTAATTAGTTCAGTACTCTGTGTTAATGAGAGTGTATTGTTTATGCCATCCCAAAGAAAATAATAAGTAAATCCATGGAACAGGTCATTGCTGATTGTTTCGTTGTAGCCTTGTAACATAGCCTGTTTTTCGTAATATACCAGTGCACCATAATTACCATAATTTTCATCGTCAGAAGTAAGTTCAATAGCTTCATTATCTTGAAATGTGTATATATGTACAGAGGCTGGTGCTTTATTATCATCAAAGATTACAAGTTCAGGAATTTCATCATCGTTAAGATAGATAATCTGGGCGGCAAGCTTGTTATTCTCGGATTTACTGTTTTCTAATTTTTGTGATAATACATCAGAGTATGCATGTATAGTTTTGGATAAGTCATTATTATCCGCATTGTCCGCTGTATCAGATGTGGTACATCCACGAATGAAAGATGCAGTTAATATAATCATTAATATAAATTTTTTCATTGAAGTTCCCTTTACATATTTTTTGTTTGTACATTTGATATTCTTCTTGTCGTTGTGCTATAATCCCTTCCTGTATTTAAGTGGGGAAACGCCATACATGGCTTTAAAAGCCCTTATGAAATAGCTTACATTAGCAAATCCTGATTGTAATGCAATATCTGTTATGGAGTCGTTTGTTGTTTCAAGCTGCTGCCTGGCATGCGTGAGACGAAGATGAATAACATAGTTGCTGAACGGAATTTTAAAATGCTCCACGAAATATCTGGATATATATTTTTCTGACAGATGAAATTCTAAAGAGAGCGTTGATAGTGAAATCTTTTCGAGGCAGTGAGCCTGAATGAATGCAAGCATCTCTTTTTGCATATTTATGTCACCAATCGTCTCTGGTTTGATAAATGCATTCTCTTCGTACAGACATTGGATAATTTCAAGAAGGAGAATTCTTGTACGCAGGTGATGCTTTGCCAGACTTATCTCATTTGCACCTTTGTTATTTTTGGTAATGTTCGCTTTTATGATTTCATTAATATAAGGTGACACTTTTTGCTTTATCTCACTGTTAAGATAATGTGGAAAAAGTAATTTGCTGCTTCTAAGCGGAGCAAAAAGCTCGGTCTCAAGGTCGTCAGGAGTCTGGAATGAAATAAATTCTATTGGAAACAAAAGCGTATAGTAGAGTCCGTTTATCTGAGACTGTCCCATAAGATGCAGTTCACGTGGATTAACTATGAATATGTCACCAGGTTTACCAAGGAATGTGTCATCACCGATTTTAACATCAAGTTCGCCCTTTTCGATTACGATTATTTCCATCTCATCGTGCCAGTGAACAGGAACATGAAAGAGAAACTTGCGGTTTTGGATATTATATTGTTCATATGGGTACTGTTTAGTACCATGTGTTGTTTTTTCTTTTAAGTCTTTTATCATATAAAATTTCTCTTTCCTTCTACATACTTCACAGACTTCTTCAAACATGCAAGCATGACATATAATTTTCTACTATTCAAAAGTGGTTATGAATAGTCTCAAAAAATAAATTGTAATGTTTAATTCTATATTATCATCTGATAAATTGTGATACAAGTAGAAATAATGCAATTTTATATTGAAAATTAGCAAGAATTCTGTGCTAATGCATAGTAAAATTAAAGAAAATAATGATTAGGGAGAGATATTATGGCTACAGCTAGAAAAAGTTTATTACAATTATTTATACCAATTTCATTAGAGACGCTGTGTATGATGCTGACAGGAATGGTTGACACGATGATGCTTTCATCTGTAGGAGATGCAGCGGTAGGTGCGGTTGGAACTGCGAATACATATATTGGTGTATTTATCATTATGTTTAATATTATTTCATCTGGAATGATTGCTGTTATGACTCAGTATATTGGAGCGAACAGACCAGGTATTGCGTATCAGGCAAAGCAGATAGGAGCGATATTCAATTTTATACTTGGAATAATTTTATCAGTATTACTGTTTTTATTTTCTGGAAAAATACTGGAAATGGTAGGTGTAGCGCCACTTCTTCTCGGATTTGCAAAGACGTATTTTCAGATAGTTGGTGGTTTTTGTATTTTAAATGCAGTTATTCCTATTTACTCTAGTTATTTGCGTGCATTCGGATATACAAAACAGCCATTGGTGGCTACTATAATTGGAAATCTGCTTAACCTCGTGCTCAATGCATTTTTCTTATATGTGATGAAATGGGGAGTGGCAGGAGTTGCGATTGCGACTGTTATTTCCCGAATTGTAAATCTGATTATCAACATTGTATGTGCGCGAGTGCTTATCAGTGCAAACAAGGATAAGGAGCGAATAAAAAATACAGAAGTCTTTGCACAGATTATAAAGATTGGACTTCCATCGGCATTTGAGACAGCACTTTATAATATCGCAATGACACTCACTATCAGATTCCTAAATCAGATGGATGAGAATGGACTTAATGTGACAGCGAGAGCATACACAATGCAGATAACAAATTTCTCGTATTGTGTAGGTGCAGCTTTAGCATCGGCAAATGCGATTCTGACTGGCTGGTATGTCGGGGCGAAAGAATATGATAGATGCGACAAGCAGACGAAAAAGGCTGCTGTTGTAGGTGTGATTGTTGCGACAATACTCGAATCATTTTTTGCCATTCTTTCTGGAACGATTATGCATTTGTTCAGTGATGATCCGCAGATGATTAAGTTAGTTGGAACACTGCTTACGATTGATATTGTTCTTGAAATTGGACGTGTCACAAATCTCGTATTTGGACAGGCACTTAAGACAAGTGGAGATGCGCTGTTCCCTACAATAATTGCAGCTGTATTTATGTATCTTTGTATGGTGCTCGGCACGTATGTATTTGGAATAAGGCTGGGACTTCTTGCAGCGGGAGCTTATATTGCGATGGCTTCTGATGAATGTGTTCGTGCAATATTTATGTTTGCAAGATGGCAGTCAGGAAAGTGGCGGCAGAAGACGCTTGTGGAAGATAAATAGAAAGCATTCATAGTTTTGAAATAATATGTTAAAAGTAAAGCGGATGGCGAAAGCCATCCGTTTTGCAATTAAAGCAATAGTTTGAAGTTGTTCCGCTCAAATGAGATAAGTCCTTCATCACGCATTTTGCTAAGTTCATTTGACATTGCACTTCTATCTACTGAAAGAAAGTCGGCAAGCTGCTGTCTGTTAAATGGAATAGTAAAGTAGCTGCGGTTTTGTCTCTTGGCTTCATCTGATAAGTAGGAGATGAGCTTGCTTCTGGTAGAGCGCATGGACATATGCCCGATTTTTTGAACCAGCTTTCTATTTCTGTCCGAGATGGCATAGAAGAGATTCTGTATAATCATGGAATGAAATTTGCAGGCTGTAGGACATACTGTCAGCAGCTTTTGAACGTCAAAAAATATAATAGAACAATTCTCCTGCGCAATAACATCATTCAAAATAGCACCGCTGTCAGGTGCCGCATATGCCTCGCCGAACATTTCTCCCATGCTTATTATATTGACGATACTTCTGTTTCCCCAGAAATCATCTCTTTGAACAAGGAGTTTTCCTTCTAACAGAACGCAAATCTGATTGATATGTTCTCCTTCCCTGAAGACATATTCGCCTTTTTGATAGTTGATTATTTTTGCCTGAAGGCAATCAAGCATAGCTGATATTTCTTCATCGCTTACACCTGAAAATAATTGTGTTTTCTTTAATATATCGATATTTTTTTTCATTAATTTACTCCTTTGTTGTAAAAACAACAGAAATGTTGGATTTATTGTAATATAATTCGATTGCAAAGTCAAAGAAAACAGTCATTGGAGGAACAAAATGATAAGAAAGATTATAAAGATAGACGAAGAAAAATGTAACGGATGTGGCGCATGTGCGACTGCATGTCATGAGGGGGCGATTGATATTGTAAATGGTAAGGCTAAGCTTATGAGAGAGCATTACTGTGATGGATTAGGGGATTGTCTTCCGTCATGTCCGATGAATGCAATTACATTTGAAGAAAGAGAAGCGCCTGCATATGATGAGGCGGCTGTCCTTGCTGCTAAAGCTGCAAAAGAATCAGCTGCATCTAAGCCAAATAATCCACTTCCATGTGGTTGTCCAGGTTCACAGGCGAAGGCAATCGTGCGCAATGAAAATACTTGTGATGTAACACAGGCGCAGATTAGCTCGCAGCTTAGACAATGGCCGGTGCAGATTAAACTTGTGCCGACACAGGCGCCTTATTATGAGAATGCCAATTTGCTTGTTGCAGCGGATTGCAGTGCTTATGCATATGGTAATTTCCATAATGAATTTATCCGTAATTCGATTACACTTATCGGATGTCCAAAGCTTGATGAGGGCGATTATACACAGAAGCTTACAGAGATTATCAAAAATAATAATATTAAGAGTGTTACGGTTACGAGAATGGAAGTTCCATGTTGTGGTGGGATTGAGAATGCAGTTAAATCAGCATTGCAGGCAAGCGGCAAATTTATTCCATGGAAAGTGGTTATAATATCAACAGACGGACAGATATTGCAGTAAATTAATAAAAGCAGATAAATGAATAAAAGCAGATAAATGAATAAATGCAGAAGGTGGAGGATTAATATATGGATAATAAGATGTTTTGCTTTCAGTGTGAACAGACAGCAGGATGCAGTGGATGTACAGGAGCACAGGGCGTTTGTGGTAAATCGGCATCCACAGCCAGATTACAGGATGAGCTTACAGGTGCATTGATTGGAATTGCGAGAGCTTCCGAAGGAAATGAACATCTGATAAATGAAAATACAGATAGGATAATTATAGAAGGACTTTTTTCCACAATTACTAATGTTAATTTTAATGATGAAACTTTAAAAATACTTATTGATAAGGTACATGCAGAGAAAAACCGCATGGTTCCTAAATGTGGAACATGTGCAGCACAATGCGGAAGAACAGATGAGTTTAATATGGATGAACTTTGGAATGCTGATGAAGATATTCGTTCGCTTAAGTCACTGATACTTTTTGGTGTTAGAGGAATGGCGGCATATGCATATCATGCAAATGTACTCGGATATACAGACAAAGAGGTAAACAGTTTTTTCTACAAGGCTCTATATGCAGTTGGCGCAAAAGATTGGGGAATGGACGAGCTTCTTCCGCTTGTGCTTGAAACTGGTGAAGTTAATCTAAAGTGTATGGCGCTTCTCGATAAAGCTAATACTGAGACTTACGGCGACCCAGAGCCAACAAGAGTTTCACTTACTGTTGAAAAGGGACCGTTTATTGTAATAACAGGTCATGACCTGTACGACTTAAAGCAGTTGCTTGAGCAGACCAAGGACAAAGGAATAAACATATATACACATGGTGAGATGCTTCCAGCAAACGCTTATCCAGAGCTTAAGAAATATCCACATCTGAAAGGAAATTTTGGAACAGCATGGCATAATCAGCAGAAAGAATTTGCAGATATTCCAGCACCGGTTCTATTTACTACAAACTGCCTGATGCCTCCAAAGGCAAGCTATGCAGACAGAGTATTTACGACAGAGGTTGTGTCATATCCAGAGATTGTACACATTGGAGAGGACAAGGATTTTACACCGGTTATAGAAAAAGCGTTGGAGCTTGGCGGCTATAAAGAGGATATGCATTTTACTGGAATAAATGGCGGAAATACTGTGATGACTGGATTTGCACACAAGTCAGTTCTTTCAAATGCACCTGCAATTATCGATGCTGTAAAGAAGGGTGAACTTAAGCACTTTTATCTGGTAGGCGGATGTGATGGAGCTAAATCTGGAAGAAATTATTTTACAGAATTTGTAAAACAGGTTCCTGATGACAGCATTGTGCTTACACTTGCATGTGGTAAATTCAGATTCAATGATTTAGATCTGGGAACAGTATGTGGGCTTCCTAAGATAATGGATATGGGGCAGTGTAATGATGCGTATAGTGCAATAAAAGTAGCAGTTGCACTTGCGGAAGCATTTGAATGTGAGGTCAATGAACTTCCACTTTCCATGGTACTTTCATGGTATGAACAGAAGGCTGTATGTATCCTGCTTACATTACTTCATCTGGGAATTAAAGATATACTGCTCGGGCCATCCCTTCCAGCATTTATATCACCAAATGTATTAAATTTCCTTGTGGAAAATTATAATATAGGAGCGGTTACTACACCAGAAGAGGATATCAGGCGTCTTAGTAAATAAAGAGTATTTTCCGACTTTAATATTGAAAAAATCTTATCAGAATAATAAAATGATATGAGGGTCACTAAGGTATGCATCGAATTGCATGCAAGCATGCATCGATGATACCTTTTGACCCTTTAATCATAAAATATATGAAAGTAATTATGTATGTGTATACAAATTAGAATTAGGAGTGTTTGAAATGATAAGATTTAACAATGATTATAACCACGGAGCGTTCGAATCTGTACTTAAAGAATTAATGAATACAAATACGGAAAGCTACGCAGGATATGGAGAAGATGAATGGTGCAACAGGGCAGAAGCGATAATCAAAAAAATGATTGCAAAAGAGGATGCGTTGATTAAATTCGTCCCGGGAGCGACGCAGGCAAATTTTGTGGTTGTCGCAGCTGCATTGTCCTCTGTTCAAAGCGTAATTGCGGCTGACACAGGACATATTAACTGCCATGAGGCGGCTTCGATTGAAAATACCGGACACAAAATTCTGGAACTTCCGAATACGGATGGAAAGATTACAGCACAACAGATTGATGAATGTGCGTCAGAATATTATGATAATGACGCACCGGAGTATCTGACTGAACCAAAGATGGTATATTTGTCATTTCCCACAGAAAAAGGTACATTGTATTCTAAACAGGAACTTTGTGAAATTCGCGACGTGTGCACAAAATACGGAATGTATCTTTTTGTTGATGGGGCAAGAATGGGATACGGACTTGGTTCAGAGCAAAACGATCTGACGTTGAAAGATTTTGCAGAATTGACGGATGTCTTTTATATTGGTGGAACAAAGTGTGGTGCATTATTCGGTGAGGCATTAATCATAACTGCACAGGATTTAAAATACCGTTTCAAGGCATATATGAAGCAAAATGGTGCGGTATTGGCAAAAGGCTGGCTGATGGGAATGCAGTTTGCGACGATGCTTGGCAGCGGCGAGTATTTTGAGAGAACAAAGATGGCAGATGAACTCGCTATGCAGATTAAGAAAGCATTTAAAGATAAGGGGATTCCATTTGCCGTGGATAGTTTTACCAATCAGCAGTTTGTCATCCTGACTGAGAAACAAAAGGATGTGCTTGGACAGAAGTATTATTTTGAGGAAGATGGGAATACACAGCGTTTTTGTACAAGCTGGGCAACTACTGAGGACGAGGTTGCAGCACTTACAGCTGACATTTCAAATTTATAATAAAGCTGTGGATATACTTCATATAATCATAGAGTATGAAGCAATAGATATTATTGTTTAAAGGATAAAGGAGAAAAGTTTGAGATTTTCGGGATATGAATTGCTGGTAATATTTTTTGTATATTCATTTTTGGGATGGATAGGTGAAACCATATATGCCACAATAAGACAGCGCAAATTTGCAAACAGAGGACTGATTAATGGACCTCTTTGTGTCATATATGGTATAAGCGCTGTAATTATATCAGTGACAATAAGTGATTTGAAGGGAATATGGCTTTTTCTATTTTCAATGATATATGCCACAGTCATAGAGTGGATTGCAGGACACCTGATAGAGAAAATATACAAAGAAAAATGGTGGGATTATTCATCCATGAGATGGAATCTTGACGGATATATCTGTCTGCCTGCATCTGCATTGTGGGGAATACTTGGATTTGTAGTTATAAATTATACAAACAAAATAGTCCTTTTTTTATTTGACAAGCTGCCGATGTTATTGTCTCAGATTATAATATGGGTTCTGGTTGGAATTCTTGTAGTTGATGTACTGGCATCTTACCTTCTTGTAAGAGGAAGAGCGGGCAAATTCGAGAGACTCGAGCGGGCTAATAATACTATAGCCAATGTGACAGCCAGGTTTGCTAAATGGATTGCCAGCCATGTTGAGGGGCGAATCATAAAGGCATACCCGAAGATTATCAAGGCGCAGGAACTTGCAAAGGAGGAGGGCTTTGCAAAGGAGTGTAGTTTTTATAAAATAGTTCTTTTATTTTTTATAGGAGCATTTCTTGGAGACATCACAGAGACTATTTTCTGTAGGATTACAGCTGGTGTGTGGATGAGCCGAAGCAGCGTAGTGTGGGGACCGTTTAGTATTGTATGGGGACTGGCAATTGCAGCAGTTACATGGCTGCTTTACAAATACAAGGACAGATCAGATGGATTTTTATTCTGGATGGGAACATTTCTTGGCGGCGCATACGAATATCTATGCAGTGTTTTTACAGAGATTGTTTTCGGTAAGATATTCTGGGATTACAGTGGTATGCCATTTAATCTCGGCGGCAGAATTAATCTGCTTTATTGTTTTTTCTGGGGCATAGCAGCAGTTGTATGGTTCAAAAAGCTTTATCCGATAGTTTCAAAGTATATAGAAAGAATTCCACTGTATGCGGGGAAAGTAATCACATGGGCGCTGATAATTTTCATGTGTTGTAATGTGATAGTGTCATGTATGGCGCTTATCAGATATGATGAGCGAGGAAAGAACGTGCAGGCTGAGAGCGGATGGAGAGTGTATATGGACACTCATTATGATGATGCAAAAATGGAACGGATATATCCTAATGCGAAAGTGTCCAAATGAGGTATTTATGAGTAAAATTTCAGAAAAAGTGATAAGACAATTAATTGATACGCATACTACAATTTCAACAATGGAAAGCTGTACATCAGGTCTTATAGCTTCGATGATTACAGATATAGAGGGAGCATCTGCCATTTTTCCAGGAGGATATGTCACTTATCTTAATGAGACAAAGGTTTTAGTGGGAGTTGACAAGTCTGTCATTGATACTTATGGAGTGTATTCAAGGGAATGTGCAGAAGCGATGGCAAAGACCGTAAAGCAAAATCTTGAAACAGATATCGCAATTGGTATAACAGGAACGACTGGAAATTTGGACCCGAATAATGCAGACAGCATAAAGGGGCAGGTATTTTTTTGTATACTTATAAATGATAAAGCACACACATTTGAGGTGAATGTAGATGTAACTGGAAAGAACAGACACGAAATAAAGCAGATGTATGCAGACAGAGTTTTTGAAGAATTATATCTCAGTCTGAGATAAAAACAGCAGGTCTACCAATAACGATTTGGCATAAGTGT
This sequence comes from uncultured Agathobacter sp., assembly GCA_934359755.1. Lineage (GTDB taxonomy): Bacteria > Bacillota > Clostridia > Lachnospirales > Lachnospiraceae > Roseburia. The sequence continues at coordinate 82,887 of CAKRLV010000008.1, forward strand.
ACTGAATTTAAAGCAATTTAATAATTGTATACAAAAGATTATTGTGGTATAGTTTTAGGCGAACGGTATTCGAAAGAACCTGTATCATGATGATGTGTTGTCACCAGAATATGTGATAATACCTGGAGAATTACTGTACACACAAGGTGTGACAGAAGATTAAAAGATATTTTATATCGGTGGATAAATCTACCGCATGTATCATAGATGCGAAGTAAGCGGAGATTATATCAGAAGATATGAAGGACTATGACCAGGTAAGCAGAAAGAAGGTGGTAGCATGAGAATAGGAATAATAGGCGCAGGCAGAGTCGGGTGTTCTATAGGAAAGTACCTGAGGATAAAGGGACAGGAGCTTGCAGGTTATTATGATGTTGATTCTGGGGCTGCAAAAGAAGCCGCAGAGTTCACACAGACGGATGTCTTTGGAGCAATTCAGAAATTACTGGATAGTTCAGATATTATTTTTATTACTACACCAGATACCTATATTATATCGGTGTGGGAGCAGATAAAGACATTATCGCTGAAGAATCAGATTATATGTCATTGTAGTGGCGCACTATCATCCGATTCATTTTCAAAGGATGAACATATGACAGTGTCATGTTGTTCAATCCATCCGATGTTGCCGTTCAGTAACAGATTTTCATCTTATGAACAATTAAATAATGCATTTTTTACAGTAGAAGGGGACAAGAAGGCTTCTGATGTTCTTTGTGAACTTTTCAGGTCATTTGGAAATGAGGTCTGTATAATCGACAAGAGTAAAAAGGCAAAATATCACGCTGCAGCAAGTATACTGAGCAATCAGGTTATAGCTGTATTAGATATGGGATACAGTCTTCTTACAGAATGTGGATTCACAAGGGAAGAGGCGCTAAGAGCAACATCGCAGCTTGTGACAAAGAATATCGAGAACGTAATAGCAAATGATTGCAGTGCAGCGCTCACAGGTCCAATCGAGCGTGGAGATGCACAGACAATAAAAAAGCATCTTGACTGTCTAAGCAGAGATGACGCAAAGCTTTATAAAATGCTTGCAGAACGTCTTGTTAGAATTGCTAAGAACAAAAACGCAAATAAAGATTATTCAGACATTGAAAATCTATTAAATGAAGATGAATTGAGAGGTAAATAAAATGAAAAATACTGTTGTTACATTTAAGCAGGCAAAGGAAAATGGCGAGAAACTTACAATGCTTACAGCCTACGATTATTCTACAGCGAAGATGATTGATGAGGCAGGAATCAATGCAATTCTTGTAGGTGACTCACTTGGAATGGTTGTACTTGGATACGAAGACACATTATCAGTTACAATGGAGGATATGATACATCACAGCGCAGCTGTATCGCGAGGAATAAAAGATACATTGCTTGTGACAGATATGCCATTTATGTCATATCAGACATCAGTTTACGATGCAGTTGTAAATGCAGGACGTCTGGTAAAAGAAGGTCATGCGCAGGCTGTAAAGCTTGAAGGCGGCAAGGAAGTATGCCCACAGATAAAAGCAATTGTGGATGCATCAATTCCTGTATGTGCCCATCTTGGACTTACACCACAGTCTGTAAATGCATTTGGTGGATTTAAGGTACAGGGCAAGGGTGAAGAAGCAGCGCAGAAGCTTTTGGATGATGCACGTGCTGTAGAGGAAGCAGGAGCTTTTGCAGTAGTACTTGAATGTGTGCCAAAAGCACTTGCAAAGAAGATAACAGAAAGCATAAGCATCCCAACAATAGGAATCGGAGCAGGTGCTGATTGTGATGGACAGGTGCTTGTATATCAGGATATGCTTGCAATGTATGCGAATATGAAACCTAAATTTGTTAAGCAGTTCGCACAGGTAGGCGAGCAGATGAGAGATGCATTTGCTGCATACAAGACAGAAGTGCAGGAGGGAACATTCCCAGGAGAAGAGCACACATTTAAGATGGATGAGACAATACTTACTAAGCTTTATTAATTGATATTATATGTTTACGTAGTAGTAAAACGGACAATATATATCCGGATTTAATAACAGATAAGATATACAATATTTTTAGAAATCAGGAGAACAAAATGGAAATATATGGAAAGATTAATCAGGTAAGAGATGCTGTAAAAGCATGGAAAAAAGAAGGAAAGACAGTTGGCTTTGTTCCTACAATGGGATATCTTCATGAAGGACATAAGAGTCTTATAGATGCAGCAAGACGTGAAAATGATAAAGTTGTTGTAAGTATTTTTGTAAACCCAATGCAGTTTGGTCCAACAGAAGATCTTGCCAGTTATCCAAGGGATTTGAACAGAGATTCAAAGCTTTGCGAAGATGCAGGAGTTGATTTGATTTTCCATCCAGAACCAGAAGAAATGTACGACAATGGATTTTGTTCATATGTAGATATGAATGGGCTTACAACAGAGCTGTGTGGAAAAACAAGACCTATTCATTTTCGTGGTGTACAGACAGTAGTTCTTAAGCTTTTTAATATTGTAACACCAGACCGTGCATATTTTGGACAGAAGGATGCACAGCAGCTTGCTGTAATAAAGAGAATGGTAAAAGACTTAAATGTCGGAACACAGATAATTGGCTGTCCAATAATCCGTGAGGATGATGGACTTGCTAAGAGTTCAAGAAATACATACTTAAGTGACGAGGAAAGAAAGGCTGCACTTGTGCTAAGCCGCAGTCTGAAAGTTGGAAAAGAATTAGCAGATTCAGGCGAAAAGAGTGCCGCTAAAATTAAAGAGGCAATTGCAGCAGAGATAAACAAGGAACCACTTGCAAAGATTGATTATGTAGATGTCGTAGACTTTGATACAATCACACCTATAGATACAATCAAAGGACAGACATTAGTCGCAATTGCTGTTTATATTGGAAAAACAAGACTTATTGATAACTTTATTCTCAACTAAAAGGAGCAGAATATGAACTATACAATGTTAAAAGGCAAAATTCACAGGGCAATTGTAAAGCAGGCAGAACTCAATTATGTTGGAAGTATAACAGTGGATACAAAACTTTTAGAGGCAGCTGGAATACTTGAATATGAGCTTGTTCAGATTGTAGATGTGGAAAATGGAAACAGATTTGAGACATATACTATTGCAGGCGAGCCGGGGTCAGGAATGATTTGTTTAAATGGGGCAGCAGCGCGTCAGGTAGCGGTTGGCGACCATATAATAATTATGTCATATGCTCAGATGACTCCAGAGGAGGCAAAGACGCATCATCCAAGTGTTGTATTTGTAGATGAAGAGAACCAGATAGCAAGAATTACCAATTACGAGAAATATGGAAAGCTTACAGAGGACTTTGTTTCGTAGAGATATATAGATATTCGTGATTGCATAAGGCCAAGGGAGATAAGGCAGATTTATGATATGAGATAAATCTGCTTTATTTTTTTGATATATTATGATAGTATTGGTATACATGAGTTGATTTTATGGGAGCCTGATATTTGTACAGAAGAGAATCGCTCAGAGTAATTAAAGGGAGCAGAAAGTTATGAATTATGTATGTCCAATTTGCCGTGGCAATATGCAGGCAAAAGGCAAAGGTGCATTATGTGGAAAGTGTGGTTTTGTCAGAATTGAATCGCCAGTAGCTGACCAGATAATCAAGAATGCCAAGAGAAAGAAGATTTATATTTTTACAGCTATTATATTATTAGTATGGGTAATTCCTTCGATTATATTGTTTTTAGTAAAATAAAAGAAAAGGGGATAGAAAGATGGCTTTTGATTCAAGAGTTAGTAGAGCAATAGACATTATATACAGACAGCTGGATTTTTACAAAGGAATAGAGGCTTTTGATTTGTTAAGGGAAGCAGCTGCGGATGGTGACGCAGATGCACATTATTTCCTAGGCAGATGTTATGCAGGAACAAGCTTTGTAAATGGTGGTTTTAATTTTCCAGAGGATGATGATATTGCAATGGATTATATAAACAAGAGCATAGAGCTTGGAAGTGCAGTAGGAATGTTTGGTGCAAGAAGAGTTGGTGGGATAGAGCCTGTTGGAGGAACTTTTGTCCATGCACCATATAATTCGGACAGAGAAATCTGGGATGCAGTAGTTGAACTTGCACTTGAGGGTGAGTTATTTTGTGAATTACTTATTGCGAATGCATATTATTATGGTGATTCAGTTGAATTTCTTGGGATTGATGTTGAGAATATGCCAGATGAGCAGGCATTTTTCATTATCAGATCGATGATACTTGCAGCAGCAGATATGTATGAGGATATTCTAAGTAATGGAATGTTCATGGCATGGGGAAATTACAAAGACATTATAACATCAGGCGATTATGGAATTAAGCCGGATCAGGAAAAGTATAAATGGTTGAAAAAAATATGCGCTGAAAGAGGCGAGAGCATTTAGCATGACAAAAAGCAAAATAACATGGGTTATTTTGCTTTTTTTAATGTTTTTACTAAAACTTTATTAATATATAATTAGTTCATAAATCGGAAACAAATTAACTTAAGAAGATTAACTTAAGAAGCAGATTTAAATTTGGATTATGTGGAGCAACTGGTGTTATTGCATATATTATAGCAGCAGTCATAATTCCAGAAAGGTAGAAGCGTATGATTACTTTGATTATTTTATTATTGATATTTACATGTTTATTTGGAATTGCATTTAGATTAACTGGTGCGGTACTTAAAGCTTGTTTATGGCTTGTAGTTCTTTTTCCGATAGGACTGGTACTTAGCGTTTTTGGATTAGCATTATGCTGTACGATAATTTTAATCCCTGTGGGAGTGGGATTGTTAAAAATGGGGGTGAAAGTTATGGTTGTTTAGTTATGAATGTGGGAGTTGTATTAGATAAGAGAGTTTAACAAAAGAGAGTTTAGTTATGTTTTAGAAAGCCAGGTCGGGAAGCCTGGCTTTTGTTATGTTATGGAAAATCCTTTTACGATAAAGAAAAATGCACCGAAGAGAAGTGACTATTTGATTGTATGAAATTTTGATACACGTTAGATACAAGTAATGTGTATAATAAAAACAGTTAGAATGAAAAGCAGGAAAATGTGATGATAAGTATTTTGATAGTAGAAGACGAGAAACCAATATCAGAATTAATAAAATTGAATCTGGAATTGAATGGATATGAGTGCACACAGGCATATGATGGAATGCAGGCATGTGATTTGATAGAGGACAACACTTATGACCTGATGCTTTTGGATATTATGCTTCCAAAAGTAAATGGTTTTGAAGTGATGGAATATGCAAAAGAAAATGGAATTCCAGTTATTTTTCTGACCGCAAAGGCGGATTTGGACAGCAGGGTAAAGGGGCTGACCTCAGGTGCAGAAGATTATATTGTTAAGCCGTTTGAAGTAGTTGAGCTGTTAGCAAGAATTAATATAGTACTTCGCAGATACAATAAGACGGACAAGCAGCTGTCATACAAAAATATAGAGGTCGATATAGAAAAACAGCAGGTAATGCTAGATGGAAATACTATCGAGCTTACACCTAAAGAATTTGAACTTTTAGTATTTTTTATGCGAAATGAAGGCAGGACTTTATATAGGGATGTATTGTATGAGGAAATATGGGGGATGGAATATTTAAGAGATTCCAGAACTCTGGATTTGCATGTGCAGCGTCTTCGCAAGAAGCTTGATCTCAGTGAGCAGTTAGTTACAGTCATAAAGAAAGGGTATAGACTGGAAAAGTTATGAAGAAAATAGTAGTTTTAATGATGTGTGCTTTATTAATAAGTGGATGCAGCACAAAAAAGGGGGTAGTTGAGTATGAAAGCGAAGCCACTCAGACAGCAGTAGCAAAGCAGAATCAGATTTCTGATAATGAAAGAATGCAATACAAAGGAACTACTAAAGATGGGGTGAGTATTAATGTGGACGTAGAAATTCAGACACCAGAAGATAAAAATATGAGTGTTGTAGAAGTCGAGTGGGTGAAATATGAAGAAAAAGAAAAGGAAGAGATAGTTAAAGCCTTTTTTGGAAGTGAGCAGGTATTTGTATATGATGCAGTAAATTATGAAAAGACACAGAAAGAGGCAACAGATTTTTCAGAGCATGCATTTTGGGGGATGAAGAATAACATTGAATATGTAATTGATTTTGTTAATAGGGAATATGAAGAAGATGGCAAAATGGTTGAGCACGAAAATAATGGATATAGATTTGCTATATATCCTGTTGATTTTGGAAAGGTTATGCCTGCTAATATAGCCAAATGTGAATCAAGATGGAGTGACGTGCAGCTAAGTAATGATTCGACAAATAATAAATGTAAATATTCCAAAGAAGAAGCAAAACAGATGGCTTGTGATACGCTAAAGACATTAGGGTTAGACGAATATAATCTGGTCTCATGCGAGAATATTGGATGGTCAGGTGGAAATACAGATAATGACACTGTTGAGAAAACTAATCAAGAGACTAATGGATATTTTCTCTGTTTTGGACGTCCAATAAATAATGAGGGAAATATATATGGTGATGATTTAAGTTATGGATTTAATACTACTGGAATGAATGATTTTATTGAAAAAACGTCATTCGGCAAGAATGAGAAAATTATGTATGGTGGAACTGGCGCTCCATATCTTGGAGTTGCAATTGATGATGACGGATTGGTGTATTTAGAAGCATGCAGACTGTTTAATATTAAAAGAATTGATTCGCAAGCAAAAATATTGGATTTATCCATAATAGAGGGGATAATAGAGGAACAATTAGAGTCGATGGATAATGAATATATAGTTAATAATACATCTTACATTAATGTTCCATCTGAATTGTCGTATAGCAATAAATTAAAATTGCACTATTATACACAATATCAAGAGAATTCTGATACATACTTTTATTTGCCAGTATGGGATTTGGAGGCAGAAGGAGCTGGTGCTCCTGAAATTTTTGTAAATGCTATTGATGGAAGTATTATACAGTGATACATATCAGGTGTAGTGGAGGGATATATGAAGAAGATTATTATTATAGGTATATGTGCGTTGACAATAAGTGGATGCAGTACAAAAAGCACAAATGTAATTGAATATGAGAGCGAGTCACAGGAGAGCACAGATGTAAGTAACAATCAGTTCACAGATGGAGAGAATATCCAGTTTAACTGTCAAACAGCGGATAATATTAATATCAATGTGGATGTACGTGTTGAGGTGCCACAGGATATAAATATGAATGTCGTAGAGGTAGAAGATATAAAATATTCTGAAGCAGAAAAAGAAAAGATAACTCAAAATTTCTTCGATGATGGAAAAGTATTTGTCTATGATGTAAGGCGAAAAGAGGCAACAGATACCGCAACGAAAGATTATTCTGAAAACGCATTCTGGGGTATGAAAGGTGACTATGCTTTTGTAGTGGATTTTATGTATCGGGAAATTGAAGAAAAAGGCAAGATGGTTGAAGATGAGGAAAATGGCTACAGATATGCAATATATCCAGTTGATGCGAGAAAGATAATGCCGGATAAGATTGCAAAGTGTGAAAAAGCTGGAACTGAGGTGACATCATCAAATAGTGATAAAGACAATAAATGCAAATATTCTGAGGACGAAGCGAGACAAATAGCGGAAGATACACTTAAGAATCTTGGAATAGATGGATATGATGTAATATCGGCTGAAAGTATTGGATGGCATGGCGGTAATGATGCAGGAGATCATGTCATTGAAACTACTGACAATGAAATCTATGGATATTACTTTAGTTTTGCACTTTCTATGGATGAGGCAAATGATGTGTATGCTACTGATGTAAGTTCGGGAATGCAGAATGGAAATATAGATTATTATACAGATATCACAGGCGATGATACGGATGATTCTATACTTAGCGTGAACGATGTACCTTATCTAGGGGCAGCAATCGGTGATGATGGGATTATGTATTTGCAGGCAAATAAATTATTTAATATAACAAAAACGGATTCCCAGTCAAAGCTTCTATCGTTATCAGTGATTCAGGGAATATTGCAGGATAAATTAGAAACGATGGATGAATCTTATCTAAGTGCTTACATAAGAGAACAGACCGCTCCGTATACAATAAATTATAATAATAAATTATCATTGCAGTATAACAAGGAGAACAGAATAAATTCAGATAAACATTATTATTTACCTATGTGGGAATTATCACCAGTAGGAAGTGGTGCACCGATAATTCGTGTAAATGCAATAGATGGAACAGTTACGAATGAGTATGGGGAACAGATATAGATGAGAGGTTAGTGGTAATTATGAAAAAATATGTACTTTTGTTAGGATGTGTTCTGCTCATAAGTGGATGTGCATCTAAGCCCAAGAAGGTCACAGATTACAATACAGATACACAGGCAAAAGAATCTGCCATGACAACAGATAATGAACAGACAGATATTGATGAGATGCTCAAAAATGCATCACCTTTTGAATTTAAGTATCAGACTGACGATGGGATAGATATAAAAGTGGATGCAGAGGTGACAGCTTCATTTGATGTTAGTGCAAGTGTTACCGAGGTAGAAAGACTTGTATACACAGCAAAGGAGAAAGAGCGCATAGTAAAGAGTTTTTTTGATGATGGAAATGTACATATATATGATATAAAAAGTAAAGAAGCGACGGATAATGAGTCTGAGGATTACTCACAGGATGCATTCTGGGGAAGCAGAGCTGGAGTTGATTTTGTTATAGAGTTTTTAGATGTAAATCATAAAGCAGCTAGTGAGAGCAAGGCGGTAAAGCTTGAGAATCACGCATATGTGATTTATCCTGTTAACCAGACTGATGTTTTACCAGAGAAAGTGTCTGAATATGAAGAGGCAGAGGCGGTTCTTGAAAGTAATGGAGTGCAATTGATTGATGATGATACGGATGATAGAGAGGTTGAAAATAAATGCAAGTATACATGCGAACAGGCAAAGAAGATTGCTGAAAAACTATTAGATGATTTAAATCTTAGTGGATACAAGATGACGTCCTATGAAAATATACAATGGATGGCTGGTAAAGCTGGCGCAAATAATATGATACAGAGCGATTATTATGAACTTAATGGATATGTATTTAATTTTGATCTTCCGCTGGATGGCAATGAGTTGTATCCATGTGATAGAGGAGTGGGAATAGATGGAAAGATAATAGCTACTAATATATCGGATAGATTGGTTGAAGTATGTGATGGACCGACACTTTGCATTGCGGTAAATGATAATGGCGTGATGTATGTGCAAGCTTCCATGCTGTATGAGATACAAAAGAATTCAGAAAACATCAGTATACTGCCATTATCGACGATTGAGACGGCATTAGAGAATGAACTTAAGACATATAACAGGGATATTCTTCAAAAATTTGGTTTCAAGGAGGATGATAAAACAAATATTTATTATGATAGTTTAATGTTACAATATTATAAAAATGAAAAGAAAAATTCTGAGACAATTTACTATTTACCAGTATGGAGACTGACGGGAAATTTGAATGATATCAATGTAAATGCAATAGATGGAACCGTGTTTGTAAATGGGGAGTAATCAAAATGTCTCTGGAGGCAAGATGAAATTTCGATATAAAGTATTGTTTGCAAATGTGATTATTCTGTCTGTTGCGTTGGGAATTGTAGGGTATCTTATGATTCAGAAGAACTTTTCGCTGGCGAGGCAAAGCCAGGTGGGAACAGCGGTGACACAGAATAATCTTATTCAGACAGCGGTTGAATATGAAATATTGGAACAAATAAATACAGGCAATTACGTGACAGATTCATCTTTGAAGCGAATAGGAGCACATGTATCTGAGAATGTGCTTTTGTCAGGGACTGCCTTTTTCCTGCGTTATAAAGATAGATATGTGTATTTGGAAAATGAGGATGATGTCAGGAACATAGATGAATCTCTGTATGCTGATATGTCAGCGGGAGAGAAAAAGTATGTGATTTTACAGCAGGAAAATAAGTATTATGCATATGTCACTTCGTACAGTCTGATAGAGGGTGAAAGCTTTAGTGTTGTCACTAAGACTGACATTACAGATGCATATATTTTGATGAAACAGCAGATTGGTTATTTTAGAATATTAATTGTTGGAGTTTTGCTTGTGGCAGCAATTTCAATGTTTGTGGCGGCAATGTTTCTTACAAAACCACTGGAAAAATTAAATAGTGCGACGGAGAAAATTTCAGATGGGGATTACTCTGTCAGTTTGTCTGAAAAGGGCAATGATGAGATTGGATATCTTGCAAGGAAATTTAATATCATGACAAAGGCTATAGCAGAGCATGTGAATCAGCTTCAGGATATGGTTCACCAGAGAGATCAGTTTGTTGCAGATTTTACACATGAGATTAAAACTCCAATGACGTCGATAATTGGATATGCAGATACAATATATTCCGTGGATTTACCAAGGGACAAGCAGCAGATGGCTGCAAGCTATATATATTCAGAGGGAAAACGACTGGAAAAGTTATCTATGCATCTGTTTGATCTGATATATCTCAGAGAACATGAAATAAAAATGGAAGAGTGTTTTTGTAGTGAATTAATTGAAGAATTAGAGACTATTGTGACACCATCACTTGAAACTAAAAAGCAGAAATTAAATATAAATATAATTAATGAGAAGATAAAATGCAATAAAGCATTACTTTTGACAGTTTTTGTAAATATAGTTGACAATGCCAGAAAAGCTTCTGATGAGGGAAAAGAGATAAGTATAACAGGTAAGATTGATGATGGTGGAAGATATGAATTTATTGTAGAAGATTATGGAATTGGAATGAAACAAGAGGATGTTGAAAGAATATGTGATGAGTTCTATATGGTTGACAAATCAAGGTCAAGAAAAGAAGGCGGAGCTGGAATTGGAATGTCTTTAGTCGCAATAATAATGGAAAAACATAATGCTGTATTGAATGTTGAAAGTGAAATTAATAAAGGAACAAGGATGATACTTAGTGGCTTTGAAAGAGTGAAGGTGTAGTGTATGAGAAAAGTTAAGTTTAGATTTATTATTATAATTTTAATAGCACTTTCCACGGCGATAGCAGGTGTTTTCTTACCGGGAATGTTAATGGAATACAGAGGGCGGATGGAAATCGCAAGCATAGAGAAGGTTTCACCAGGTTCCTATTCGACTTCGCAGGAGGCAATCACTCAGATGGCATCTGCGAACCTTAGCAATGATGAAAAACTTCGGCTTATTAATGGTGAGTGGAAGAGCAAGACCAAGACGGTTGATGAAAGCAGTATGACTTTAGATAGCTATAAGGCGGTCCAGCTTGCAAAGGAAGGCATATCAGTTCTTTATCGGGCAGGCAAAATTACTGTAGACCTGGAGGATGAATACGGAAACTGGTATTATTGGGAAACAAAGTGCAGGGAGGCTGTAGACACTACATTTGGTACATATGCGGCAAAATACTGGATTATTCATTTCTACAGGTATGATGGTGAGCAGGAGCTGACAGTTAAAATGCTTGAAGATGGTACTGTTTTTGATTATAACGAAGGTTCTGGCACTAAAAGTGAAAAGTAATCAGAGACTTAGATGTCTTTGTAAAATATAAAAAAGAGTGGAAAGAAGATAATGGAGGAGCGGTTGAAAATGATTAGTAGAAAAATTAAAAAGTGGGGACTGATTTTACCTGTTACATTATTGGTTACAGGTTGTAGCGAGGGCAAGTCTGTTGATTATAGTCTGGATGAAAATTTATCCAAAACGAGTACGGAAAATGGATATGTTATAGAGGATGATACCCTTGAACAATTTAGGAGTATTGAGAAATGGAAAGAAGATTTAGGAATTAATCATTGGCAGGAAAAAAATACATACCATGCGGATGCTGATATAGAGATTCCTGATGGAAATGGTATGATGTTAATGGAATTAGAAGAATATATGAATGATGAAGCGCAATGGAAAAAATTGTGTGAAAATATATTTGAGTCTTATGAAAGATATGATGGAGAGTATCCTATTTCGAGTGCATATGACAAAGAAAATCCTGTTTATCAATATATAGGAACAATAAAAGATAAACAGTATGTTGTTGGAAAATATAAAGAAGTTTTATATAGCGAGGATGAAAGCGAGTCATATGCTTATGAAGATATACTCAAATTTGGTATAAAAGATTTGGCAGAAGTGGCACCAAAACAGATAAAAAATCTTGAACATGTTTATGTATATCCTGATTACAGTGAGTGGAATGAAGATTTTCCTGATGATGGCAGAGTGAGTACACAAAATATGACGTTTCCAGTTTTTAGTGGGAGAGATTTGACTGATGAAGAAGAGGCAGCGAAGGAAACTGCTGAGAAATTTATAAAAAAACTTGGGTTTGATAATCCAATATTTAGAGGAGTAGCTCCTGTAGAATGGCATGAAATTGATGGCAAAGATGAGGAAGATAATATGCCGAAGTATAATACAATAGCAAGTGATGACTATTGTCTTGAATTTGCCATGGGAACTGATGGTGATGAGGCAATAATAAGTTCAGATAATATTTATCAGATGGAGACAATTCCTCTTGGATTGAATGATAGATGGGAGAGTTGTGGAAATATTAAAAACTGCTACAATATGCCAATTGCATCAGTGTATGTTAATAAGGATGGAGTAGTATTTCAGGCAGAAATAAACCGCCCTCTTAAAGTGAAAAGTATAACACATCAAGTTAAGCTTTTATCTTTTGATAAGATTAAGAAAATTATATGCACGGATTTAAAGGAACAAATTATTAAACCAGATTCATATTATATAAATAAGATAAGTCTTAGGTATGTGAACGTAGCAGATTATGAGGAATTTCATAAGTTTGCAATTGTGCCAGCATGGGTGCTGGATATGACAAGTGATACTATAGTGATAAATGCAATTGATGGTTCTGTTATTACATCTCAATGGCAGAAATGGATGGATAATAATACAGCGCAGGAATAATTTATAGATAAATTGGACACTGGAAAAGAAGAGAGACGATAGAATATGAAAAAGAATACAAAGATTGTACGAATGTCTGGAATATTTACAGCAATGTGTCTGCTAACTGGATGTGGAGCGAGTGACAGAAAAGTAGTAACAGTGCAGCATGACGCATACGAGAAAATGGATTATCAGACAATAGATGTTGTGCGTGGTGATTTGGAGCCAAGTATTACTCTTACACTGACAGCTGATTCGTATGAAATATTGCAATATGGTACAAATAATGAGGAACTTGAACTTGAGAAGGTGTATGTAAGTGTCGGCGATAAGGTAAAAAAGGGTCAGAAACTGGTTACTTTTAAAAGTGATGCTATCCAGAAAACAATAGATGAAAATGAAGAACAGTATAATAGCAATGTTCAGTTGGTAGAGCATTATGAGAAGCTTATGAAAATAGATTCTTCACTAAACTATAAGGAAGAGATAAAGCAGCTTCGCGATGATATTGCAGTAGAGAGTCTTTATATCGGGGAGGCGAAGAAAAAGCTTGAAGATTATCAGCTTGTTGCAAAGAAGGATGGAACCATAATAGCTATGGATGACATGATTATGAATGGTCTTATGAATTGTGGTGACAGCCTGATATCACAGGCTTGCGGTTCAGGAAAGTATAAGGCGCAGCGTCCAGACGGATATAATTTTAAGGTAGGACAGACTTATGAAGCAAGCGCAGACAATCTGAAATTCTCTTTGGAGGTATCTGAGGTTACTGACAAGAATATTATTTTCACACCGAAGACGGATATGTCCACGCTTTCTGAGGCAGAGGATTTGTCCATGACTATAAAGAAGAAAAAACTTACAGACGTGGTATATATCCCGAAAGAAGCTGTCAGTACAAAAGGTGGAATGGAGTTCGTTTTTACAGTAGATAAAGACGGATATCTTGATGCAGTAGAAGTCAAAACTGGTGATACGATTGGCGAAAATGTTGTAATAAAAGAGGGATTATCTGGCGGGGAGAAGGTGACTGTAATTGATAAAAAATAGATATAGAAGAGGCATAGCTATTATTTTAGGACTGTCTTTTCTGATAGCTGGATGCGGACGGTCAAAAGAGACAAAAGTTCCAGAACTTGTCGAGAGTGTATCTGTTAATTTCTCATACAGACCTGCTGAGTATGGATATATCAATCCGCCGAAACTGGGATTCGCTACGGTTACAGCCAAAGAAAAATGTTATTATTTTCCGACAAATGTTACTGTCACAAAGATAGTGGTCGAACCAGGTGATACTGTAAAAAAGGGAGATGTGCTGGCATATGCGGATGCGACTGAGGCAAATAAGCAGCTGTCGGAGTTAAAAAAACAACTTGCCTATGAGAATAGTTTGTACAAGCTTAATCAGTCACTTGTCAAAGTGGAGATAGAAGGATATAAGGAGGCTGGAGATAAGACTTCCATAAATGTGCAGAAGGAAAATTCAAGATATGACAAGAAATTGTGGCAGTATAAGACACAGAAAATATCTGATGAGATTCAAAAGTATAATGAGTTAGTCAAGGATGGAACGCTTTATGCTACAGAAGATGGACAGGTAGTTTATACAAAAAATCTTGCCAATGGAAACACAGTTGGAACTAATGACAATGTTGTGGTAACTGTAAATAATTCAGAAAAATATCTATGTCTGGATGTTAAATATTCACAGTATATGGATTATGAAAAGAAGTATACATTTTTAGATGGAAAACAGATAAATATAAACGAGATTGAATATTCTACCGAGGAACAGGTTCTTGCTAAAGCAAATGATGCGACTGTTGATGACAGGCTGACGTGTGATGGAATAGAGAAGCTTGATGTAGGGACTACTCTTCCGATTTATTTTCTAAGAGATGATGAGGAGAAATCTCTTCTTATAGGTTCTGACTCGCTCTATACAGAAAATGGCAGCAATTTTGTCTATGTGAGGGATGAAAATAATCAGAGAAAAAGAGTAGAGGTGACGATAGGAAGACAGAATTCAAATTATTGTGAAGTGACAGAGGGATTAGAAGAGGGAGATAGCGTGTACTATGAGTCAAGCACAGTTATGCCTTCCGATTATCAGACGTACAAAGTTGAAAGACGTGCATGTCAGGTGCCGAACTATTCACGTACATATGAGCTTTCAGGAGATACAGCAATCTCATGTACCAGCAATTATCAGGGAAAACTGGGAGATTTGATAAGCGGTACTGAGTTTAAAAAGGGAGATCTTTTATACTCTGTAGATACTGGTGAGGGAGCAGCAGCTCTGCTTGCAGCTTCTAATGCAATAAAGCAGGAAAACAGTGCATATAACAAATCATGCAAGGATTATAAGAAGCAGAAGAAAGAAGCTAAAGAAGATAAGCAATTACTTAAAAAGCTGAATTTAGAGGAGAAAATAGCAAAACTAAATCATGATTATAATTTGAGCCAGTTGCAGAAGACGTATAACGAACTAAAAGAGAATAACAATGGCAAAGGCAGGTATAATGTCTATGCAGCATTTGACGGTAAGGTAAAAGAACTTAAATTTAAGGACGGTCAGATGGTTGAAGTTGGGGATGAAGTATTAAGTGTAGCAACTGGTGAAAAGAAATTTGTTGTGGTAGAGATGAATCCATATAATGATGATAATGAGAAATCGGGAAATGTTACAACAAATATTGCAGATATTGGAGAGAAGATAACAGTAACAGCTGATAAAAAGGAATACGAGGGAATCTGTGTGGGAGTTATAGGTGATGGAAAGGCATATGTACAAACCGATGATAATGGTGCCCATGTATCAAAAAATGTGGATGATGGATATGCGCAGAAAGCATTTCTTGTCAAAATGGACAAAGATTTTTATAAGGATATGCCTGATGACTGCCTGATAAAATTCACATATCTTGATATACCAGAAGTATTGCTTATTCCAAGGGAAGCAGTATGCACAGAACAGGATGTGACAACAGCGCAGAATCGCATGTATGTATGGCGAAAAGTAGATGGTGAACTGGAGAAGCAGTTTGTTACTGTATCAGATGAAGATTGCTTTAGCAGTACAAAATATGTTCCTGTGATATCAGGACTTTCAGAAGGAGATGAGATAATTGTTTCGACTGGTAATAAGTAAAATTAAGAATAAAAAATGGTTAAATATTTGTCTCCTTACAGGTATTGTTCTTCTGGTATCAGTTTTTACATGCCATCCGATGTTGGAAAAGGGCGCAGGAAATAAGATATTGTGGGATGGATTTGAGAAGATAGTTGAGGATACACAGGAGTATCCGGCTGTTTTTTCAAGAGAAGGAAGTTATAATTCAAAGGATTTTAAAGATTCAGAGGCTATTCTTGCGAAGCTGGCAAAGTATGAGGAGAAATGGCAGAGTTATGTAGATATAGATGTAATTGATTCCATTAAAGTATTAAGACTTGCAGGGGACAGTGCGGAGCTTGAATATGCGGATGGGGACATCCAGATGATTCCTACATATATGTCAGATATGGAACAAAACATCAGAATAAAAAGGAAAATGCCGGGCAGTGTGCAGGATGGTGTTTTTCCTGTAATGGTAAGTGAACAGCTGATGGATACATATGGGCTTGTCGTAGGAGAGATGATTACGTTTAAGAATTACTTTGATGGAAGTGATGAACCGGCAAAGTTCCAGATAGAAGCAGTATTTGAACCGGATTACAGCAAGGGTAACTATTGGTATCACACAGAAGATTCATATAAGAATGCATTCTATGTATCAACAGACACGCTCAATAAGCTGGTGTCAGACTATGGATTTGTAAGTATACAATTCGCAGATTATCAGCTTTTGGATTATACACAGATTAATGCGGATAATGCAGATTTGTATTACAACTACATCACACAGTTTAAGAAGGCAGATTCATTATTTTCATGCAGTTTTTATGATTTGCTAACTGAATATGAGACAGGAAAAAAGACAGTAAGCAGAGTGCTTTTTGTGCTGGAACTTCCATGTGTAGTGATACTTATTCTGTTTTTGTACATGGTTGCGCAGAAACTCGCAGAATCAGAAGAAGGCGAAATAGCAGTCATGAGAAGTCGTGGTGTGAAGAAAATAGAAATCATATTAATGTATATTATGCAAAATGGTATGATATGTGTTTTAGCGGTCGTGCTTGGACTAATACTTGGAGCAGGACTTGGCAAGATAGCGGCATCGACAGATGGATTCTTGCAGTTTGCAATAAAAGATACATCAGATTATTCTTTTACAGCGGAGATGTTATTTTATGCTGTAATTGCGAGTGTGATTGCTATTATTGTGACAATGATTCCTGTTGTACTGCGTGCAGCAATTACGATTGTTACTCAGAAAAGTAACAAGAATATAAGAGTAGTGCCATTGTGGGAGAAAAGTTTTATAGATGTGATTCTGTTTGTGCTATCAGGTTATCTGCTGTTTGATTATAGCCGTCAGAAAGAGAGTCTGGCGATGTCAGTCATACAGGGGAAGGGGATAGATCCGCTTGTTATACTTAATGCATCTATTTTTATAATGGCAAGTGCGCTGCTTTTCTTAAGATTGTTCAGATATGGCATCAAACTGGTCAATTATATCGGAAGAGATAAATGGGGAGCAGCCATTTATTCAACACTGATTCAGATAATACGGACATATAGCAAACAGTGTTTTATAGCAGTATTTCTTATTATGACGATAGCTGGTGGAATTTTTGCTGCCGGCATGGCACGTACGGTAAATCAGAATCTTGAAAAAAGAATAACATATGAGATTGGCTGTGATGCGATTCTGACCGAAAAGTGGATAATACACCATACCATAACAAGAGAAGCGGACGAAAAGAATATTGCGTACTATGAGGCTACTGATGTTGAGCAATACAAAAGCCTGATAGAAGATGGAAGCTGTGACAGCTATACAAGAGTGGTAACTGATAAGAATACACAGATTTCGTATGGTTCTAAGAGAATGGACGCATCACAGCTTATGGCTATAAATACTAAGGAATTTGGTGAGACTGCTACCCTTGAAATAGAGACGGATCCACACTGGTTTAATGCTCTAAACAAGCTTGCAGTAGAAAGTGGCGGAGCGATAATTTCAAGCACTACAGCAAAGAAACTTGGTGCATCAGTCGGTGATTACATAAGCTATTGCAGGCCTGATGTGGACGAAGAAAAAAGTATAAGCCTTAAGGTGGTTGCTATAGTAGACTGCTTTCCGGGATACAACACATATTCTTACGAAGAAGATAAGGATGGAAATATTTCAGAGGTACAAAAGGGACTTATTGTTGTAAACTATGCAGCTTTAGTTGGTGATTATGGAACACAGCCATATGATATATGGATGAAAACAAGTAATCCTAAAGCAATAAAGACATTTTTAGATAAAGAAAAAATTGACTATGATGCATTTGTTATCAGGGAAGAAACATTAGAGAAGAATCGCGGAAATTCACTTGTACAGGTGACAAACGGAATGTTTACTATAAGCTTTTTCATTACGATTCTGGTATGCTTTGTTGGTTTTATACTCTATTGGATTATGGAGATGAAACAAAGACAGCTACAGTATGGTATTTATCGTTCGGTAGGGATGAAGATGAAAGATATATGGAGAATACTTATCACAGAGCAGATTTTATCATCCGCGGTACCTATAATTTTCAGTGTAGCATTAGGTATCGCTACAATGTTCATGTTTGCACCGATTATACTTGTCATGTATATACCAGAGAAGAGCAATGTACCAAGTATGCTTTATATGTCAGGTGCGGATATAGGAAGAATATTAGCAATTTTACTTGTGATGCTTTTAAGCTGTCTGTTTATTCTTGTACGGCAGATTAAGAATATGAAAATAACACAGGCACTTAAGTTGGGAGAAGATTAGAGTGAATAGTGAGACAAAAATTTATACAAAAGCTTTATCGAAATCATTTCCTCTTGGAAATGGTAAATCAGTAAAGGTACTCGAAAATATAAATATGGAAATACCAAAGGGAGCACTTACAATATTGAAAGGACGTTCAGGTTCAGGGAAGACAACACTGCTGAATATGATAAGTGCACTGGATGAGCCATCGGATGGAGAAGTATTTTTCTGCGAGGATGACGGGAAAAAGATTAATCTAAAAAGTCTCAGTCTGGCGCAAAAGGATGAACTTAGGCTGTACAAGATGGGCTTTGTTTTTCAGTCGATTGCACTTGTCCCTGTGATGACTGCATATGAGAATCTGGATTTTTCACTTCGACTCGCAGGAGCCTGTGCAGGCAGAAAGGAGCGGGACGAAAGGATAAAAGAGTGCCTCGAACGTGTGGGACTTTTAAAAAGGGCAGGCCATATGGTTAATCAGCTGTCGGGTGGAGAACAGCAGAGAATCGCAATAGCAAGAGCGGTAATACATCATCCGGATATCATTTTTGCAGACGAACCAACTGGTGCGCTCGATACGGGAACTGGACTTGCAGTAATGAATCTGTTTCTTGAACTGGTCGAGCGTGATGGCGTAACTATAGTGATGACGACACATGATCCAAACCTTATGAATATGGGAAAAGTGGTCTATGAGATATCGGATGGAAAGCTGGTAAAGAGATGATTAATTGTGATGGACTTGTTAAAATTTATATGTCTGATGATTTGAAAGTTATGGCACTTCAGGGACTTGATCTGACTGTAGAAAAGGGTGAGATGGTTGCAATAATCGGAAAATCAGGAAGTGGAAAGTCAACACTTCTAAATATGATTGGTGGTCTTGAGACTCCGACAGCTGGCCGCCTTTTTATAGATGGAAAAGACATGGCGTCATATAAGGAAAAAGAGATGGTTGAGTATCGCAAAAATACAGTTGGATTCGTATGGCAGAAAAGCTCAAGAAATCTGTTTTTTTATATGACTGTGGTTGAGAATGTAATGGCACCAATGTATTTTAAAAGGGGAAAGAATGATAAGCGAAGAGAGCGGGCAATGGAATTGTTAAAGCAGGTGGGAATGGATTCGTATGCAGATAAATTTCCAAACCAGCTATCAGGTGGAGAGCAGCAGCGTGTAGCAATAGCTGTGGCGCTTGCCAACAATCCTAAGATTCTTCTTGCGGATGAGCCGACAGGGGCTGTTGATTCAAAGACGAGTGATATGATATTTGAACTTTTTAAGAGGTTGAATGAAGAATTAGGACTTACAATTATTATCGTAACTCATGACACATCACTTGCCCAAAAGGTTCAGCGGGTACTTATGATTGCAGATGGAAAAGTAAGTACAGAGAAGATTATTAAGGACTCTTACGCAAATGTAGAAAATCTAGCCAATTTTGGGGCAAGTGAGGATTCCCATACAGAGTACTCAGTACTTGATAAGGCAAACAGGGTACAGCTGCCAGAGGACGTGCTTGCGAGAGCTGGAATATCGACCAATAAGGTACGCATTGAAGTGGAGAACGGCAAGGTAGTGATATCGGCGGAAGATTGAGGGCACTTGCAAACAGGAATGAACGCAGCGTGTGTAGGAAAAAGGTAAAGGGGCGTTAGGTAGAACTAAGCCCCTTTTATTGTGCTTTCTCCCTGAATAAGCAGAGGTAATGTAGTGTAACTCTGGATAAGCAGATTAGGATTTTGAAGCTTGCGAATCATCATATTTCCGGCTTGAGCGCCCATATCGAACATATTAATATCTACGACTGTGAGTACAGGATCTATTATACCAGAATATGGATAACGATCGAAGGTGAGTACTCCTATATCATCTGGAATGTGGAGGGATGCAGCATTAATAGCATTGACAACTCCTATAGCCAGAAGATTGTTTTCACATATAATAGCATGTGGAACATGTTCTGATAGTAGTGCGGTTACATTTTCGTATGCACTTTGTCTTGTTGCATTGGTGTAGATTATCTGCTTTGAGCGAACAGGCAGATGATGATTATTCATTCCTTTTTTGAAGCCACGCAGTCTTTGGTTTGATATAGCATCACTTCTTTTTCCACCAACAAAAACTACATCACTATATCCGCAGTCTGTTACGTGGGCTGCGGCATATTCGCCGGCGAGGGCATGATTTGTATCTACCCAGCACAATCTGCTCTCATATTCAGGATGTCCAATTATGATATGCGGAATATTATTTTCTACAAGTTTTTGGGCGAGTTCTTCATTAATAGCAGAGCCGTGTATAAGTAACCCATCTGCAGATTTACGATTGATGGTTCTGATTGCACTTTCACCGGGAAAATTATCTTTGGATGTATCTTCTAATGTAAGAGTATAGTTCTTTCCTGCCAGTTCCTGACTGATTCCGCACATAATGTCGAACATATGTGGATTCTCATAAGCAGAATTTTGAGCTAAATCAGTAAGATATACAATATTCTGGGTTGTCTGTTTGGCGAAGCTGACTGCCCGGGCATTAGGAATGTAATGTAACTTTTTGATGGCTTCCTGAACACGTGCGGTTGTCTCTGGTGAGATTGTTGACCAGTTATTAAGCACTTTAGATACAGTTGATTTGGATACTCCGGCTTCACTTGCCACATCTGATATAGTAATTGCCATATAAATCTCCATTCTGCCTTAGGGCATAAATATTATTGTTGTAATATATTATATAATAGCAACAGGAAAAAGTTTATTATACATATTGAATAAAAAATAAAAAGAAGTGTAGCGGTTTCCTAATAAACTTATGTGTAAAATCACTAATTTTATTGAATTTGCATGTTTGCAGTGCTATTCTGCAACTATCAAGAACAACTTGATGATGAGTTGTGGGAAACTTAAAAGAAAAAGTTTCCTGAAATGAGAAAGGAAGGGTAATTTATTATGAAGAAAAAAATTGTTGCATCTTTATTAGTGACATCGATGGCGGTGAGTATATTTGCAGGATGTGGGGCAAAGTCAGAGCAAAACTCGGGTGATGCTTCCGTAAAAAAGGAAACTCAGAAGGCAGATGAGACAAATAAGGAAGATGCGGTGGCGAATCTGATTGCATCTACAGATGGACCAGTTAAAATGACATTGTGGTGTTCTGAGACAACTGAATATCAGAAAGTTATGAAAGAAATAGTAGATGATTTTAAAGCTGCTTATCCGGATGTAGATTTTGATATAACTATTGGAGCAGAGTCAGAGGCAAACTGTAAGGATGATGTACTTGCAGATGTAGAGACTGCCGCAGATGTATTTGTTTTTGCGGATGACCAGCTTTATGATCTTGTAAATGCAGGTGCATTACAAAGTATTGATGCGACATATACATACGATCCGCATGAGACAAATTCAAAAGCAACTGTAGAGGCAGCAACAATGAATGACAAAATGTATGCATACCCGCTTACAGCATCAAATGGATATTTCCTTTTTTATAATAAGAATGTTTTGTCAGAAGAGGATGTATCAAGCTGGGATAATTTAATTGCAGCAGCCGAAAAACAGGGAAAGACAGTCGGTATGGAGGTATCAGGAGCATGGTTTTTATATGGATTTTTCGCAGGAGCCGATCTTGATATGTACAGAGGTGATGATGGCAAAAATATCTGTAACTGGAATGCTACAGATACAAAGTATACAGGAGCTGATGTGGCAGATGCTGTAACAAAATTATGCAAGAGCGACGCAATGGTTAATTGTGTAAATGAAGATGCGCAGGCATTTGCATTAGACGGAAAGATGATAGCAGATGTAAATGGAACATGGGCCACAAATGGATTTAAGGAAGCATATGGCGATGGTTATGCGGCCACAAAACTTCCGACATTAACAGTAAATGGTGATCAGGTACAGATGGGATCTTTTGCTGGATATAAGTTTGTAGGTGTTAATTCTTATTCTAAAAACACAGGTTGGGCAATGCTTTTAGCTGAATATATCACAAGTGAAGAAAGTCAGAAGAAGATTGGTATTGCAACAGGAGAAGGACCTTCAAATATTGCAGCTGCATCATCTGATGAGATAGCTTCACAACCGGCACTTGCAGCACTCACGGCACAATCAGAATATGCTGATCTTCAGAGAGTGGGTGATAATTACTGGGATCCGGCTGCAACATTAGGCCAGGCATTAGTAGAAGGTACATACAAAGATGTACAGAAATTATTGGATGATGCGGTGGCTGGTATAACACAATAATTGCCGGGCATATGCTATGGAGTAACTGACTATGAAAAAATATTGTAAGGATTTTGTTATTGCAATAAAAAATGGTGATGTGTGGACAAAATTATCCCTGCTCGTAATGGGAGCAGGGTATATAGGAAGAAAGCAGATAATAAAAGGTATTCTTATGATACTGGTGGAAATATGTTTCTTTTTGTTTACATTTCGCTTCTCGATTGAATATATTTTAAAACTTGGAACACTTGGCACGGTTCAGAGAGAAGAAGTGTTTGATACACTGACGCTTACCAAGAAGGTAAATGATTATGATAATTCGCTGTTGATTCTGCTGATGGGAGTTATAGGAATACTGTGTATAGCCGCTTTTATTCTTCTTTATATAAGTAATATGAAGGCTGTGTACAGATTGCAGCAGATTAGTGAAAGAGGTGGGCATGTCAACAGTTTTTGTGAGGATTTAAAATCATTAATAGGTGGAAAATTTCATATAACGCTTTTAACATTGCCAGGTATAGGAATCATACTTGTGAACATAATACCGATACTGTTTATGATTTGCATTGCGTTTACAAATTATGATATGGATCATCAGCCACCTACATATTTATTTACATGGGTTGGCTTAGAAAATTTCAGAAATCTGTTCACATCTACTTCTACAATTACATTTGGATATGTATTTGTAAGAACGTTGATCTGGACACTGATCTGGGCATTACTTGCCACATTAACAACATTTTTAGGTGGAATTCTTCTTGCACTTTTTATTAATCATAAAATGATTGTATGGAAAAAATTATGGAGGTCAATGTTTGTTGTTACTATTGCGGTTCCGCAGTTTGTAACATTGCTGCTGATAAGCAAGATGTTTGGAGATTACGGAATAATCAATAGTATATGTAATAATATAGGGCTTACAAAATTTCTACAGGATATAGGATTAGTTGGCTCAGGACTGACATTTATTCCATTTTTGTCAAAACCGGGCTGGGCTCATGTGATGATAGTACTTATTAATATATGGGTAGGAGTTCCATATCAGATGATCAGTGCGACAGGAATACTGATGAATATTCCAGAAGATCAGTTAGAGAGTGCTCGAATTGATGGAGCTACAACTATGCAGATTTTCTGGAAGATAAAAATGCCATATATACTGTTTGTGATGGGACCAAGTCTGCTTACCGGTTTTATTGCAAATATAAATAATTTCAATGTTATTTATCTGTTGACGAGTGATTACGTGACATCAAATATGAAATATGCAAGCTCGAATGCTAAGGAAGTAGATCTTCTTGTGACATGGTTATTTACATTAACAAATGATTATTCAAATTACAAGATGGCATCCGTGATTGGTATCTGTGTATTTGTAATATGTGCTGTATTTACATTGTTGACGTTTAACAAAATGATTGCAGGAAATAAAGAGGAGGAATTTCAGTAATGAAAAAGAAAATAATCAAACCAGTATTTATGAATATTGGAATGGCAATTCTGGCTTTTATCTGGCTTATTCCTATTCTTTGGCTGGTCGTGACCTCATTTAGCAGTTATAAGGGAATAAATACTATGCATTTTTTCCCGACAGACTGGTCAGTGAACAACTATATACAGTTATTTTTTAAACCTGATACAGTTGCAAACTTTCCCGCATGGTTTAGAAATTCAATGTTTATAGGGATATTTAGTTGTATTATTTCAACGTTGTTTGTACTGATGGTAGCATATGCAATGAGCTGTATGCGTTTTAAAGCAAGAAAGACACTTATGAGTGTTGGGATAATTCTTGGAATGTTTCCGGGAGTTTTATCAATGATAGCAATTTACTTTGTTATGAAACTGGTGGGAATGACAGACAGTCTTGTGGGGCTTGTAATAATTTATTCGGCAGGATCTGGTCTGGGATATTTGATATGCAAAGGGTTCTTTGACACAATCCCTGCTTCGTTACGAGAAGCAGCAAAGATGGAGGGCGCATCAGAGCTTTCTATTTTTGCAAGGATTGTTGTTCCTCTCTCAAGACCCATTATTGTATATACAGTTATAAATTCTTTTTTGGCACCATGGATGGATTTTGTCATGGCAAAACTTATGATAAGATCTAAAAATCCTACGGATTGGACAGTCGCTATGGGGCTGTTCAATCTGGTGCAAAGAACCCTTGTAGGAGATTATTTTTCACTGTTTTGTGCAGGGGGAGTGATGGTTGCAATTCCCATATCAATCCTGTTTGTGATTATGCAGAAATTCTATGTAGAGGGAATTACGGGAGGTGCAGTTAAAGGATGATAAAAGAAGCAATTATGCATATACCATTATCAAAAGATGCATTTGCACTTGACGAATCACATCTTGTTGTCAGGCTTCGTACTGCAAGAGATGATATGAAAAAATGTCAGGTATACTATGGTGACAGAGTATGTATGCAGGAGCCGGTAATTGTAACAGAATGTCTGATGGATAAGGTTGCAACGGATGAATTGTTTGACTATTTTGAAGCACATATTTACAGTCCATATTCTAGAGTGTGCTATTATTTTAAATGCACAGGAATTGACGAGGAGGAGATATATGTCAGTGAATATGGATTGACTGACGAGATGAAATGTCATAGGACACAGTATTTCCAGTATCCATATATACATAGAGATGACATAATAAAACCTCCAGAATGGACGAGAGATATTGTAATGTACCATATCTTCCCAGACAGCTTTGCCAATGGAAAAAATCAGATTGATTGTAAAGGCATGGAAGTTGAGCTGGATAATGAATTAAAAAGCAGAGTAAATAATGGTGGCACTATAAAAGGAATTACAGAAAGTCTTGAATATATAAGTTCACTTAATGTTAATTGCATATATCTTAATCCTATATTCTGCGCAGCTTCATATCATAAATATGATACTATAGATTATTTTGAAATTGATCCATGTTTTGGAACAAAAGATGATTTGAAAGAACTGGTAAGATGCTGTCATGAGAGAAATATCTATGTGATATTAGATGGCGTCTTTAATCATTGTGGAGATGGATTTTTTGCATTCAGAGATGTGCTTAAGAAGCAGGAAAAATCAAAGTATAAGAATTGGTTCTATAAATTGAAATTTCCGATAGATACAAATGTTCCACCGAATTATGAGGCATTTGCATACGTACCGGAAATGCCAAAGCTTGATACTTCAAATAGGGAAGTTCAAAAGTACTTTTGTGATGTTGGAAGATATTGGATAAGAGAGGCTGGAATTGATGGTTGGAGACTTGATGTGGCAAATGAAATAAATCATGATTTCTGGAGAGCTTTCAGGAAGGCTGTTAAGGAAGAAAAAGAGGATATCTTTTTGATAGGAGAGATATGGGAGGATTCTTCTGTATGGCTTATGGGCGATCAGTTTGATTCTACGATGAATTATAATTTTTCATATATTTGCAGAGAATTTTTTGCAGAGAGAAAAATAACTGCAAGTGAATTTGCACAGAAAATATGTCGTATGAATCTCCGTTATCCATCCGTAGTATCGCAGATGCAGATGAATTTTCTTGATACACATGATGTGCCAAGATTCCTGCATTATTGCGGAGAAAATGAAGAAAAATTAAAATTGGCATTGTTTTTTATGATGACAGCAGTAGGAATCCCATCAGTATTCTATGGTGATGAGAAGAAGATAAGTGGTGAGACAGAACCACAGTATCGCAGTCCTATGTCATGGAAGCAGAAAGACAGTCTGGAAAAATATTTTGCAGAAACAATAAAAATGAGACGGACACATCAGGCATTACAGACCGGTACATTCAAAATCGAGTATACAAGCGATGAGGAAAATATAGTTGTATTTGAACGCAGGAATGATGAGGAATGTTTGTATGTCATAATTAACAACAGTGATATGGATGTAGAAATTCATTTGGAGAAGACTGGTGAGATAGAATGTGAGGCGATGAGTGGACGAATTTTAGAGGTAAAATAGGAGATGGAAAGAACTATTGAAATTAAATATAGAAAATGTTAATAATATTTAAAAGTATAAGCAGAACATATTTATAAAAGTCAGGTTGATTGCCTGACTTTTTTGTTCTCTTGGAAGAATGTTTATATTATGATAAAATCAATTATAAGATTATAGAGTCTTAATGAAAGGGGTATATATTTGTGGGTAGATTTTTAAATCCTGGTAACGGAGCTTTTCAGACTACATTAAATTCAGAAATATATATAGATAAATCAATACTTCTTGCATATACAAATAAAGTGTTGGGGACAGAGCAGGCATTTTTGTGTAATAGCAGACCACGGCGGTTTGGAAAATCAATAACTGCAAATATGATTGCTGCCTATTATAGCAGAGGTTGTGACTCAAGGAAGATGTTTTCTGAACTCAAGATAAGTAAGCTTGATTCATATGAAGCTAATCTAAACAAATATGATGTTATACATCTCGATGTGCAGTGGTGTATGATGGACGCTGGAAGTGTGGATAACACAGTAGAATATATGAATCAGAGTGTATTGAAAGAGCTTGTTGATGAATATGGGGATGTTATTCCAGCAACTGTAAAGACCGTATATGGAGCTATGTCATATATCAATGCAGCAACAGGAAATCGATTTGTTATTATAATTGATGAATGGGATGTCTTGATTCGTGACGAGGCTTCAAACCAAAAAGTTCAGGATGAATATATTAATTTTTTACGGGGAATGTTTAAAGGGTTAGAACCTTCCAAATATGTTGCACTGGCATATCTGACAGGAATTTTACCAGTAAAAAAATTAAAGACACAGTCAGCACTTAATAATTTTGAAGAGTATACGATGCTTGATGCGGGACCACTTTCTTCTTACGTAGGGTTTACCGATGATGAGGTGAAAGAACTTTGTGTTAAATATAACAGGGATTATGAAGAAGTAAGAAATTGGTATGATGGTTACAGACTTTCTGATAAGCATATATATAATCCTAAAGCTGTAGTAAGTGTTATGATTCGCGGTGGTTTTAAAAGTTACTGGTCTCAGACAGGAACATATGAGTCAGTTCTTCCACTTATTAATAAGGACTTTGATGGATTAAAAACAGCAATTATATCTATGATTTCTGGTGATGAGGTGAATGTAAAAACATCTACATTTCAGAATGATATGGTGACTTTCAGAAATAAAGATGATGTTCTTACATTGCTTATTCATCTTGGATATCTTGCATATAATCAGAATAAGCAGACCGCATATATCCCGAATGAAGAAATCCGTATGGAATTTATGGATGCCATAGAGGATGATAAATGGGATGAGTTAATACAATTTGAGAAAATGTCAGGGGCATTAGTTGAAGCAACGTTAAATAGAGAAGCGGAGAAAGTTGCAGATTATATTGAGAAAATCCATATAGAATATGCTTCTGTAATTAGATATAACGACGAGAACTCATTGAGCAGTGTGCTTACAATAGCATATCTGGGGGCTATGAAATATTATTTCAAACCTATTCGCGAATTGCCGGCAGGTAGAGGATTCGCTGATTTTGTGTTTATTCCTAAAACAGAATATATGAATTATTATCCAGCATTGGTTGTAGAATTGAAATGGAATAAAAATGCAGATACTGCAATTCAGCAGATTTATGATAGAAAATATCCAAACGGGCTATTAACGTATAGTGGAAACATTTTACTTGTAGGAATAAATTATGATAAAAATACAAAGATACATGAGTGTAGGATTGAGGAGTTCACAAAATAGTAATATTGGTATGTGAGTAAACAAAAGGAGAGCGTATGGAGATGTTATCGGAAAAAGAATTTTGGTTTGGCGCAATAATATTTATCTTTTTAATAATTCTTGTAATATTAAAAATCACAAAGAAAAAGGACAGATGGGTTTCAACAGAAAGCTTTGAGAGGGAAAAGAAGAAACTTCATCCTCATTTTTCCGAAAAAGAATACAAAAATTTTATGAATTTTCTAGATTCATATAAGGGCGGATTTGTAAGGAGAAAATCAGGCAGAATAGTATACCAGGATTACCTGAACAAAGAAAAAGGTGATTTGAAGGGAATATTCTATAATCTTTTTGTGGAGAATCCGAATATAAGCGTGACGCAGAAAGAAGAGTTTAGGGCTTTTCTTATATCAATCGGTGTAAATGGAGTAAGCGAAAGACCAGAATATGAGACAAGGGATAGCCGGTTGAGGAATAAAAATATTGATAAAAATGAGTATTTGCGAAAAGAAGTAGGTAATATTGGTGAGCAGATTGTAAGGGATGAACTTAAAAAGATTGAGAAACACAACTATGCGGTAATCAATGGACCTGTGCTGAAATATAACGATACGATTAAGGAATTTGACCATATAGTGGTAGGCGAAAATGGTGTGTTTTGTATTGAGACAAAGGCATTTGGAATGACCGAAGGAGAATCAACGCACGCGACAATATTTATTGATAAGGGTGATAAATGGTCTATCAGAAAAAATAAACATAATAAGGAACTTGAGTCGCCGACGGAGCAGATTATAGAGGAAAAGACATTGCTCGAAAATGTTATTGCATCAAGTATGTTGACTGTTCATCCAGTACTTGTACTGAGTAATAAGGATATTAATGTGAAAAATAATATCCGACTTCCTTATGATATTGTAAGAGTAGATGGCTTGTTAGATTACATATCAAACTATATAGATGCAGTTACTGAGAATGATAAGATGTTTGTTCTAAGTGACATAGATAGATGTAGGATAAATTAGCAGAGGAGTAAATGGAGGATTAAAATGGAGACATGGTATTATGAAGTAGTTTCAATAGACGGAGATTATGCGAACTTACGAAGAACTGATATAGAATCCACAGATTTGAAACTGGTGGCAAGAGCACTACTTCCAGCAGAAATTTATGAGGGATGTAAGTTGAAATATGAGCTGCTGCAATATTTTATGGAATAACACGTAATTTATAAAATAATAAGTTAAGAAGCTGCTATGGTTAGCAGTTTGCGATGTGCTGTCATACCTTGTGAAGTGGTATCTGGAAAAAGAAGAGGCAGATAAGATAAACCGAAGGATTGCAGAGCGCAGAAGAAAAAAAGGAGAATGAATGAAATGATGTTATACCACTATTTTGATTCTACAATAGGTCCGTTTCGTAATTTATCTGATCTGACGGATGAGGAGGCAGACCGTGTGATTTTGCAGTTCAGGCAGCAAAAGAGAGATTCTTTTTGTGCTAAGAGAACAGCAGATTATATGAAAATGCGTAGATATTATGAGAATATTCTGCGCGAAGAATTTCAGAAAAAAGGCGGAATAATAAAGCGTCGGGCACCACATTATATGGTGGTGGAAGCTTGTCAATGGCTGGCTTCATGGTATGAAAACAGTGAGTTTATATCTATTCCTATCACAGAGTTTGATGTAAGGACTATTTCATTTACTTATGGAGATTCACATCCTACATTTAGCGATAAAATAACTGATGGAAAAGAATATCGGAAAAAGCTTTATACCTATGATGAAATTTTACAGATAATAGATAAATATGGTTATCCGCAGGAGTGGAACAGTGAAGGAAAATATGGACCTGAACGATATATCGAAGCTCACATCTGGAGCGATGAGGTAATACAAAAATATAGTTTATGTGCGACTGAAAAATTTGTGTGAGAGTGAAGGAATATAAGGACGAATAGATAACAGGGAGATAACAGGGAAAAATATAATATTAGCCTTAGGCAAATTACAGAAGATAATTTTATTGAAGCATTTAATTTGAAACTTGCAAACGGACAGGAACATTTTGTTTCACATCCAATTCGAAGCCTTGCACAGGCTTATGTTTACAGGAATCAATGTCAGCCGTTTGGAATCTATAAGGATGATACTATGATTGGTTATGTCATGGTGATTTATGATTATGATATTCCGGAATACGATATATGGCATATGATGATTGATGAATCTAATCAGGGACAGGGGTATGGAAGGATTGCATTGGATCTGACGATTGAGTACATTAAAACGAAACCCTTTGGAGCATCGGACAAAGTAACATTAACCTGCAATATGGACAATATTCATGCATTAAATTTATATAAGAACAAAGGGTTTAAAGAGACTGGTGCGATGGATGAAGATGAGATAGAGCTATCCTTGATGTTATAGTAAGCAATTATCCGAGAGAGGCATTCTATCAGATGCCGTTTCAAGGTGCAAATGGTTATCATAGTAAAACACTTGCATATTCTATCTGGCACATTTTTAGAATTGAAGATATAGTGGCACATGAACTAATAAAAAAAGATAAACAGATTTTGTTTACAGATTCATATGAGAAAAAAATACAAGCACCTATCATTACCACACGTTGGATGAAAGAACTTAATTATACAAAACGATGGGGAATTTACAACTGTGAAGTTTACAAGAACTTGTAAGTAGTGAGTTATTAATAACAACAAAAGCATATACGCTGAAGCAGCGTAAGTTAAAGAATTAAACGAAAGATAAATAGACTATATGATTATGCAGAGAGGGGATTTATATGAAATTGTTACACTTAAGTGATTTACATTTGGGAAAATCACTAGGGGATTTTGATTTGATTGAGGATCAGAAATATATTTTAAATCAGGTATTGGATTTAATAGATGAAGAATCTGTAGATGCGGTCTTGATTGCTGGGGATGTATATGATAAATCCGTTCCCAGTGAGGCCGCAACTCGTATATTAGATTCTTTTTTGAGTGAGTTAGCAGCTAAGAAGGTGAAAACATTTATGATAAGTGGAAACCATGATTCAGACGATAGACTGAATTATGGAAGTACACTTTTTGAAAGTAATCAAGTCTATATTTCTGCCATTTATGATGGACATCTTGATAAGCATGTTATTAATGACGGTGAAACAGAAATTAATATTTATTTACTTCCGTTTATCAAGGCATCTCAGGTAAAACATTTTTTCCCCAAGGCGGAGATAGAATCATATGAGGATGCAGTAAGAGTTGTACTTGCAAATGCAGATATTGATGAAAAGAAAAAGAATATATTAGTTGCCCATCAATTTGTTGCGGGCAAAGGCGAGGATCCTATGTTAGGTGGATCAGAAGGCGCTGGAACTCAGAGTGTTGGTCTGGTAGAAAAAATTGGATATGATTTATTCAATATGTTTGATTATGTTGCTCTTGGTCATATACATTCGCCACAGAGTGTTGGTCGATGTGAAGTAAGATATTCAGGATCACCACTTAAGTATTCGTTGAGTGAAGTCAATAATGAAAAATCTGTGCCTATAATAAATGTTGATAAGAATGGAGTGGAGATAAATTTAATTCCACTAAAGCCGATGCGTAATATGCGTCATATAGTAGGCAAAATGGAAGAACTATTAAACAAAGCAAATGTAAAAACACCGGAGGATTTTATTTATGTAACATTAACGGATGAAGAAATAATAAATGATGCAATGGGTGTTTTCCAACAGGTGTATCCCAATACTGTGAAAATTGATTATGACAATTCACATACCAGGGAAATTGAACAGGTTGATATATCGAAAATAGCACAAAACAAGTCCTTCTCGGAATTGATAGGAGATTTCTATAGACTTATATATAATTGTGAAATAAGCGAAGAGGAATTAGGCGTGATGAGAGTAGCGGCAAGAGAGGCAGGTGTTATTGATGAAACCAATTAAGCTTATTATTAGTGCGTTTGGTCCATATTCGGACAAGATGCCAGAAATATATTTTGATCAATTTGAAGAGAAAGGTTTATTCTTAATCTCCGGAGACACGGGAGCAGGAAAAACTACTATTTTTGATGCAATATGCTTTGCACTCTATGGAACTACAAGCGGAACATACAGGGATACAAAAAATTTACGTAGTGAGTATGCTAAGCCAAATACAGATAGCTTCGTAGATTTTTATTTTTCACATCAGGGACGGGAGTATCATGTGTGGAGACAACCAGAGTATGAGAGAAGGAAACAGCGTGGTGATGGACTAATTACGGAAAAACAAAAGGCAACACTTTATATTGAGGGAGCAGCACCTATTGAAGGGGTTACCCAGGTTAATAACGCGGTAAAAGAACTTTTACATATTGATGATAAACAATTCAAGCAAATTGCTATGATTGCACAGGGAGAATTTTGGGATTTGCTTAATGCAAAGACTGAGCAGAGAACTGAAATTCTACGTACTATTTTTATGACCAGTGGGTATAAAAATATTGAATATATACTTAAAAGACATATGGATAATAATGGAGCAAAAAAAGAACATGCAGAACAAAGTATAGTTCAATATTTTAATGACGTAATAGCAGATAAAAATGATGATATCAATAGTGAACTAGAAGAACTTCAGACAAGGGCATATAAATCTGGTAGTGCATGGAATTTGGAAGAACTAATTGATATTATTAAAGCTGTTATTGAACTTGATGAGAATAAAAAAAATGACATTTCAAAAAAGCTTACCACTGCAGAGGTACAACTGAATAAGAGCAAAAATGCATTAGCAACTGCTGAAATCGACAATAAATTTATTGAAAAATTGGCAAATCTTGAACAAGAGCAGATTAAATTGCAAAATAGAAAAGAAGAAATAGATGAGTTGGAACAACTGTTAAAACGCAGAAAGGCGGCAACTCATGATGTTAATCCAACTTATTTAGCATGGATTAATAAAGATAAAGAAATCTCGAGCACAGAAAGCAGAATTACTAACAAAAAATCAGAAAAAGCAGAAGTTGAAAAGGATGTCAAGGAAGCAGAAAATCAACTTGTGGAAGTTCAGGAAAATGAGCCTGAATTAGAGAAACTTAAAATAATCATAAATAATATTATTGAGGAGAAACCTAAGTATGAGCAGAGAGACAAACTATCAGTAGAAATCTCTAACCTTGAAGATACAAAGGCTTTAATCAATAAAGAAGAAACAAAGTTAAAGGCAAAGGAAGAAGACTTAAAGAATAAGATTATTGAATTGAAAAAAACGATAACACAGCTTAGGGATAGACCAGATGAGTTGTATGGAGTTCAGACAAAGGGTAGGGAATTAGAAAACCTAAGTAGTGATATTACGGATATTCTTGATAATCAAGTTAGAGAATGGAAAAAAAGACAGAAGACTCTTAATACGGAGCAGAAAAAATTTCAAAATGCTTTTATAGAATATGAAAATGCAAATGATAAAAGAATAGCGGCGGAGAAGATTTTAGACAGCTGTAGAGCTGGTTTATTAGCAAAAGGTCTTTCAGAGGGGACGAGATGTCCTGTTTGCGGCTCAACTCATCACCCAGAACTTGCAAAATTACCGGATACCTCTATTACCGAAGAGGATTATGAAAAATTGAAAGTGGCAGAAGTTGATGCGCAGGAGGCTAAGAGTATCGCAAATACCAGAGCTGAGAAAGCAAAAACAGCACTTGAAGAATATGAAAATCAGATGAGAACTGCTATTCTTGATTGTATTGAGAACAGTATTCTTGACATGAAATCAAGTGGAGAAGAACTAGACAGACTCGTTGAGATTCTTGAAAATGCCAATGTGACCGTAAATAGGAAGAGAGAAGATAATACTAAGTTACAAAATGCTATTAATAAGGATTGTGATTTATTAAAGAAGTCGGAAAAAGAATTGGAAGAAGCTTCTGGAATTAAGAGCGAAAAATTGGAATCGGAAAAAGAAAAACTTCAAACTAAGAAAAATAGTATTGAGGCGGAAATTACGGCAAGCAAGGCGACTTTAGAGACATTAAAAGACTTGAGATTTGAAAACTGGAATAAAGCATCTGAGGAAAAGAACAAAGCCGAGGAAAGAAAAAAATATATTTCAGATATGTTGAGACAAAAAGAAGATTTTAAGGCCAAAGCAGACAAAAAGCTGACAACAATAAGGGCAGAAATTAGAACGTTGGAAGAGAGTTTAAAGACACAGAAAAATGATGAAAAGCTATTAAAAGCAGAGTTAGATAAAAAACTTGCCTCAAAGGCGTTTGAAGATACCGAGAGCATGCTTGAGTTTGTTGTTTCAGAGAAGGAGTTGTCAGAGACAGAAAAGAATATCATCGATTATAAACATGCTGTCACAACGAATAAAACTCAATTAATGGAGACAAAAGCTTATGCCAAAGGTAAGGAAGTAGTTGATATTGAAGCTCTTAAAGTTACTTGCGCTGAGTTGGACGAAAATGTAAGAGAGATTAGAAAAGCGGACAATACAGTTTCTAATCGTATTGCTAATAACACTGAAAAACTAAAAAATATTGAGGCTCAACGTGAAGAGTATGAACAGTCCAAAAAAGAATTCAATATTTGTGATAGATTGTATAAGCTTGTAAAGGGAAACACAGGAAATGGAAAGATTACACTTGAACAATACATTCAGGCAGCGGGTTTTGATGGTATAATTGCAGCGGCAAATAGACGATTGCTGCCTATGAGTGATGGACAGTATGAGTTATATCGTCAAGAAGACTCTGTAGGAAAGAAAAGCAATACATTTCTTGATCTTGAAGTGCTTGATAATTATACAGGTCACAGGAGACCAGTAGGTAATCTTTCAGGAGGCGAAAGTTTTAAAGCGTCATTGAGTTTAGCTTTAGGATTGTCTGATACTGTATCTACAAATCTTGGGGGAGTTCAAATGGATGCACTTTTTATTGATGAAGGATTTGGTACACTTGATAAGAAATCAATTGATAGTGCAATGGATATTCTTATTAATCTGTCTGGTGCCAATAAACTTGTTGGTGTAATCAGTCATCGTGAGGAATTAATTGAAAATATTCCTCAGCAGATTCGGGTTAAGAAGACAAAAGATGGTAGTCAGATAACTATTGATTCAGGAATTTAAAATGAAGAAAGAATTTATTTGCTAATCTACTAAAAAGTAGATTTACTTTGCTGATTATGTTGATTTTTGAAAGGTCTACAAGAATAATTTTACAATAACAATACAAATGTACTGAAATAGAAATGATTTAGCATTATAATGAAGAGGATAGATGGAAGTGAGGTGCTGAACATGGCTAGTACAATTTCAGAGATGCAGATCTTGTGGTTTCTGATATGAGGCTGAAGTATGGATTATAAGATTGTTTTGATGAGGGATGCAGAGGAAGACCTTGATAGATTCATCACATATCCTTTGTTTGAAAAGAAAAGTGAGCAGGCTGCAAGATATTTATTAAATGATTTCGAAGGAACAAAAACAAGTCTGTCAGATGTTGCTGGAAGTCTGAAACTTTGTGATAATCCCAAATTAAGAGCGTTAGGATATCGAAGAATTAATTTTTTATCGCATCGATATTTTATGCTTTATCGTATTGAAAACGATACTGTTTATGTGGATAATATTTTTCATTAATTGTAAGATTATGAAAATAAAATGAATTAAATACTGGAATATAAAATTCTGTCCACTAGGGGTGTCTCGGTCAGCAGGTACAATGAAATCTATAAGGTTCAGATGCGCAATGAAACAGAGGTTCTTATACAGAAGTCGGTATGGAAAACTGCCGGGGGTTCTGCTATTTGATCAAGATGATAATATCTATAGTGTA
>CAKRLV010000009.1 GCA_934359755.1 uncultured Agathobacter sp.
ACCCCCCGCTTATACCATCACTCTGCGGAAACAAAAACATACATCTATTGTTCTTTCAAAATCGCAGAAACCTTTGATTTATTGGGCTTTTCTCGACAGAAGGCAGACCGTCTCCACGTGCAACGTATGTGCAAACTGGTCAAATGCCTGCACTTTTTTAAGTTCATATCCGCCCTCGCACAACACCCTCAAATCCCTCGCAAGTGTAGCTGAATCACAGCTTACATACACGATTTTTTTAGGATGCATCTTAATCATTGTGTCAAGACACTTCTCATCGCATCCCTTTCTCGGCGGATCTACTACTATCACATCTGGAGCGCTCATATCTGTTCCCACTTCTGGGGTGCTCATATCTGTATCCACCTTAGCAGCACTCACATTTGTATTCACCTCAG
The DNA here is from genome assembly GCA_934359755.1 of uncultured Agathobacter sp. Lineage (GTDB taxonomy): Bacteria > Bacillota > Clostridia > Lachnospirales > Lachnospiraceae > Roseburia. The sequence goes on from CAKRLV010000009.1 coordinate 399, forward strand.
CATTAACATCACTCTGCCCTGCGCCCGCCATGGCAGTCTCATAAAATTCTGGCAGCACTTCTTCAGCTTTTCCCACGAAGAAACTTGCATTGGTTATTCCGTTTAAAACAGCATTATTCTTTGCATCCTCGATTGCCTGTGGAACTATCTCAACTCCGTATACCTGCTTTGCTTTCTGCGATAGGAAAAGTGAAATTGTTCCGATACCACAATACAGATCCCACACCGATTCATTGCCTGTAAGTCCTGCAAATTCAACTGCTGTGCTATAAAGCTTTTCTGTCTGAATAGGATTTACCTGATAAAATGACTGCGGAGAAATATGATATGCCACATCACTTCCTGTAAATTCAAACGCATCATCTTCCACAATCGGCCCCATCCACTGCGAATAATTTGGGCATTTTCTCAAATGAATGTGATCTGTGATATATGGCTGTCCCCATATGCACTGCGTCTCATCCCCAAGGATAACATTAGTATTTTTCGTGTTAATGTTGATAGATATAGATGTCATTCCTTTTATCTTCGTCAATTCCGCAATCAGTTCTTCTGATGCTGTAAGCTTTCTGCCATTTATAATAAGGCACACCATTATCTCTTCCGTTGTAAATCCATATCTGATAAGAACATGGCGAAGCAGTCCTTTCCCACTGTTTTCATCATATGGCTCTATATCATATTTGCGCATCCAGCGTTTTATAACATCCAGTATATCTTTGTTGACAGGCACCCCAAGCATACAATCTTCTACATCTATGATGTTATGGCTTCTTGAAGCATAAAATCCTGATATAATTTTTCCGTTCTTTCCATATCCTACAGGGAATTGTGCTTTATTCCTGTATCTGTATGGTTCCTGCATTCCCACTATCGGAAGCATAATCTTATCAAGCAATTCTTCTGAAAATCCACCGATTCGTACAAGATTTCCCCTGACCTTGTCCTCTTTAAATTGTAGCTGTCTCACATAATCAAGTGCCTGTATCTGGCAGCCACCACATCTTCTATGAAGTTCGCATTTTGGTTCTATACGAAAAGTGGAAGGACTTTTAATCTCTTCCACTCTTGCATAACCATAATTCTTTTTTAATTTAGTGACACGGGCAGTAATGACATCTCCGATAAGCGCATCCTTGATGAAAAAAGTCATTCCATCATGATGACCAATACCCTCACCGTTAACTCCCATGTCTGTAATCTCAATCTCGAATATATCGTTTTTCTGCATTTCAACCTCTGCCTGAAATCTATTTTCCAATCACTCTACATCATTTACAGCTATTGTCACTGACTATCCGCATGCTACTTACTCCACAGCTGTCTTATTGCTATCTGCATGCTGCCTATTACACAATTGTTTTTATAGCTGTTACTCCATAACTGTTCGCCTGTAGTTTGTCTCCATAAAGCGATTGTAGCCCTGCCAGTCTGAATTGTTCTCTGGCACTACTGAAAGAAGCTCTGTAAATGTCTCCATCTTCGCATCAATATTGTCTGCAAAGCTAAGCGCCACTGCCTCTATAAGTGCTGGTTTCTTTGGTGAACCATACTCAAGTTCTCCATGATGCGCCAATATACAATGCTTTAATTCATTCGCAAGTACAACTGGAAATCCATCAATCTTCTTAATCTCTTCCCCGAGCCACTCTGCACCAATCACAATATGTCCAAGAAGCTGACCTGCGTCTGTATAGTCGTTCTCCGGAAAAGTTGAAAGCTCTTTTAACTTTCCGACATCATGAAAAATAGCTGCCGTAATAAGAAGATCCCTGTTAAGTACTGGATAATTTGATGCAAAGAAATCACAGTTCTTAGCTACGCTTAATGAATGTTCAAGCAGTCCGCCAACGAATCCATGATGAACACTTTTGGCTGCCGAATGGAATTTAAAACGCTTTGCGAAATCCTCATCATCAAAAAACACATGCAATAACCTGCTTAAATACTGGTTCCTAACTGTTCCAATAAGAGTCATGAGCTCTTTGTACATCTCATCTATATCTTTCGTGCTTACTGGAAGATAATCAGCTGGATCGTACTCTCCCTCTGATACCTTGCGCACTCTCTTAATCGAACACTGTAGATTCCCCTGGAAACTAGTGATATCTCCTGTCACTGCAACATAATCCATTGCGTCAAATTCTTCAATTCCTACAGAACCAACATCCCAGATTTTGGCATCCAGTGTTCCTGTCTTATCCTGCAATATGACATTGTCGTATGGCTTTCCAGCCTTTGTCATAGCTGTCTGTTTACTTTTACATAAAAAAATCTCACTGATTCTCTCACCTTCACGAAGTGATGAAATATACTTCATAATTCCTCCCGAGCTTACTGCTCTTACTTATATTTATTGACACTGGTTCGCTGCTTTGATTTGAGCATACAGCGTCATTGTTATTTATTTTAGAACTCCAGGTGTAACCTTGCATTTTACACTTGAATATCCATCATTTCCTTCACGCATTATAGTAACTGTCGCCTCTTCATCCTGGCTAAGTTCCAGTAATTTATCATAATAATCAGATACGCTCTGGACACTTTGTCCATTTACCTCTGTGATTACATCTCCACTTTGTATTCCTGCGAGCATACCTGGTGAATCTACAGTTGCTTCCCTGACATATACGCCTTTGGGTAGATCATACTGTTTGGATATAGACGCTGTAACAGTAGACACATATATACCAAAATAAGGTATTTGCTTTCCTTGTAAAAGAAGATTTATTATCGGCTCTAACTCCTTAATTCCTATTGCTGTAAGCGTATTTTCATTGTCATGAGCTCTGTAATCCTGCATAACCAGTCCTATTACTGAGCCTGCAGTATTAATGAGTATACCACTGCCCTTGTCTGTTGAAACTATATCCGTTGTAAAAACTTTGTAATTACGATCAAGCGTCGTAATCTCATTATCAGTGGATGTTATTGTTCCTGAAATTATCGAATAATTCGTACCAAGCGGACTTCCTAAAGCAATCGTAATTGCACCTTTTGACACTAAATTCGAATTGGCAAATCTGGCGATTTCTATGACATTCATAGTTCCATTATCAAGTTTTGCTTTCTCTACCGACAAAATTGCTATTCCTGTATTGCCATCATACTGATACAGCTTCGCCTCTACTGATTCCTCATTTATGAATGAAACACGGATCTTATTAGCATCTGAGATGGCTTTCTTCTCTGCAAGAATAAAAATATCCTTTGTCGATTCAGATATGATAACTCCTGCGCTTGTTCCCACAGAATCATAAGTATTGTTGAACCAGTCTGTATCGCTCTTAACGCTTGTGATACTTACGATTGAACAATTAACCTCACTTCCTATGTTATAAAGCTGATTCTTTATCTTCTGATAATCCTCAATCGTAAATTCTTTAAGCTGCACCTGTTCATTATATCCTGTATCAGGTTCCTGTGTATTCTGCGTAGATTGTTCTGTCTCCTTTTGCGTCGCCTCTTTCGTATCATCCACAGAACCGATATTGCTGCTTACAACTTCTCCTTCCTGATTCTGCTTATCCATAAACGCAAAAAATACAGTAAAAACAATGCATGCTACTATCGCAAATACAAGGCCACACAATGCTGAAACTCCAAGCTTAATTGCTATTTTTCTTTTGTTCACTGGTTTTTCTTTTATCTTTTCACGAATAAAATCTTCCATAAAATACATTATAAATAGATTTCTGTATCGTTGCAACCATTTTTACCTTTGCTAACTTACTATTATACGATATAATGTTACTGTTCAGACGCAAGCTTTACACCACGCTGTCAAGCTATGCGCCATAATGTTAATTATTGAGTGCTTACAGCTCCTGCCTTGTAGAGACATTTAAAATAAACAGTAATGAAATAATAATTAAAGTTCATAAGATATCAACGTGCATACTGCATTCGATAGCTATAATACATAAAACAAGATGTAAATGAGGAATAAACATGAATAAAAAAGTTTTTTACACTTTAGAATACAATAAAATACTTGAAAAACTATCCGACCTCGCATCATGTGAGGAAAACAGGAAAAAGTGCCTAAAACTCAAACCTCTTACCGATATTGAGAAAATTAATTATCTGCAAAAGACCACATCTGATGCGCTTTCGCGCCTCTACAAGAAAAGTGGAATCTCTTTTGCTGGAACCCACAACATCAACTCAATGCTTAAAAGACTTGAAATAGGCGGCACGCTCAACACAACCGAACTTCTTAAAATTAGTTCATTGCTTGAAGTTGCCAAGCGTGCAAAGGCATACAACCGCAGTGACCGCTCCGATGAAAAAGTGGATTCTCTTACATCATTTTTTGAAGAACTCGAGCCTCTTACTCCTCTCTATGATGAGATAAAAAGATGCATTATTTCAGAAGATGAGATTGCAGATGATGCAAGTCCGGCACTTTCCAAAATCCGCAAGTCAATCCGTGGAATGAATGACCGTATTCATGCCCAGCTTACAAGCATAATCAACAATTCCACTACAAGGACCTACCTTCAGGATACTGTCATCACTATGCGCGACGGAAGATATTGTCTCCCTGTAAAAGCGGATTCCAAGAGCAATGTTCCTGGTATGGTTCACGATCAGTCCTCTACTGGTTCTACTTTATTCATAGAACCTATGGCTGTTGTAAATCTGAACAATGAGCTCACGCAGCTTTTTATAAAAGAACAGGATGAGATAAACGCTGTACTTGCATCTCTTAGCAATGAAGTCGCTTTAAATACAGATGCACTTGCAAGTGATTACAAAATTCTTGCTGAACTTGATTTTATTTTTGCAAAAGCGCAGCTTGCCAAATCATATAATGGTGTTGCCCCGCAGTTCAATGAGCGTGGATATATAAATATCAAGAAAGGACGTCATCCTCTCCTTGATCCACAGAAAGTAGTTCCTATTGACGTGCACATCGGAGACAACTACAAACAGCTTATTGTAACTGGTCCCAATACAGGCGGTAAGACCGTTTCTCTTAAGACGGTAGGTTTGCTTACACTCATGGGCCAGGCCGGACTTCACATTCCTGCCGGGGATCGTTCCGAGCTTTCTATCTATCATGAGATTTTTGCAGACATCGGAGACGAGCAGAGCATCGAGCAGTCACTTAGTACTTTTTCATCGCACATGACCAATATCATCTATATTTTATCAAAAGCAGATGACCGCAGTTTGTGTCTTTTTGATGAGTTATGTGCTGGAACTGATCCAACCGAAGGTGCAGCCCTCGCTATTTCGATTTTGAGCAAGCTTCATCTATATGGTGCCACTACTATGGCTACCACTCACTACAGCGAGCTTAAGATATACGCACTGTCTACTGATGCTGTCGAGAACGCATGCTGTGAATTCAATGTAGAGACATTAAGCCCTACTTACAGACTTCTTATTGGTATTCCTGGAAAAAGTAATGCCTTTGCGATTTCTCAGAAGCTCGGACTTGCAACCGATATAATCGATGATGCCCGCAATCGTATCAGCGAAAAGGATGTAGATTTCGAAGATGTGATTGCCAATCTTGAAGAGAGCAGACAGACCATCGAGAAAGAACAGACCGAGATTAAAAAGTATAAACTTGAAATAGAACAATTGAAAAAACGGCTTGAATCCAAGAACGAGAAAATTGACCAGAACAAGGACAAAATCATTCGTGATGCGAACGAAGAAGCATACAAGATTCTTAAAGAGGCAAAAGAACTCGCTGACGAGACTATCCGCAATTTCCACAAATATGGCCAGGGACAGGCTCCTATGAGTCAGATGGAGAAAGAGCGTTCAAAGGTCGGCAACAAACTTTCCGAGAAAGAAAAATCTCTTTCAGGACTCAAAAAGCCGGCTGTTAAGAAGAATCCTAAGGCACCTAAGAAGCTGCGAATAGGTGACTCTGTTATTGTCCTGTCTATGAATTTAAAAGGAACAGTCCACACTCTTCCTGATGCCAGAGGCGATTTGTTTGTCCAAATGGGAATTCTTCGTTCAAAGGTTAATATAAATGACCTCATACTTGTGGATGAAGATGCAATCTCACCAAACAAGAAATTTGGTGGAAGCAGTGGCAGCAAAATTAAAATGAATAAATCAATGAACATCTCACCTGAGATAAATCTGATAGGTATGCGTGCTGATGAAGCTGTTGCCAAGCTTGACAAGTACCTCGATGATGCTTATATTGCTCATCTTGACTCTGTCCGTGTAGTTCACGGCAAGGGTACTGGAGCACTTAGAACAGCAGTGCATAATCACCTGAAAGGAATGCGCAATGTCAAAGAATTCCATCTTGGCGAATTCGGTGAAGGTGATGCTGGTGTGACAATAGTTACGTTCGATTAATGCTGCATAATAATTATCATAGGAGGTATATATGGCAACAAAATCCAAAATTCTAATTGTAGATGATGACAACAATATTGCAGAGCTTATTTCTCTGTATCTTACCAAAGAATGTTATGATACACACATTGTAAATGATGGTGAACAGGCACTTGTCGCTTTTGAGCAGTACGAACCAAATCTTATCCTGCTCGATTTAATGCTGCCTGGAATAGACGGATATCAGGTATGCCGTGAAATCCGCACCAAGTCCAATGTACCAATCATCATGCTTTCCGCTAAAGGAGAAATTTTTGACAAGGTACTTGGGCTTGAACTTGGAGCCGACGACTATATCATGAAACCATTCGACTCAAAGGAGCTTGTTGCCAGAGTCAAAGCTGTTCTCCGTCGTTTCCAGCCAGCCAAGCCAGAAGCTGTGGCATCATCGGACATCAAATGTGTTGAATATCCAGGTCTTACAGTTAATCTGTCAAACTATTCAGTCACATATAACAATCATTCAGTCGAGATGCCCCCTAAGGAACTTGAACTTCTGTATTTCCTTGCCTCTTCACCAAATCAGGTATTTACAAGGGAGCAGCTTCTTGACAATATATGGGGATATGAATATATCGGTGACACACGAACTGTCGATGTACATGTAAAAAGACTTCGTGAGAAAATCAAAGACCACCCAACCTGGAAGATTGCTACAGTCTGGGGAATCGGTTATAAATTCGAGGTATCATCATAATGAAGCGCAAACTCTTTATAAAGTTTCTAATAGGCTATTTGATATATGGAGCCATAGCCTACATCCTGATAATTACATTTATCCAGAATATTACCTACAAGGTTGCAATAAAGTCAGAAGCCGCCAATCTCTACCGTGAGTCGACGCTCATAGCTTCTGACTATGCTTCCGATTACTACAAATCGACTATCACACTTGATGCATTTCAGCATCACATGGAAATAGTCGCAGATTATCTGTCATCGGAGATATGGGTAATAGATGCACATGGTAATGTACTTATAAATTCATCTGACGAGACCGTAAGCCATGCAGCGTCTGAGCATGAATACATCATCATCAATAATTTTGATGTGGCTGATTTTGGAAATTCATACTATAATGTCGGCAATTTCTATTCGCAGTTTGACAATGATACGCTTACCGTTTTTTCACCAATCACTATAGATTATAAAAACCGCGGCTACGTACTCATACACAAATCTGTAGCTGCGATAATGAAAAACTCAAGTAGTTTTAGCAACATTACATTCTATTCAAGTCTGATTTTATTTGTTCTTGGATTCCTTATGTATTTCTTTTTTGCTATTACTATTTTCAAACCAATACGTAAAATCACCAATGTTGCCAAGCTATATGCCAAAGGTGATTTCTCGCAGAAGATTAATGTTCACTCCAATGATGAAATAGGCTATCTGGCAGACACCCTGAACTATATGTCTACCGAACTGGATCGCCTTGAAGAGGACCAGCGTAAGTTTGTCTCAAATGTATCTCACGACTTCCGCTCTCCGCTTACTTCGATAAAGGGATATATAAATGCAATCCTTGACGGTACAATTCCTTATGAAATGCAGGAAAAATACCTGAACATTATTCTTTTCGAAACTGAGCGCCTTAACAAACTCACGCAGAGCCTTTTGGACCTCAATCAGTTTGGAAGCCACGGCATACGCCTTGATTTAGCTGATTTTGATATAAACAATATGATTCGTTCTACTATTTTGACATTTGAGGGAAAGTGTTCAGAAAAAGGAATTTCTTTTGATCTGGTTCTGACGGGTCAGGAACTTTTTGTGAACGGAGATATGACCAAGATACAGCAGGTTTTATACAACCTGATTGACAACGCCACCAAGTTCTCTCACAATGATTCTTCAATCAAGATTGAGACTCACATAAAGAACGAAAAAGTAATTGTCTCTGTAAAAGATTATGGTATCGGAATCCCTGCTGACAGCATTAAGAAGATATGGGAACGCTTCTACAAAACCGACAGTTCCCGCGGCAAGGATAAAAGAGGTTCAGGTCTTGGCCTTGCTATCGTAAAAGAAATAATTCAGGCTCACAACGAGAACATAAATGTCATAAGTACTGAAGGAGCAGGAACGGAATTCATATTCACGCTCCCACTCTCCCAGAAAGAGTCCTGAAAATCGGCATATCAGAGGATGGACTTAAGAATTTAATCTCCATCCCTCTGATTTGCTTCTTATATCGACGAAATCCTTATATTTTCCAGGGACTTTAATAAGTTCCTTATGCGTTCCTCTTTGAACAATCTGTCCATCATCAACTACAAGTATCTGATCGGCCTGTTCTATTGTCGCAAGTCTGTGTGCAATTGTCACAATTGTTTTTCCCTTTGTTAATTCAGATATAGCCTGCTGGATCAAATGCTCATTTTCCGGGTCAATGCTGGCAGTAGCTTCATCTAAAATAATAACAGGTGCATCTTTAAGTATTGCTCTGGCAATTGAAATACGCTGCTTCTCACCTCCAGAGAGACTTCCACCTCCTTCACCTACAACAGTATCATATCCATCTGGCAAAGCCATGATAAAATCATGACAGCATGCCTTTTTAGCCGCCTCAATCATTTCTTCTTCTGTAGCATCAGGCTTACCAAAGCATATATTATTCCTTATCGTATCATGGAAAAGATATACATTCTGGAACACCATTGATATGTTTGACAGCAGACTGTCGCATGTAAACTCTCTTACATCATGTCCGCCCATGCTGACACTTCCCTTATCAACATCATAAAATCTGGCTATCAGATTACATATCGTAGTCTTTCCGCTTCCCGATGGTCCAACGATTGCAGTAACTGTATTTTCTGGAATTTTCAGGCTGACATCATTTAAGACTTCTCTCCTCTGCGCGTCCTTTCCATATGAGAAATCAACATTTTTAAATTCTATATCGTAATTATCAATTTTAATATCTCTGCCATCTGCATCGATAAATGATTCCCCTTTTAATGCATCAAGATGATCGAGCGCATCATCTATAATCGCAAGAACATGCGCACAATCAGATATAGGCTCCAGTGAACCAAATATATGAAAAGATAACAATTCTACAAGTATCATTGATGTAAAATCTATACTTCCATTCATTCCGAGATAAAATGCCACGATTGCTATAAACACGCTTGCCACCTTAAGTGCAAGTAAATGGAATGCGTTAAATGGAATATAGCCCCACTCAATCTTAAGATTAATGTCCCTGCTGTCCCGACAAGCTGTCCTCATCGCCTCCATTGATGCTCCTGCTTTTCCAAAAGACTTAACAACAGCAAGACCTCTCGCATACTCTAATGTCGCACCTGTAAGTTCTCTGTTTGCCTCTGCCAGTACTGGAGCATTCTGTGTGCTGTATCTGGAAATCACTAAAAGAAATACCAATGACAGAGCCGCACCCGCTATGGCTATTGCACCAACTCTCCAATCTATATATGTAAGCCAGAGCAAAATACATATGAAATTCAGATAGCCTCCGACAAAGTTGTCTATCATACGGATTCCCATACCTTCAAGTGTATGAAGTCCTGTTGTGATAGAATTTAGGATTGTGCTTGTATTCATATTCTGGAAATATCCAAGCGATACTCTCTTTAATGCATCACCGACTGCAAGTCTGTCCCTCGCTATAAGTTCATAACTGATTGATTCCTGAAACCTTGCCCTTATATAGTCAAACAGAAATCGCAGGAATACAAACAAAACCAATACGCCTATACTTTTTGCTACCCAGTCTGTAGTAAGCGTTGTACCGTCTTTTGTACACTCTACAAGTTTTCCAATTATAAATGCTGCCCATATTACAGGCATTGCCGCAAACCAGCCTGAGAAAAATGAAAATATAAAACCAATATACAGATTTCTCTTAAAACTTCCGCACCAATTTATAATCCTTTTTACTGTTCCAAACATATATTTTCATCTCCCTTCACACTTCCTACAGCCCAATGTCTTGTACCCACATGTGCCTGCCACATCCTGCCGTAAAGAGGACAGTTCTGCAGCAATTCTTCCTGTGTTCCTTTCGCTACAATTTTGCCGTCTTTAAGTACAACAATCTGATCTGCATCAGCAATGGTAGAAAGTCTGTGTGCAATAACAAGCAGCGTCTTTCCCCTTGTGAGTTCCTCAATACTTCTTTGAAGCTTATCCTCATTTTCTGGATCTGTAAAAGCTGTCGCTTCATCGAGTATTACGATTGGTGCATTCTTAAGCATAATTCTTGCAATCGCAATCCTCTGCTTCTCGCCTCCTGACAGCCTCTTTCCTGCCTCTCCTGCAGGTGTATCATATCCCTGTGGAAGCTTCTCGATAAATTCCTCACAACAGGCTTTTCTTGCCGCTTCTTTTACCTGCTCATCTGTAGCCGATGGGTTGCCAAGACGTATATTTTCCATAATCGAACATCTGAAAAGAAAATTATCCTGTGTGACAAAACTTACCAGCTTTGATAACTGTTCCAGCGGCATATCTTTTACATCTACTCCGCCAATTGTTATTTTTCCCTCTGTCACATCCCAGAATCTTGAGATCAGCTTTGCAACTGTCGACTTGCCACTTCCACTTGGTCCGACAAGAGCTGTATAGCTCCCCTTCGGCAGACTTAAATTTACTGTGTGTAATACCTCATTTTCCTTATTTCCAGTATAAGAAAATGAAACATCCTGCAATCTGATATCATATTCCTTTATCTTTGCATACTGTGCTGGTTCAGGCAGCTCACGCATCTCTAAAAGCCCCTGTATGCTTTCGATGTTGTATTTCATCTCACGGATACTTTCCATAAATACCTCTATCTTGGCAAATGATGTCACCATAGACATTGAAAGCATTACTGCAAGAACAAGCTGTGATATCGTGATATCGCCGCGAATCGTCAGATACAATCCTACAGGCAATGTTCCCAGAAGTGTAGATGGGAAAAGTGCAAACGTCATCTTCATTGTAAGCCAGGTCGATGTAAGCCACTTTAACACAAACTGTTTATAGTCAAGAATTGCCTTTGAATATTTCTCATAAGATGTACCAGCCCTTCCAAATGCTTTTATTACCTCGATTCCCTCTATGTACTCTACAATCGTGCTATTCATATGGGCATTAGATTCATCATATTTAGTAAAACTCTTGCCACTTATAACCATCGTCATAATCATAAATACCATCGAAAGTGGAACTGTCACAAGGGACGCAAGTGCAATTCTCCAGTCCAGTATAAATAATGCACCAATACTTATAATCGGAAGCAATATATGTCCGCTTCCCTCTGGTATCATATGCGCAAGCGGCGGCTCCATGCCCTCTATTTTCTCAACCATGATACTTTTTATTTCGCCTATACTGTGTCCCTGCACATCACCAAGTGGTGCCCGCAGGAATCTGTCAGATAACCTGAGTCTAAGCCCCTCAAGTATATGATACGCAGCTATATGCGATATCCACGTCGATGTTGAAAAACACAGTATCTTTATCAGATGAAATACAAGCGCATAGACACACCACTTTACAATATCCCCAACTGGAACATCGCTTATATTGTTTATGTACAAATCCACACCGCGATATATGCAATAATATGGAATTATTCCACTTAAAACACTTATGATAGAAAAAAATATTGATACTTCCAATTTTCTTTTTCCACCTTCCGCATAGCTAAGAAGCACTTTCAGCCAGCTATCCTTTTGATTTTTCTCACTTTTCATCATTCTACCCTTTCTTTTCTTATTCTGTATTCCGCAGGCGTCACTCCCATCACACTTCTAAACGCCGCAGAAAACTTTCCTGAATTTTCATATCCTACCTTTGCTGCTATATCCTGTATTTCCCTGCCCTCGTCCTGAAGCAGCATACTTGCAGCCACATTGATTCGGTATCTCTTCTGATACGAATATATAGAGTCACCATATATATCTTTGAAGCATTTTTTCATTGATGTTGCAGATATGTCATGCATCGCTGCCAAGTCCTCTATAGTAAACCGCTTCGTGAGGTCTCCCGTTATAAGAGCATGAACCGCCTTTATTTTGTCTATCTGCGCCTTGTAGTAATATGGTCTTATTTCCCGACTCTCCTCCATCGTCATCTTGTCCAGAAAAAGTAGTATCTCTGCCACTTTTATCCTGTAATATTCTTTCGACGAAGCTACCTCTGGCCGCTCTATATTGGCCTGATAAAAGCTGGATAAAATTCTGCACAGTCCCTCGTCCTTATGTATCACGTACGGTTTATCCTGCGTGCAATAACGGCTTCTGAGTTCTGCTATATTTACCGAAAAGCCGCCAAACATATCATCCAATGCCTGCTGCGCCTCCTCGACATCAAGAAATACACTCACACCGTGATAGTGCCTAAGTGGATAATATGTTGTACCCTTGTGGTTTTCCCTGTTGTCAAGACGCAGTTCATTTTCCTGCATCACGCTGAACACACCAGGCTTTACTTCCATCTCGATTCTGCCCTCCCTGCAATGGTCAAGACAGAATACACTCTTATCTTCCCTGAGTTCAAACTCCGAATAGCATTTTTCCATATGCATATCCGAAAAGCATACCATCACTCCCGGCATGACACGATATACAGTCATCACACCCTCGCCAGTTGAATCACTCATCATAAGAACTGAGCAATTATCATCTTTTATCATTGTCTTTACATTACTTCCAAGGTTTGCAATATCATTCACTTTCAAATCAATCATCATACCCTTTCCTGTTAGTTTTCTCTAACCGTTTATTATAGTATCACTTGCATAATCTCTTATCCATACCCAAACAGACATCTCTAATCCATTCAGACAAAAAAGTGGCAGCATGACCATATCAAAATAGCCATACTGCCACTTCCTTTATTGATGCATGCTGCATCACATCTACATTCTTTTTGCTGTGGACCATGCACTTCTATATGTAATAGAACTTGACTTCATACACGCACGGACTCTGACGTAATATTTCTTTCCTTTTTTCAGATTCTTAATTGTCTTAGTATTTCCACTTATATTTACAATCTTAGCTCCACTGAAATTCTTTGAAGTACTGTACTGCACCTGATAATATCTTGCCCTCTTTACCTTCTTAAACGAAACACGTATGCTCTTAGAGGACAGCCTCTTTACCTTCACTGCACCTGGCGCACTAAGCTTAAAACATGCCTTGCCCGCTGATGAATCGCCATCAATATGTGTCCCTGCATCATCCTTGTATGCGTATATTCTGTACGCATATCGCGTTGCTCCCTTAGTTTTTTCGTCAGTATATGAGATACTCGATGCTGCTGGATTTCCTGCTACATCCGCAAGCAGTGTATACTCACCGCTTCCCGCTCTTCTAAATATATAATATCCTGTCGCACTGTTTATGGATTTCCACTTGAGATAAATTCCCGACGCACAGTTATTTGCCGATATAATCGACGTAACAGCCGGTGCCACAACAAATTCCTGTGAGACGAGTTCCACCTCTCCCGCAGCATTTGCAGCCCTTACTGTATATACATACTTTCCAGCCACAAGTGTTCCAAAAGCAACACTGTTATCAAGGCCTTTATATATGTCATAACTTGTTGTGCCCGGCTGTGCAGAAGCTGCAATTACCTCTGCTCCTGCGCTGTTCGTAATCGTCACTGATACGTTTGTGATGTCCGACTGCGAATTTATGATTCCTTTTATAGAAAAAGCCTGTCCCTCTATAATGCGCTGTGGGAAATTGGCATCAGCTATTGTTGCCGGTTCCTGACTCTCTGCCTCTTGTTGATTAGCTTCATCATCTGGTGTCTCAGATGCTGTCGGTGCTGCCTGCTGTCCAATTACAGCATTTGCATTATAATACTGGTATGCACTGCTAAGTGGTGAACTACAGATACGGCTTCCTGATGAAAGCGCATAGTTTACAACATCATCTGCAATTGTAATCTGCCATGTCGGCTGATTATACACATCGCAATACGGATCAATGACTTCGTATTGGTTTTCAGCCACTTTTCCCACAACAAGTACATAATGTCCTCTTGAATATCCACAATTATCACCTGTCAGATGCAAAATAGGTGGACTATATTTTCCTGCACCATTTATGTAATTCGCCATTGCAACATCAAGTGTTGTCTCAGCATAGCTCGTAATTCCGCCCCAATTGCGTTTCCATATGGTACTGCGGTTGTAATCCAATATATTCTGTGGTGTCACATTGGCTCCTACATAGGATAATGCCATTGAAATATTGGCTGTGAGGCACTCTGAACTGGCACTATAATTTCCCCAGTAGGCAGCCTTGTACTGCACACTCGATGGGTTCTGACTCACATAGCGAATTGTTCCGCATGTCACATTTTCTGTGTACTCATATTCCAGCCCCGCATATGGTGTATACAATAAAGAAACAGCCGCATGTACATCCGCAGTAGTAAACACTACTGCGAACATAACTGCTACGGCTGTCATGAATCTAGTTTTTCTCATATTTAGCACCTTTTTGATCATAGACACTGTAATTTCCTGCAAAGTAATTCTCCTTATATACAAATCCTGATACGTTGCTATTATCACTCTTACTATCATCATTATCATCACTGCCTTGTGATGCTTCATTTATCGTTCTTCCGTTGAAAAGGTCATACTCAAAGACATATCCGTCTTCGGTTTCTGCGTGAAGATATATTCTGACATCTGTAGAATTATCTATATCGTACTCGCCTTTCATCTCATAGATTCCAGCCAGTGAATCTATCGTAGATACAGTATCAGTCTCTGTATCCTCTGACGTCTGTGTCTCGGTATCTATATTGTTTCTCTCGGTTCTCTGGCTCTGTTCAGTTGCATCTGCAAGCGTCAGCTTTCCAGTCGATTCAGACTTAGATTCTTCGTCATTCTTCGTACTGTCATCAGCACTATCCGCTCCATCTGCATTGTCTGTGTCATCAGCATCATCATTTCCATCTATGGTATCATTTTTGCCATTTATATTAGTTTTGTCTGTATCATCAGATTTATTCCGTTCTTTCTCGGCAAGTTCCTTCAAATCTACTGTATCTATCTTCGTCTGGTTTGATTGCACTACAAGTTCAAAACTTTCAAACTTAAAATTCTCATCTCCCTGAAGTGCGAAATCGAACGCGCCATCAATTTGAAGTTTGCCATCTTTATAAACCGGCATCTCTGTGGCATTGCCACTTAGCACATGAGAGAAATCAGGCTGGACATCCTTATAGCCCTTAATTACCTCTGTAGACTTCTTGTCTCCGTCAATAAAAAGTACAGTGACATTTCCCGCAAAAGACTCCCCCTGATGAAGCTTAATTCTGGCCTTGTATGAATAATTATCCAGTGTAAGCTCATACTGATTCGTTCCAAAGTATATAATTGCCTTTGTACTGTCAGTATATTCTTTGGGTATTATGCTCACATCCACAGTATACGTCTTAGTTCTAAAATCAGTATTAACCAGATTAATGTCCCAACTTTCAAGCAGGCTTGTCTCTTCCTCGAGTGTCGCCTCTATATCAGATTGCAATGTGCTGACATCATTCATAATAATGTCAGCAGTATCTGATAAATACGCAATTCTGTTGCTTAGGATCGATATACGGTTAAGCACAAATCCCAGCAGGATTCCAAGTACAATTCCAAAAACAAATACACCTATGGTAATTGCAAGAATTATATTTTTTCTTCTGAGTCTTTTGCCTTGCAATATCTCCTGCTTCTTTTCTGGTTCTTTCGTATTTGTACTCTTTTTATTCTTCATCTTCATCTGTAGAAACTATTGCAATATGAACATCATCAAGCTGTTTTTGTTCTACTGTCGCTGGTGCACCCATCATAATATCCATCGCATTCTTATTCATTGGGAATGGGATAATCTCACGAATGCTCTCCTCACCGCAGATAAGCATAATCATTCTATCTACTCCTGGAGCAATTCCTGCATGTGGTGGTGCTCCATAACAGAATGCATTGTACATAGCCGGGAACTTCGCTTTAACATCATCTTCGCCAAGTCCAACAAGCTTAAATGCTTCAATCATGATTTCTGGATCATGATTTCTAACTGCACCAGATGATAACTCTACACCATTACATACAAGATCATACTGGTATGCAAGAATATCAAGTGGTTCCTGATTCTTAAGAGCATCCATTCCGCCCTGTGGCATTGAGAATGGATTATGACAGAATTCAAGTTCTCCTGACTCCTCTCCAATTTCATACATTGGGAAATCTACTATCCAGCAGAATTCGTATGTGTTCTGTTTCATATGCTTTTCGCTTGCAGCACCGAGAAGCTTACGAAGTACACCTGCTGTCTTCTGC
The DNA here is from genome assembly GCA_934359755.1 of uncultured Agathobacter sp. Lineage (GTDB taxonomy): Bacteria > Bacillota > Clostridia > Lachnospirales > Lachnospiraceae > Roseburia. The sequence continues at coordinate 17,086 of CAKRLV010000009.1, forward strand.
GCTGTAAGAAGCTTTCCAGCTGTAAGTCCAACGAAATCTCCTGGCTTAAGTCCAAGTGCTTCTACAACAGCATCCTTTCTATCCTTAAGGAATTTAGAAATTCCACCAACAAGTTCTCCGTTCTCATCAAGCTTAAACCAAAACGCCTTGTTAGCTGTAGTAATCTCTACGTCAGCACAGATTTTGTCTATTACTTTTCTTGTTGCTGTAAATCCATCTACTACGATTGCCTTAACTGTATTGCCCTCAAATGGTCCAAAACCACAGTCTGCCATAACATCTGTAGCATCCTGAAGTACTAAATCAATTCTAAGGTCTGGCTTATCACTACCATACTTTTCCATTGCCTCTAAATAAGGAATTCTGACAAATGGAGCCTTAGATGCATTTGTGTACACACCATATTTCTCAAATACAGGTGGAAGTACCTCTTCGATTACTGCAAATACATCTTCCTGTGAAGCAAATGCCATCTCCATATCAAGCTGATAGAACTCTCCTGGAGAACGGTCAGCTCTTGCATCTTCATCTCTGAAACAAGGTGCAATCTGGAAATATCTATCAAAACCAGATGCCATAAGAATCTGCTTGAACTGCTGTGGTGCCTGTGGAAGCGCATAGAATTTGCCCGGATGATTTCTTGCTGGTACAAGATAATCTCTTGCTCCTTCTGGTGATGAACATGTAAGAATTGGAGTTGTAATCTCCATGAAATTAAGTGAGTTCATCTTCTGCCTGAGTTCTGCAACAATCTTACTTCTAAGTACGATTTTGCTCTTTACATCAGGATTTCTAAGGTCAAGATATCTATACTTAAGTCTTGTATTCTCATCTGCTTCTTTAGACTGGTTAATCTCGAATGGAAGTGCATTATATCTACACTTTCCGAGTACTTCTATCTTCTCTGGAACTACTTCAATATCACCTGTAGGAAGTTCTGCATTCTTGCTAGAACGCTCTCTTACTGTACCTGTGACTGAGATTGTGCTTTCTTTATTGAGTTCATCGATGATTGACATCATCTCTTCTGTTTCTATTACAATCTGTGTTGTTCCATAAAAATCTCTGAGAATTAAAAATCCCAGATTCTTACTTACTTTACGAATGTTCTCAAACCATCCAACAAGTGTAACTGACTTGCCTGCATCTTCGATTCGCAGCTCGTTACAGTTGTGTGTTCTTGACTGTACCATAATTTTTCTCCTTCTTAATCACAATTAGTGTTTAACACCAAAATGAGATATCCTCATCCGCCATTTTAGTGTTACATCGATAAATTATTTATTGAAAAATTCCACAAATTCTTCGTAGCCCTGTTCACTGAGCTGCTCCTTCTGGAACTTCTTATTCTTGTTCATACGGACAACCAGTACCTGCTGTCCATTAGCTCTTGCCTCTGTTGCCTGCTTCATTACATCAACAAGCTTCTCGGCTGGATACTTCTTCTCAACCAGATAAGCAACCTTCTTTGGGCTCTCTGGAATCTTAAATCCACTCTCCATAAGAAGTAAGATAATTCTCTCAAATCCGATTGAAAAACCGCAGGCTGGGACATCATTTCCTGTGAACTTACCTATCATCTTATCATAACGTCCACCGCCACCACAGGCAGCTCCAAGCTCTGGCATTGCAATTTCAAAAATTGTACCTGTATAATAACCCATTCCACGTACAAGTGTCGGATCAAATACAAGCGTAAATTCAGCGCCTTTAGTAGCATTTACAGCTGTTGCAATCTCTGTAAGACTTGTAACAACATCAGCTTCAAGGTAATCCCCTAATGTATCTGCCAGGAATGCAACACCTTCTGCCACATCCTTCTTGTCCTCTAACAACTTGAAAAGTCCTAAATACTTATCTATTGATTCCTGTGCATGTCCTTCTTTTGCGAGTTCTTCTGCTACACCCTCTACACCAATTTTGTCCATCTTATCGAGTGTTATAAAAAGTCCATCATAAGAATCTTCTGCGAATCCGCTGTAAGCAGCCATTGCTTTTAGAATTCTTCTCTCATTAATTCTTATTTCAAAATTCTTGAATCCAAGTCTTCCAATTGTAGTAGTAGTAGCTGTAATAAGCTCAATCTCTGCAAGATTGCTTGGCTCACCAAGAATATCAATATCACACTGTGTAAACTGACGGTAACGGCCTCTCTGTGGTCTGTCAGCTCTCCATACGCTTCCCATCTGTAATGCCTTAAATGGGCTTGGGAGATTATTTGCATTATTTGAGTAAAAACGTGACAGAGGAACTGTCAGATCATAACGCATTCCAAAATCAACAACGTCTGCTTCTTCCTTCGCTGTCTCGAGATTTAATTTCTCGCCTCTTTTCATTACCTTGAAAATGAGTTTCTCATTCTCTCCACCTTGCTTGTTTGATAAATTGGCTATATTCTCCATGCATGGCGTCTCAATCGGTGTAAATCCAAAGCTGCGATATGTATCTTTGATTACATTTGTGACATAATCACGGATTTCCATCTCTGCTGGTAATATATCCTTCATTCCATTAACAGGCTTCTTGCTTAATGCCATTTTATTTCCTCCATCTTGTCAGTTTTTCTTTGTATCATCTCGTCAATTCGCTCTAAATAATTTTTAACATCCTTGACGTTTTCAACTCGTTCAATACGTCTGTTGCCATCGGCATTGACCTCTGGCAGCACAAACTTCGTCGATGCACCTGCACCAAGTGCCATTATAGTCTGTTTCTCTTCCATTATCAAGATATTGTACACTCCTGCCATGCCAGCTTTTGCATATCCAACATTCTCCATGTTGCCAGCCATCCCCTTTTGTCTATAAAGATAGTATGGTTCAAGTCCCATCTCATGGCATATCTTTGCGCACAAATCCATGTGTTCCTGCGTGTTAACCATCTGCATATCCTGATATCTGTCTTTAAAAATGGTAAGGCGTGCAGCTCTCTTTATCGCAAGTGAATGGATTGTAATATTGTCAGGCTCTAGTTCTCGTAAAACTTCCATAGTATGTCTGACATCATCTATATCTTCCTCAGGCAATCCCATTATCAAATCCATATTGATATTGGAGATACCCACCTCTCTTGCGATTTTAAAACTCTCTATCGTATTCTCAACTGTATGATGCCTTCCAATAATATCAAGTGTCTTTTGCTTCATTGTCTGTGGATTAACAGATATCCTATCTATTCCATTTTCCTTGAGTACCATAAGTTTGTCTTTTGTAATCGAATCTGGACGACCTGCCTCGACAGTAAATTCCACGCAATAAGTTAAATCAAAACTTGATTTTATCTTTTTTATCAGCCTGTCCAGCTGATACGGTTCAAGTGTTGTAGGTGTGCCCCCTCCAATATAAATTGAATTAAGCTTCTTGTCTGCAAATCTCTCTGCCGTAAAATCAATTTCTTTTTCGAGTGCATCAAGATATGCATCTACCTGATTTTTCCACTGTGCAAGAGGATATGATGTAAATGAGCAGTACAGACATGTGCTTGGGCAAAATGGAATACCAATATAAAGGCTATATCCGTTCTCATAATCAATCTTTGAAAGAAGGGACTTCTCACGTCTTGCTATATCAATAGAAAGCTTTATCTTCTCATCACTGGCAAGGTAATTCTCTTTCATGTAATTATATACTGCATCCTCGCTCATCCCCGATTCAAGTAAATGCATGGTAATCTTCGTCGGGCGGATGCCTGTAAGTGTTCCCCATGGAAGAACAATCCCAAGACCTTCTGAAATCATATCATATAAATTCTGTTTTAATTTATTCCTTGTTTCCTGCTTATCTGCCGTGTCCACATCAAAACTTATCTGATGTGATGTATTACCATCATTCCAGTCTATCTGTATTTTATTTTCTTCGTAATCAATCTCAAATACATGCTGTGCTTCTTCAAGCTGTGCCCTTGCTTCATCATCAAATGCATGCGCTGTGCATGCTACATTTTCCTCTGAAAGTTCTTCCTCTCCACATGTATAAAACATCTGGACCTTTTCTTCTGGGAAAAATGCTTTGAGCAATGAATGGACATCATACTCGAAATTCGGTTTATTAAATGTAACTATAATCATTTTCTTTTACTTTCTATATAAGTATGCATATCTTGACATTTTTCTGTATTTGTAGTTCTATTCATGCGTTATAACTATCCGGATCAATATAAAACTTTTACTGAAATTACAAATAGTTACAACATTATGAATATTTACAGATATGGATTATGCATACGCTCATTTTCAATACTTGTTATATCATTGTGACCTGGATATACCGTCGTTCTATCAGGCAGTACCATTATCTTTTCTTTGATAGCTCTTACCAGATCTGACATGCTGCCTTTCTTGAAATCAGTCCTTCCAATTGACATGCAAAATAAAGAATCTCCTGAAAAAAGCACGTCTTCATATGGAAAATAATAGCAGCACCCACCTGGTGTATGCCCCGGTGTGAACAATACTCTGATATGAAAACCGGCAAGATCTATCTCCTGCTCATCTTTTAAGAATTTATCTGCTTTAAATGTAAGAGACTGTCCCATCATCCAGCTTGCATTCAGTTCTGGATCTTTTAGTGTCTCTTCCTCTGCTTCATATGCATAGATCGGGATTCCACCAAACTCATCCGCAAGCTCCTGTGCTCCTGTCGCATGGTCAAAATGTCCATGTGTAAGTAAAATCGCAACTGGAGTATAGCCGTCTTTTCTTGCCTTGTCTGCAAGCGCCTTAGCACTTGCTCCCGGGTCAATTACAAGCATTTCTTTAGTCTCATCATTTATAACAAAGTAGCAATTTGTCTGCACTGGACCAACTACATACTGATTGATTTTCATTTTGCTCATTAACAATCTCCTTCGGTCAAAATCGTAGTAAGAACCACCGGATTAGCCAGTGGTTCTTTCAATGTCAATTATATTCTCTACCTGTCTGAGTTTTTCTATTAAATTATTAATCTGAATACGTCCCTTGGTATTAAACGATACATCAATAGTGGCAATTCCCTGTTTGCTGGTCTTTGAATGAATACCACAGATATTAATGCCCCTCTCTGTAAATATCCTTGTGATATCTACAAGAAGTCCAGCTCTGTCATTGCTGTATATCTTAATATTGGCCTGATATTCACCAAGTTCTTCTCCGTCCTCAACCTGCCAGTCAGCCTCGATAAGTCTCGCTTTCTCCATCTCCGAGAGATTGATTACATTGATACAATCAGTCCTGTGGATTGACACTCCACGGCCTCTTGTAACAAATCCTACTATTTCATCTCCAGGCACCGGATTACAGCACTTTGAAAAATGTACAGATATATCATAAAGTCCTTTTACAATAATTCCGCTCTTTGAATGCTTCTCTGGCGGTGGAACCTGCCCTCCTGCCTGTCTCTCATCCATAGCCTGCAGCACATCTTCATCTGTAAGTGGAATCAAGTGATCCTTCTTGTACTCCTCATACATTCTATTGACAATCTGGCTCTCTTTAAGACCACCGTGTCCTATAGTTGCAAGGCACGAATTCCAATCATGGAATCCATATTTTCTGATTATTTTCTCCTGGTATTCAGGCTTATTGATATCTGAAACAGCATATCCCTTTGACTTGCAGTAAGCCGCAATCAGGTCCTTTCCCTTTTGGATATTCTCGCCCTTTAATTCACTTCTGAAATACTGGTTAATCTTATTCTTTGCTTGAGTACTTTTTACAAGCTTAAGCCAGTCTCTGCTAGGTCCTTTGGAATTTGCAGAGGTAATAATCTCAATCTGGTCACCGTTCTGAATCTGATAATCGATAGGAACAAGCTTACTGTTTACCTTCGCTCCTACCATCTTATTACCAACCGCAGAATGTATGCTATACGCAAAATCAATCGGTGTTGAGCCGCTAGGTAAGTTCTTTACATCCCCTGATGGTGTAAAAGCAAATACATTGTCAGAGAACAAATCAAGATCGCTCTTTAACAGGCTCATAAACTCCTTGTTGTCAGACATATCCTGCTGCCATTCAAGAATCTGTCTAAGCCAGCTAAGCTTCTCTTCCTCTGTAACAGTGGTATTGGTAGCATTGCCATTGTTGCCCTCTTTGTACTTCCAATGTGCTGCAATACCATATTCAGCTGTACGATGCATCTCATATGTTCTTATCTGAATCTCAAACGGCTGACCGCTAGGTCCGATAAGCGTCGTATGTAGTGACTGGTACATGTTCTGCTTAGGCATAGCAATATAATCCTTGAATCTGCCTGGAATTGGCTTGTATTTCTCATGCATGATTCCAAGTGCTGCATAGCAATCCTTAATAGATTCAACAATTATACGAATTGCAAATAAATCATATATCTGATCAATCGTCTTGTCCTGATTGACCATCTTCTTATATATACTGAAAAAGTGCTTAGCTCTTCCTGAAATCTCTGCCTTAATTCCAGCCTCTTCAATCTGTGCCCTCACCTCATCCACTAATCCCTGGACATATTTTTCACGTACTTCTTTTCTAAGGGCAATTTTCTCAACAAGATCATAGTATGCATCTGGATAGAGATACTTCATAGACAAATCTTCGAGTTCTATCTTAATCTTACTGATACCAAGTCTCTGAGCAATAGGACAATAAATATCCTGTGTCTCCCTTGCAATTCTTAGCTGTGCCTCTTTAGACTGATACTTAAGAGTACGCATATTATGAAGGCGGTCAGCAAGCTTTATCATGATTACACGTATATCCTTTGCCATGGCAAGGAACATCTTACGAAGATTCTCAGCCTGCATCTCAAGTCGGTCGGCATTCTTATCCTTTGGATCCTTGGAACTGTCTGTCAGATGCAAATGCTGCAGCTTCGTAACTCCATCTACAAGCAAAACAACCTCATCGCCAAATTCCTCGCGCATCTCGTCCTCTGTCATGATAGTATCTTCCAGTACATCATGCAGAAGTCCCGCTGCTATAGTCTCCTTATCCAGCTCTAAATCTGCAAGTATTATTGCAACACAAAGAGGATGGATAATATACGCCTCTCCAGACTTACGAACCTGTCCATCATGCGCATTATATGCCACCCTATAGGCTTTCTCCACCAATGAAATATCCGCTGATGGATGATACCTGTGAATAGATGTGATCAGTTCATCATACAATTCTTCCGGACTAACAAATTCCTTGATAGAACGTATGCTTTCTGATCCTGAATGATATTCTTTTTCGATTTTTTCTAATTCTTCTGTAGTAATGTCTGCCACTTGACTCACCTACTTAATAATTCTAATATGCCAATATAATGTACAATTATATTTTATTTTTTTTCAAAAATCAACTGATGTTTGCGCAAAAATGGATATATTAATGCATATATATATGTTTGCGCAAAAATGGATATATTAATGCATACATATTGTATCCGCATAGATTTACGTGATACAATGTATCAAATAATTTATCAAAAATATATCAAAGAACCAACAGGTAATATTTATGACAGATTCCCAATATACACTCACACAAATTATATATTTTAAAAATGAACTTGGTAATGACTCCGCTTTTCATACATGGACTATGCAAATTAAATTCTGCATGCCTGACATAGCAATTACCGCTTTCGATAGCATACATTCCTTTCAAAATTATGTATCAGGTCAGAATACGCCATCTTTGCTTTCACATAATGCAATTATCATTGCAAACTCTCCCTCAGGTATTGAGACAGCAAAAGCTTTAAATATAGCCCACATCGGCTATCTTCCTGATCTTGATAAATTTCTGAACTGTTCTTATGTACTACAGGGACTGGACGAAATAGATTTCAATTATATAGATATGGTTTTCAAGCGTTATCACCATATCCCACTTGTCATCACACAGACTAAGCGCTGCATTATCCGAGAGTTTTGCGAGAATGATATAGACGATTTATTTAAACTTTATTCAAGTGATGAGATCACCAGATATGTTGAACCATTGTTTGAATACGAAGAAGAATTACAATACCAGAGAAACTACATAAAATACATGTACGAATATTATGGCTATGGAATGTGGCTGGTATTTGATAAAGAAACAGACTCTTTGATAGGACGGGCCGGGCTTGACCACCGCAATTACAGTGATGACGAGACCTCAGAACCAGAGATTGAAATCGGATATCTTATTTCACCTGAATTTCAGCATCTTGGCTACGCAACCGAGGTCTGTTCTGCCATAATTGAATTTGCAAGAATTAATCTTGATGTCAAGAGACTTAATTGTCTGATTTCGCCTGACAATATTGCTTCGATTTCACTTATCGAGAAACTTGGATTTGAATGTGTCGGGACTACAGAGTTGCATGAAGAATTGATGCTGCATTACATTTTTGTGCTGCATTCCTGAATTTCTATTTGAGTTGCCATATGCTTCACACTTTAAGTACTGTGGACGCTTTGCACTTTTATCTTATCAAGTGTCGGCATAGCATGTACGATATTCCTCTGAAAAAAATACGGAATTAACCCCGAGCTTGATTGAGGATAAATTATCTCAACTTGATACGCTACAATGTTTGCTTTACATAACAGAGTCTCGGTGTAGTCCGTATTTGTTTTCTTCGGAACACATACATGCTCTCCGACAATTATACGCTTGAACGCAAAGCGATTTTCAGACTATGAAATGCGAAATGTACAATGAAAAGTAATAATATACCATCATTTTACTACAACCATATCGAATTATTTAGAGTATCTTAATGCGAGGACTCGGAACGCACAAAATAAAAGAACTCCAAATAATGAAGTTCTTCTATTTCTGAAAATATGAAATTAAAGTGTATCCGGTTCTGGATAATCAACACCAAAAGTATCAACTGTCACCGTCTCCATAACCTGGTCATGAATAGGTCTATCACTGTAATCAGTTGGCATCTCAGCTATTTTGTTAACTACGTCCATACCTTCTATTACCTTACCGAAAGCTGCGTACTCTCCGTCAAGATGTGGTGCATCCTGATGCATTATGAAGAACTGGCTTCCTGCTGAATCAGGTATCATTGTACGGGCCATTGATAAAACACCTGCTGTATGCTTGAGATCATTCTTGAATCCATTGCTTGCGAATTCTCCCTTGATAGAATATCCTGGACCACCAGTTCCGTTTCCATCTGGATCTCCACCCTGAAGCATAAATCCACGAATTACTCTGTGAAAAATAACTCCATCATAGAAATTATGATTTATAAGACTGATGAAATTGTTAACCGTATTTGGTGCAATTTCTGGATAAAGCTCTGCCTTTATTACGTCTCCACCTTCCATTGTTATTGTGACTATAGGATTTGCCATGTTATTTTGCCTCTCTTTCTTTTAATGCCTCTACTACTTTAGGAAATCCCATAAAGTGTGAAGCTTTGACCAGAATTGTATCATTTTCCCTGACATATGAAAGCAGTTCTTTTGTCATGCTCTCTCTATCTTCAAAATAATGTATATCACATTCTGGATTTGCCTTTCTTGCAGCATCTGCATAATTCTTAGCAAGTTCACCTGCGCAGAAAAGTGTGTGTATACGATGTTCTCCTACTGCATTTCCCACCTCAGCATGAAGTGCAGCCTCATCAGTTCCAAGCTCGCCCATATCTCCAAGTACTGCTATCGTTCTTCCCTGGGCATGTGATAGAACTTCTACCGATGTCTTCATCGATACAGGATTTGCATTATAGCAGTCATCAATGACTGTCATATCTCCCAGCTTAATGAAATTGGTTCTTCCATCAATGGTTCTTGCCGACTCAATCCCTGCTTTGATTTCATCAAGCGTAAGACCAAGACGCAGTGCCACTGCAGTAGCAGCTAATGCATTATATACATTATGCTCACCTGGAATTGATATATGCACATCAAAACTTCCATCTGGGGTATTTACCTTCGCTTCCATTCCGTCAAAGCCAAGATTATTAACATCTGTAGCATAGACTTCCTTGTCAGCACCATATTCGCCCACATTGCCTATTCCATAAAAAATAGATGGATTTCCATTTACGCTTATCTGTGTAGATAGCTTGTCATCATCGCCATTTAAAATAGCAACACCATCAAGAGGCATATGCTTAAACACCTCTGTCTTTGCCTTTAAAATGCCATCACGGTCTTTTAAATTTTCAAGATGACACCAGCCTATATTGGTCATGACCGCTATGTCAGGCTTTGCCACTTTTCCTAATCTGTCCATCTCACCAAAATCTGATATTCCCATCTCAAGAACAGCTACATCGTGCTCTTTATTAATTCTGAAAATAGTAAGAGGCAGACCGATTTCATTGTTAAAATTACCTGCTGTCTTTAATACATTGTACTTCTGTGAAAGCACTGATGCTATCATCTCTTTCGTGCTGGTCTTTCCAACACTTCCAATTACACCAATCGTAGGTATATGAATACTCTCGCGATAAAATTCTGCAATATCCTTAAGTGCCTCTGGTGTGGAATCAACTAAAATATATGGACCAGCCGGATGTTCTAATGGATGATCTGTAAGCACCGCTATTGCGCCCTGCTCAAACACCTGCGGAATAAAATCGTGTCCATCAACTCTTGCACCCTTAATTGGAATGAACAAATATCCATTCTCGACCTTACGGCTGTCAATTACAGCTCCAACAATATGGTCGTATCTTCGGTGTGGGTCTCCAACATACGTGCCGCCACATGCCCTGGTAATATTCTCAATAGTCATGTTGTACATGCATTTTTCATCTTCTACTCTACTATACATGACTGCCCTCATACTTCTTAAGTGATATTTCGATGAGCTGGTCACACAGCTGGTTGAAATTTATACCTATTACACCAGCCTCCTGTGGAAGCAGGCTTGTTGGCGTCATGCCTGGAAGTGTATTTGCTTCAAGACAGAACATTTCATTGTCTTCATTCAAAAGAAAGTCAATTCTTGAATAAGTGTCTAAACCTATCACCTTAGCTGCCTGCTCTGCATATCTTTGCATCTGTGCTGTAATCTCTGCTGAAAGCTCAGCTGGACATGTCTCTACTGCACTTCCTGCTTTGTATTTGTTCTTGTAATCATAGAATCCCTGTATCGGTGCAATCTCAATAATTGGAAGTGCTTTTCCCTCTATAACTCCAACAGAGAATTCGCGTCCCTTTACGTATTCTTCAATAACAAGCTCATTTTCCCATTTGAATGCATCATCTAATGCCTTAACAAACTCTGATGCATCATTTACAATAGTTACACCTATGCTTGAACCTCCGCAACAAGGCTTAACAACACATGGAAGCTTCACATCAAGCTTAGAGATATCATCCTCCCTGTGTTCTTTTGTCATAGCAATTCCTCTTGGCGTAGGGATACCATTTGCAACGAAGAACTGCTTAGCAATATCTTTGTTCATAGCAACAGCACTACTTAAATAATCGCTTCCTGTATACTTGATTCCGAACAAATCAAACGCTGCCTGTATCTTACCGTTCTCACCATTCTCACCATGAAGTGCCATAAAAACAATATCCGCCATACTGCACATCTTTATAACATTTGGTCCAAAGAAACATGGAGACTGGTCTTTTCTTGATGCTTTTACCTTCTCAAGATCCGGTGCAATCTCTGGAATATCCTCAACCTTCATGCTAAACTCATCTGCTCTGTCAAAAATTCCTGTTATGTCTTCCTCTTTATCACTGTATCCCATAAATACATCTAATAAGATGACTTTATGTCCATTTTCTTTTAACGCTTTCGCAACCATGCTTCCTGTCTTGAATGAAACATCTCTCTCAGTGCTAAGTCCACCTGCTAGAACAACAATATTCATATAGTGCCTCCTGAATAGTTACATAAGATTATAATTTGCATTATCGAAACAATGCACTAGTGAATTATAACACCATTCAAATCAATCTACAATGCAATTATTCACAACTCGTGCCACTATACTAACAAGAAAACTGCGGCAAGTCTCATAAATATCATTCTCCCAAACTTGTCATCTCCCCTGATCTTACTTCCAAAGCTGTATACCAGTTCCTTCATTCTGTTCGAATCTGTTATGTCAGCTTCAAACAAAATCTCCTTCAGTATAATGCGTGCGTTGTCATCCAAATCTACAATTTTCTCACAAATTTCATTCATGCAAAGTTCTTCATTCATTTTTCCACCCTCAATTCCCTTCTCATTAGTTTTAATTTGTACATACTCCGATGCATCTTCCATATACACCATTCCTACTCATTTTCACCGACAAACAACTACATAATCTATTATGCACCAACTTATGTCCAATAAACAAGAGTCATTCAGCCAAAAAAACGCCCTTTTAGCCAAAAAAATAGCACTTAAACAAAAAAACTTCTCTTTTTCATATAATTTTGATTACAAATAATAAAAACCTGCTACCTCAAACTAACCATGAGATAACAGGTTTAATATTAAAATTTAAAAAATTATTTGCGAATCTGGAATCCAGCAATCATTCCGTCAAGACCTTCTGCCGAAGCCGAAAGTTCCTGGCTTGTTGCAGATACCTGCTCAGATGTCGCTGAGTTTGCTTCTACAACTCCATTTACCTGTTCAATGGCAAGTGAAATCTGTTTTACTGACTCAGCCTGCTGATCTGATACCTGACGAATCTTGGCAACTTCCATAACAACTGCATCAAGCTGCTCTATCATTTCTGACATAAACTGTGAAGTCTGATCTGCTACGCTGCTTCCAACCTCAACCTGATTAAGACTGTTTGTAAGCATAATACGTGTCTCTTCTGCTGATGCCGCACTTTCCTCTGCAAGCTCCTTAATCTGCTCTGCAACAACCGCAAAACCTCTTCCTGCCTCTCCTGCACGGGCAGCCTCAATAGATGCATTTAAAGATAACAGGTTGGTCTGACTAGCAATACTTTCGATTTTACCAATGACAGCCTGAATATCATTTGTAGTATCTGAAATGTGTTTCATGGACTCGATGAGTTCTCTCATCTTGGCTGTACCACTGTCAGCCTTAATAGCAACCTCTTTTGCCTGATCATGTACACGATCTGTAGACTTAGTGTTCTCTGCAACATGTTCTGCTACTTCGTTGATTGAAGATGTAAGTTCTTCAAGTGCAGCCGCCTGGTCTGTTGCCCCCTCTGCAAGTCCCTGTGCGCTCTGTGCTAACTGCTCAGCACCTACAGAAACCTGGTTTGATGACTCCTGTACATTATAAATTGTCTCACTTAATCCGGTTTCAGTCTCTTCGAGTTTATTAAATATCTCTTTGAAATTTCCACGATAAATCTCAACATTGGCAGATTTTGCATCGAAATTTCCTTTGGCGAACTCTGCAAGAAGCATATCAATATCTCCTACAACCTCTTTTAATGAAGCTGCTGTATCACGGAAACTCTGTGCTAATTTACCTAGCTCATCGTCTGATTCATAAGTCACATCAATATCAAGCTTACCATGCGACATTTCCTCGGCTGCTTTCTCAATCTGTTCGAGTGGCTCAAGGATATTCTCCGTCAGTGCCTGCACCATCTTCTGTCCGAGAATTGGCATAACAACCATTCCAGCGATAGGAATAATTAAAAATACAGGATGTCCAAAAACAATCAGAAGAATCGCAAATAAAATATTATTGACAACGAGTATTGCAAATACAACTTTCAACACCAAAGAAATCTTATCTGCAATCTTTTTATTTTCAAAATATTCTTTTCCTTTCATATATCTTCTCCTTTTCCATTCAGTACTATATTCCTATATATTTTACTTCCATTTTGAGATAAAAGCAAGTAAATTTTCATTGTTTGCTCGCATCCCCTCACTCTGGCGTGGAATCAAATCATCATTCGGTCATAGTATAATAAGGCTACACCTTAAATATTCATAGCATCACATCCATATTATAATATGATTACTAAGGCAAAAGCTATCATCTATACATGTAACAATCCGATTAATAAAAAATGAGGGGCAAAATACCTTTGCCTCTCATTTCATTATATTGAATATCTAAAACCGCAGATATTATTAGCACTCTGGCTCGATAATTCCGTATGTGTTACCTTTTCTCTTGTAAACCACATTAACTTCATCTGTCTCAGCATTTCTAAATACGAAAAATTCGTGCCCTGTAAGTTCCATCTGAATACATGCATCTTCTGGATACATTGGCTTCATGCCAAATCTCTTTGTCCTTACAATCTTAATCTCATCATCTTCGTCATCATACTCTTCTGCATCAATGTACTCCTGCCTGAAGTTGTCTGTTGCATTCATCTTCTTTGATACGAGCTTTGTCCTGTATTTCTTAAGCTGCTTCTCAATAACTTCCTCGACAAGATCGATAGATACATACATGTCATTGCTAACCTGCTCTGAACGAATAACATGTCCCTTTATTGGAATTGTAACCTCAATTTTCTGTCTGTCCTTTTCTACGCTTAATGTAACAAATACATCTGTATCTGGTGTAAAGTACTTCTCCAGCTTATTAAGCTTGTCTTCAACTGCCTCCTTGATTCCTTGTGTTAATTCGATATTTCTTCCAGTAACTGTAATCCTCATGATGTCAGTCCCCCTTGCAGTTTATTGACTCACTATTACATCAGCGAGTGACAAAATATGTATTTGACACCCCCATCATTAATTTAATAATGTGCCTGAAAATATTATAACATATTTGCGCGGACTAGCAAATGTTTTTATACATTTTTCACATTTTATCTAATTTCTTCAGACTTTTTTCTACAATTCTTCCAATTGTGAGGATAATTCTTCCCAAAGTTCCATGTCCTGCATGATTTCCTCTTCCATTGCATCTATTTCCTTTTGGATCTCGGTAAGTTTTGAATAACTTGACTGATATTCAGGTCTTAATAATTCCTTTTTAAGTTCTTCAAGCTTTTCCTCTTTTATAGCCAGATCTTCTTCTGCCTTTTTCACCTTCTTCTCGAGTTTTGAACGCTCCTTGCCTGGATTATTGTATGCTTTCTTAGGCGCTGCCACAGATTCACTTTGCTTTGCTGCGCCATTTACGCTAATTGCTCCGCCAAACACCTGTCCTGCTTTTGTAAAAGAGCTATCCTGTGCTTCGCGGTCAAGCTTCTGCTGATACTCATCATATCCGAATTTGTACAGGTTAGTAGTGCCATCTTCAAATACCAGAAGCTGTGTAGCTACCTTTTTCACAAAATACCTGTCATGTGAAACAAATATAAGTGTGCCTGTAAAATCCTTAAGCATACTCTCAAGAGTCTCCTTGCCGACGATATCCATATGGTTAGTAGGCTCATCAAGAACCAGAACATTCGGTCTTCTCTTTAAAATCTTACACAATGCAAGCCTTACTTTTTCTCCACCTGAGAGCATATTTATATTCTTAAATACATCATCCCCTGAAAAAAGGAATGCTCCAAGAGAATTTCTAACCTCTGTCTCGGTAAGATTCGGGAACTCGTCCCAGTAATCATCAAGCACTGTCTTATCACTCGTATACATCGCCATCTGCTGGTCAAAATATCCAATCTGTACATTTGTTCCATATCTGAATTCACCAGCAAGCGGTGGTATCTTATCCACGATAGTCTTCAAAAACGTAGACTTGCCCAATCCATTTCCACCTAATATTCCAAGCTTCTCTCCCTTTTTCAGATCAAGTGAAACTGTAGAAAGCGGATGGTCATATCCAATCTCAAGTTCAGACACAAAAAGTACATCATTTCCTGTCTCTTTTGCTGGCTCAAAATTAGCATGAAATGTCTTGTTATCATACCGGTCTGGTGCTTCAATCCTGACCATATGCTCTATCGCTTTTTCCTTGGAATGAGCCATTGAAACCTTAGTCGGCTTATTCTTAAAACGGTCAACCATTCTCTGCAGACGCGCTATCTCTTTTTGCTGGGCATTATAGTCTTTCATCTGCTTTTCATAGTTTTCTTTCTTGCGCTCCATGAAATTAGTGTAATTGCCTGGATATCTGGTTGCTGTACCATATTCAATTTCATAAACCACATCAACTACATTGTCCAGGAACATTCTATCATGAGATACAACTACGACCGCCTTCGGATAATTCTTCAGATACCCCTCAAGCCATTCTATAGTTGTAATATCCAGATGGTTGGTAGGCTCATCCAGAAGAAGGATATCCGGCTTTGACAACAGTAACTTTATAAAAGCAATCTTTGTCTGCTGTCCACCTGAGAAATCACGAAGTGGCTTTTTTCTCTCTTCATCTGAGAAGCCAAATTTCTTGATCATCACTTCATATTCTTTTTCAAAATAATATCCGCCATCCTCTTTAAAAGCTTCTTCCATAGCTGTATAGCGGGCAACTTTTGTTTCCGAATAATCTGTCTCTAACTCTTTTGCCGCATTCTCAAGTTCTTTCTTCCTTCGTTCCATGTCCGCAAAACACTTGCGGACTTCCTTCTCCAAAGTGATGTCAGGATCATCAAACGCTATCTGCTTTAAATATCCTATCTCTGGTTTTCCTGCCTTCGCTATAAATGAATCCTCATCACTATCTAGTTTATCCAGTTCAACTTCGCCTGAAATAAGCTTAAGAAGCGTCGTCTTTCCACAGCCGTTTCTTCCAACTACAGCTATCTTCTCTGTATTTCTTATTTCAAAATTTATTGAATGTAAAATGACATCATCTGCAAATGCAACTGCGCCATTACTTATCTGATATAACATTTTAGCTCCTTGTACCTAGAATATAGTTGACAAACTGAGTTGCAGTTCTTCCAGATATACCGCCATGACTCAGCTCCCATTTGTTGGCCTCAAGTCTGAGTTCTTCTTCTGACATATCTATACCTTCTCTTCGTGCAAGCTCTATCACTATGTTGAAGTATTCCTTTGGTGTTGGCTTTGAGTAATTGATTGTAACACCAAATCTATTTACAAGTGAAAGTTTCTCTTCAACAGTATCCGAATGATGTCTGTCATTACTATTATCCTGATCATTTCTATCATTCCATGTCTCTTTAATGAGATGACGTCTGTTCGATGTAGCATAGATCAGAATGTTGTCAGGGCGAGTCTCCACACCACCCTCAATGACTGCTTTAAGGAATTTGTATTCTATCTCATGCTCCTCGAATGACAAATCATCCATATAGATTATAAACTTATAGTTACGGTTTTTAATTCTGCCAATTATGCTCGAAAGATGTTTGAACTGATGCTTGTAAATCTCAATCATCCTGAGTCCATCGCCGTAGTACTGGTTGACAATTGCCTTTATACTTGTAGATTTACCAGTTCCGCTATCTCCAAAAAGCAGCACATTATTGGCTGGTCTTCCCTGTACAAAAGCCTCTGTATTGTCAACAAGCTTCTTCTTTTGAATCTCATATCCAACCAGATCGTCAAGCATAACCATATCCATATTATTGATGGCTACGAAATCAAAATCACCGTCTGGTTTTTCTTCGATTCTAAATGCCTTGTTCAGTCCGAACATTCCAACACCAAAATCTTTATAGAATGTAGTGATTGCATCAAAAAATTCCTGCTCATCTGCTGCAGCTTCAAGCTTTTTGCTCAGAGCCCTTACTTTCTCACTTACATTCTTATTGTACATCATGTCCTTTTTGTGGATTGCGACATAATTCGAGAGCTGGCTAAAGCAATTAATGTCGAGTTCCTCCTCTATCTTAGAGAAATCATAATCAAAAAGTTCTTTAAAAATCTTAAAGTCACTTTGAACAAAATTATTTACGCTTCCATTACTGGTCCCCACTTTCTCACATGTAAGGCTGAATGGATTCTCACTCATCATCAGGAAAAATGTGAGATAATTATGCCACAGATTATCGTCAAAACCATAATCGGTAGCCACTTTCAATATATGCTTCACTTGTGTGTTTATATCTCGCACAAGGTCTCTTTTATTGTATTCTCCTGTCTCAAATCGGGCGAACAATTCTCCCATCTGATACAATATGCTGTCTTCATCTAAATCTCCGTACATTAGAAGTTTTGCAATTTTCTGATACATCTGTTTATTCCTCCTGTAAAAATATATACAAGCATTAGCTTTATAGCAAAAGCCTTTTACCATATTACCAAAAAACCTGATATGGTACATATATTACCACATCAGGTCTAAAAATTCTATTTGGAAATACTATTTAGAAATTCTTACTTTCTTTATTGCACTCCATCCACTGTAATTCTTGCCATTAAAGCATCTTACGTGTACATAGTAAGTTTTTCCTTTTCTAAGGCCTTTGATTACTTTCTTGACCTTGTTAGCTCCGCCAACTTTTACTGTCTTAACTGTACCCTTGAAGTTTTTCTTAAGCGAGTACTGGATCTGATATCCTCGTGCTTTTGGATTCTTCTTATAACTTACTGTCAAAGTTCTCTTAGCAGAATTAGATGCCTTTGAAAGTGCAGGAGTTGTAAGTCTTACAATTGACTTGCTTCCTGACTTCTTACCTGATACTACAACTCTGTAATAGAATTTCTTTCCATTTTTATTTTTAACAGAGGTATCTGTATAGCTTGTCTTTGATACTTTCTTGATAGTCTTCCAGTTCTTTTTATTTGTGCTTCTTTGAACTTTATATTTCTTTGCACCAGCTACCTTATTCCATGTAATCTTGATTCCTTTTGAGCCATTCTCTACCGACTCGAGGCTCGTTGCATGAGGAGTGGTACTGTTGTTAGTGATAGCTTTTATACAGAAATCTCCACCATCTGGAAAATAATTACTGCAAATCCAGGTGCCAGCATAGTTAAAGAAACTGTTTCCTGACGCTGTAGCTTCTGACTTATACCCAAAGCCATATCGTGCTGGCATATCAAAATCAGCTTCGATATCAAGCTGTCCATTATCCTGCGTAAGAACGATAGAGTATTTCTCTCCAGGATTTACCTCAATTGGATTATCAAGCTTAACTGTATATATACCAGCATATGTTGTGGTTCCCTTCTTAGTAGCTACTAACTTACCACTTGTAGGGTTGTCCTTGTGCTTGACGTTCTTGTATACCTCAATCTTATAGCTTACATCTGTTGAGTTAGTAACCGAAATCTGTACTGCCTCAATCTGCTCTCCGTATTCAGAATTCTTAGTAGTAAATACATTGGCAGCTTTTCTGACTTGTACTGGTGCTCCACCTACCATGAATGCACCATCATACTGATACAGATTCTGGTAAGTTCCCGCTGGAACAAAATCAAAAATATATGCTGCATCTGCAATTCCTGCATCCTGATATGACATCCAGAAATAGCTTGACATAGAATTTCCTGTAGTAGTAGTCCAGCTGTTTCTTACAAGCCATGCTCCATTTCTTGAAGGTGATGAAACAAATGCTGAAGCTGGGAAATTGTCATCCCATCCTACAACTGTTACTGCATGATTTGCTTCCATTCCTCCAATTCCATCATAGTAATATGTAGAAACTGTCTGTCCATTATACTCTGCATCTTTGTAATAATATTCATCCGCATAGTACGAAATAGCAACTGCACCATGGTCTACGATTCCCTGCTTTACAGCAAGCATCTGCGAATGGATATTAACCATCTGCGCATTTGTAAGAGTAGCTGCATTGTGTCCATATGCAAGTCCCGGGTCTACTCCACCATATACTGTGCTTGGAGCTGCTGCATAAGGAAAGTCTGCCTCATTAACTACCCCCATCCATCCTGCTAATACTCTCATCGCATAGTACTGGTTACCGCCCTGCTCAAGGTACGAAGCTACATTAGGCTGACATACCATAGAGTTCGAATCTCCAGCTGTTCCACCAAGTGGATCTGTCACTGTATGATATGTAAAATATGCAAGATGAAGAGGACTGTAATATACGTCCTTTGCTGCATATCCTTTAGTTACCATATCAAACTCAGCAAGTGATACTGTCGAAAATGCCCAACATGTGCCATATGGCTCCTGATTTCTTGTATCCGGATAATAATTAACAAGCTCATCTACTGTTCTATATGCAGGTGCATAAGCGTTCTTAAGCATGCCATTGTTCGCCCTGGATACTGGAGTGTTATAGTCATATCCGATTGACATATAATCTCCCGCTTTGTCCTGATGCATTGTAGTATCAACTGAAATTTTATTAGGAATTCCATCTATTTCCTGCGCGCTGACTGTCGCCGCATTGACTGGCAATGCTGTAATAGCAAGTGCCATTGCAAGTCCTAATGCTGCAATTTTCTTTTTAAACATTTACATATCTCCTTCCAAAACTTATAACGAAAAATAACAAATAGATTATACCATTTTAACAGCTGTTTTCAATAGAAAATCTTTCCTATCCCCATCAAACTACAGTCATAAATATATAATCTACAGATTTCTATCCTGCTTCTTTTTCAAAAGTGCCTGGGTATCTATCACCTGTGGAGCACTATCCTTTTTAGCTGCTTTTGATGCTTTTACCCGTTTTGCAGATTTTTCTGGTGTTGCATTATTTACTGTTTTTGCGGCATTTACTGTTTTTGCAGTATTTACTGTTTTTGCGGTATTTCTATTTGACTCATTCTTATCTGCAATAGTCTTCTGTTCTGCTGTCTTTGCACGATTCTTTTGGCTGACACATTTTCTTACTACACTTTCAAATGCATATATCCAGTCCACATGCATACGCCTGAATACAACATCAATCACAAACATAAAAACAGCTATGATAAGAAATATCATCGTAAGGTCATGTCTGGATACTGCGCCTTTTAACTTTGTGTTAAAAACTTCATCTGGTTTATCTATATATTTACCTGATACCTGATTGACAAAGTTGCCAATATTGCTCTCCATATCAGCGTATCTGTATTCCTGTGAATATTGCATTGCTGTTGCTGTATTTAAGCTTTTTTCTATCGTATTTCCTGTCTGCCTGCGCACATTTATACTATAGACACCAGTCTCTTCAAGTGGTACATCAGCCTGATATTTTCCAGGCGCAACAGCTGTAAGCTTTACCTGTGTCTGATTGCCGTCCTCATCAGTAACAACCGCCTCTACTTTCGTATCCGCCGTATACTCGTCCGTATCATAAGTAATTACCGCAGAAGATGCCTCCTGTTTTACCTCTAAAGTATCATCTCCCAGTGCATCATCATATATAGTCCAGTCTATTATATTGCGCCACAGGTTGGCGTAGTTCTGCCACCCTGCGAAATTTGCAGTCCACTGATTAGTTCCATCACTCGTCCATGCAGCTGTATGCCCAAGTCCATACTGCCAGCATGCCAGAATGGGATCTCCTTTATCTGATTCAAGCAGTACTTTCGCAGTCTGCTTTGGCGTTGTGGCAATATATCCAAGCAGGCTTGGTGAGCCATCATCGAAGACTCCTTTTAAAATATCGTGTGTACTTACGATAGCTGGTACAAATTCCTCATTTATAAGATATTCCTGGGTTGACAGATAAACTTCCTGTGCAAAAATTCTTGGAAGTGCAGTTCCCGCATCTGAATAGTAATATCTTCCGTTACATTGTTCTGCCAGTTCTTTTAGCATCTGTGAATCTGCATCCTGTCCTACAGCAACTGTAGAAAGTGTTATATTATCTTTTTCTATCTGGTCTACCAGTTCAGAATACTCTCGATATCCGTCCTGTCCATCCGTGAGCAGAACTATATGTTTTATGGCTGCATCCGATTTTGCAAGAGTCTCCTCTGCATGTGCAATCGCTGGATATATACTTGTTCCACCACCGCTTCTTATGTCTGCTATATTCTGCTCAATCGAATCAATATCTGCTGCACTTTGTAATTTGACTGCCCATGAATACCTATCGTCAAATGCAAGTACACCAACCTCATCAATCTCCCTTAAAGAAGATAGCGAGTTAATTGCTGCCTGCTTTGCCACATCAAGACATGTAATTCCGCCGCCCACTGTCGAACCAGCTTCCATACTTCCTGAATGGTCAATTACCATCATCATTGCAATCTTCGGAATCTGCTTGTCACCTTCAAGTTCCATACTCACCGGAAGTACTTCCTCAAGCGGTGAGTTCTTATAATTTCCAAGTGCGTAACTGTTTGTTCCGCCAATCACTGCAAGTCCACCCGCATAATCCTTCACATAGGTCTCAAGTGTATCCATGAACCCTTCACGCAGATCATCCGCATACACATCAAGCATGACTACAGACTGATACCTGAGCATATCAGAAATTGTCCCTGGAACTCCTGATGGCGAAACAACCTCGTAATCATAGTTGCACGACTTAAGAATTTCCTGAAATAAAAGACTCTCATCCTTCATTCCTTCCACAAGTAGTATTTTTGCTGGTGCGCATACCTTTGTAAACGCGCTATAAGTGTTATTGACAGATACAGTGTCCTTGTCGCTTTCTACCACAACTCTATAACTTTTTATGCCGCTTTCCACTCCCTGGTCTGAGAAGACAAGTTTATTGTTCCCTTTCTGGAGTTTGACATCTTTTTTCCCTTTTAATGTTCTTCCTGAATAAAGGGAAACGCTCGCATTAGTCGCATCTGTTGCATATATATCAACGTTCACGTCGAATTTATCTCCCTCAGATATAGACTCTGGAAGATCCACGCTGCTGACATATACCTCATCTGACACACTGCTGTCAAAGCTTTTTATTTTAAGCTCTATCTGCGCTCCGGCCACTGATGATGCAATATCGGCTGCACTGCCCTCATTCTCCGCTCCATCTGTAAGCAGAACCAATCTCCTTGCACTGCCATCTGGAAAAAGTGCCATTGCCGTAGTAATCGCCTGTTCTATATTAGTAGCTGTACCAACCACTTTTGACTGCACCTCGGTAAAAGCCTTTTTATCGGATACAAATTGTTCTATCTTCGCCTGCGCACCAAACACTACGATTCCTGCATTATTCTTGTCCGGCATCTTAGAAATAGCATCCTGTACATACTCTACTTCCGCCTGCCAGTTCGTCTTCATGCTATCGGACATATCTACAAGAAAAACTGTTGTTGTGACATCACTTTTTCTATGGATACTCGGTCCTGAAAGTGCCATTACTGCCAGAATTATCACAATACTTCTTATTATGATTTCTCCTATGATTCTGCTATTTTTCTGACGATGAAAAAGTCGAATCGCTGTAATAAGTATTATCATTATGGGTATTAGAACCAGTACCCACGGCTTTGCAAATTCCAGTGTCATGTTACACTCCTTTATTAAGTCAATCTTACATACACAATCCACTCTAATATCATAAGAATCAGTAACAGCACAAGCAGATACCGGCTTAAGTCATGCGTACCAGCTTTGATATCAGCCTCTTTGATATTATCATTCGATAAAATAGTACTCTTTACCGACTCTACAGAAGACTCCTCCCTGGTAGGGAAAAGCACTGCAAACTGTTCCTGCAACGTCTCCTTATCTACCTCCTGGGACACATTGTATAAACCAGGATTGTCCACCTGAATATATGTGCCAGCTGCCTGTGATGCAGATATATTTTTACGACTGCCATCAGGCTGTATAATCGAAATTGCAGAACCCTTTGTGCTTCCATGAAGAACCACATTATCTCCTGATGTGTATGTTACATCTTCAAGCAGACTTCCATCCAGCATATAATCAGCCATATCTGATATAAGTATCGGGAACTCTGCCTGTAATCCAAAATCCGTCTGGTGAATATCGAATCCTATAGTAGCAATTTTGCGTCCATCATATATACCATAAAATCCTGCTGATAACGAATCCTTTTCCTTGCCAGCTGCGCGTATATATGACTTTGCCCAATGCGGTGTATGATAGACATATGATTTATTTACCCCTATCCGCACTCCTGAGACATAGGTGGTAATATCACAGTCCTCTAATATAAGCTTAGTGTTCTCTACAGACTTTTTATTTTTGAAAAACTCACTCTTCTTACAGTTTATAAAAAGAAGACTTCCTTTCTTTGGAATATTATCAGGAATTTTCCCATCGAAAATGTACATATCATAATCTGTATCCTCATCAAATACAGCCTCATCTGATGTCTTATAAACCGTGACTCCTGCGATATTATCCATCGCTTTTTCAATGAACATATTAGAATCTGTATAAAGTAAAACCTTCTTTTCTTTCTGTTCATTCTCTACGCACCACGAAGAATTGTCCGCCACAAGCGAGTCTTTGTCATTGATTTCAGCCCGAAAACCTGTGTATCTGCCTACATCTTTTGACTTGAACTCAAAATAAACAGAGTCTGTTTCCTCTGCTGAAATATCCACAGACTTTATGTCAAGAAGACTCTCTTTTCCACTTTTGTCTGTTCCATATAAGTTAATTTCTCTCTTTAAATTTGAATTTGAGTAATTCGTAAGCTGCGCAAGTACCTGAGTATCTTCCCCTTTTGCCGCATAGCTTACAGACTCCATAGCCACATTTATATTTTCATTGTAGAAAGAATCAATAGATGCGCTTATATTTCCTGCATCGAATACGCTGTCAGTCATAAATACTACATCTGCATTCTTCGCCTGCTGTATGCAGGATTCCACAAGTCCAAGCGATACCGACAAATCACCTGCAAGATAAGTCTGTTCTATGCTCTTTATTTTGTTTTTTGCTTCAAGCTTATCATTGCAATTTGCAATCTCAAGCACTGCCTGCTTATTTCCACTTATTACATAGACGCTTGTCTCTGTTGACGCATCATCAACATATGCACATGCCGATTCCTTTGCGGCATCAAGTCTTGTCCTGTTATCATCATATAAAGTCGCCATGCTGGCACTATTATCAATAACAAGTATCAGCTGACCACCTGTAGTTCCAAAACCCTTTATCCACGGATGCATCATCGTCACTACAAACAGTAACACGGTAAGAATCTGTAGAAATAAAAGTATATTTTTCTTAAGCTTTTCCCATGGTTTTGTTGCCTCCATATTGCGGACAACTTCCTTCCACAGCATCGAAGATGAAAATTCCTTCGGTTTCGTCTCCTGCTTAAGAATGTATAATAAAATTATTATTGGCACCAGCACAAGTAATGCCAGCGGCCATAACGAAAGAAAGCCCACTTATCCAAAAATCCCTTTCTGTTTCATTGTCTCAAATACTACTTTTTCAATGTCTTCATCGGATGTAATCTGCATATATGCGCATCCGTATTTCTTCGCCAGCCGCTGTATTTTCTGGTTATGCGATTCAAGTGTCTTCTGATAATTTTTAATAGTCTGGCGGCTCATTGTAACCCTGACCTCGTCTGAAGTCTCCATATCCTTTATAGCAAAGGTTCCCTCTTCATCGAACTCTATTTCTTCATGCGCAAGCACCTGCAAGAGCATAACTTCCTGCCTTTTAAAGATCAAAAATTTTATTGCCTCATCGATACCCTCTGGATCAAGGAAATCCGAAATGATTATTGTGACGCCTCGTCCATTTATCTTCGCCCTGCTTATTGCTTCATTTATCCCTGTTGTCCCGCCAAAGCTGACTTTTTCAAGTTCATCCAGCATTCTTGCAAAACTGCTTCTTCCAGTTATCGGACTTGTCCTATCCAGCCTGCCGTCGCTAAGTGTAAATATCTCCACACGGTCCAGCTGTTTTTGTACCAGCCAGACAAAGACTGCTGCAAGCTTAAGTGCCATATCAGATTTCTTCTTTTCTCCAAAATTCATCGACGCACTGCTATCTACAAAAATATGATAAAATGCCTCTTTTTCTTCCATGAACTGCTTAATGAACAGCTTATCAAGTCTGCCATATACATTCCAATCGATGCGTCTTATATCATCACCTGGAATATATTCCCTGAAATCAGAAAATTCTACCGATGAACCTTTTGCCGATGATTTTCTTGCTCCGCTCATACCTTTATCTATGCGTATGTTCATTGCAAGCTTTAGTCTGTTAAGTTTTTGAAAAAATTCTTTGTCAAATAATTCACTCATATTTTTATCCGTTATTTACATGCTTCGAGAATCTGTTGAATTATCATATCTGCACTCATGTTGTCTGCAATCGCCTCAAAATTCGTGATAAGTCGGTGGCGAAGTGCCGGGAATGCCACATATTCTATATCTTCATATGAGACATTGTATCTTCCCTCTATCATGGCTCTTGCTCTGGCGGTCTTTATTATTGCCTGTGCAGCTCTTGGGCTTGCTCCTGCTGCCACATATTTCTTTACCACATCTGGTGCACCATCTACCTCTGGATGTGTTGCAACAACGATTGAAAGTGCATAATCCATTACAGCATCAGCAATAGGAATCTCCCTTACCACTTTTCTCATCTCAAGTATATCTTCACCCGACATCATCTCATAAAGCTGCGGACGCTCGTTTCCAACTGTTATATTCAAAATATCTCTAAGCTCATCCTTTGATGGAAAATCCACCATAAGCTTAAATAAAAATCTGTCCAGCTGTGCTTCTGGAAGAGGATATGTTCCCTCATTCTCAATAGGATTCTGGGTTGCAAGAACGAGAAATGGTGTTGGAAGCTCATAAGTAGTGCGTCCTGCTGTTACTGTCTTTTCCTGCATTGCTTCAAGTAATGCCGCCTGTGTCTTTGGTGTTGCTCTGTTTATCTCATCCGCAAGTACAAGCTGCGCAAATACAGGGCCTGGCTCAAACTGAAATACATTCTTATCTCCCTCTTTAAGTATGAGATTTGTACCTGTAACATCAGCTGGCATAAGGTCCGGTGTGAACTGTATTCTCGAAAAGCTCATATCAAACACCTTTGATATTGCTTTAACAAGCTCAGTCTTTCCAAGACCTGGAACACCCTCAAGAAGAACATTTCCATCAGCAAGTATTGCAAGAATTGTCTGTCTTATTATATCTTTCTGACCTATTATTCCTTTTCCTATCTCCTGCTCACAGACTCGTATCTTGTCTACCATTTCTTTAATCTGCTGCTCATTTATTTCACACATATATGTCCTCCAATTAATTTGAAATCTTCTCAAAATATGATTTTATTATATCCTGTACTCCTGATGGATAAGTTCCATTTTCAATAGATGAAAGTGCTTTCTGCTTATACTGGGCAAATACCGAACTGTACTCGACCTGTCTTCCTGTCCATGATATCGATGGTCCACCATGCGACAGATATGTTTCCCCCTGTGAATTCTGCCCTGTCAGGTTCTCATCATCTCCTGTTTCATTTGGTATAGACACCATATCTCCGCCAAATATATCATCTGATTCTTTTCCTTCTTTACTTCCATAATTCCAGCCACCACCGTGACCTGAACCATTGCCGCTTCCGTTTCCAGTACCACTTCCCGATCCGTTTCCTGAACCGTTGCCGTTGCCATTTCCGTTGCCGCTGCCATTTCCGTTGCCATTTCCGTTGCTGTTGCCATTATTTGAGTTGTTGCCATTATTTGAGCTGTTGTTAGAATTGTTATCGCCCGGATTACTTGCAAGCATCTGCGATGCTTTAAGTCCACTGACTGTTGCCTTTGCACTTGCAAGTGCCTGATTATTCGACTGCCCTGATGTAATCTGGCTTGCAAGTTCACTGAGACTTTGCAGTTCTTCATCTGACATTTTCGACGCTGCAATATCCTTTAAATTTTCAAGCTGTTCAAGCAGTTCTTTCTTCTCTTCATCTGACAGTTCAGAAAGATCATTCACATCTGACAGCATATCATCTAGTTTTTGTACTTCTGCAAGCACCTCATTGTCCTGTCCATTGTCTGTGCCATTCTTTCTATCCGCATCAATACTCTTAGCAAGTTCACTCATTGCTTCCTTCGCTTTCTCGCTCTTAGTCTTTTCAGCCATCTGCTCTAGCTTTGTCTTGGCACGCTCCAATGATTTATCAATCTCTTCTTGTGTAGAAGCCTCCTTTAGTTCACTTATTATATCCTTGAGAGTTTCTTCATACTCTGCCTTTTCCTGAGCACTTATCTCATCCTTTAACTCATCCTGAACCTTCTCGACTTTTGCTGCTTCCTCTTTTGCCACGCTTGCGACTTCATACTTTTGCGCAGCTATATCTTTTGCATTTGACGGAAGCATTGCAAATACAATCATGATAAATCCACATGATAAAACTACCAGAGATTGTTTCCACTTAAATTCAAGCGGTATCATTTTGTAAATCTTATCGCCTAACATTGCCCTGTAAGCATCCCTTTTCTGGATTGTAGCAAACATGCTGTCCTGTCCAAGAAGTTCAATTGCGGTCTGTGCCCTTTCTTCCAGTCCACTTTTATCGAGTTCTTTTGCCGCATCTTTTTCAGAAGGGAATCTGATAACCGCATATAAAAGGACCGCAAGAAATGACAGAATGATAATTCCCATTGAAAAATAATGCACCAGGTACCACGGTGTAAAATATGCAATTATCTCAAATATCATTGCAACACCAACACCACACATCAGACAATATATACTGCCAGATAATATATTTTTCAGAAATACCCATATTCTTGCTTTAGTAATTAATTTCTTAATTCTTTTATCCATCAATATATCCTCACTGATGATTATTTTCTTCCATGTTTCCTACCTGGTGCATCAATCTTTCTTGCTGTAAAAAACAAAAATAAGAAACCGATAACAATCATCACAATAGAACCAAACAATGTCCAGTGACTCATTACAAAATCAAATCCCGATGCATTATCTGCAAGTTCAAATAATCTTGCCGATATGGCATTTACTATTCCCACTGTTGAATTTGATGTCAGAAGCGAATTAATGGATGTAATAAAAGGATCAAATAACAGAAGAAGTCCTGACCATCCCATATACACACTACCTACTGTCTGATTAGTATTTGCAGCTGCCAGAAGCTGGCTATTGTAACGCATCGTATATATCACAATATAAATAATAAGTGGAACAATATAAAATATTGCTTCCATAAGCATTGTCATGATTACCGATACTATGGTCTTCTTAAACATAGCAGAACACCACACCCCGATTGCACCAACGAAAAATGCTAAAAGCATAATATCTACAATAAATATCAACAGATAATGCCACTCAATTCCACCATAGAGAAAACAAAGAGACAATGCTGGAAGTGTTCCTATGATAAACATAAATACATTTGCAAGTGCCGCTGTAAGTTTACCGGCTGCAATCGAAAAAGAGGATATTGGTGCTGTAAGAAGAATATCAAGAGTCTGTCTCTCCCTCTCTCCCGCAATACTGCTTGCTGTTATGACGGGTACTATTATGCATATCATGACTACCTGACCTATTGCAAGTCCCACAAAACTTGTGTTCATTCCAGAATATGAGACTGTAGCTCCAGAACCATATCCGAAATCTCCTGCGTTCATAATCATGAGAAAAAATGATATTGCCGCAAATGCCATAGAATAAAATGCTATACTAAGAGGAAATCTAAATGTCCTTGCTCCAAGCTTAAATTCCTTCTTGAGAATTGGATTAATTTTTATTTTCATTACTATTTCCTCCCACACCATTTTCGCTTGTAAGCTCTAAGAAAAGCGACTCAAGATTTCCTTTTTCCTTATAGAAACTCTCCACCAGAATTTCCTGCGCCATCATTCTTTGCAGAAGTCTTGCTGTCTCCATCTCATCTCCCATATAATCAGCAACAATATAATCTTCTCTCTCCGATACGTGCTTCGTCTTTGGATCCTCTCTTAGGATCTTTATTGTCTCCTCTTTGTGATCTAAGACTTTGATATTAAGCGGTCTTGCATGAAGTGCTTCCATCTGTATCTCATCTACAGTTCCATGCATGATAAGCTTTCCATGCTGCATAATTCCTATTGTCGTACACATATCTGCAAGTTCAGGGAGAATATGTGAACTTATGATAACAGTCTTTCCCATTGAACCTAGATTTTTCATAATCTCTTTCATCTCAAATCTTGCTCTTGGATCAAGCCCTGACGCCGGCTCATCGAGAATGAGAAGGTCCGGATTGTGCACCAGGCTTCTTGCCAGACAGAGTCTTTGCTTCATGCCTCGCGACAGGCTGTCTACATAACACTCTGTCTTGTCAGATAAATTCACAAGTTCCATAAGATTTAAGCTGGTCTGTCTTGCCTCTTTTCCTACAATTCCGTACATAGATGCGTAAAATTCCATATATTCTATAGCCTTGAGATTATCATATGTTCCAAAGAAATCCGGCATATAACCAATCTTTCTTTTTATCTCTTTTCTATTTGCAAAGGCATCAATTCCATCAATATAGACATCTCCTGATGTTGCCGCCAGAAGTCCCGCTACAATCTTCATAGTAGTTGTCTTGCCTGCTCCGTTGTGTCCAACGAAGCCAAACAACTCTCCCTTTTCAATGTGAAGATCTAAATTATCTACTGCGGTGAACTTTCCAAATGTCTTATTTAACTGCTTTATCTCTAACATTATTCTTCTCCTCCTACCACAGTGATAAATGGTGCATAGTCTTCATTTACAGTCTTTATTGTGAATTTAAGCTTTATTATTCCATCTTCACCCAAATACGGACAATCATCTTTAAACTTCATGATAATATCGTCAGTGAAAATTTCATCATATTGCTGTGTCTTATAATTCCATGCATATATTTTGGTATTCTTTGTATTTCCATATTTTCTATCAGAATCCTTCGCTCTTATAAGCGCATATACTTTCTTTACATCCTCTCCCAGATTAAACCCGACTTCTACCTCCTGTGCATATATCTGTCCATCGTTCATATCCCATGTATCTGTCTGATTTGCATACGAAAAAAGATTAAGCACCCTGGCATCCTCGTAATCACTGTAGCCGACATTTTCCCGTTTTACATATGCGCCTTTGTTATACTCCTCGACATTATTGTCCGCAATATAATCACATTCATATTCATCAATATATCCAATTGTATATATTTCTGATCTGTTTGTATCGAGTCCATTGTAATATTTACCAAGCATAGAATATGTTGTAATAATCTGATTATATATTTCGCTTTGTTGATCAATGTCTTTATATTTTATACTGTTCGTGTCCATATCAAAGAAACTTTCATTCTGCTGTTCACCAAATTCAACGCTCTGTCCCTTCTTGATATCCCCAAGTGGAACTGCTTTGCCATAAGCAAGTACACACACCTGCTTCATATCGTATCCGCTTTTATTTGTAACCTTGCCACTTATACCTGATACAGTTCTCTTATATTCAGTCTGCAATCCATCTTTTGCATTGGACTCTCCTGTATACTCAAAATTGATATATTTTGTCTGGAAAGTACGCTGATTGTCATACCCTAAGACATATCCATCTGCCCCTTCTTTAACTGATGATGTATAATCATCGTTCCAGTCAATTTTACTTCCATCACCATCATAATAAACATTGTTGATATCGTATATCTTAAGCTGTGACATTCCTTCATTTGTCTTTACTTCTGTATGGCTTGTTCCAGGTACCATTATTCCAAGAGAAGCTGTTGTTGAAGTTGTTCTCTCATCGTCATCAACCTGGTCATATATGACTGTAATTGATTTTGATATTGGATACCTTATTCTTATATCTGAATTTACCACAAAAATAATTACTGTAAAACAAATCGAACTGAGTGGAATTATAATCCACAGTAATTCTCTCTTATCAAGCTTCTTAAGTACAAAATAAATAATAGGACTAAAAAGAATAAAGATTATCAGAACAATCATAATCGCTGTAAAATGTGGAAATTTATCATCCATCGCATTGTCGATTACATTGCAGGTACTCCATAAATCATCACCAGCACCATAGCTGATATTTGCCACTCTCTGTGCAGCATAGCCAGTTGCCGACTTATTGAATAGATTAGTCGCAAATGTTCCTTTATCTGCCCAGCTTACAATTGGCTCCATCCCAAGATTGAATCCTGTAAAAATAATCGAGCCTTTATTGTATTCATACCTTTTTATAAGGGAACTCTCTGATATTATTCCTTTAGCACTTGATGCACCCTTGATTTGTGGCTCAATAAGTCCGCTTTCATCAGTAAACGTGATATTTTTGTCCTCACCTTTTGCCAACGTGTCAGTGGCTTGAAACTTTGCCGAAATGCTTTTTGCATTTTCTATAGATAAGACATCTTCAAATCCTGATACAGTCTGTTTATAATCATTTCCTCCACCGATGATAAGTGTTCCACCTTTGCTCACCCAGTCTTTTATTGCACTACGCTGGGCGTCTGTAAGATTGGTTGTATCATAACTGTTTATGATAAGATATGATAATATTTCAATTCCAGATGCCTGATCTGGAATCATATCTGCATTTAACTCCAAAAGCTGTGATTTTCCATCATAATATCCATTTGATATTTTCGCACCATCAAGATAGTTAAGAGCTGTGTAATCATCGCTCAAAACTCCTACCAGCGCATTTTGATTTGCTCCACTGCCAATCTTCACTGGTACATCTACTATTGACTTTCCCTTTTCATTCTCAAGCTGAAAAGTAAGCTTGCTTGTAGAATTTGAGCTATACACAGACATTGAAATATGCTTTGAACTATCCTTTGTCAAAAGGATTTCTTTCTCATATGCAATAGCCTCTATACCATCGTTTGTACTTCCCGGAACAATCATTCTTATTGTTCCTGTGAAATCGGCATTCTTGCTTTTGATGTCTATATTTACCGGAATGGCTGAATTATATTTATACTGACCGCGTATTCCACACACTACCGTTATGTCAAAGTCTTCTGTGCTGATGTTGCCCTTTGCATCAGTAGCTTTTGTGTCGGTATTTGGCTGACTTATTTGGGTTTCTGTGCTTTCTGCTGCGTAGACATTCGCCTGCGTGCCTATCAATGTAAGCAGTGTAAGCAACAATACAAATTTCCTTATTCTTTTCATATCTTTTCCCTTTCATTTTTAATTTCTATTTAAGTAGTGGCTCGTAATGAGGTAATTTTAGTATTCTGAGGGGATGGGACTTAGTGCTGTGAATATAATCAAGGATGTGGCTATTGTATTTTTTGTGCGCTCCAAGTCCTCGTGTTAAGATACTCTAAATAATTCAATTTAGAATATCTATAAGTGACGTGTCGCTCATATTCGCCGTCCTGGCTCAGTGAATCTTTACAGGATTTGCATTCTTCGCACTTCACAACCTGAAATTGCTTTGCACTACACAATGTATCTGTCGGAGAGCATGTATGTGTTCCGAAGAAAACAAATACGGACTACACCGAGGCTCCGCTACGTATGGCAAACACAATAACGTAGCAAGCAACAAAAATCTATCCTTAATCAGGCTCGGGGTTAATTCCGTATTTTTTTCTGAGGAATATCGTACATGCTATGCCGACATCCAACACACCCGAAGTGCAAAGCACTACAAACCTCAAAGTGCAAAGCTTTACAAAACTCAAAGTGCAAAGCACTACAAACCTCAAAGTGCGAAGCTACCACTCATGTAAACAGGAGTTGCCTCATGGACATATTATAGCAAAAAAAGATTAAGATGAAACTCTGAAAACATTTAAGATTTTATTAAGAAATAAGTGCGCCACAAAAAGTATTATGCTAAACTAAAACCATAAATTCTGACAGCATACGGAGGACAATTATGAGATTATTACTAGCCGAAGATGAAAAAGAACTCAGCAATGCTCTTGTTACCGTTCTCAAGCATAATAACTATTCTGTTGACGCAGTATACAATGGTCAGGATGCACTTGATTATCTCGAGACCGAGAACTATGATGGTGCAATTCTTGATATCATGATGCCCAAAATGGACGGACTTACTGTGCTTAAGACTATACGCTCTCACGGAAATTCTGTACCGGTTCTTCTTCTGACTGCCAGGTCGGAAATCGATGATCGTGTTGAGGGACTTGACTGTGGCGCTGATGATTATCTTACTAAACCTTTTTCCATGAAGGAACTTCTCGCAAGGATACGTGCCATGACAAGGCGAAAAACTGACACAACCGATTCTGTCTTAAAGTATTCGGATATCGAACTTGATCGTTCCACATATCAGCTTTCAAGTAAAGGAAAAGAACTACGGCTTGCAAGTAAGGAATATCAGATGCTTGAAATGCTTATGGTTAATCCTGGACAAATTATATCTGCCAATCAGTTCATGGACAGAATCTGGGGCTATGACAGCGAGGCTGAGATGAATGTAGTATGGGTATATATTTCTTATCTGCGAAAAAAACTTGCCTCGATTGATTCATCCGTCCAGATAAAAGCAACCCGTGGACTTGGATACTCTCTGGAGGAAAAATAATGCTAAAGACGCTAAAGAAAAAATTCATAATGGCAGCGATGGTTTCTACCACTATTGTCCTTTTTATAATAATTGGAGGTATTAATCTGGCCAACTATATTAATGTAAACAACAGTATAGATTCCAAGCTGCAGATGATTTCTGACAATGATGGGCACCTTCTTACACCAGATACTTCCACAGTATCCGACTCCACGGAGAATTCTAGAAGTGGACAATTTCCTGATAGCAACCAGACTCCGCCTGATAAGAAATCGCATGAGGGACAGCATTTTCCCCGTGAAACTGCTTTCGACACAAGATATTTTACCGTCACCTTAAAAAGTGATGGCTCTGTATCCTCAATCGACACTGGTAAAATATATGCAATAGATACCGAGACCGCATCAGAATATGCTACAAGCCTTTTTTCCAGAAATAAACAGGAAGGTTCCATTGATAATTACAAATACAAGGCCTATGATTCCAACTCCGATGATACAATCATGTATATCTTCATAGACTGCGAACGTGAATTTAGAAATCTAAATTCTTTTCTGATGGCCAGTGTTGGAATGAGCCTTTTAGGACTGCTTCTTGTCTTTATCCTTGTTTTCTTCTTGTCAAACAGGATTGTAAAGCCAATTGCCGAAAGCTACGCAAAGCAGAAACGTTTTATCACAGACGCAAGCCACGAACTCAAGACTCCGCTTACCATAATAGATGCCAACACCGAAGTTCTTGAGATGACCACTGGTGAAAATGAATGGACCAACAGCATCCGAAATCAGACCCGGCGACTTGCTTCTCTTACCGAGAAACTTGTTTTTCTTGCCAGAATGGACGAGGAAAACGTCAAGCTCACTCTAAATAATTTCTGCATCTCAGATGCCATTTATGATTCTGCTGAACCTTTTATTTCAGTTGCAAATTCCAAAGGAAAAGAGCTTACAATTGATGTGGATAATGACATCAATTATACTGGTGACGAAAAAAACATACGACAGCTTGTCTCGATTCTTCTGGATAATGCTATCAAGTATTCGGCTGACAATGGTTCTATCAAGTTGAACTTTTATGAACAAGGCAAAAACAAGATACTTACTGTATGGAATACTGTAGATGAGATTTCTCCAGGCAAACTCGATGTACTTTTTGAAAGATTTTACCGAACAGACTCATCTCATAACTCACAGACCGGTGGCTTTGGAATAGGACTTTCTATTGCCCTTGCAATTGTAAATGCTCATAAAGGGAAAATCACAGCCAAAAGTGATGATGGAAAAAGTATACGATTTGTTGTAACATTATAAATATGATTAAAGAGGTCAAAAGGTATCATCGATACACATAGTAATCTGATTAATCACAATGAGAGGCAAATACCTTTTGACTCTCATATCAAAATATATAAAGGAGGTTCACATGGATATTTACGAAAAGATAGATTTGTACGATTGTCCACTTTGCGGTGGCGGCGCACTTCTTGAAGAAGAAAACGGCTGCTCATACTATGTCATGTGCATGGAATGTGGCTGTCACTCAGTCAATATCGACTTCAAATCTGATGAAGACAGACTGCAGGCTGCAGAGCGTACTGCACTTTTATGGAATACGGGTAAGGTTATTTCAAGCAGCCCTGGAGAATAAAAATAAGGTCAGAAGATTTTATTTCTTCTGACCTTTTTTACGTCTCTTTAAAGCTTGCTTAATATTTATGCTCCTTGGCGCATGTTTCTTGATATATTACTATAAATTATATTGTCGAGGCTTATTGAAGTCGTTGTGTCTCCTGCTTTAAGGGTATATGTCTCACCTGTCTTAAGCATTGATGAACTTATCTGCACGCAGTCATAACTTTTTGCTGGTGTATAACTTATTATCTCATTTCCATCGCTGTCAGTAAGCACCACTTCTCCACTTATATTATCATCAGATACCTGGACGTTAATCATAGCCTGCTCTGATGAGGTGTCAAACTCTTCCACCATTCCAGCACATCCAATTGCAATCACTGTTCCGCCATTTATATATCCATTTGCGCCATCACCGATATCTATTGCGGAATTTCCATCGTTTGCGGGACCATCTATGGTAAGTTCTCCACCATTTATTTTTATATCTCCATTTGAATCTATTCCATCACCCTCTGCATTTACATAAACAGTTCCACCATTTATCTCAATGAGACTACTCACAGAAGTGTCATCACCTGCAGCGTTTATACCATCGTCACTTGATACGATTTTTATATCTCCACCATCTACTGTGACTGTGATACCTTCAAGACCTTCGTAGGATTTCGATATATCGATACTTCCATCTGACACCAGAAGTGCTCCATCTGCATGCATTGCATCATCACCTGATGATATAGTAAAAGTTCCTCCTGAAACAGTCATTGCCATATTTGTCTGGAATGAATCATCTGCACTGTCCACATTGAACGTTCCACCATTTATATACAGATTATTATCCGCCTTTATACCTTTAGTCGATACCGTGTCGCTGCTGTCACTTGTACTATTATCCGTATCGGCGTTCTTATCTGTACTTACGCTCTTATTATCACTTGTGCTGTTGCCTGTACTATTTGTATCATTCTCTGAATTTTCATCACCTGACTTTTCACTTTCTGATTCGTTGCCACCTGGCATATCACCACTTGGTTTTTCTCCACCTGGCATATCACCACCTGGTTTTTCTCCACCTGGCATATCACCACTTGGTCTCTCTCCTCCTTTTCCACCGCCTGGTCCCATATTGTGTGTCTTTGTTGAATTAGCACTACCCCCACCAGCAACAATATTTACTTCACCATCATCCACCTGTACTACATTTGAGGCATCGATTCCATCACCTGTGCTTGTTATATCAAGCTTTCCACCAGATATATACACAAAACCTTTGCCCGCATCTTCAGTATTATCACTGTGAATTCCATCTTTTCCAGCTGTTATTGTGATAGTTCCGTCTGCAATTCTTACACTGTCCTTACCCTCGAGTCCATGTCCTGATGCAGTGATATTGTATGTACCACTGATTATTTTGAGGTCATCCTTGGATGTAATTCCATTGCCATCTTCTGTGCTTACAGTCAGACTTCCTTTTCCGTTTAATGTGATGTCCTCCTTTGAAAAAATAACAGCGTCTATGTTATTGTCATCATCTGTCTCAAAAGTTCCAGATGTCGTAAGTTTATTTTCTGTACCATCTGCTAATGTCACAAATACCTTATCTGCGCTCTTTACATATATTGCTGAGCTTGACTTCTTTGTGATATCCACACCATTTAATACAAGCTGCACTTTCGCAGCGTCAGCATCAACTACAATCTGTCCATCCGAAAGATTACCTGACAATACATAAGTACCTTCCTGCGTTATGGTAATGGTACTTCCATCAATTGTCACATTCCTGGAATCACAGCTTGCAGATGAATCACTAAGTTCTATGCTTACTGCACTTGTATCATCATATCCAATCTCTTTATCCCTGTCCGTAAACATCTCTGACGCATCTAACTGACCAGACGATGTGGCGGTGGCAGTTGCTTCTGTTTCTGTATTATTTTTTGTTGTGCTAATGGCACTGGCCGCTACACACGCACTAAGTAAACCCATGAGCGTTGCAGCACATAACAGTGCACATATTTTCTTCATTCTATAACTCATTTATATTCACCTCCTGACGGCATATTGCAATCTCAAGATTTCCATTTCTACATCTAAGTTCGTCTATGAACTCTTTTTCATTTTCTATGCTTTTCAAAGTAATATTGTATGTCAACTTATAAAGACTTCCCATATTTGATGTCTTTACAGAAACTGTCTCACAGCTTTTTGTATACTTCTCAAATAAATCATAAAACACTTCACCGTAATTCAAGTCCTCTGGAATTGTTATCTTAAGTGTCTTATCAAGTGATGGGCGCTTATTGTTCCACACATCTACTGTGTTTAATAAGAACATCACAATTCCCATGACTACTGTAAAAAGTACTGCGTATCCTAAGTAACCCATGCCTGCAATAAGTCCTGCTGCCATTGCCAGAAAAATAGTTCCTATTTCTTTAGCAGTTCCTGGTACCGAACGGAATCTCACAAGCGAGAACGCACCAGCGACCGCTACTCCGGCACCAACATTACCATTTACCATCATAATTACAATACACACTGTTGCTGGCAGCATCATAAGTGTCACCACAAAACTCTTCGTGTAATTGCTCCTATAAGCATATACTCCTGCGATAAAAGCACCTATTAAAAGCGATACTAAAATACATATCATAAAATCTCCAACTGATATTGTTGTCTCCGCAACCGATTCAAAAATTCCTCCGAAAATATTATTAAGCATAATTTATTAATCCTCCATTTAATTCCTTTGATTGTTCTTCTTTTATCTGTTCCTCTGTAAGTTTTTCTTCTATTTGTTTTTCTTCTATTTGTTCTTCTTTTACCTGTTCTTCTTCACAGAGCGTCTTGTACTTACAGCCCTGCCGCATATACAACTGCTCATACGCCTTTGCATATTTTGAAAATGATGTCCTATAAATATGGTTGTCATTTAGAAATCTCACCAGCCACATCGGCATCGCATTTGCAACCTTTACTTCCAACATTATCTGCTCATCATTCAAAATTGGCTCACCATAAAAACCTTTATCAAGTGCAAGATCATAATTTCTCCATTTGATATTTTCATCAAATGTCATCCTGAATTCATGATCATCTTTTCCGTAAAATGCCTGCCTGTCATAAGAAAGAAATATTGCTGGCGCAAGATTTTTGTACTGCCTCATACAATAATCTATCTCATGTGTTATCTGCGTATCTGGGTTAACCGTCTTCTCTATCAGATACTTTTCCATCTCATCCCTGCTAAGTGCAATACGCCTTTTGTATGTCACTGAATCATATTTCTTTTTGAGTTCTATAAATACTGTAGAATCCCTATCTGCAATACCGTAACTTCTTACACGAAGTTTTTCTTTGTACATAGGATGCTCCATTGACCGTCGCACCAGCAGGAAATGCGGTGTATCAAAATACAAACTACAATTTGTACTTTTTCCATGAACATCTTCTATCATGTAGTTCTTCATCTCGTCATGAAGTTCTTTAAACTGTGCACGGTTTAGCATATATTTAATCTCAAATCTTTTGAAAATCATCTGTTCTGCCATATAATTATTGCTCCTTTCGTTTGAGTACATAATAAAGACAGAACCTTAAACCAACCTTAAGAAAAAATTTTTTTTATATTTTTCTTTTGTATTGCGAAAACCGGGTACAAAAAAACCAGTCATCACGACTGGTTTTCCTTTATAAACTATATAAATTTGTCATTAATTTACAACTTTTAGTCAAATTCTACTTAATACTCGTCTGACTACAATTCTCGCATCTGAATAATCACACCCCGAAATTCCTATGAAATAATCTACAGCATCATCAATTGTATCAAGCGTATAATTATCGCATATGTACTTCTCTACTGCGTTAAGAGTTGCATTGTCAAGCACCGGATACCTGCCTTCTAACACATCCTCTATCACACTAACCCATTTCTTTGCCACTGAACAACTGTAGCCTTCGATAGGACTGCCCTCATAATCAAATACAAGGCGCCCAAGCTTAATCCTTGGATTCTCAATCTGTTCTATGTCATACTCAGTCTCAACACCCATGTCTGACACAAATACTATCATGCCTTTTCTAAGTTCGAGTCTGCCTGTTGTAAGCTTAAGATTCGCTTCTGAACGGAAGTAAACAGTCTTAGCCAGCTGATTCATAGTACGCTCAACCCCCATAATAGCACACGACTGTTTAGGCTGCTTCTTCAAAGTCTCCCTGTAATATTTAAGAGCCATGTCAAATTCTTCACATTGCTCGCATTGCTGTGCTACATTCAATAGTTCTTCAATTGTGTAATCTTTCTTATTCTGCATGGTCGCCCCTCTAAATGTTATACTCTTACTCTTATATGTTGCTATTTATTTTTTTATTTCTTGCTTCTTATACTCTTGCTTCCCACTTTTTATTTATGATATTAAGGTCAAAAGGTATTTGCCCTCTCATATGTGATTAATCAGATATATAATAAGGACTACTTGAAAAACAAGCAGCCCGTGCCCCAGAGCTTTCGCTCTCACCAATCTATGATTGATGTGCCAAGGAATCGGAATGACGTGATTCGAACACGCGACCCCCTCGTCCCGAACGAGGTGCTCTACCAAACTGAGCCACATTCCGAAATTAACAGCATATACATTATAACACCTTAGGACTAGAATTTCTATATCAGTATGCCTTTTTTTTTCTATAAATCAATGATATTATGTTACTGTTTAAACACAAGCCTGGCACCTCGCTGTCAAGCCATGCGCCATAGAGCTAATTGTTGAGTGATATTATGATATGAGAGCCAAAAGGTATTTTGCCCCCTTAAACGGCTTGTAGATTATTAATGGAGGAATATATATGAGCAAAAATATATTAATTACTGGTGCTTCGCGCGGAATCGGTGCTGCAATAGCATATAGATTTGCTGCAGACGGATACAATATTTCTATATGCTGCCGAAATAGTACCTCTGAGCTTAATTCTCTTGCAGACGACTTGAAAAAATTATTCCACGTGGATGTACTTTCCTTTGTTGGCGATGTTGGAGATGATTCATTTGTAAGCAATATGATATATGAAACAATCAGGCAATTCGGTCACATTGATGTACTTGTGAACAATGCAGGTATCTCATATATTGGACTTTTATCTGATATGAATCTCGATGACTGGAATACAATAATAAATACTAACCTCACATCCGTATTTCTTACCTGTAAATACGCCACTCCTCATATGGTAGCCAGACAATCTGGAAAAATCATCAATATATCATCCGTGTGGGGAAATGTCGGAGCTTCATGCGAAGTTGCCTATTCAGCGTCAAAGGGCGGAATAAATGCTTTCACAAAGGCGCTTGGCAAGGAACTTGCACCTAGCAATATCTCTGTAAACGCCATTTCATGCGGTGTGATAGATACAGCTATGAACAGCTGCTTTGACGAAGAAGAAAGACAATGTCTCGCAGACGAAATACCCGCTGGCCGCTTTGGAAAAGCAGATGAGGTAGCCTCTCTTTCATTTTCTTTAGCAAACGAAAGCAGCTACCTCACCAGTCAGGTTATCACTCTTGATGGTGGCTGGCAATAATTATTCAGCCACTAGTATTATTGCCGTTCTCTCCGGCACACGGATTGTATTTACACCAAGGATTTCTGTCATGGAACCAACGTCCTCTCCATCCTTGTATTCACAATATGTGTTCACATCCACTATCCAGTGCAGTCCATTTGGCAATACAGGAAGCTGTATTACAAGTGGCTGCCAGTAAGCATTCATACAGTAAAATACAATATCATCTTCTGTGTCCTCTTCGTTTCTTCCCGCAAACATTACCCCGATCATATGTGTGTCAAAGTTGGTATTTGCATTAAATGGTGTACCATTGTGTATACTTATCTCAGGAAGCTGGCACGCCGCTGGCTTAGTACTTTTTCTTAAAATAGGATGGTTCTTTCTAAATTGTATCATGTGTCTTGCAAAATCATGAATTTCTTTGTATTCCTCAAGTCGGTTCCAATCCAGCCATGAAATTATATTGTCCTGACAGTATGCGTTATTGTTTCCAAACTGTGTATTACAGAATTCATCTCCCGCAAAAAACATCGCTGGTCCCCGGCTGCACAGGAGTGTCGCAAATGCATTCTTTACAAGTCTGCTTCTTAATCCGTTCACACCCTGGTCATCAGTCTCACCCTCGAATCCACAGTTCCAGCTATGACCATTATTGTCACCATCTGTATTATCCCATCCGTTTTTCTCATTATGCTTATTATTGTAGGAATAAAGATCATATAGTGTAAATCCATCGTGACATGTAAGGAAGTTAACGGATGCACGATGACCACGTCCTGATGGGCTATACAAGTCTCTTGAACCAGTGATTCTGGCGATAGCATTTCCAGCCATTCCATCGTCACCTTTTAAGAAACATCTCATCTCATCTCTGTATCTTCCATTCCACTCTGCCCATCTGTTCCATGATGGGAAACTTCCTACCTGATACAATCCTCCTGCATCCCATGCCTCTGCGATAAGCTTCATTTTACCGAGCAATGAATCAAATGCAAGACTTTCAAGTATTGGTGGATTTGCCATAGGTGCACCATTCTGATCCCTGCCAAGAATTGATGCAAGATCGAATCTGAATCCGTCAACTCTGTATTCTATTGCCCAGTGTCTGAGACAGTCCAGTATAAAATGTCTAACCACAGGGTGGTTACAATTCATAACATTACCACAGCCACTGAAATTATAATAGTATCCATCTGGCGTCAACATGTAATATACATTGTTATCAATTCCCTTAAATGAGAAACAAGGTCCAAATTCATTTCCCTCCGCAGTATGGTTAAATACTACATCGAGAATTACTTCTATGTCGTTCTCTTTAAGCTCTTTTATTAATTTCTTTAGTTCATCACCTTCACGGTTATGTTGGTCATTATACGCATATCCAGTATTTGGTGCAAAAAAGGATACTGTATTGTAACCCCAGTAATTATAAAGCTGCTCTCCATCGACAACTCTTGCGCTCTCCATCTCGTCAAACTCAAATATAGGCATAAGCTCGACTGCATTTATTCCAAGATCCTTTAGGTAAGGAATCTTCTCTCTAAGTCCCTCGAACGTACCTGGTGCATTTACTCCTGACGATTTATCCTTCGTAAATCCCCTTACATGTGCTTCATAGATTACAAGATCTTCGAAGTCATGCTCTAGCTGCTTTATATCGCCCCAGTCGAAATTACTTTTGACAACTCTGGCTCTGTATACAAATGGCTCTCCATTTTTTCTTTTCTCACCCCAGTTCTTCTGGCCTGTTACAGCTTTAGAATATGGATCAAGTATTATTCTGTCTTTATTAAACAAGAATCCTCTTGCCGGATCATAAGGACCATCAAACTGGAATGCATATTCTATTCCATCTGGCTTTATGTCATAGACGAGCATAGAATAAGTATCACCTATTCTATAGGCATCCGGATATGGCAATGTAGCAAAAGGCTCTTTCTCTCCTTCGTGGAAAAGTAACAGCGTACATGCTGTTGCATTATGTGAACTTACTGTAAAACTTATTCCATTTGTTGCCTGACATGCTCCATTCGTCCTGAAAAAACCAGGTCTGACCCTGAAACCATTTATCTCATCAAGTGCCTGAAGATTTGTGTCCACAATGTCAGCTTCTTTATCACCGATGATT
The DNA here is from genome assembly GCA_934359755.1 of uncultured Agathobacter sp. Taxonomy (GTDB): domain Bacteria; phylum Bacillota; class Clostridia; order Lachnospirales; family Lachnospiraceae; genus Roseburia. The sequence goes on from CAKRLV010000009.1 coordinate 60,505, forward strand.
CTCTCTCTCCAAATATTCATAACGAATCTACTCCTTTATCATTAATTTTCCTTCCGAGTCAAAGCTGATGTTACTGTATGGTTCGGAATATGTATTAATATTGTCTATTATTGATTGTTTCCTGTCGTCTGTAACTACAGTCGGGCAAAAATCATTGTAGCCGCTTACTGAACTGAGTGTACACGGAATAATATGTGCATTTACATCCTGCTGCAGCTGACCATCAACATACGTAAATGTCTGCTGATACAACATAGTATTTTTGTCGGAAGGATTCCTGTTTCCTCCAAAACAGAAATTTCCAAGGCTGTAACATATTACTTTTCCATTATAAAGTTCTACACCTTGCAAAACATGTGGATGATTACCGATTACCAGATCCGCTCCGCAATCTATGAGCGAATGTGCAAGTGTCCTCTGAAAATCCTGTGGATAGTATTGGCGTTCTATCCCCCAGTGACAACACGCAATTATCAGATCAATCCCCTGTTCCTTCAAGCTGGCTATTCCATCTTTGAGGTAATTAATACTCTGCTCACCCTGGAAAATAACATTTGATGATACAATTCCAATCTTTAACCCATCATCTGTCGTATATATTCCTGCCTGGTCGTTATATCCATATATTATTCCAGCACCATCAAGAGCGTTCTGCGTATCAGTAAGACTCTGTGGTCCATAATCACTTGAATGATTATTTCCAAGCGAGCAGGCTTCTATTGAACTGCCTGTCATGATATCAACATACTCCGGTTCACCTTTTAGGTTGTATGTCTTCTCAACTCTTTCATTGGATGTGGTCAGTACACACTCCAGATTAATAAGTGTAAAATCATCCGCTTCAAATATGCCCCTTACACCGCTGAAGAAATAATCCGCCCCCTTACTGTCATAGTATGCCGCAAATGAACCCTCATATCCCTGCTTCTGGGTCTTACCTAATGTACAGTCTCCTGTGGCTGTGATAGTTACTGTCTTTATGCTGTTATCGGTTTCAGCTTCAACCTGTGTATTTTCTTCCTCTATTGCTTCTGTTGGTGTATCATTATCCTTTTTAGAGATATCTTCTTCTGCTGACGGAGACTGCTGTGCACTATTATTTGTCTCCTGCGATTTTGTGTCACTTTTCGAATTGCCAAGAGCGCATCCTGACAGAGCAATGCAGCCCATCGTCATAAAAATAAGCAGTTTCTTTTTCATGTTGTCCTTATCCTCTTTGCAAAATATCTACTGTATGGGCTGTGGCTCCCATCAAATCAGCTCTCTCACATACCGTTAGATGGTATTCTATGAATTTGTTGAATTCCTCTTCATTTAGTCTGTTTAATACAGGTCTCATATAATTCGCTGCACCATCTGCTGCAATTATCTGAACCCTGTCAAGTTCTGCGTCCGCATTGAGTGATTCTATATCCTCTGTTCTCACAAAACTATATAGCTCATTCGCCTTGCTTGTGCAGTGATATGATTCATCAAGCATGCCCTCTTTAAGCCCTTCTAATATATGTCCTTCCTTGAATGCATAAGTGATAACACTGTATTCGTTCATAATATAGGCAACCAATATATAGCCGCCCTTTCTAGTAACGCGCTTTGCCTCTGAAAGTGCTTTGAGCTTGTCTTCTCTGGAATGCAGATGATACATTGGTCCAAAAAGCAATGTCAGATCAAAACTCTCATCATCGAATTTAGATAACTTTAAGGCATTGCCCTGATATGCTTTTACGCCTGCGTCTTTTTGCTTTAGGCGGCTTAAATTATGCTTAACAAGTTCGACTGCCGAAACATCATACCCCTCAAGTGCAAGTGGAACACTGTATCTGCCGGTTCCTGCACCAATATCAAGTATCTTCGGCTCACTTTGTTCTTTTAAAATATCGAGATATTTATGAATATATCGCATCGATGTGACGAACTCGACCTGCCCATGCCTGCTGTTTAGTCTCTTCTCTTCGTTGAATTTGTTGTAATATTCTTCTATATTTGTCACTGATATAATCCTTTTGTTTCTAATTGTCGTAACTGCTCAGTACCTTCACAGTTGCGAGCCGCATATTTCTGTACTGAATAGTTACTAATTATTGTCCTGAATATAAAAAATAAACTCTGTGAAACAGTTATTACATATCATTCTATCAACAATATACGCTATATATTGTATCATAATTATTATATAAATACAATCTATGTAACTACTTCTATCTATCTTATAGCCTTATAGCGCAAAAAAGAGGCATCACTGCCTCTTTTTTATCAAATATATTCAGTCTATTAAATTTGCTCTGACTACTGATGTTCAATATGCTCTCTGCCCTGTGCAATAATACTTCGCACATGCTCATCATCAAGAGAATAAAAAATCGACTTTCCTTCCCTGCGGCTCTTGACAAGCTTATTCTGCTTTAAGATTCTAAGCTGATGCGATATCGCCGACTGTGTCATGTTCAAAACAGCAGCCAGATCACATACACATACCTCTGCCTCAAACAAAACAAACAATATTCTTATCCTTGTCGAATCGCCGAATATTTTGAACAATTCAGCCAGATCATATAACTCGGTCTCCTCTGGCATCGTATCATTTACGACCTTAAGGAGATCTGGATGTACCTCACATACTTCACAACATTCTTCATCTTTCTTCTGCATACTTACCTCAATTTCTTCACCATCAATGCCCTTATTGCATTAATAACAGCGATTACCATTACGCCTACATCTGCAAAAATAGCTGCCCACATATTGGCAATTCCGATTGCTCCAAGTATAAGGCATATTACCTTAATACCGATTGCAAAATAAATATTCTCATATACAATTCTAAGACACTTTCTCGATATCTTGATTGCCCTTGAAATCTTAAGAGGATCATCATCCATAAGAACAACATCAGCTGCTTCTATGGCTGCATCCGATCCCATTGCCCCCATAGCAATTCCAATGTCAGCTCTTGACAGAACCGGTGCATCATTTATTCCATCACCGACAAACACAAGCTTGTCTTTCTCGTTCTTATTAGCAATGAGTTCCTCTACCTTTGATACTTTATCAGCTGGCAGAAGTTCACTGTATACCTTATCTATTCCAAGTGTACCTGCGACATCTTCTGCTACTTCTTTAGCATCGCCAGTAAGCATTATTATATTCTTAACTCCTGCTTTATGCAACTTTTCAATTGCTTCCTTAGCTGTTGGTTTAATCTTATCCGATATAAGAATGTAACCTACATATCTGCCATCTACTGCAACATGAACTATAGTTCCTACCTCATGACTCTCATCACATGCAAGTCCAAGCTTTCTCATGAGCTTTGAATTACCAACCGCAACACTTATTCCATCTACCTTAGCAGTAATACCATGTCCACTTATCTCTTCAATATCTGTAACACGGTTCTTGTCTATCTCCTTGCCATATGCCTGCTGTAAGCTCTTGCTTATAGGATGACTTGAATAACTCTCAGAATATGCAGCATACTCAAGTACTTCATCTGCTGTCAGATTCTTATTGTTAATCCTGCTCACCTCAAATACACCCTGAGTCACAGTTCCTGTCTTATCAAGTACAACATACTTCGTCTGCGATAATGTCTCAAGGTAACTCGAACCCTTAACAAGAACTCCTGTGTTACTTGCTCCACCGATTCCTGCAAAGAAGCTAAGCGGAATACTTATAACAAGTGCGCATGGACAGCTTATTACTAAGAAAGTAAGTGCCCTGTATATCCATTCTCCCCACATAGGAGAGCCATTCATAAAAAGCATGATAAAAATTGGTGGCAGGATTGCAAGTGCAAGTGCCCCATAGCAAACAGCCGGTGTATAGTACCTGGCAAATTTGGAAATAAAATTCTCTGAACGTGACTTCTTTGAGCTTGCATTCTCTACAAGATCAAGAATTTTTGATACTGTAGAATCCCCAAATTCCTTGGTCGTCTTTATCTTCAAAACACCTGACATATTGATACATCCACTTATGATTTCATCACCTTCCTTTACATTTCTAGGAAGACTCTCACCCGTAAGTGCGCTTGTGTTCAATGTAGATGTGCCTTCTTCGACAATTCCATCGATTGGAACTTTCTCACCTGGCTTTACAATTATAACAGTTCCGATTTCAACCTCATCAGGATCTACTTTCTCGATATTGCCATCTACGTCTATATTAGCATAATCAGGTCGTATATCCATAAGCTCACTTATATTCTTACGGCTCTTGCCTACAGCATAACTCTGGAAAAGTTCTCCAATCTGATAGAAAAGCATAACAGCTATCGCCTCTGTATAATCACCATTCTCATATATTGCTATGGCCATGGCACCGATTGTCGCTACCGCCATCAGGAAATTCTCATCAAATACCTGCTTATTGCGGATTCCCTTAAAAGCCTTAAGCAATATATCGTAACCAACTACCAGATAAGGTATCATATACAGCACAAAACGAATTACTCTTACAGGTATACCCTCGCCAAAAGGAATAAATTTGAGAACTATCATAAAAACTGCTGCTATAATAATTCTAATCAGCATCTTTTTTTGTTTCTTGTTCATACTCCAACCCTCACATAATCTAAATATGGGTATTTCTAAGATTCATATCATATACAGCATTCATGCCACATCTGATATATTCTATAAGTAAATCTCGCAGTCATCTTCTACTTTCTTGCAATTCTTAAGGACTTCCTGCATTATAGCCTTAGCATCCTGACCATCTTCAAATTCAACATTCATCTTAAGAGTCATGAAATTAACAGTAGCATTTTTTACTCCTGCTGTCTTCTTAGCTGCCTCCTCCATCTTGTTAGCACAGTTCGCACAATCCACCTCGATCTTGTATGATTTCTTCATAATGTGTTCTCCTTTTCTTATTAATATTATAATATGAGCATTTGTTCATATGTTTGATTATAGTATAGCACGAGATCCATCAATGTCAACTGTTTTTATTAAAAAAAGGAATGCTGCCGAAGCCGCATTCCTTCTTTTTCTATTATTATGATATAAGGATTCAAAAGTCTTTTGCCACTTATTTCATTATTACGCATTTTTTAAATAATTATGTATCTTTTAGTTGAGTGTCTGTGCAATATTGAAGATTTCCTGCAGCTGTTCCTTGCAGTTTTTCATGCTTTCAACTGCATCCGCTGAATTTCTAAGGCTTTCTGTAGATGTTGCAGAGATTTCCTCAGTAACAGCTGAAATATGCGACGTACTGTCTGTAATACTTGATGTCGAATTAAGTATATCATTTACGCTCTGGTTTGCGGTTGTGATAGTTTCTGATAATTCCATCATTTTAACCTTGATATCTTCAAATTCTCTCTGTAACTCTTCTATCATTGCATTTTGTTTTGTCACAGATTCTACAGAATTATCAACACTCTTGTTTGCTTTTACTGTGTCATTATTCAAATCTTCTATAATACTTGTAATCTTATTAGAGGCATCTGTAGTCTGCTCTGATAATGTTCTGATTTCATCGGCAACAACAGCAAAACCTTTTCCTGCCTCACCTGCTCTTGCTGCCTCGATAGATGCGTTAAGTGCAAGCAGGTTAGTCTGGCTGGCAATATTAAGGATTGTTCCAACAAAGGCTTCAACTTCTTCTACTTTCTTTGTCAGGCTTACTATAGTCTCAACTGTTGTATTGCTTGTGTTCTCGACATTCTCTGACTGTATCTTAAGTTCTGTGATTTCCCTTGCACCATTTTCTACAAGTTCCTTAGTCTTCTCGGCTGTGTCAAGCATCTGCGCAATATCTTCCATAGTTGCACCGCTGATTTTCTGAATTTCGTCACACATTGCAACCTGCTGCTGAACAGCTTCAACTGTACTATCCATGCTATCTGAAATATTCTGCATAGCCTCATTATTTACGCTTATCGCTTCGTCAAGCTTGTCAATTCCACCCATAGATAGATTAAAATTATCTACAACAGTATCAGCGACCTTACGCATCTTTTTATGATTCTGTTCCTGCTCTGTGGCTGCGTCCATTATCTCTCCCATATTCTCATCATTGAATGCACAAAGAAGCCCGGTAATCTTATATGTCATATAAATAACCAAGACAGTGGTAAACATCATTATAAAAGACTGTGTTCCCCACATATCAAATTCCAATAAACTCTTTGTCGTTATTACCCTTATAATATTTGCTACAAGAATTACAACGCTGGCTATTTTGGTAAGACGTATATCAAGGAAAATAATTACTGTAAAAACAAGAATATCACCATATATATGCACACCAAGTGTACTGTTTAATGCTGCAATTGTCATATATGAGAGTGCTGTACAAATCATAATAATCGTAGTAGTTCTATTTGCTGCTTTATCTTTGAAGTACACCGCACTCGTCACAATAAGACACAGCAGGCACACTATCATCTGTACCACAACCTTCGTCCCACCTTTTGCTGAAAGCATAGCCAGTATAAATGAGATACTCATATACCCCAGCAATATGGTTAATATTATGTATGCCGTTGTATTTGCTCTTTTTCTTTGTTCGTCTTTCATCTAAAGTTCCTCCATTTTAGTCAATTTACCTTTTTCTTCTGCTTCCTTATAGTTTCTTTATCTAAAAATTCCGAAAACTGTATATTTATTATATCATATTGACACAAAAAATGCATATATATTAATTAAAAAATATCAATTTTATATATAATTATGCACAAACGAAATTTATAACAAATCGTCACTTCGCGACCCTTTGGGCACCCGTATGTATGCACAAGTACATATTCAATTTTACATGGGTTGCATCCCTGCGGAGCGTTTTACTTTGCCAGAAAAGAATTTTCCTATAAAAAAAGAAGCCCACCATCCGGTGAGCCTCTGCACAACTAAATCCTATGCTTAGTCGAGTACTTTCTTGATTGCAGCTAATAACTCATCATATGTCTCATACGCTGGAAACTGAGGATAATCTGCCTTAATCTGGTCTGTAGTTCTAAAAAGAAATCCAGCCTTGCTGGCAGTAATCATTCCGAGATCATTATGACTGTCACCACTTGCAATTGTATCATATCCTATAGATTGTAATGCCTTGACTGTTGTAAGCTTTGACTGCTCACAGCGCATCTTAAATCCTGTAATCTCTCCATCTGGTGCAACCTCAAGTGAATTACAGAATATCGTAGGCCATCCAAGCTTCTTCATAAGCGGGCTTGCAAACTGAGTAAATGTATCACTAATGATGATTACCTGTGTGAGCTCACGAAGCTGGTTCAAAAACTCTAAAGCTCCTGGCATTGGATCAATTGTGGCAATTGTATCCTGAATCTCTTTAAGACCCAATCCATGCTCCTTCAAAATACCTATTCTATAATTCATAAGCTTATCGTAATCAGGCTCATCTCTTGTAGTACGCTTAAGCTCTGGAATTCCTGTAGCCTCCGCAAAAGCAATCCATATTTCTGGTACAAGTACGCCTTCTAAGTCTAAACAAACGATATTCATACTTTTTCCTCCATCCAATTTATCAATTTAATCGGATAAAGTATACCACACCTTCCTTTCTTTAACAACAAAAACAATCCAATTAAACCTGCATTCCTGCAATTCTTCGGCTCTCCTGCATAAGCAGTTGCGAAAAATCAAGTCCGTCTCTATCACCCGCATTTGCAGTGGACTGTCCCTGTCTGGCTCTTTGTCCCATACCCGAAGACATCTGAGAACCAAATACCAGAAATGGTTCTTGATTGATTGTGAAACTTACTTCCTGTAAAAAATCTCTCATATGGCATCCTCCTTGATTACAATACGAGTCTACGAGTTGCATAATTAATCACCTCAAATATGAAGCAATTAATTTAAGTTTCATAACTTAAACGTCCTCGATTCATACACTAGATAAGTGTCGAATACTATATATTGTATATATCGTCCGTTTTTCAGAAATATAAACACTATTTCGGTTATCATTTGTGATAATTTTGAATTTTGTGCAATATGCCTAATAATATTAAGTGTAAATATTCCTGTATTTGCAAAATAGCAGGTTGTAGAACAGACTTTGGCTCGTTGCTCGCGTAAATAAAAAACGCATCAACACCACTAAATGATGTTAATGCGTAATATATTATCTGATATCAAAAAAACTATGACGTATCTTATATAAAATATCATCATTCAATATAAGATTATGACGTATCGCCCTCTCTGTATTCGCAAGAATTTCCGAAATATCAACAGGTTCAAGCCTGCCATCCCTCATATAATGCACCAGCATGAACTGCATCATAAACTGCAGGTCTATTATAGCTAAAAGTCCCTGCCCTAATACATAATAGTCTTCGTATGCTTTACAGTACATCTGCTCAATCAGATAAGAGAAATATGAGCAGAAAAACAACTCCATCTCCGGCTGCTTCTGACACATTTCATCAAATGTCTTCTCAAAAAAGGCATCCGCTTCTTTCTCAGACAAATCGCCAAATAAAACTTCATATCCCTTGACTAAGTCATACAAGTATCTATTTTTCTTCTTCAGTGCAGAACTTGAAAATTTGTCATAAATTATATGGTTCAAAAACCATACTGGATAAAATGGAAAATGTCCTGCTACCGATGAAATCACAGGGATATTGTACTTTGCCTGTTCTTCCTGCAAAAGTGGAATATGCAGCGCCAAAGCCGAGTCCATATCATTCCTTGAAATATACTGATTCTCAACATACACATACATGTATATCTGATATATCTTCTGCGCCAATGTACTTTGCTCTTCATCCTGCTGCCAGAGATAATTAAGTATCTTCTCTCTGTCGCATCTTAGAAGTTCAAGAAACCTGGGGCTGTCATTGCCAATTGTCCAGTTCTCTTCTACCGAAGTCTTGCTCTCTATAAACTGGTGGCGTCCAATATTCTCAACAAATAGCTCTGCTGCACGGATACACGATAGTTCCAGTGTGACTTCATTGTATTGTCCAAAACATATGCTGGTGCGCGGATACTGTCTGCACACCTTTGGCATCATCACTTCCTGTCCAGTCTTATGAAATCTGCACAATCCCTCTGTCGTATAGAACGGGCAGGTAGAGTTCACTTTTCTGATACTTCTGATTCCATCCTTTTTTCCTGACAGAAGTCTATAAATGATATTCTTCGGGAATGCCATATTGCAATATCTGCTATATGTCTCATCATCAATTGCAATCTGCCATCCCTTGCAGCATGTATATGGACAGCTTCCACCTATACATTCAAATTTATCATAGAAATCAATAACATATGTTTTTCTGGATTCCACAATTATTTCTCCACATTTGGAAGAGTTGAAAGGGACTTAGCAAGTTCTTCATCTGTAGGAATGTAATCTGACATCTCACCATCATTGTATTTCTGGTAAGCATACATATCAAAATATCCTGTTCCTGTAAGACCAAATACGATATTCTTCTCCTCACCAGTCTCTTTGCATTTTAATGCCTCATCAATTGCAACCTTGATTGCATGGCTGCTCTCTGGTGCTGGGAGAATACCCTCTACTCTTGCAAAAGTCTCAGCTGCCTTAAATACTTCTGTCTGCTCAACACTTCTTGCCTTAATATAACCCTGATCGTAAAGTTCTGAAACAACTGAACTCATTCCGTGATAACGAAGTCCTCCCGCATGGTTTGCTGATGGAATAAATCCTGAACCAAGAGTATACATCTTCGCAAGCGGACATACCTTTCCAGTGTCGCAATAATCATATGCATACTTTCCTCTTGTAAGGCTTGGACATGAAGCTGGCTCAACAGCGATAAGCTCATAATCAGCCTCTCCACGAAGCATCTCTCCTGCGAATGGCGAAATAAGTCCTCCAAGGTTTGAACCACCACCAGCGCATCCTATAATCATATCTGCTTTTATTCCATATTTGTCAAGAGCAGTCTTTGTCTCAAGTCCGATAACTGACTGGTGAAGAAGTACCTGTGTAAGCACAGAACCCAGAACATAACGGTATCCTTCCTGCTTTGTAGCAGCCTCTACAGCCTCAGAAATAGCACATCCTAGTGAACCTGTTGTTCCAGGGAACTCTTCATTAATCTTACGCCCAATCTCTGTAGTCATAGATGGTGATGGTGTAACATTGGCACCATATGTTCTCATTACCTCCCTACGGAAAGGCTTCTGCTCATATGAGCATTTAACCATATATACCTGACAATCCAGATCAAAGTATGAGCATGCCATGGAAAGGGCTGTTCCCCACTGACCTGCACCAGTCTCTGTAGTGACACCTTTAAGTCCCTGCTTCTTAGCATAATATGCCTGTGCAATTGCAGAATTAAGCTTATGGCTTCCTGATGTATTATTACCCTCGAACTTGTAGTAAATATGTGCAGGTGTCTGAAGCTTCTCCTCAAGACAATATGCACGTACAAGTGGTGATGGTCTGTACATTCTGTAGAAATTGCGGATTTCTTCAGGGATATCAAAGTAAGCTGTAGTATCATCAAGTTCCTGCTTCGCAAGTTCTGTACAGAAAATAGGCGAAAGTTCTTCCACCGTAACAGGCTTTAATGTAGCCGGATTTAAGATAGGCGCCGGCTTCTTCTTCATATCTGCGCGAACATTGTACCACTGCTTTGGCATCTCATTCTCTTCAAGATATATTTTGTATGGTATTTCTCTCATAATAAATTACCCCTTTTATATTTGTATTTTTGCAACTGTGAAATTACTGAACAGTTACTATTTTTTACTATAAATCACCCGCATCATTGCATCTGATAATTTATAGTCGATTCTAATTATATCATAAAATATAGTTTATGGATAATCTAAATAAATTATAGTATATATATCTGTTTCACATAGCTAAAATTGTTGGACTTATATATACAATATGGTAGAATGATTCAAGATGCCAAATGTACATTATATAAGGAGGAGCTTATGAAAAGAAAAATTGTCATGTTAGTACTTTGCATGTCACTGATATTGCCAAATGCTGCAGCCTGCGGTGATTCTGCTGCTTCCAGGAATGAAGTCAGCTCACAGGCACAAGCTGGGACTGAATCTCAGACTGAGTCCACATTCCAGACAAATCCGACCGAATCAGTTTCTGAAAATCCTACAGAACTCGATGAGGCCGATTTCAATTCGGAAATATACTTAGATTTCACCAAATGTCTGGATGCCATTTATGATGTTCAGGCTGGTTCGGCTGGTGCAAGTCTTCGAGCAGAGAATGCTGTAGATGAACTTAAGAGATTCGCTTCAGCACACCCTGACGAACTTGACGAAAAAGATTTGTGTGATTACACCGACTTATGGTTCTCAATGCACTCACAGAATAGAGAATCTGTGGTAAATGATTTTACAGAATGTCTCAACACAACACTTGATGTCGCTTACGAGAATGATTCTGCACTCAAATCAGATGAGAACTTCACACTTATTATCGAATCAATCAAAAAACTATTAAAATAAAGGATGGTATATTTATGAGCAAACAACGTGATACCTGGGCTTCAAGGGGGACATTTATCCTCGCAGCAATCGGCTCAGCTGTTGGTCTTGGAAATGCATGGAGATTTCCCGGTCTTGCCGCAAAGCACGGCGGTGGAACTTTCCTGCTAGTATATCTTGTTGCGCTTTTTACAATGGGAATTCCACTTCTTATGATGGAAATTTCTGTCGCCCGCAAATTCCACAAGGGTGCGATTGAATCAATGCGTGGTATAAATAAAAAAGCTGAATTTATTGGATGGGCAGCAACATCTAACGCCTTTGTAATCGTCACATATTATTCAGCTGTATTCGCATGGGTACTTCTTATGGTATTTTATTCAGTAAAATTTGCTGGAATGACTGGTGATTCTCAGGCAGCAAGCCAGCTGTTTTTCAATGTAACAGAGACAACAGGACTTATATCTGGAATATCTATTCCAATTCCTGTCCTGATTGCACTTATCGGTGCGTGGGCACTTATATATTACTGTATACGAGATGGCGCAAGCAGTGTTGGAAAGGTTGTAAAATATACCGTTTTCCTTCCAATCATTCTTCTGATAATCATGGCAGTTAAAGGATGTACAATGCCTGGCGCTATGGCAGGACTTCACAAATTCTTTGTTCCAGAGCTGTCAGCCTTCGCAGATGCATCTCTTTGGATTGATGCTGTAGGACAGGTTTTCTATAGTCTGTCTATCATGATGGCGATTATGTTTGCATATGGTTCATACCTGGATAATAGTTCCAATCTTGCCGAGGACTGCTTCATTATCGCTTTTTCCGATGCGGCAATAAGTGTCTTATCAGGTATAGTTATGTTCTCGACGATGGGTGGTGTTGGAATGCTTGATTCTATTTCAGCTTCTGGAATTGCAACTGCATTTGTTATCTACCCACAGGCAATCGTTAACCTGACTTCAATCGGCTGGGTAAATGCACTCTTTGGGGTTATTTTCTATCTTATGCTTGTAACCCTTGCAATTGATTCTGCGTTCTCGATTGTCGAAGGTGTTTCTGCATCAATTGCAGACAAATTCAAGCTTACACCTAAGAAAGTCACAATCGGAATATGTGCCATTGCATCTGTTATCTCTCTTGTATATGCCACAAGAGCCGGACTTGCATGGCTTGATATCGTTGACAACTGGACAAACCAGTTCAACCTTATAATTATCGGTATTATGGAATGTATCGCAATCGGATGGTGCTTCAATCTCGACAAGGTACTACAGCAGATTAACCTCTATGCGAAGAAATTCAAGATGCCACGACTCTGGTTTAGACTTTCAATCCGCTTTATTTCACCGCTTTGCCTGTTCATTCTTTTAATCTGGAATGTATATACACTCTTTATTAAAAATGGCGGACACTACAATGCCGATTATCCAATCTGGGCGGAAATTACAGCAGGATGGGTTGTTACCGGACTTGTATTCCTAAGTGGAATTATCGCAAAGATTATTATCAGACATAAAGTTAAAAAAGGCTTCGTAGAAGAAGAAATCATCTGGAAAGAAGATTAAAAAATACCTTCATAGTCCTGTTAACCAAGGCTATGAAGGTATTTTATTTATACTTTAGGAATCACTTTGCCATCAACAACTTCCACTGAGGTAATCTGCATTAGTCTCTACAGATGTATCAACACCAAAAGGTCCTTCCCTTATTTATATGAACATAATCTATAACTGATATGCATTTATAGCTTCATAACTCTACTACACAATCATAAACAATATCACTGTTCCTGCCATTGCTATAAGTAGCAATACTCCTGAAATAAAAAAAAGAAGCATAATAATTTCAAGACATGTTATAAGTCTCTCTTTTCCAGCTGATGGAACATACACATGTGTTGGGTTAAAAGGATCATAGAACAAAGGAACAAGCTGCCCTATCTGATACCTTGCAGCATCTATACCTGTTGAGCCAAGTTCTCCCTTTGCCGTCGTCACCCTGCTGTCTACTACATATTCAAATGTTGGAATATAAACATATGTTATTGGTCCAGTTCCCTTTGCACAAACTCTCTGTAAACTAATTACCTTGGCTGTTGTTTCTCTTGTGCACCTGCTCTTCTGGTATTCAAGCTTGTCACTCATATTCTTTTTAACAGCATATAAAATACCTGCCACTGTCCATGTAACAACCAATCCCAAAAGACTACTTAATATAATAATAAACATTTTGTACCTCCAGTTTTTTGGCAGAAATTATTCTATCATATATTTTGTAAAAAAACCGTTTTTCCGACAGACGACACGATTTTCGCGACGAACGACCAGTTTTTATGTTTTTTAATCATTTTTTCCATGCTTTTTTGCACAAAATATTAAATTCCATACACTTTATTGCTACAAATACAGTAGCAGTTATGACTGGCATCCAGAGTGTTATATCACTCAATACTGCGCTTTCATTTTTGAAATTGACAATACGTATCAATACTGCTGCCATCTGTCCTGCCAGAACTGGAATTCCAATAATCCTTGCCGTCACAATCACCTTTGCTTTGCATAGCATTTTAAAATCAACCGGTGTATATATGTATTTTTCAAATATGTTAGTCCGCACATCGCCCTCTCTTACATATGATAAATACACTGCCGCCATCTGATATATCGCAGCTATGATAAGTGCACATCTAATTGCGACATCCATATCCCCTCTGTCAATCCCAAATCCATATATACACGATATGAACACAGAAAATATCAATCCGAGATAAATCAAAATATATGTTCCGTTCGTCTCCTCCTGCATCCTGTGTTTCCATTCTATATATTCCTTTTGCGCCAGCGTCCTCAAAGTCATATCTGTGCCTCCCTCATTTTGCACTGTCCATTTTCTATATCAATGACATAATCTGCTATCCTCGACAAATCCTCCTGCAAATGCGTAGCAATAAGAATTGTCATATCATAATCAGCCACAAATTTCTGCAATATTCTAAGGAAATCATCTCGAAATACTGTGTCAAGATTTGCGGTCGGCTCATCTAGTAAAAGCACATCAGGTCTGTACGCCGCCGCAAAAGCAAGCTGATATTTTATGTATTCACCAGTAGAAAAAGCTTTCAGATTTTTGCTCATAGATAATTCCATTTCATTCATCCACATGTGATAAACTTCATTGTCCCAATCTGTGTAAAAAGGAGCATACTTTTTCTCATTTTCAATTGCATTCTCGCCCATGAATAATGAATGGTCCTGCGATATGAATCCTACCTTTTGCAATGCACTGCATCTTTGTGTCACGGCATCACAGCCATTTACATAGATGTGTCCCTGCATATTCATGTATTTTCCCAGTATCATACGAATAAGGGTTGATTTGCCAGCTCCGTTATCCCCCTGGATTCCAACTATATATCCTCTGGGGATTTCCAGATTTACTGGCTTCATAATGAATTTGCCAAGCTTTATGCCAGCATTTTGTATTTTAATAACACTTTCTTCCATCATTTCTCCCCCAATACCTTAATAAGTTCTATGATATCATCTATAGACATTCCTGCATTTTCACATTCGGCTATAAGCTCCAGAATCCTATTTTCAATGTTCATAATCTGCTTTTCTCTTAAGTGGTCATTTTTCTGTTCACAGACATAAAATCCCCTGCCCGGTCGCGACTCAATTACCCCTTCCTTCTCCAGTTCTTCATATGCACGCTTAGTTGTAATAACGCTTACTTCAAGTTCTTTCGCCAAAACACGTATAGACGGCATCCCCTCGCCTGCTGCCACTTCCCCCTTAATGACAGCATCACGTATCTGATTGACTATCTGCTCATATATCGGCATATTCATTGTTGTTGAAATAACTATCTTCATTACCTACCTCTTTTTCCAAGTGCTTTGCTGTACTCATAATCTGCAAGATTTATGGTCATTGTTTCCCAATACTTTCTTCTACATACAACAATAGAACTAACTGCAAAAGTCATAATCACAACTATCATTATAGTATCAACTGCATCCAATTTATTTATCAATTCTTTAACGCTTTGTCTCTGTGACATATCTGTGAAGCCTGTATATAATGTCCATTCCAAAAATCTTGCAACTGTTATGTAAATATCTGCGCCCATGCTCGTTCTCGACAGATAGGAATAATACATGCCACTGTAACACATGCTGGCACAGATAATACTTTCCATAACACACAGCAGCACATTTCCCGCTCTGCCATTTATTATTGACCATACCATAATCGGCAGAATCAGTGTGCACAAAACTATACCATATACACCTATAAACTTGCCGTGGAATAATTTTCTTATTGCATGTATTCTTTCCTCTCTTGAATATGGTGCGATAAAAATATATTCTGGCAGCTCAACACTACATAAACTAAAGTTCAAATTGTGACTCTCCGCGAAAAACAAAAGCATATTGAGCACTGCGTATATCCCACAGATTGATATTGACGCGTTGACCGAAAGGCTTATACAAATAAACAGCGCAAACGAACATACTATAATAAAAGCAATAGCGCTACTCTTTAAGATACTTTTCTGCAATAATTTCGGCATTTGAACTTCCCCCTTTCACAAAATAATACATAAACTCTCTTATACTCGGAATCCGCTTTTCAAGTGCATCATCTATTTGAAAACGTTTCCTGTTTATTACCATGGCACTTGAGCTGTATGTACCTTTATCCTTATATACAAGTGCTTCCTTTGAAATCAGGTTGCATTTGTAATCTTCTCCTGTAACTATGTAAAACTGGTCACATAACTTTTCCTTCGGCAGGCAGAATAATACTTTTCCATCCTGAATGTATGCAATGTAATCTGCTATTCTGTCCAGATCCTCTGTTATGTGCGAAGACATCAGAATACTGCACTCTCCATCTGCCACAAGCTCCACACAAATCCGCCTGAACTCTTCCCTGAAATGTTTGTCCAATCCTGCTGTCGGCTCATCAAACAAAAACAGCTTCGCCTCATGCGATATTGCAAATGCCAGCTGTACTTTTATCTTCATGCCCTTCGACAGCTTCCCATACTTCATCTTCTTATCCAGATTAAAAGTAATTAAATTATTCAGGTATGCATCCATGTTGAAATGGGAATACAATTCTCCGTAAAAAATACCAATCTGCTCTAAATTCATCGCATCTTCAAAAAAACCTTCGTCAAAGACAACTCCAAGTTCATCCTTGATTTCTGCCTCATGCTCATTCATGTTATAACCATCAATAATTACCTCTCCTGATGCATTATAAAGTCCCATCAACACTCGCATAAGCGTGGTCTTGCCCGAACCATTCTCACCAATCAGTCCACAGATATATCCTTTCGGTATGTGGAATGTAATATCCGACAGTCTGAATCTGCTGTCTGGAATTTTCTTTTCTAAATGATTAACCTCTAACATAATCTCCCTCCATTTGAATTCACTTGTGCGCGCTCAGGCGGATACGCAGGTATCCTTTCTATTTCTTTTACATTTCACTTTCTTTTACATTTCACTTTCTTTTGCATTTCACTTCATTTCATATGGATTGTATCCTCGCATTGCATTTACTATATGATAAGCGGACCTTTCCATATAATAATATAAGTGTGTTTGGCTTAAATAATATGAGTGTGTTTGGCTTAAATAATATGAGTATGTTTGGCTTAAATAATATAAGTGTGTATATGCTGTATATATAAATATATACAGCATATACACACTTATGTCAAGATATACTCAATTATTTACAACCATTTTGCACCTTCACAGTTACAAGTTTCATATTCCTGTACGGAATAATTACATCAATATTCTATCATATACATCTGCTTCTATTTTGTTTCTTCAATACTTATTTATATATAAAATAACCATCCAGAAGTTTTAATTCTGAATGGTTACTATAATAATTTGCGTATTACATTTCCTCTGGATATTTGATATTCCACTCGTTGCGAAGTGCTGTCATTATCTCCATTACATCCTGTGTATAATCTGCATGCACTACAGACAAATCTCCCTGTATTGCCTTTTCCATATCATCAAGCTCATAACTTAATGCATCCTCATGAATACCTTCTTTTATTGTCTCAGTCTCTCCATCCACATACGTGATTTTAGCTTCCCATGCTCTTGGATATTCCATCACTTCTATGTAGCCTTTTTCACATGATACCATTCCACGCTTCGGCTGCTTAGAATGTAAGCTAAGTGCAACTGTAGCCATCTGACTTTCCTTGTTTTTCAGGATGAAAACAGAAGATTCGTCCACACCAGTAGGTGCTGGATTAAATTCTGATTTCAAAAGTTCTGGCTTTGAATCGAAAAACCACCTGATAAAAGACAGAGCATATACGCCGATATCAAGCATCGCACCACCCGCAAGATTCTTATTGAAGAAACGATTCTTCATGTCATAATCCTTGAAACTGCCAAAATTCATAGTAATCAGATTGACCCTGCCAAGCTTTCCAGAATCCATAATCTCTTTAAGCTTCTTGTAAATTGGCATGTGATATATTGTCATCGCCTCTGCCACTATAAGATTTTTCTCCTTAGCAAGTTCGTTGACTTCTGCCAGCTCGTCTGAATTGAGTGTAATTGACTTCTCTACAAATACATGCTTGCCGCCATTAAGTGCCTTCTTTATGAAATCCTTATGCGTGTTGTGCGGTGTGGTGATATAAATAACATCAATTTCATCGTCCGTAAACATGTCGTTAAAATCATCATACACCTTTGGAATATCATATTTCTTTGCAAAATCAACTGCTTTCGAATAAGTTCTGTTGCCTACCGCGCTTATTCGTCTTCCATTCTTCGCAAGTGCCTGCGCCATCTCATTTGCAATAACTCCAGTTCCAAGTACTGCCCATCGAATTTCATTTGTCATCAGCGATACCTCCTTGATTGGTATTAAGAATGTTTCTGTATCATAATATAACATATCAAGTGTTTGAATTAAATCTATATATTCTTCAACTTCTGATATTTCTTCATGCGTCATAACAACCAGATACAAATTATCATTTCCAACTACTTTCGTCTCTCCAATCAAATAAGCTTTTATCATTATATTATAATAATACCACCGTTCACAATGTAAAAACACCCCGAAACCGAAATTCCGAGGTGTAATACACTTTTCTGAAATGCCATAAGACGCTTTGGATTGTAAATATTATCTCTTTGATAACTAGAATTAACGTTTTGATATCCTGAAAAGCCCCTAAACAGGGAATTTGTGTATGACATTGTTGCATATGTGTTGTATGCTGGTGACTACCTACACATTCCCAGGACTACTCATTACTTTAACAAAGAAAGGACTAATACTATGAAAATACATTTTGCTTACTATAACCAATACAAGAACGAAATTGATATTGCTTTTGCTGATAATACACTTCTATTCTTATCCTGTGCTGAAGCTGAAAAGAATCTCCATACTACACCTAACTCTCAAAGGCTTATTGATAACCTTGCAATTGATAATCCGCTTATGTATGCTGCACTTGCTCTTGATTGCGAGTTGCAGGCTTGGGCTGATGCTATGGATGAGGATTGGAGTATCTAAATATTTTATAAATGTATTGCACCTATATTCTTTTCTTGTTATTATTAATTCGGTGCTACCCTATTCGGTAGGCGGTTAGTCCTTCAGCAGAGGGACTGTGACCCTCTGATTACATAGAAATCATCTTGTATGAAATCTTACAAAGGAGGGATGCCAATGTTGACTCTTGAAAGTCTCATTGCAGTATTAGGCTTTGGCTTAACCTGTTTTGAACTTGGATATACACTCGGTAATAAATCACACAAAAAATAATCGCCCCCGGTCTGGTAAACTGAGGCGATTATTTTAATCAATTCATATACTGGACTAACCGTCTATCGGTAGTACCTTTTATATATTTATATTAGCATTATTCTTAAAAAAAGTCAAAATGCATTTAGTTATTTTCAATACTTTTGTTAAAATAACCTGTCTCTTCTCATACTTTCTTATCTGGGCAATAATAACTATATTCTCTCGAATCTCCCATTCTCATTGCTGTCCCCAATTTTAAAATTCCTTTCTGTATCCCAATTCTAACATATTGAGAGTCCTTTCCCATTGCTTTAGCTATTTCTGCAATAGAGACATTTCTACCTGCAAATTTAGGATAATTTATATTATACTACACTTATAATAATACTCCATCTCCTTTTCAGTAAATCAATTAATTTTTCTATAATGTCCTCTTCCTGTAAATTCTATAATTCCATTATCTCTTAACATTTGCAATTGCTGTCTTATTTTGTCCTTTACATGATGGTTATCTGGATGTTTCTCTGCAAGCAGCTCTTCAAATCTATATATCTGGTCAAGTGTAAAATCTTTATTCTCAATCATATTAACACAATTTAACACATCTAAAGTCCATCCTCTAGCATCCAACTTACTGCCACGTAAGAATTCTGTTCTGTGTACTTTTGTAATTATCTTTTCAATAGGTATTTCCTTTTCATTCTGTATAATATAAATTCTTCCCTCATCTGGAATCCGATTCAACAAAATGTTACATCCTGTCCATCCTGCTCGCCTTGCTGTATTTAACAATGTTTTTCTCTTTTCTATTATATCCGGTGAAAAAAAATATTTAGGTACCATAATCAAATTTTCAACTCTATAATTACTTTTATTGTAATGCATAAAGAAAAAATTTGGATTATTAATTGAATTTATTCTCTCTATCATAGTTTTATATGCACCATCATTGACCTTTTTACCTATTGAAGTACCATTGCTTTTCAATTCATATTCCTCCCTACATGACGGGCAGAAAAAATCAGCGACCGGTCTGTTATTCTCAAAATGATATATATATTGATTTCCACAATAGGGACAAAACATATTACTCTCCGCCCATGTTTCTGTTATTGCCCTTATTTTTTGAGACTTACTCTTATACTGTTCTCCATTTCGTTCATCCATTTGCAAATTCAAACTTATCACTCCAATGCTGCTTGATATAAATCACTATTAAATCGTGTCTTTATTTTTTCTATATTTTCCTTCAAAATTTCTATAAGAATACAACTTCTCTTTTTATTTAAAGCTGCCACCCCTACAGCACCACTGCCAGCAAATGAATCTAATACAATTTCACCTTCATATGTAACGTATTCTAATATTTTTTCACATAATTCAACCGGCAGTTCACTCTGATGTATTTTATTCTTCCTTGCGACTGGTTGAACATCAAACATAGTCGGCAGCATACCATTGCAGCCACTCATATAATGTTTTTCCCCTGTCATATCAGACTTTTTCTTATCATACCTCATATTTCTAGCTTTGCCTTTTGAAAAAATCATTATGTCTTGTGTATTCTTAGCCTTTCTTCCTGTATTACTTACAAAAGTTCCCTTTTTCCATGGTACTTTAGAATAATAAATAAATCCTGCTTCTTTTGCATACTTTTTAATTTGGTATAAATACTCATAATTATTCTCATTCTCTGCGGGTAAAACCTCAACCAAAAAGCAGCCGTCTTTCAATACTCTAGCCTTTTCCTTAAAATCCTCTAATGTATATCGAAAACAATCATATAATGCAAAAGCTCTTGTTCCTCCTTTATTTGATTTAATATCTAACCAAGGATGATCTGTTAATATACAATCGATACTGCTATCCTTTAGCATAGATAAATCTCTCCCATTTCCTTCTATAAGCACACACTGTTCATTTTTGTTATCAATTGTTCTATATACACCCTTTGCCACTCGCTCAAACTTAACGCCTATTTTCTCATAAATACGTGCTCTAATGGTTTCTTGTGGCTTATCAGGATTTTGTTGATATGCATCTTGCAATGAAAAGCTTTCACAATCTTTAAAACAATTAAATAAATTTTCTACTAATGTCATTTTGTATAACCTCCTTAAATTATGGATCTTGATCCTAACATAGGAAGTACACAAATAAAAGTACTAATTTTTTATTATATTTTTTATATTAATAATCTAACACAATCTGAATTTCAATATCATCCATATTTGCATTATCAGCTACATCTTTTATACTAGGCTGCATCTATCTTAACCTCCTTTATTGGTTTTAAGAATGTTTCTGTATCATAATATAGCATGTTAAGTATTGGAATTAAATCTATATATTCTTCAACTTCAGGCATTTCTTTATACTTTGCCATCACAACCAGATATCCATTATCCCACTCAACTACTTTCGTATATCTCTCCAATTTATCAGAAGTGACAAAACGAACTCTTTGGTTATTAAATTCAAAAATTGTATACTTTCCATCATTAGTTAGAACCGCATAATCTTTCATTTAAATCACTCCAATCAAATAAATTTTTTATTATACTATAATAATACCACAGTTCACAAACTAAAAAAGCACCCCGGAACCGAAATTCCGAGGTGTAATATACTTTTCTGAAACGCCATAAGACGCTTTTGATTGTAAATATTATCTCTTTGAGAACTTTAAAGCTTGTTTTTAAGCCATTCCTATATATTTTGTCAGTTACTTGTCCATTACCAAAAACAATCTCAAACTGTTCATCATATTTTATAATAAAAAATCGGGAACGAGTGACCACCCATTCCCTACAAAAATTCAACTTTTTAATCATGTAATTACGTTAACATGATTCATTCATATAGTCAATAACTTTTTTCACAAATATGTAGGCATAGTTACCCGTGTGTTACTGATCCATTTTTACCTATTCTCATATTATCACGTTTATTTTAATTGCCAAAAATATTTACGTATTTTACGTATTTTATATTGATATTACGTATTATACGTAGTATTATATACTTGTAAGGAGGAAACAATACAAATGAGATTTCGAGAAATTGAAAAACAACTCCTTGATGACGGATGGTCGCTCGTAGATGTGAGAGGTTCACATCATCAATACAAGCATCCAACCAAATCGGGAAAGGTAACAATCCCAAATCATCGAGGCGACATTCCTCAAAGGGTTGTCAACTCCATACTCAAACAGGCGGGTCTCAAATGAGACCTGTCACCTTAAAAGAAAGGAGGTTTGTATGAATTATATTTATCCCGCTGTTTTTTATCCGGAGGATGACGGTCGATATTCTGTCATTTTCCCCGACCTTAATGACCTCGCCACTTATGGGGATAACCTTGCGGATGCTTTCGCTATGGCTCAAGAGGCTTGTGGTCAATATCTTTTCACTTCGTTGCGTGACGGTGATGTTCTTCCTGCTCCGTCTGCACTGGACGCAGTAGAGAAAGATGACCAAAACGCTATTGTCAACATGGTATGTGTAAACCTCGACGAGTACGCTCGTGCATACGATGATAAGGCAGTCAAGAAAACTTTAAGCATTCCTGCATGGCTTAATACTGCGTGTGAAAATCTTGGTATCAATTATTCAAAAGTCCTCAAGGATGCTCTTATTGCAAAGTTACAAGTACATTCATAAATCTCATTTGTATAATATAATCAAGGGCGATGTCTATCAAACAGATACCGCCCTCTTTTTCATTCAAAAATGTGTATTGCACAAACAACACCTGTTTTTGTATTAGTCACCCGTGTGTTACCTGTTAGTTACCGGAACATTTTTGTGTATTTTGAGGGTGTCTGATAGATTTTTAGAATATAAGAAAAACCCCGAAAACACTGGATTTTCGGGGTTTGCTTTGCTGTTTGAATATTTGCGTAAATTATCTCTTTGAGAACTGTGGAGCTCTACGAGCTGCTTTGAGACCGTATTTCTTACGCTCTTTCATACGTGGATCTCTTGTAAGGAATCCAGCACTCTTAAGAGTTGGTCTGTACTCTGCATCTACCTGAAGTAATGCACGAGCGATTCCGTGACGGATAGCACCAGCCTGTCCTGTGTATCCACCGCCCTTAACATTTACGATAACATCGAACTTGTCAACTGTCTCTGTAGCAACTAATGGCTGACGTACAACAACCTTAAGTGTCTCGAGTCCTAAATACTCATCGATATCTCTTTTATTAATTGTAATCTTACCTGTTCCTGGTACTAAATATACTCTAGCAACAGATGATTTTCTTCTTCCTGTTCCGTAATACTTTGTATTAGCCAATGTCCTTTACCTCCTAATTAAACTTCTAAAGTCTCAGGCTTCTGAGCTGCATGCTTGTGATCTGGTCCAGCGTATACGAATAACTTCTTATACATCTGACGTCCAAGAGGTCCCTTTGGAAGCATTCCCTTTACAGCGTACTCGATAACACGCTCTGGATGCTTTGCTAACATTTCTCTTAATGTTGTCTCTTTCATACCACCAACATATTCTGAATGATGATAATATATTTTCTGATCTAACTTTCTACCTGTAACTTTAACCTTATCAGCGTTAACAACGATAACATAATCACCTGTATCGATGTGTGGTGTAAAGATAGCCTTATTCTTTCCTCTTAATACCTTAGCAACTTCTGATGCTAAACGTCCTAATGTCTTACCTTCAGCGTCTACTACATACCATTTTCTGTCGATTGTAGCAGGACTTGCCATAAATGTTTTCATGGGGTTTCCTCCTTAATTAATTCCTCAAACTTTTACCTAAGACGTGCTTAATGGAATCTCGTATGTCCGGACGCTATTCCTAACACTTCTTTATATGTTTAAATGGTTGCCGGGGCTTTGGCTCCCATTTACCTACTTCCGCAGACTTAGACATTATACTCGCTTGACAGTATTATGTCAAGTTGTTTTTCACGGTCATAACTTTCTATATGACAGTTGTTTTTCACAGTCATGACTTTCTATATGACAGTTGTTTTTTACGGTCATGACTTTCTATATGACCTCTATATGACAGTTGTTTTTCACGGTCATGACTTTCTATATGACAGTTGTTTTTCACGGTCATGACTTTCTATTTTTCATCCGTATTGCTTACATATACACCTCTGCTCTTATCACCTTCTGGGTTCTTTCCGAACTCATAATCATTGCCTGGCAAAATGGCATTTAGCAGGATTCCTGCAATCGCAGCTATTGCAAGGGCTGTAAGTGTGATTGATGTTCCGGCTATTTCAAATGTAAGACCATTCGAGAAACCAAGTCCACATACAAATATAACACCTGCAATAATGAGGTTACGTGATTTTGTCAAGTCAACCTTGTTTTCTACAACATTTCTAACTCCAATTGCTGAAATCATTCCATAAAGCATAAATGATACTCCACCAATTATAGCTGTTGGCATTGTTGAAATTATTGCTGAAAATTTAGGAATGAATGAAAGTACAATTGCAAATACAGCTGCAATTCTGATTACAATTGGATCATATACTTTCGATAACTCTAACACTCCTGTGTTTTCTCCATATGTTGTATTCGCTGGTCCGCCAATCAATCCTGAAAGTGATGTTGCAAGTCCGTCTCCAAGAAGCGTTCTGTGAAGTCCAGGCTCTGCCAAAAAGTTCTTTCCTACTGTCGCAGATATAGCTGACATATCACCGATATGCTCCATCATCGCTGCGATTGCGATTGGTGCCATAACAAGGATCGCAGTAAAATCAAATTTGCACAACTGGAACTGTGGCAATCCGACGATTCCTGCGTCAGCGACCGCCTTGAAATTCAGGATAGCACTTCCATCTGCGTTTAGCATTCCACATGCATTAAAAATCACTGCACACACATATGAGATGATAACGCCCATGAGAATCGGGATGATTTTAAATAATCCTTTTCCCCAGATATTGAAAATAATAATTACTCCTAGTGCAATAATTGCCAGAAGCCAATTGTTTGATGCATTTGAAACTGCAGATGGTGCAAGTGAAAGTCCAATACATATAATGATTGGTCCTGTAACTACAGGTGGCAAAAACTTCATAACACGGTTTACACCAGCCAGTTTAATAATCAAAGCTAAAATAAAATACAGCAAACCAGCAACTACAATTCCACCACACATATATGCAGCTCTATCATTTGCAGACATATTTGCATATATTCCAGTATCAAGATTTGCAATTGTGAAAAATCCACCCAGAAATGCAAATGATGAACCTAAAAATGCTGGAACCTGTAATTTAGAGCAAAGATGGAATACAAGTGTTCCAAATCCTGCACAAAATAGTGTAACTGATACTGTAAGGCCTCTGCTTGGAGCCGCTCCTACAGCCTCTGTAAGATATCCTGAAATCAAAATTGGAACAAGTATTGTTGCTCCAAACATTGCAAACATATGCTGAAGACCTAATATCAGCATTTTGGGAATTCCCAGTGTCTTGGCGTCATAGATTGCGCCTTCTTTTTTTTCATACATAATATTCTTTCTCCTTTTTATATATATCAGGTCGTCTATCCCTGAAAAGCCCCCAGCTTTTACGCTCTTTTTCAAACTCATCAAGATCAAATTTGTGCAATATAAATCCTTCTGTGACTCTGTCCATCTCTTCAACTACTTCGCCTGTAGCATCTGTTATAAAAGAGGAACCATAAAATGTCAGTGCAGAACTCTGGTTTCCATTTTCGCTGCATGGTTCAACCGTCTCCGTTCCAACTCTGTTTGCTGCAACTACCGGCATCAGATTACAAGCCGCATGACCTGTCATGCACCTTCTCCAATGTGGCATACTATCACATTCCAAAATAGGTTCACTTCCTATTGCAGTCGGATAAAATAATATCTCTGCGCCCTTTAATGCCATTGCACGCGCGGTCTCAGGAAACCACTGGTCCCAGCATATTCCAACACCAATTGTTCCATATTTAGTTTTAAAGGCTTTAAATCCTGTATCTCCAGGTGTAAAGTAAAATTTTTCCTGATAATAATGATCATCTGGGATATGCGTCTTTCTGTAGATTCCCAGCACCTCTCCATCAGCATCTACAACTGCCACTGTATTAAATAGCTGTCTGTTATCCCCAGCCTCATAAAAGCTTACAGGAATAACCACTCCAAGTTCTTTTGCCAGCACTCTCATACTCTGTACTGCTTCATTTTCGTCAAGTGGCTTTGCATATTCATAATACTCATAACGTCTTTCCTGACAAAAGTACTGCCTTTCAAACAACTCCGATGGAAGTATTATCTGAGCGCCCTGACTAGCGGCTTCTCTTATAAGTTTTGAGGCTTTTTCGATATTTTCTTTTACATTTCTGCTGCAGCTCATCTGTATTGCTGCTACTGTGACCTCTCTCATTTTTCGTCCTCTCTATTCTAAACTCTCGTTTACATAATTTGTGTTTTCGAACTTTTTGGGGGCTTGTAATGCTTTGCACTTTGGGGGCTTGTAATGCTTTGCACTTTGGGTGTATGGACGTCGGCATAGCATGTACGATATTCCTCTGAAAAAAATACGAAGTTAACCCCGAGCCTGATTACAGATAGGATACCACAATTTGTCACATTATTATGTTTGCTATATATAGCGGAGCCTCGGTGTAGTCCGTATTTGTTTTCTTCGGAACACATACATACTCTCCGACATATACATCGTGAGTGCAAAGCAATTCAGGCTGTGAAGTGCGATGCCACAAATCATGTAAACAGGAATCAAATCGGTATTTGCTGTGTAATACAGTGAATATTTCCACCGCCCACAATTATATCCCGTGCGAAAATCGGATACACCTTCCTGTCAGGGAAAAGTCCTCCTATGATTTCAACAGCTTTTTCATCCATCTCATCCCCGAACTGTGGCACAAGCACTCCGCCATTTGTAATATAGAAATTCACATAACTTGCGGCAAGTCTCTCACCTGCCTCTCTCTCATCCTCGCCTTCTTCAAATACGAATCCTGCCAGTTCATGTTCTGTGATACATACCGGCTTCCTTGGAATCGGGACTTTATGAACGACCAGCTTTCTGCCTCTTGCATCTGTTACTTTTTCCAGAACGGCTATATCTGCTGCCGACATTTTGTATTGTGGATCACTCTCATCATCTGTCCATGCAAGTGCCACATGTCCAGGTTCGGTAAATGCACATATGTTGTCAACATGTTCGTTTGTCTCGTCATTATATATGCCATATGGTATCCATATTATTTTCTTTGCACCAAGATAGTCCTTTAATTTCTGTTCGATTTCTTCTTTAGATAAAGATGGATTGCGTCCTTTACTAAGTAGACAGCTTTCTGTCACAATTACCGTTCCTTCTCCATCTGTGTGTATTGCTCCGCCTTCCAGCACAAACGGATGTGCATCATAAACATCATATCCCGTCTCTTCGCAGAATGTCGATGCTACCTTATCATCTTTTTGCCAGCTGGCATACAAACCATCAAATTCTCCGCCCCAGGCATTGAACTGCCAGTCTATTCCACGCACATCGCCCATTCCATTTATGGCAAATGTAGGTCCGACATCTCTTGCCCACGCATCATCGGATTCCATCTCTATATAATTTATTGGAAATTCACATTTATATTTTCCAGATTGGGCAAGCACCTCTATAATCTCTCTTGCATTGTCAATTACATCGGATTCCGCCAGCACGTATACCTGCTCTGATTCAGCAATCGCACATATTACATTGGCAAATGCTTCCCTCGCCTTTTTTGCTCCGTATATCCATGAGCCGGGTCTTTTAGGCCAGATAATGATTGTTCCTCTATGCAGTTCATATTCTGCTGGCATATAAAATCCATCTTCGCTAGGACAGCCTGTTTTTAAAATCTTCATACCCGAATCTCCTGATAACCTTACACTCGCCATCTGCCTCCATAACTGCTATATCCGGAAGCGGCATTCCGTTAAATGTATTATTTTTCACCATTGAATAAATCGCCATATCGCAGAAAGTGAGCCTGTCGCCTATCTTTATCTCTTTGTCAAATGAATAATCTCCAATCACATCTCCCGCAAGGCACGTACATGATGATAATCTGTAAGTGTA
Source organism: uncultured Agathobacter sp. (assembly GCA_934359755.1). Lineage (GTDB taxonomy): Bacteria > Bacillota > Clostridia > Lachnospirales > Lachnospiraceae > Roseburia. The sequence continues at coordinate 88,819 of CAKRLV010000009.1, forward strand.
CTTTTTCTCACCTGCTTCTCCGCTATCTCTAAGTGGCGGACGATACGGCATTTCCAAAACATCTGGCATATGACATGCTGCCGATGTATCTAAAATGAGGATATTTATCTCTCCATTTTTTACTATATCAAGTACTGTAGTAACCAGATATCCTGCATTAAGTGCAACGGCCTCACCCGGTTCAAGATATATTTCAAGATTGTACTTTTCCTGCATATGCCTGATGCATTTTTCTAAGCGTGATATGTCGTAATCTTCTCTTGTAATATGATGACCGCCACCCATATTGAGCCATCTGACATCATATAATAAATCACCAAATTTTTCCTCAACCGCCGCAAGGGTCTTTTCCAGATCATCCGAATTCTGCTCGCAAAGCGTATGAAAATGCAAGCCATCTATTTTTGACAGATCCAGCCCGTTTTCAAGCGCTTTGTCAAGCTCAGCCCTTGTAATTCCCAGTCTTGAGCCAGCTCCGCATGGATCATATATCTCATGTCCCTCCTGCGTTGAACACTCAGGGTTTATCCGAATCCCTACACTTACAATATCGCCACCATCCACCTGTCCATCTTTTCCCACACGTTTTGAAATAAGCTGTAATTTCTTTGCCGCCTCAATTTTAGGCTGATGATACAGATACTGCGACACCGAGTTAAAAACTATATGATCGCATATACGAACAAGTTCATCCATTTCTTTCGGCAGAAATGCTGGACAGAATACATGGTTTTCTTTACCCATTTCCTCATGCGCAAGTCTTGCCTCATACAGTCCGCTTGCTGTGGTTCCACTTAAATATTGACCTATAAGTGGATATTCATAAAAGGCACTAAACGCTTTCTGTGCAAGAAGAATCTTCGCTCCCGTCCTTGTCATCACACCGTTTAAAATTTTCAGATTATCCGTCAGCCTGCCCTCATCTATCACATAGCAGGGTGTTTCGAGTTCATCAATCCTCATCTGCTTCTCCAAATTTATATTAAATTACCACATATGTTCTATAGTTATTTTGGGATTCTCTATAGCATTTTTTAATGCTCCATAGTTTTTTGAATGATCTATAGTTATTTTTGAATTCTCCATAGTTATTTTTGAAGTCTCTATAACTAATTCTAACTATTTTGCATTTAAATCTCATATGCCATATTATTAGAATTTATTGTACACTTTGAAAACAAGTCTAGTTACATTTCTGTATCCTAGTCCATATGCACAGACTCATCAGCCGTCTTATAACAATCCACAAGTTCCGGATTCTCAACTACTTTCCATGGAAGTCCAAATTTATTAAGCGCATCCATGTATGGATCTGGATCCATCTCCTCAAGATTAAATACGCCCGGCTTTTTCCACAATCCTGTCACAACCATCATTGAACCAATCATAGCCGGTACACCTGTTGTGTATGATATTGCCTGTGATTCAACCTCTTTGTAACATTCCTGATGATCACATACATTATAAATATAGATAGATTTTTCTTTTCCATCTTTGATTCCTGTAAAAATACATCCAATGTTTGTCTTTCCTACAGTACGTGGTCCAAGTGATGCAGGATCTGGTAAAAGTTCTTTAAGAAGCTGAATTGGAACTATCTCTTTTCCATCTACCATTACAGGATCTGTTCTTAACATTCCAACATTTTCAAGACATTTCATATGTGTGAGGTAACTCTGTCCAAATGTCATAAAGAATCTGATTCTCTTGATTCCTGGAATATTTTTAGCAAGCGATTCTATCTCTTCATGATGAAGCAGATACATGTCTTTTTCTCCAACCTGGTCAAAGTTGTACTGCGCGCGCCACTCCATTGGCTCTGTCTCTACCCAGTGTCCATCTGCCCAGTATGAACCGTTTGCAGACACTTCACGGAGATTTATCTCTGGATTGAAGTTCGTCGCGAATGGATATCCATGGTCGCCACCATTACAATCGAGAATATCAATTGTATGAATCTCATCAAAATAATGTTTTAATGCATACGCTGAGAAAACAGAAGTTACACCTGGATCAAATCCGCTTCCGAGAATAGCTGTAAGCCCTGCTTCTTTGAACTTCTCCTGATATGCCCACTGCCATGAATAATCAAAGTACGCTGTAAATCCAAGTTCCCTGCATCTCTTCTCATATATCGCACGCCACTGTGGATCCTCTGTGTCCTCACATTCATAGTTAGCTGTATCAATATAATCTACACCACATGCAAGACATGCATCCATAATAGTAAGATCCTGATATGGAAGTGCAACATTAAGCACAGCGTCTGGTTTATATGAATTAATAAGTTCCTTGAGTTCTTCTACATTATCCGCATCCACTTTTGCAGTCTCAATCCTGGTTGTAGTAGTTCCTTCAAGTTTAGCCTTCAAATCATCACATTTTGACTTTGTGCGGCTCGCAATCATTATCTCCGTAAAAACTTCACTGTTCTGACAGCATTTTCTGATAGCTACAGATGCAACGCCTCCGCATCCAATAATAAGTAATCTGCTCATTTTTATCCCTCCTGATTTTAATTGTTTTCCTCTTCTTCCAATAAATCTTCAACATATCGCGGCAGCATAAATGCCCCCCTATGCAAGTTAGTTGTATAGTACCACGTCTTAAGTCCAAGTGCTTCCCATTTTGCAGGATTCAAATCATTCAATGGATGATATTTCTTCGATGCAAAACCAAACAGCCAGTATCCCGACGGGCACGTAGGAATATGTGCCTGATATACTCGGCTTATTGGAAACGACTTATATACTTTTCTATGCATTTTCCTGCACTCGACCTCATCCTCATCATAGAACGGACTTCCATGCTGATACACCATAACACCATCTTCTTTAAGTGCCTTGTAGCAGCTTCCATAAAATTCTTTTGTAAAAAGTCCTTCTGTATGTCCCAGAGGATCTGTTGAATCATTGATAATCAAATCGTATTCATCATTTTTCCTTCTGAGGAATCTAAGACCATCATCATAGTGCATTGAAATCCTTGGATCATCAAGTCCACACGCCACTTCAGGAAAAAAATTTCTACACACATCGACAAACATCTTGTCCGTTTCAACCACATCAATCTGTTCGATTGATGGATAATTGATAAGTTCCTTGGCAACACCGCCGTCACCACCACCGATTATAAGCACTTTTTTCACATTAGGGTGAACCGCCATCGGTACGTGCGTAACCATCTCATCATATATGAACTCATCTGTATCCGAAAAAACAATCTCACCATCTAACGCGACCATTTTTCCAAATTCATATGATTTAAAAACTTCTATTTTCTGGTAATCACTCTGTCCCGAAAAAAGCTGTTCTTCTATTCTGACATCCAGCCTGACATTCGATGTGTGATATTCCGAAAACCACATATGCATATCATTCTACCTCCACTGTATTTTAATGAACTCCCAATATCTTTGTCATTTAGCGTCGGATTTAAGGGTGCTCATATCAGACCTCTGTATCTGCAAGCACCTGCAGATATTCAACAGCGGGATCTTCCGTTCCCTGCATTGAACATCCCTTTTCCTTTGCATATAAAATATATTCTGCAATCTCTTTTGTGATAAGCTCACCTGGTGCAAGAATAGGAATTCCCGGCGGATAACACATCACAAACTCTCCGCTTATACAGCCAACCGAATCCTTAATCTGTACTGATTTTTTTTCTGAATAAAATGCTTTCTGTGGTGACACTGCCACCTGCGGATTAATGTATTCCCCTGATAAAAGTCCTGTTTTATCCTTGCTGTACAATCTCTTTATATCCTCGAGCGCACCTACAAGTCTTTCTATATCCTGTATTCTGTCACCAATTGATATATATGCAAGTATATTACAGATATCACCAAACTCTATCTGTATGTCATATTCGTCACGAAGCAGATCATATACTTCAATTCCAGCCAGTCCTATATCAAGCGTATAAATGGATAACTTCGTCACATCATAATCATATATGCTTGTTCCATTTACCAGATCCCGCCCATAAGCATAATATCCACCAATCGAATTAATTTCCTGCCTTGCATACTCCGACATCTGTGCCACTTTTTCAAAAGATTCTGCTCCACGCAATGCCAGATTTCTTCTCGAAATATCAAGACTTGACAAAAGCAGATACGAGGCGCTTGTAGTCTGTGTGAGATTAATTATCTGCCTCACATAATCTGCATTTACATTCTTTCCCGTAAGGAGAATCGAACTCTGCGTCAGGCTTCCTCCTGATTTGTGCATTGAAATTGCCGACATATCTGCACCTGCTGCCATTCCCGATATAGGAAGATTTCTTCCAAAATAAAGATGCGTACCATGTGCCTCATCTGTGAGAACTTTCATTCCTTTTGCATGAGCTGCTTTTACAATTGACTTTAAATCTGAACATATTCCATAGTAAGTAGGATTGTTGACAAGTACTGCCTTTGCATCGGGGTTCTCTTCAATTGCTTTCTCTACCTGATTTACTTCCATCCCAAGAGAAATTCCAAGCTTTGCATTCATCTGTGGATTCACATATATAGGAATTGCGCCACATAAAACTAACGCATTGAGTGCGCTCTTGTGTACATTTCTTGGAAGTATAATCTTGTCACCTGCCTTACATGTTGACAAAATCATCGCCTGTACTGCCGATGTCGTTCCTCCAACCATAAGAAAAGCGTTCTCCGCGCCAAATGCATCTGCTGTAAGCTCCTCCGCTTCTCTGATAACAGAAACCGGGTGGCACAGATTATCGAGAGGCTTCATAGAGTTTACATCAAGGCCTACACACTTTTCTCCTAATAGCTGCACTAATTCTGGATTTCCTCTGCCTCTTTTGTGTCCGGGCACATCAAAAGGAACCACTCTCTTTTTCTTAAACACCTCAAGTGCCTCGTATATCGGCGCACGCTGCTGTCTTTTTATATCCATTATTTATTACTCTCCTCTGTGATTCTAAATATAAAAGAGTCTCCCTGCGACTCCCTGCGAAGCCTGATGCAAACTACTTGTGAGAGTCTTTACTACTCTACGCGCAACCATGTTGTAAAAAAAAGATGATGCCCTCGCATCATCTTTGTTTAATATTCTTCACATGTCTCAAGCTTAAAAGTTGCCTTTTCGTTTTATTGACCGTTTCACAAGATGATGTGCAATTAGCACTGATTATTAAGTAATCAACTTATAAAATTTGAGCTTCTAACTCAATCAATAATGTGGTCTCCCACGCTCGGCAACCGCCCCGCCTGTCCGTATGGGCTTAACTTCTGTACTATCCAGAAGTGGGCTATATGTTTTAAACTGACTTATCGTCGAATTGTTCTAACATACTTATAAAATCGTAACACACACGAATATGTTATGCAAGATTTTTTATATATTCTTCCGCAAAATTGTTGTTTATCGCGCTAGCGTTATTTACGTAGTGGCTCGAAATGAGCTTCCAACCAATCGAATCAGGGCAACCGCTATATACTAAATTGGCATGAGCGATAGTATTATCTTGATTTGCACCAATACCTTTGAAAAGATTTGATGGCTGATAGTATATTTTAAGAGCGATTCCGCAACGACGTAGAGTATCTTAATAATTCGCTCGTAATCAGCGGGAAATTGCCACGGACGGCAATTTCAGCGAACATGAGACAGGACGTCGAATGTGAGCGACGCGTCACTTATCGATAAACTTATCGAATTATTTAGATACTCAAGGAAGTGAGGACCTGGCGAATAAAATATACTATCAGCCATCAAATTAAATTCACAACACAAAATAGCAAATCAAAATAAATACTATCGCTCATGCTTCACAAAGTAAAAAGGTTGCCCGAACCTCGACAAACAGCAATTTACGTTTCAATCCAGGATATCATGGTAAGCCCATGTGCTGGCGCTGTCGGTCCTGCTGCATTTCTGTCGCAGGCTTCCAATATACTTCTCATATTATCAACAGAAATTGTACCGTCTCCAACCTTTATCAACGTTCCCGCTATTATTCTTACCATATTGTACAAAAAGCCATTGCCCTTTATACGGATAGTAATAACATCATCCTTTTTATTTACATCGCATGAATATATCGTGCGTACAGTAGTCTTCACCTGGCTCCCCGCACTGCAAAAGCTCTTGAAGTCATGTTCCCCCACCAGTATGTCTGCCGCTCTCTGCATCTTATACACATCCAGCTTGTAGTGGAAGAAATATGTATCAAGTCTGCGTGTAGGGTCAGGGAATTTTCTGTTCAGGATTCTATATTCATATGTCTTCGTACTGTTTACATATCTCGGATGCCAATCATCTGGCACTTCCGCTGAATCAACTACCACAACGTCATCTGGCAGGCTTTGATTTATGGCGTAGCATATCTTATCCCCTGGCATTCTCGTATTTGTGTCAAAAACACATATATTTCCAAGGGAATGTACCCCTGAATCAGTTCGGCTCGCACCGCTTACTACTATCTCTTCACCCAAAAGTATGCTAAGTTTCTCATTTAGAACCTGTTCAATTGTAATTCCATTCGGCTGCACCTGCCAGCCACAATAATTGGTGCCATCGTAGGCAACCGTCATTCTTATTCTTTTCATTCTTTAAATACCCTATAGTTTAAATATCCAATAACCACTACGAGGGGCAAACGCCTTGCCCCTCATAACTATATCCATATATCAACATCTTTAAGTACACATCTATATGCCTGCACACCTATACGCCTGCACATCTATCTATACACATATCCCTATATGTCATTACTGTGGAAATGGTAAAAAAATTCTAAGCACAATTACCGCTGCCATAAAAATAATTGACCAAGCATACACAACATAATCTCTTCTTGCATAAGCAAGTGGTTTCATCTTAGTTCTTCCTTCTCCACCATTATAACATCTTGCTTCCATCGCCATCGCCAGATCATCAGCTCTTCTAAATGCTGATACAAAAAGTGGTACAAGAAGCGGCACCATATTCTTTGCCTTCTTGATAATTCCACCCGTCTCAAAATCAGCCCCTCTTGCCATCTGTGCTTTCATAATCTTGTCTGTCTCTTCTATCAGAATAGGTATGAATCTAAGAGCAATTGACATCATCATCGCAATCGCATGTACAGGCACATTAATCCTATTCAATGGATGAAGTGCTTTCTCAAGACCATCTGTAAGCTGCTTTGGCGTTGTCGTAAGTGTCATAAGCGATGTTCCAAGTATCAGATATACAAGTCGGATTGTCATAGTAACCGCATTGGATATTCCTTCATCTGTAATCTGAAACACGCCGTATTTCCAATAAACCGTTCCTGTAGGAGTCAAAAGAAGATTAAATGCTGAAGTAATAAGCAACAGAATAAGAATAGCCTTGAGTCCTTTTACCATATACTTAAATGGCACTTTAGAAATATAAATACTCCCTATCAGAAAGCATGTGATAAGAACAAATCCAGCAACTCCCTTATATGTAAAAAGGGCAATTATATACAATAACGTCACAAACAATTTTACTCTCGGGTCCAGCTTATGCACTAACGAATCAGCAGGATAATACTGGCCTATCGTAATATCTCTAATCATAATAGTTACCCCTTAACCTTATTATAAGCTTCTATAATACTCTCACATGCTTCATCAACAGTGGTAGCATCCAAGTCTACTTGTATGCCTCTATCATTTAATTCATGCATAAAATATGTGACCTGTGGTGCAGCAAGTCCGACTTCTTCAAGTTCTTTGTAATGGTGGAATACTTCTTTAGGCTTTCCATCTAACATCACTTCACCTGAATTCATAACAATAATTCTTTCAACATACTGAGCAACATCTTCCATGCTGTGCGATACAAGAATTACTGTTATTCCTATCTCTTTATGCATCTTCGATATGAGTCCAAGTATCTCGTCACGGCCTGCTGGATCAAGTCCTGCTGTTGGCTCGTCCAATATAAGCACATCCGGTCTCATAGCAAGAACTCCCGCGATAGCCACACGTCGCTTCTGTCCTCCCGATAGATCAAATGGAGAATTTGAATAAAATTCATCTGGGAATCTGACATTGCGGAGTGCCTCTACTGCACGTGATTCTACTTCTTCTTTTGGCAAGCCGAGATTCTTAGGTCCAAAACATACATCCTCGAAATTCGTCGTCTCAAAAAGCTGATGCTCTGGATATTGAAATACCATTCCGACCTTGAATCTAAGCTGTCTTAAGTCATACTTATCTGAGTAAATATCCTCGCCATTGTACAGAATAGTCCCCGAAGTTGCTTTAAGAAGTCCGTTCAAATGCTGTACCAGTGTTGACTTCCCAGAACCTGTATGTCCAATTATTCCAACAAATTCCCCATCGCCTATAGTAAGATTTACATTCTTAAGTGCCTGCACCTTGTACGCCGAATCCTCACTATAGCAATAATTTATATTCTTTAATTCTATCGACATTGTGACTCCTAATTAGTTACCAAAGCATTTGCTTACCGCATCAACAAGTTCTTCTCTCGTCAATACCCCTGCTGGTATATCCATTCCTTTTTTTCTAAGTTCATATCCTAAGAGAGTAACCTGTGGAACATCAAGTCGGTGTGCTTTGAGCTTCCCAACCTGCGAAAAAATATCTCTTGGTGTTCCATCCATGATTATCTTTCCTTTTTCCATGACGTATACATAATCTGCATCCACTACTTCTTCCATATAATGAGTGATAAGAAGTATTGTTACACCCTTGTCTTTATTGAGCTTATGGGCAGTTGCAATTACTTCTTTACGTCCATTCGGATCCAGCATAGCTGTTGGCTCGTCAAATATTATGCACTTAGGTTCCATAGCCACAATGCCCGCGATTGCGACCCTCTGCTTCTGACCTCCGGACAGCTTATTCGGTGAATGCTTTCTGTACTTCGTCATGCCTACTGCCTTAAGACTCCTGTCTACCCGCTCAAGTATCTCTTCAGTCGGAACTCCTATATTCTCAGGTCCAAATCCTACATCCTCTTCAACCACACTTGCTATAATCTGATTGTCCGGATTCTGGAATACCATTCCTGCATTCTTACGGACCGGAATAATATTCTTTGGATCAGATACATCCATGCCATCTACCCAGATTGTGCCCTCTGACGGTGCAAGAAGCGCATTAATATGCTTTGCAAGTGTAGATTTACCCGAACCATTATGTCCGAGAATAGCTATAAACTTACCTGGTTCAATGTCAAGATCCACACCGTCAAGCGCAGTATTTACAGCTTCAACATTGCCTTCCTCATCTCTTCTGATAAACCTGTGAACCAATTTACTTGCCTTAATTATACCCATATTCATTCGTCCCAGCTCAATCTATGAAGCTGTCCTTCTAATTTCATATGATCAAAATCATTCTGTCTTAGTGCCTCATACAAAACAATAGCAACAGAATTTGAGAGATTAAGAGATCTTGTCTCACCAATCATTGGAATTCTGACACATGTATCCGGATTTTCCTTTAGAATCTCCTCTGGTATTCCTGCACTCTCTTTTCCAAACATAATATAACAGTCTGATTCATAATCCACTTCTGAATATACATGACGCGCTTTAGTTGTCGCATAATAAATCTTCACTCCTGGATTCTTTTCACAGAAATCTTCCCAGTTCACATATGTATGAACATCTAAATCCTTCCAATAATCCATCCCCGCTCTCTTAAGTGCTTTCTCGCTAAGTGAAAACCCAAGCGGCTCTATAAGATGCAGACTTGTTCCTGTTGCAACACATGTTCTTCCTATATTTCCTGTATTAGCCGGAATCTCCGGCTCATATAAAACTATATTTAGTTTAGCCATTTTATGCCCCTGTTATTTATTTTCGTTTAGCTCTGAGTTCATTAATAAAGACTTCTATTCTTCCAAGTGCTTCCTTTAAGTCTTCTACTGAATATGCATATGATATTCTAAGGAATCCCTCACCACACTCACCGAATGCGGTTCCTGGAACAACTGCGACTTTCTGTGACTTAAGAAGTTCATTTGCGAATTCTTCCGAAGTCATTCCAAATTCCTTAATTGATGGGAACATATAAAATGCACCAAATGGTTCAAAACACTCAAGTCCCATCTCTTTAAATCTGTGAAGCAGATATCGTCTTCTCTGATTATATTCTTCGCGCATCATCACTACATCTTCATCGCCATTCTTGAGAGCCTCAACAGCTGCATACTGACTTGTTGTAGGCGCACACATAATTGCGAACTGATGAATCTTGGTCATCTGCGATATAATGACTTCTGGACCACACGCATATCCAAGTCTCCATCCTGTCATAGCGTATGCCTTTGAAAAACCATTAATGAGAATAGTACGCTCCTTCATTCCTGGAAGTGATGCAATTGATACATGCTCATCGAGGTACGTAAGCTCTGAATAGATTTCGTCACTCAACACAAATAAATCATGTTTCTTTACAACTTCTGCAACAGCTTCAAGATCTTTTCTTTCCATAACAGCACCTGTAGGGTTGTTAGGAAATGGAAGTACCAAAAGCTTGCTCTTTGGAGTAATTGCAGCCTCTAACTGTTCAGCTGTAAGTCGAAACTCGTTCTCAGCCTTAAGTTCGATTATAACCGGCTTTCCATTTGCAAGAACTGCACAAGGTACATACGAAACATAACTAGGCTGTGGAATTAGCACCTCGTCGCCCGGATCAAGCATAGCCCTCATAGCAATATCAATAGCCTCGCTGCCACCTACTGTGACAAGTACCTCTTTATCATATTTGTACTCTACATTACATTTTCTTTTAAGATAATTTGTTATCTCTACCTTCAATTCCTTAAGTCCCGAATTTGAAGTATAGAATGTTCTTCCTTTTTCAAGGGAATAAATTCCCTCATCCCTGATATGCCATGGAGTATCGAAGTCCGGTTCTCCTACACCAAGTGAAATAGCATCTTTCATCTCACTTACAATGTCAAAAAACTTTCTGATACCTGATGGCTCGATTGTTTTGATTGTCTTTGATAGTGGATCTCTCATTATGCCATCATCTCTCTTTCATCTTTCTTGCTATTGTCTACCATTACGGTTCCATGGTCTTTGTATTTTTTAAGAATAAAGTTTGTCTTTGTGCTAAGTACCTGGTCAAGTGTTGAAAGCTTATTGGTGACAAACGAAGACACTTCACGCAGAGTCTTTCCTTCAAGAGTAACCATAAGGTCAAATCCACCTGAAATAAGGTATACCGCATTTACCTCAGGGTAGTTGTAGATTCTCTCTGCCACCTTGTCAAATCCCATTCCGCGCTGTGGTGTAACTCTTACCTCAATCATAGCTGTCACTTTCTCAATTCCAGCCTTATCCCAGTCTATAAGAGTGTGGTATCCACATATGATATGTTCCTCTTCCATCTTCTGAAGTTCATTGACTACAGAAGCTTCATCTACACCAAGCATAATTGCAAGTTCACTTATATCTACACGACTGTTTTTCTCTATAAAAGTTAATATTTTTTCTCTCATAATTACCACCTGTTTAATTTTATTTAAAAATAAGATAAATATCGTCAGTCTGAGCAATCTCAAGGAATCTTCTTTCCTCTCCCTGTATGAGTACTCTGTCATTGCTGTCAGTTGCAGCACCTATTATAACTGCATTTCCACCAGCTTTTTGTATTTCCCGAACTATATGGCTGCCATCAAAAGCGGCTATAAGAAGAGCTCCTCCTCCATATAGCTTGTATGGATTAATTCCAAAGAACTCACTGATTTCAATTGTCTCCTGACGTATTGGAATATTCTTCAAATTGATATCCAGTCCGACGCCAGATGCAGATGCCATCTCCCACAGTGCTCCAAATACACCGCCCTGCGATACATCATGCATTGCTACAGCGCCAGACTTAACGGCGACTGCGGCCTCCGACTGAATAGATAAATAATCTATATATTTTAATGCATTATCCAAAAAAGGCTGGGCAAAACGTGTTCTTAATTCTTCCGACTTCTGCTCTACAATCACAGATGTTCCTGCATATCCCGCATAGCCGGTCATAATTATATCCATCCCTGGCTGAACCTTTGATGATGATGCATACTGGCTTCCATCTAATTTTCCAATTGCAGTTATTGAAACAACGCAATTTTTTACAGCTCTTGTTACCTGCGTATGTCCTCCAAGCACTGTGATTCCACACTTTGCACACTTATCATCAATCTCTTTTACCAGTTCACGAAGCTGCGCCTCATTCCATGTAGTCGGAATCAGAAGACTCACATCTATACCAAGAGGTCTTGCACCGGATGTGGCAATATTATTAACTGCTGGATATACCGCAAGCTTTGACAGAGTCGCAGGGTTTGAGATGTCAAGTTCTACCACCGATGAGGATGTAACTATATCCTCACATACGGCGCAGTCATTTCCAACTGCGGCCTTACACAAAACATTGTCTTTCTTTGTATGAAGTTGTTTGAGTACCGATCTTTTTAATATAGATTCTGATATTTTTCCGTTCTTCATATCCTTATTCCATAATAGGACTTAAGGCTGCTCTTTTGAGCAGCCTGATCCACTTGATTATTTTACTGTGTTACTTCGTCAGCACTTGAATCCTGTCCTGCATCCTGACTGTTGTCGGATGAGTTGTCATTGTTCGAATTGCTGTCATTATCATTATTGTTACGACCGCTATTGTTGCTGTCATTATTGTTATTATTATTGCTGTTATTATTGTTGTTATTATTATTATTGTTATTATTATTGTTGTTATTATTGTTGTTATTATTGTTGCTATTATTGTTGTTATTGTTGTTATTGTTGTTATTGTTGTTATTGCTGTTATTATTGTTATTGTTGTTATTGTTATTATTGTTGTTATTGTTATTATTGTTGTTATTATTATCGTCTTTGTCTTTATTCTTTTCAGCAATCTGCTTCTTCACACTTGCAATAGCAGCTTTCACCCTTGAAGGATCCTTTGTATTACATGCAGCCTTTATAGTTGCTCTTTGTTCTGCATTAGCGCCCCTAACACCGACTACGATTATTGAAGGCGATGCCTTATAGGTACTGTTGTTGAACTCAGTTTTGCTCTCCTGCACTCCATCAACTGTTACAATTTTCCAAAGCTTTGCAACAATTCCTTTGTGAGCTGACTGTGTCTGTGCATAATAACCAACTGCATAATCACCAGACATTGTAAACTTAGGATCTGGTTCTTCAGTCTTAATTGTCTCACTCTCAAATGAAATTGTTCTGTTAGATGGACGTGTCTCGACTCCATATACTGTGAATTTAAGTATTCCACCATCACTGCTTCCCTCTATGTAAATAGGAGCTTCTGTATTATTCTTAAAGCGGAAATCCTTATACTCACCAGAGATAGCAGCATCCATTGAAGGATCTACATATCCAACTATCATAGAATGATTAAACCTCTGTGTAACCTCAAGTTCTGCTCTTATAACTGCATTATAAAGTGTAGTAGATACCTGACAGATTCCACCACCAAATGACTCTACTGTTGTACCATTAGCATATGAGCCTGCAAGTTCATATCCATTCTCCTTGGTAAAAGGACTAACTGTCTTATAAACCGAGAATTCATCTCCTGGATATACGATAGAACCATTAATCTTCGCACAACCATTTCTTACATTCTGGTTTCTTCCTGCTGCTGAACCATAACTTGTGTAGAAAGTTCCAAGAACATCTTTTACTTTAGCAAGTTCTTCCTGACTTCCCCTAGGCTCTACTGTGTCTACCACGAGATCAATATCTGTAGTCATTCCATCCCATTCTGTAGAAAGGAACTTATTAATCTCATAAACTGACTGTACGATATTTACTTCCTGTCCCTCTTTACCTGCAACAAATGTAAAGGCACCATTTTCTCTCTTTAACGTATTGTCCTCTGCCTCTATATTAAGCTTTGATGAATTATCATAAATAAGCTGGGCTGTTCCCTGCTTATCTACCTGTAAGTGCATTCCGATAACAATATTCTTTGACTTTAAATCTGTAACCTCTTTGTATCTGGTGATAAGATTACCTGTATGACCTATAGCCAGAGCCTCTTCTACAGCCTTATCAATATCAGCAGTAACTCCCATCTGCTCTGCTGATGCTTCCATGCTTCCCTCTGCACCCTTAAGAGTAAATGTAGTGTTCATAAGACTGTTAACATATGCATTAACAGCATCTGTTGCCTCGGTACTTGTCATACCTCCGACATTAACACTTCCAATATAAACACCATCACTGATTTTTACTTCTGAATCTGCCTTAACGAATGTTGTTCCTGCAATGAATACTGCGCATGTAAGCGCAAAACCCATACCTAATGCGATTATTTTATTCTTCTTCATTTACGCCCTCATCATCTTTTCTGTCTAAACTTCTAAACTACATATAGCTATGGTTAACACCTCAGCCGCTACTATACGTCAATATATTTTATCATAAAGTTATACATTTTCAAGAATGAAAAATCTACGAAAGTACTTCACTAAGCCTATGGTTTTTAGACATTTTTATCATACAATATTACAGATTTGTTACATTCCTATTAAAGCTCCAAGTATGGTTGTGATTACTATCGCCACCAATACTACAAGACATATTATCGCAAGAAATCTCTGTCTCTTTTTGTTGTACACTATGCTCACCTCATTTCTCAAATGTATGCCTGCTGCCATACTTATCCGCTGCCAGCTCACACTTATCGGCTATCCTGCCACTTTTGTCGGCTATCCGCCGCGCTTGCGTGTAAGCAGCAACTACGCTATACTCTATATATTAAATATAATAACTGTCTGGTTCTATATAATCATATCCCAGACAATTATATCTTACGAAAGGAAATTAATATGATTCCAATTTTTACTATTATCATACTGATTCTCGTTGGTATTCTCACATATCAGCTGCGTAAAACCACAAATGCACAGAAAGAAGTCGAGGACAACTTCTGGACACGCGAGCGCGAAGCCAACTTTGTTCGTCCAAAAGATATCAGCAATCTTTGTTATATTACCATACCTGACGGATTATTGCCACTAAACATTGAAAGTGACACTGAAAAAGAAATAGCCACTTTCATTGATAAGAAAATGCTAAATCTCACTGGTATGACAAACACTGACGTAAAGCTTGAATATGGAAGACAGAACTTCGACAAATTGTCAACATACGATGACAATTTCACCCAGTTTATCAAGCTTGTTCCAGAATATGCCAAAGAACTTATGGATGCAAATCAGGTATCTGATGCCCGTAATCTCCTTGAATTTGCAGTCAAAAATAAAGCAGATATCCGACAGATTTACCAGCTGCTTTCCTCTATTTATGTAGATTCAGGTGAATCCGGCAAAATAAATAATCTCATTGCCTATGCCCAGAATCTTGATTCTCTTACTAAGAATATGATTATTAATGATATGAATGCCATACTAAATCCAGACTCAGCAGACACTACCACAATCCCTGAGAATGATAGCAATGATAATGAGAATACTAATCATGATAATGAAAATACTAATCATGATAATGAAAATACTAATCATGATAATGAAAATACTAATCATGATAATAATGATAGCAACGTCTCAAATTCTACTCAGGAATAAATTTTGCGGTAATTGTCATATAGTCTTGATGCTTCATTCCTTGTTATGGTGTCCCAATTAATCAGGTCATCTATACCATGCTCCTGCATGTACTGCATCAGGCGTTCCTTTTGATGAGCTGTTGCTGGTGTCTGTCTCTTTGCTTTGTATTGCAGAACAGACGGACTTAGCAGCTGCTCATTATTTTTCGTTATAGCTATATCCATCAGTTTTTCAAAAACAAGCTTTGTCTCCTTAGCATCATCAAGTGCCCTGTGTGCATTATCTCTTTTTATTCCAAAATACTCACACAATGATTCCAGCTTTTTTGACTGCTCAACCGGCAAAAGAGCCCGCGCCATCTTCAATGTGTCGTATGCTTTGACTTCAAGCGGAATTTTCTTGTTTATCGCCCACTGCTTTATAAAACTATAGTCAAATGTCACGTTCTGTCCCACAAGCTCTTCACCTGCGATAAAGTCAATAAGCCCTGACATCGCCTCGTCCATGTCTGCACCAGCTTTCACATCATCATTTGTTATTCCGGTAAGTTCCGTAATTCTCGCAGGAATGACCATCATTGGATTGACCATCATCGCGTATGTATCAATGATTGCTCCGCCTCTTACCTTGATTGCACCAATCTCTATTACTTTATCCGTCTTGGGATGCAGCCCTGTCATCTCCAAATCTATAACTGTATACTCCTGTACTCTGTCCATACTTTACTTCCTGCCCTTTTCCGGGACTTCAACATAATCTACATGTTCTACATAAGCCTGATTATCAAGCGGATCCCTCTTGTCATAATGGAAAAGTACCCAGATTGGTTCTGAAAGCTTCTGTGGAATAGCATCAATACTCTTTACATCCTTACCTGGAAAATCATATAAAAATGGCTCGACGTGCGAGAGCTTTCCATTTTTGCAATAATAATGCGTCATATGCTTAAACTCAGCCACATCACATGCCCAGGATGGGCGGCTCTTACAGTTCTCCCTGTAATACAAATCATATATCAACGCTTGTTCTATTATATGTACATACTCTCTCGTTGATTCATAAGCTTTTACAAATTCAAGAAGTATCTCACATCTACGTATTCTTGAATGATTCATTCCGAAATAGCCTTTCTGCTCATAATACTCACCAAGCTGCCGGAACATATCAAATGCACTATCAAATAACCTCTCAAGTACCTTCATCGTAATCTCAAACTGTCCACTATTATAATATACCTCTAACATCTCCTCAACCTGTTTGATTTTAAGGACCTCGTCAAAGCTAAGCCAATTCGTCTTCAAGACCTCGTATGGCGGACCATCATGGTACACTATTCCATACTCCTTAGCGTGTTCGTACATATATGAGCCTTTAAGCACCTTTAAAAATCCAAGCTGCAACTGGTTGGGCTTCAATTCATATATCTCATCAAATGATTTCTTGAAACTCTCATATCCTTCATAAGGAAGTCCCGCAATCAAATCAAGATGCTCATGAATATTTCCACCTTTTTGAATTTTGGCAACTATATCTTTGAGCCGTTCGAGATTCATGGTTCTATGAATTTCTCTTATTGTTGTATCATTCGTAGACTGCACACCGATTTCCAGCTGTATCAGTCCTGGGCGCATATCTGATATTAACGCGAGTTCCTCTTCGTTAATCAGATCAGCTGATATTTCAAAATGAAAGTTGGTTATGCCGTTGTCATTTTCTTTTATAAACTGCCATATCGCCATCGCATGCTTGTGATTGCAATTGAATGTCCTGTCAACGAATTTAATCTGCGGCACATTCTGATCGATAAAGAATTTCAGTTCCTTCTTTACAAGTTCGATATCTCTGAACCGAAGAGTTTTGTCAACCGATGAAAGACAATAGCTGCATGAAAAAGGACATCCTCTGCTGCTTTCATAATATATAATCCTGTTTGAGAAATCTTCCATCGTGTCGTAGCAAAACGGGATTTTGCTCATATCCATTATTCCTCTTGGCTGTGTGACAGATATACTCTTATCCTCTTTCCGATATGCAAGTCCTTTTATATCTGAGAGTACTATGTCTTTGTCTATATAATGCCGGCAAAGTTCTTTGAAAGTCTCTTCACCCTCGCCAATCATAATTCCTGCGATAAATCGGTTCTTTTCAAGGAACGTTCTTACCTCATATGATACCTCTGGACCTCCGACCCAGATTGGCACATCCGGACATATCTTATGAAATTCCTTAGCCACACTTTCCACATAATCTATATTCCAGATATAGCAAGACAGACACAGCACATCCGGATTCTTTTTGTATATTTCTTCAAGGATATAATCCTTTTGGTTATTTATCGTAAATTCCGCCAGTTCTACATTTTCTGAATATTCTCCTGCACAGGTTCTAAGTGAATAAATTGCAAGATTTGAATGTATATATTTGGCATTTATGGCTGTAAGAAGTATCTTCATGTTTCCTCCAATATCCTGACATTATACTTTTGCGCATACAATTATACTATCATTGGATTGCTTTTTAAAGAACAAAAAAGACAGAACACTCACCTCAATGTTCTGTCTTATATATGTTAAATACTTCCCCGTATTCTAAAAAAGATGGAAAATTTGTCTTACAATTATATCTGCTCCTGCCATCCACAAAAATATAGCACCGATAATATAAGCTTTTGTCTTCTGTTCAAATCCAAAATGATAGCCTGTATATATTCCCATGACTATGAATAAAATTGATATTATCACTATCATTATCAGAACTATCGGCAAATTTGTTCCGACAAAACCAAATGCAATTCCAACCATGATTGTGTACATGCATGTGACTGCAAGTGGTCTTATATATTTCCTGATTGAGAAATCTGTCTCAAGATGCTCTACTATCAAATCATTTTTGACTGCTTTTACAAGTAATCTCACACCTAAGAAGAAAAAGATAAATACAGCCAGCACCTCTCCCAGCAGAGCTTCGTTGGAAATCGGATTGACCTTACACAGGTAACTTGTAAGAAAATATCCTATATAAAGCGCTGCAAGCTGAAGGAGAGCAACAACGATACAGATTACACTCAATCTCTTTTTATTTACTTTTTTAACAAGCGAGCCCTGACACTCCATAGAAGCGAAGATGTCTAGTGATGCCCCTGCTATAATCAGCAGATTTTCAATCCAGTTCATGTTGTTCTCCTTTTGTATTTGCAACTATATTTATTCTGCATCCTCACTGTCTGATGACTCAATTGCTGCAAGCTTGTAGATGAATTTAACGCTGCCCTTAGAGTCTTTAGCAAGTCCTGAGAATGTCTGATAATCATTGCCAGCATCGATGATTGCCTGTAATCTGTTGGCAAGTGGTTTTAAATCTCCATCGTATGCATTAACAATCTTTGAGATTCCCTCATCATTGAATTCAACGATTCCATCTGAAAGCTTCTTAGCTCCATCTGAAAGATCTCCAGCTCCATCTGAAAGGTCTCCAGCGCCCTTAGCAAGTGTATCTGCTCCATCCTTAAGATTTCCAGCGCCCTTAGCAAGTGTATCTGCTCCTTTTGAAAGTTTTGTTGAACCTTTGGCAAGTTTGTCTACGCCGCCCTTGATACTCTTTGTTCCTGTTGCAAGTTCTGAGATACCAGACTTAAGTGTCTTGTTATTCTTTACAAGCTTATTTGAACCTGTAAGAAGCTGCTGAACACCTGATGTAAGTGTTGGCAGGCTGTCAACCATGCTCTGTGTTCCTGCGCTTAATGCTGCTGAACCAGTTACAAGGCTGTATCCGTTGTCCTGCACCTTCTCGATTCCAGCTGCTACAGTTGCCTTTGTGCTGTTTACTGATGTAACTGCTGCTGTTGAAGCTGCCTGCTTAGCTGCATTTGTTGCTATATCCTTTGTTCCTGCTGCTAATGTATTAGCAATTGTCTTAAGTGCTGTCTCAACGCCAGTCTTAACCTGAGCCTTTACTGTGTCACTCTGTAATGTACCTGAAACACCTGCTTCAACCGCTTCGTAAAGTGTTGTGTTTGCTCCTGACTTTGCATAGAAGAACTCCGCCATCTGTGAAGCACTCATTCCTGTTGTTACTGAAGAGATACCTGTAATCTGCTGTGCTGTTGCCTGATCAAGGTTTCCAGAACCTACTAAAGCACTTGCATTTTGTGCTACATAATTTAATTTAGTTGAAATAGCTGATGCATACTGCTGTGCTGTTGTACACTGTGAAACATCAACTCCATATGTGTTAGCAGCTGTTTTTAGAACCTCAACAACCTTCTTATCATATGTTGAATTCAGATTCTCCTGATACTTACCAGCAAGTGTTCCATTGTATAATGATGTATATAAGTCTCCATCACTTCCGTCTGTCTTATATCTAAGTCCTTTGTAGATAGTCTCTGCAACCTGCGCCTGTGTTCCGTTTGCATAGCTTGTTGATACTGCCTGCTCTGCTGCTGCCTCAGCCTGTGCTGCGATTGCTGCCCTCTCCTGCTCTGTCATCTGCGCGTTAAGTGTTGCGTCAAGTGTTGCAATTGCATCACTGATTGACTTAGCACTTGAATTAAGTGTTGTTGCGCCAGCTACAAGTGAACCAGTACCATCATAAAGTGTCTTAATTCCATCATTGAGCTGCTTAGTTCCATCAAGGTAAGCATCAAGTCCGCTCTTTAATGAATTCATTCCTTTTGAGAATGGCTTAAGATTTGTCTGTAATGTGGAAAGTCCGCTCTTAACACTACCAGCTCCTGTTGCAAGTGAATCAGCTCCTGTCTTAAGTGTTGCTGTTCCATCTGCAAGTGTGTTTGCTCCGTCATAGAGAGTATTTGCTCCATCTGCAAGCTTATCTGCTCCATCTGATAAATCTCCTGATCCATCGATAAGCTGATCTGTTGCATCTGTGAGGTCATTAATCATATCATCAAGATTATCTGTCATAGTTCCGCTTGTTGAAAGATACTCTGTCGCGTTTACTCCAAATGTCATAGCTGTTGATAATGAGAAATCCTTAACATCAGCTGTCATCTCGAAGTACTCTGGGATTTCTACATCCTCAAGATCATCTTCATCAATATCAAGACTTTCTTTAAGTCCTGGAACTGCATATCCGATAACAATGTTCTTGTCACCATTTTCTTTTACTTTTCCGTTTGTAACTTCAACATTTGTGAAGTTGTCGTCAAGCATAAGAGCTGTAAGTGCTACAAATGGAACCTTTACTGTAACATCTTCTCCGTTAACTTTCTTTGTGTACTCTGTTGTGTTCTCATAGTCAAAACGGATTGTTACTTTTCCTGATTTTCCAGCGAGATCTTCTGGAGAAATTTCCTTGCCATCAAGCATATATGTTACTTTCTGCTTAAGTGGTGTTGTCTCATTTGTTGTTCCCTGATAGTAAATCTCATTGCCATCAGCCTGCCATGTAATCTTTGAACCATCCTGTGTGAATGTCTCTTTACCCTTTAAGTTCTCAATGTCACTGAGGTTTGTCTCATCTGTAATAGTGTCTGCCTTATCCTTATTTGAAAGGTGGTTAGTAACTATTGTCTCCTGTGGGTTACCAGAGGCATCTGTCATTACATAAACGCTTTCCTCTTTGTCAACGCTGTCTGATGATACTGAAACCTTGTCAAGAATATCATTAACATCGATATCAGAATCCTTTGAATCTGTGCTTTCTGATGTCTGTGTATTCTTAGCAGCCTGTACTGAATATGTTGCTCCAACTCCAGTTCCAGCGAGTGCTATAACAAGCACTCCTGCAACAATTCTTACTACGTATTTATTTTTTAATCTTTCTTTTAATTCAGGTAATTTCATTGTCCAATCCTCCTACTTATTTGCTCTTATTCTTAAATCCCATACTAGTTCCAACGATAAGTTTGTCGAAAAGCATAAACATTGATGGAAGTATCAATATTACGACAAACATACTTATGATTGCTCCTCTTGCGAGAAGTATACAAATTGAACTAATCATATCGATATTTGAGTAAAGACCAACACCAAATGTTGCTGCGAAGAAACATAATGCACTGACTAACACTGACATTATAGAATCCTTCAAAGCTTTCGAAATAGCTGGCTGTTTGTCCATTCCTGTGTATCTGTTCTTCTTGTACTTATTCGTCATCAAAATCGCATAATCGACGGTTGCACCTAACTGGATTGTTCCAATTACGACACTCGCAATAAATGGAATGACTGTTTTGGTGTAATATGGAATTCCCATATTTACGAAGATAGCAAATTCGATTACTGCAACAAGAATAACTGGTAATGATATTGACTTAAATACGAATAAGAGGATTATAAATATTGCTCCGATTGATACTACACTTACTCGCTTAAAGTCTTCATCAGTAATTGTGATAAGATCCTTTGTACAAGGTGCCTCGCCGATAAGCATTGCACTGTCACTGTATTTCTTAACTATCTTATCAATTTCAGATATCTGATTGTTTACTTCATCTGTTGCGGTCTGATACTTAGATGAAATAATCATCATCTGATAATCTCCATTTTTGAAGATTTCCTTCATATCATCTGGTACAAATGCTTCTGGAATCTTTCCACCGAGGATTGAATCAAATGAAACAGCCATCTTAACGCCATCTATATCTTTGATTTCATCCATCATCTGCACGCTGTCTGCTGATGACATGTCTGCTGGTGCAATTATGATATGTGTTGCACCCATTCCGTATTCATCTGTTAATTTGTCATTTGCCTGTTTACTATATGCACTCTGTGGCATTGTACCTGCAAGGTCATAGTAAACATCTGCGTTTCTATATCCATAAACTGCTGGAATCAAAATAATTACAAAGGCAATTATCATAATTACATGATGTCTTGTAACCCAATCTGCCATTCCTGAGATGTCAGGCATCAATACCTTGTGCTTTGTCTTTTCTATTACCTTATCACAACAAAGGATAAGTGCTGGAAGAATAGTTACACAACTGATAACACCGATTACTACACCTTTTGCCATTACAATTCCAAGGTCAAGACCAAGTGTGAAGCTCATGAAACATAATGCTACGAATCCAGCTACTGTTGTGATTGAACTTCCGATTACTGATACAAATGTATGTGAGATTGCGTGAGCCATAGCTCTTTCTTTATCACCATTGTATCTCTCTATCTGCTCCTGATAGCTGTGCCACAGGAATATTGAATAATCCATTGTAACTGCCAGCTGAAGTACCGCTGTAAGTGCAAGTGTCAGATAAGAAATCTCACCTTGTATGAAGTTTGTTCCGAGGTTATAGATGATAGCCATTCCAATACTTAACAGGAACAAAATTGGAACCATGATTGAATCCATTATTACGCCCATTACTAAAAGTGAAAGTCCTGCTGCTATAAGTACATATATAGGAGCCTGCTGTAATGTAAGATTCTTTGTATCTGTATTTACAGCTGCCATTCCACTTACGAAACAATGCTTCTCGACCATTGTGTTCATCTTGTCAATGGCACTCATTGTCTCATCAGATCCCATTGTGTCCTTAAAGATTACTGCCATCAACTGGCTGTTTTTCTCTTTATTGTTGAAGAAATCATATACCTCATCTGGAAGTGCCTCTCTAGGTATCTGACAATCTGTAACTGTGCCATACCATATTGCCTTTTTAACACCATCCAGATCTTCAATATCACTTGCCAGCGTCTTGATATCGCTATCCGCCATATCTTCTATGATTACAAATGATATTGCGCCTGTTCCAAATTCATCTACCATGATGTCCTGACCTTTCATGGTCTCGATTTCACTTGGAAGATAAGACAGGATATCGAAATTAATCCTTGTGCCGATAAAACTAATTCCTGCCGGGATTAATAACAACACTGATAAGATAATTATTAGTACCCTGTGCTTTACAACTCCTTTTCCGAATTTAATCATTTTGATTCACCACTCTTTCTTTTATTCAAATAGAGTATAAAAAAAAAGACTGAATATGAAAATATTCAATCTCTTTGATTTGTTTTCACAAATATACATTTTATCCGATTTGTATATTTAGATATACAAATCCTAAAAATTGTATTCCTAAATAGTACCAAAACACTATCTTAATAGTATTAATTACCCAGATTTTTACATCTCATCTAATACATCCTCTAACGAATGTGAAATCATATAATTATATGCCTCAGCCATCTCTCGCGCTGGAACTGTCATTCCCTGATTAATCCACTCTTCAGCCACAAAACACATAGACTGGGCAAAATATGTAGCAATAACATCCTTGCTCAGCCATAGGTATTTGGACTTCTTGCCACTAGCCCGCTCCTCGATTACATTAAGAAGTTCTTCCTTTACGCATTTCATTGCTATATTATGGAATGTAACTGCACCTTCTAATCTGACCGCGTTCGTGTAAAAAGCCTTTTCCTTTTCTATATTGGTAAAAAGCAAAACCATGGCCTCCGTAAACATATTCGCACCAATAAGTGGATGCATAGGTGCAAGAAGTTCTGTAGATATAATCCACTCGACAAGTTCAAATTTGTCCTGAAAATGATTATAAAATGTTGGTCGTATAACGCTCGCCTTGTCTGTAATATCTTTAATTGTAATTTTCTCAAGTGGTCGGCTCTTTGATAATTCTTTCAGGCTTTCTGCCAGAAGAATATCAATAGCATTTTTTCCCTGTCCTGTCATATAATCTCCGTTATTCGTCAAATTCCATTGTCACAAAAAATCCCTTGTCAGTCTCCTCTACGTCAACTACAACTCCCTCTCTGCTTTTGAGTCTCTCACTCACTACATAATTACCAGACATCGCAATTGCATGTTCAATAGTATAATAATATGACGTTGGCAGCTTACTCTCTGTCACCTTAAGTCTATCTCCTACCTTTGTAAGTCCGGGTCTCTCCATTTTAAATTCCATCTGACGCATTATTAATTCTCATCCCTATCTTCTACAAACTCTACGTCAATAGTATGTTCTTTATTGTATGCCTTCTCTGCCTTAGTTGAACGAGAAGCAATCCATATATTTGAAAGTCCATTGTAAATAAGTATAATTCCAACAACGATTGTTGCCTTCTCCATAATTCCAAATGCATTTGTCACACAGATAATTCCGAATGCAATACTTATTATACAAAGAACCATATTCACTCCCCATGATGAATATCCATATTTCTTTGCTGCTAAAGTCTCCATAAGACCTCTGACTCCATGGAAAATGAGTACCACACCTATCAAAATAGGAATTATGCTCACTACAATGTCTGGCTGTATCAGAAACCATATACCAAGTGCCAACACTATAATACCCATGATTGCTGAAAATCCATTGGTAATTATCTCAAGAAAATAGCTGCTTAAGTATATCACTCCAAGTATTATAAGTACTACGGCAAATATACTACCCATTACGTCAAGCACTGCACCTCTCCAAACTATAAACACTATTCCCAGTAATATGCATACCAGTGATGATAACAGATAGTCTGCTTTTATTCTCTTTAAAAAATCTTTCATACTTACACCTCACAATTTTGTTTTTATTATAACACTTCAAATTTTTATCTTCAACAAATTATTACAGTCCTTTTTTCCCATCTCGAAATTGCTGTTTGTCGAGGTACGGGCAACCTTTTTACTTTGTGAAGCATGAGCGATAGTATTTCTTTGATTTGCTATTTTGTGTTGTGAATTTAATTTGATGGCTGATAGTATATTTTATTCACTAGGTCCTCACTTCCTTGAGTATCTAAATAATTCGATAAGTTTATAGATAAGTGACGCGTCGCTCACATTCGACGTCCTGTCTCATGTTCGCTGAAATTGCCGTCCGTGGCAATTTCCCGCTGATTACGAGCGAATTATTAAGATACTCTACGTCGTTGCGGAATCGCTCTTAAAATATACTATCAGCCATCAAATCATTTCAAAGGTATTGGTGCAAATCAAAATAAATACTATCGTTCATGCCAATTTAGTATATAGCGGTTGCCCTGATTCGATGGGGTGGTAGCCCGAAAATATTTGTACTATAACTTATTGATATACTAAGACATTAATAATGTACTAAGTCTTACTGCATTGAGATAATCTTCACTATCGTAATTAGCCGAGAGATAGAAATGAGCTGTGTTGCTATTTTATTTGTGGAAAGATAATCTGACATTATGCATGAAGGTGTGTGGTATATTTTGTATGCGACTCCGCAGTATTTAGAATGTCTTAATGATTCGGGCACTGTCAGTGGGAATTTGCCATGGATGGCAAATTCAGCGAACCTGAGACTGGATGTCGAATGTGAGCGCCACGTCACTTATCATTATACTTCACGAATCATTTAGAGATTCTTAATGCGAGGACTCGGAGCTTACAAAATATACCACACACCTTCATGCATATTCATAGAATTAACTTCCACAAATAAAACAGCAAGGCAGCTCATTTCGAGCCACTACGTAAATAACGCTAGTGCGATAACCAGAAATTTACATATATGATTGCACAACCACCTTTTCTTTAATATAATCCCATCTTTGACAGTTGAAGGGCAAAAAAACGGTTGCAAAGCCAGTAAAATCAAGGCTTGTAGCCGTTTTT
>CAKRLV010000010.1 GCA_934359755.1 uncultured Agathobacter sp.
AAAGTATTGAAGATATATTCGTATGATAATTCATTGAAGAGTGGACATCAAAATGTAAAGTCAATAGTTTGTAAAGTTCAGTTACAAACTATTGGCTTTTTTCATTACTGTGTAACAAGTAAATTTACGATAAAGAAATAAGGATAGTCGGCTCTTATTTGTTGCCTGCGGAGCAGATCAACAAATAAATGTTGAAGAATCTGTATAGGAAAACAGAGAAAACAAGAAGCAAATTACTTCTTATTCTCTCTACTGTTCAAGACACCATCAATCGTGCCTAATGAAGAGCCAAAGATATTGACTATATAAATGAAAAGGGACTGGACACAATCAGACAACATGCTGCAGGGAGTGTATGAAAGGCTGATAAAGATATTGTCTCTTTACCGGCTTACATTAGGGCAGGCAAGGCAGGAAGAACTTCTGGAGTATTTATTCAAGGAGTTCAAGGACACAAGTGGATTGAAGAAACTGTTTATCGACTTGAGTCCATTTTCAAAGGGAAAAGAAGGTTATAGAAAAAGTTAAATTCGCCGATATGGAAGATTTTGATGAAATTCAAAAATTGTATTGGATTTTTCACATTTATCACATATAATGTAGACATAAGGAAATATG
Organism: uncultured Agathobacter sp.; assembly: GCA_934359755.1. Classification (GTDB taxonomy): domain Bacteria; phylum Bacillota; class Clostridia; order Lachnospirales; family Lachnospiraceae; genus Roseburia. Next base: position 619 of record CAKRLV010000010.1, read on the forward strand.
AAATGCTATAATAAAATAAATATTGGAGAGCAAAGAAGATGAAAGTCTGTGACGCAAAGCTATAGGACCTGTAAAATGGTAGCCATTTGCATGAAAATATATGCACTGTCTGTGTGACAGTGTTATTTTTTAGTCTGAAATAATTTTGATTTTCAAACAATTTAAAAGATTTGCATGCTAATGATAGTAAGATTATGAAATCAAAAAGTATACTGAAAAGAAGATGCAGTAATTAACAAAGCTTGAAGGTGAAAAATGGAAAGAAAAAGAGTAATTGAGGCTATTCTGCTTGTGTGGATTTTGGTTATCGCCATGGCGGGATGCAAAGATACAAGTAGCAGTAAAAAGGAAAAAGAAAAACCTGTCATTACGCTAGGTTGTGACAGCTATCCACCATACAATTATTGGAATGAGGATGGAATACCGACAGGAATTGATGTTGAGCTTGCTACAGAGGCTTTTAACAGAATGGGATATCAGGTGGAGGTTGTCCAGATTAACTGGGAGAAGAAAAAAGAACTGGTTGAAAGCGGAGAGATAGACTGTATTATGGGCTGCTTTTCCATGGATGGGCGTCTTGAGGATTACCGCTGGGCAGGTCCGTACATAGCAAGCCGTCAGGTGGTCGTTGTAAATGAAAACAGTGATATTTATAAGCTGAGTGACCTGGAAGGAAAGAACCTGGCTGTCCAGTCTACAACCAAACCGGAGGGCATCTTTTTGAACCGGACTGATGAGAGAATTCCAAAGCTTGGAAATCTGATCAGTCTTGGACACAGAGAGCTGATATATACGTTTCTTGGAAAAGGATATGTGGATGCAGTAGCAACACATGAAGAATCTATTGTCCAGTATATGAAGGATTATGATACAAGCTTTCGTATCCTGGAAGAACCTTTGATGGTTGTGGGGATAGGAGTTGCTTTTGCAAAAGATGATGACAGAGGAATCTGTGAGCAGATGGATCAGACGCTGGAAGAGATGCGTCAGGATGGCACATCCTTGAGGATTATTGAAAAATATCTGGATGATCCCCAGAAGTATCTGGAGGTAGATGATCTTGGATATTAAGAGAATGCTAAAAGAAAAAAGAATCCAGCTGCTCGGCGGTTTGATTGGAATCTGTGTGGCGGTAGTCTCACTGTTTTATTTCTTTCATGTGCAGAAGGCGGAAACAGAGGAAAGACTGTTGGAGATTGTAAATTATGTGAAAGTGCAGTGCTCAACCTACACCCATTATAATGAATCTTCGGAATCCAAAAGCCTCTTACGTGCAATCGAAAATGCCAGACAGATGAGTACGAATATCGATATGGAAATCAAAAACGGCGGTCAGCTGAGCCGCGAGTTTTTGAAAGAGAACCTGCAGACTCTCTGGGTGGATGGTATTGTTGTACTGGATACAGATGGAAAGCTGGACTGTGAATACAGCATGGATGAATCTCTGACAGGTGAGATTACAAAGTATCTGCAGAAAGACATTATCATGGATTTTACCAGATATGAAGAAAGAAGCTATTCGGAAAGATTTGTCAGGGAAGATGAAGCATATATTGATATTGCGACCTGCGCCAGAAAAGATGCACCGGGTATTGTAGCAATTTATTATTATACATCCCCTGAGTTTACCCGAAACTATACTTTGACGATACAGAGTCTTTTAAATGGTTATAGTACAAAAAAGGATGCAACAATCATGGTTGCAGACCAGGGGACGATTGTTGCCAGTAATGATGAGAGCCTTATGGGACAGGATACTGCCGGCAATGAGGTTATCCAGGCAATGAAACAGCACACCGGCAGCCGGCATATTTTTCATTTGAAGAATGAAGGAACCGGATGCTATGGAATCATGCAGCAGCAGCGTGATTATTATATTTATGCATACATTCCTGACACGGAAGTATTCCGTAATCTTCCGTTAAATGTAATAGGTATTGTTTTTCTGTATTTTCTGATATTTAGTGTATTCTGGTTCTGTAGATACAGAACCAATCAGGTTCACCTAAAACAGGAAAAGGAAAAGGATGAAAAATATAAAGCAGAACTTCTTATAGCAGCAAAAAAGGCAGAAGCAGCCAATCGGGCTAAGACGGAATTTCTACAGAGGATGAGTCATGATATCAGAACACCAATCAATGGAATCTGTGGCATGGTTGATATGGCTGACTATTATGCGGATGATTCGGAGAAACAGACAGAATACAGGAAAAAAGTTAGAGAGTCATCTAATCTGTTACTTGGATTGATAAATGATGTTTTGGATATGAGTAAGCTGGAGTCTGGTGAAGTGATTCTAGAAGAGGTTCCATTTAATCTGAGCAGTATTTTCACGGAAGTCCTTGTTGTAATCGAGCAGATGGCAGCAGAACAGAATGTCAGAATTGAATGGGAGAGAAGAGAAATCACACATCGGGATTTTATTGGAAGCTCAGAATATGTGAAACGTGTGATGATGAATATACTGTCGAATGCGGTGAAATATAACAGGGAAAATGGACATATTTATATTAGCTGCATAGAGATTCCTTCCAAACAACCAGAAATGACAACAATGGAATTTGTCTGCCGTGATACAGGAATCGGAATGGCAGATAAGTTCAAGAAACATATTTTTGAACCATTTGCACAGGAACATACAGGAAGCCGCACAAAATTTGCCGGAACAGGTCTGGGAATGCCGATTACTAAAAAACTGGTTGAAAAAATGGGTGGAACCATTAGTTTTGAAAGTGAAGAAGGTGTCGGTACGAAATTCGTGATTCGTGTTCAGTTCAAAATAGATACGGAAGCGGATAAACGAGAAGAACAGAATGATATTTCAGAAAATTCTATAAAGGGACTGCATATTCTTCTGGCAGAAGATAATGAACTGAATATGGAAATTGCTGAATTTATGCTTCAGAATGAAGGTGCTGAGGTGACAAAAGCGTGGAATGGGCAGGAAGCTGTTGAACTATTCAGAAAAAGTAAACCCGGTGAATTCGATGTCATTATTATGGATATCATGATGCCGGTGATGAATGGTTATGAGGCAACAAGGAGGATCCGAACTCTGGACAGAAAGGATGCAAGAGTGATTCCGATTATTGCAATGACAGCCAATGCATTCACTGAGGACAGGGTAAGAGCTAAAGAAGCAGGAATGGATGAACATATATCCAAGCCGGTTGATGTAAAACTACTGTTAAAAGTAATTCATAAATTAGCTGAAAACAAAGTGTAGTTAGACACCGTTTCAAAAAAAGGTGGATTGTTTATACAGATATATGATAATATTTACGTGAATTTATTGGTATATACTGAGCATTAATTTGATGAGGAAATTATGAAGAAATTTTTAAAAGTTTTATTTAATACAGTTTTTCTTGTGGCGCTAGTGTGGCTTACAGCGCACTATTGTCTAGAGGGACACGATATAAATGAGATAATTGATTCTATGCAGAATGCAAATCCAATCTGGCTTATAGTAGCAGTTGTTTTTGTTTTTATATTTATATGTGGTGAATCGGTGATTATGAAGTATCTTTATGAGATACTTGGTACGAAGATTAAATTGTTTCGCTGTATTAAATATTCCTTTATTGGATTCTTTTTCAGCTGTGTGACCCCGTCTGCGACAGGCGGACAGCCTATGCAGTTATTCTACATGAAACAGGATAAATACAAGGTGTCAGAGTCGTGTCTGGTTCTTCTTATAATCACAATTGGATATAAGGCGGCACTTGTACTTATGAGTGGGGTACTTTTTATTTTTCAGGGAAATTTCATATTTGCACATCTTGATTCGGTTGTGTACATATTGATATATGGTGTCATTGTCAATATAGCATTTATTTCTTTATTGCTTGTATTGATTTTCCATGATGGAATAACTGTTAAGCTGATTGATAAAGCAGCAGCTTTGATGGTGAAGCTTCATATCAAAAAGGAAAAAGAGGCGACGAAGGAGAAGATTCTTTACCATATGCAGCCGTATCGTGATGGTGCGACCTATCTTAGAAGTCATCAGAGAGTATTTTTCCATGTCCTTTGGATGTCGGTTGTGCAAAGAGTGGCACTTTTTTTGGTGACATGGTGTGTGTATAAGTCATTTGGGCTTCATGGAATTTCAGCAATTCAGATTGTTGCTTTGCAGACGATTATATCGCTTTCGGTTGATATGCTTCCACTTCCAGGTGGAGTAGGTGCGAGTGAGAAGAGTTTTGAGATAATGTTTGGCTCGATTTTCGGGGCATCACTTGTTATTCCAGGAATGCTTTTATCGCGAGGAATAAGCTATTATTTTCTAGTGATTGCGACCGCTGTTGGAACTATCATAGCGCATATACTTATGCTGTATAGAAGAAAAAGAAATGCATAAAAATAGCGTAACAGTTAATAAAGCTGTTACGCTAAATTTTTGTCATATAATTTGTATATCACATATAATTTGTATATCACAGATACTTAAGTGGCTGTTAGTGTGATGTATTAGAAATCAACTTCTGTATCATAGTAACAGCATTTAAGTAATTTCTCCATCTCTTCCTGTGTTGGAATTCTAGGATTAGATCCTGTACATGCATCAAGGATTGCATTAGCTGCGATATCTGGAAGTCTCTCTAAGAATACTTCTTCAGGAACAAATCCCTGCTCTGTAGGATAGCTGTCAGGTCCATAGTTCTTGATACAATGTGGAATCTTAAGGTCATCATTCATCTTACGCAGGTGTGCAATAAGAGCTGCAACCTTCTCATCATCAGATGCTGATTTGTCAGCAATTCCCATATAATCAACTATTACGCCATAGCGCTTCTTAGCGGTCTCATCCTTTGCATTATATGCAATAACCTTTGGAAGATACATAGCGTTGGCTGCACCGTGGATGATATGTGCACCATAATCAGCAAATGCTGCACCTGTTTTATGTGCCATAGAATGTACGATTCCAAGTAATGCATTTGAGAATGCCATACCAGCGAGACACTGTGCATTGTGCATTCTGTCACGGGCATCCATATCTCCGTTGTATGAGTCAACCAAATCTTTTTGAATCATCTCAATTGCATGGATAGCCAGTGGATCTGTAAAATCGCAGTTGGCAGTAGATACATATGCTTCAATTGCATGTGTCATAGCATCCATTCCTGTATGTGCAACAAGTTTCTGAGGCATTGTCTCAGCAAGATCAGGATCTACGATAGCAACATCTGGTGTAATCTCAAAGTCTGCGATTGGATATTTGATACCTTTCTCATAATCAGTAATAATAGAGAATGCTGTAACTTCCGTCGCTGTACCTGATGTAGATGAAATAGCGCAGAAGTGTGCTTTCTTACGGAGCTTAGGAAGTCCGAATACTTTGCACATATCCTCAAATGTAACATCAGGATACTCATACTTAATCCACATAGCCTTGGCTGCATCGATAGGTGAACCTCCACCCATTGCTATAATCCAGTCAGGCTCAAATTCTATCATTTTCTGCGCACCCTTCATAACTGTATCAACTGAAGGGTCTGGTTCGATTCCTTCTATGAAATCAACTTCCATACCAGCCTCTTTTAAGTAACTGGCTGCTTTGTCGAGGAATCCGAAACGCTTCATTGATCCCCCGCCTACACAAATGATAGCTTTCTTTCCTTCGAATGTCTTAAGTGCTTCAAGAGAGCCCTTTCCATGATAGAGATCTCTTGGTAGTGTAAATCGTGCCATAAGTTCCTCCTCCTGTCGACTAGCAAATCGACATATAAATTATCGTTTAACAATAACGATTATAACATAATGTACAAATGAAAGCTAATTATATTATGAAAATTTAATAAAAATTAATAAATTTTTTCCATAAATATGTAAATCATATTTGGAAAAATAAGTGTGTCATATGATTTTTTTGTGCTATAATAAGAAAGTTCGTAATTATTCAGTATTTGAAAGTACTGGGCAGTTACAAAGGTCCGTAATTAGCAGGGGAAGTTGCGGATTTAGGTAAGAAAGGTGGCGAAACATATGAAATATTTAAGACAATTTTTAATTATTATGCTTTTTTCATTCATAGGAGAAGGATTGAATTATATAATTCCATTTCCAATACCGGCAAGTATTTATGGATTGGTGCTTTTATTTGTATCGCTTATGACTGGCATTATCAAGCTTGATGATGTAAGGGATGTGGGGCGTTTTCTTATTGAGATTATGCCAATTATGTTTGTCCCTGCGGGCGTGGGACTTATGACCAGCTGGAATGTGCTAAAACCAGAGCTTATTCCTGTAATTGTTATTATGATTGTATCAACAATTCTTGTAATGGGAATTGCTGGAAAAATGACAGAGTTTGTTATCAGGAGGAATAAGTAACATGGATTTTGTATTAAAGTCGGTTTTTTGTGGAGTTTTTATTACTATTTTTGCATATGAAATAGGAGTGTTTATAAAGAAGAAATTTAATTTTGCAATATTTAATCCATTGCTAATTTCTATTATTCTGATTATTTTGCTGCTAAAAGTACTTGATATAGATTATACGATATATGAGGATGGAGCGGGGCTTATTTCATTTCTGCTTACACCTGCAACTGTTGCGCTTGCAATACCGCTATATGAGCAGATAGAACCTTTGAAGAAGAACTGGCAGGCGATTATTGTGGGAATTTTGTCAGGAGCACTTACAAGTGCATTATGTGTGTTGGTGCTGTCAGTTATATTCAGACTTGACCATAAGATGTATGTGACATTGCTCCCTAAATCAATCACAACTGCTATAGGAATGGGTGTTGCAGAAGAGATTGGCGGAATTGTTACAATTGCGGTTGCTGTAATCATTGTGACAGGTATATTTGGTAATATGATAGCAGAGGGGGTCTGCAAATTGTTCAATATCACAGAACCTGTTGCCAAAGGAATCGGAATTGGTTCGGCATCACATGCTATTGGAACAACTAAGGCTATGGAGATGGGAGATATAGAAGGTGCGATGAGTAGTTTGTCAATTGCCGTATCAGGAATTACAACTGTACTTGTTGCTTCTCTTTTTTCATATATATACTAATTAGAATATTGGAGGGATTATGTCTTTACAGTTTATATTTGGAAACTCTGGAAGTGGAAAAACGACATATTTATATAAGCATATAGTTGAGGAGGCTTCTAAGAATCCTTTTGTCAATTACCTTGTGATTGTGCCGGAGCAGTTCACAATGCAGACGCAGAGACAATTAGTTGATCTGGCACCGAATCATGCGATTATGAATATAGATGTGCTTAGTTTTAAGAGAATGGCATATCGTATATTTGATGAGCTTGGAATAAATAGTGTCGAGATTCTTGAAGAGACAGGAAAGAATCTGGTTCTTAGAAAAATAGCACAGGAGAGAGAAGAACAGTTGTCTGTTCTTCGTCCAAATATAAATAGAATAGGTTATATAAGTGAGGTAAAGTCTCTTTTATCTGAATTTGTACAGTACAATATTACATCTACACAGCTTAATGCATATGTGCAGTCGGACAGGCTGCCAGAGGTATTAAAGGCTAAGCTTAAGGATGTTCTTGTGATGTATGAAGGTTTTGAGGACTTTATGAGGAACCGGTATATCACGGCAGAGGAAATATTGAATGTTTTGGCAAATGTAGCACACAAATCTGAAATTTTAAAGGATAGTGTGCTTATTTTTGATGAGTTCACAGGTTTTACCCCAATTCAGAACAAACTGCTTAAGACACTTTTTCCTATTGTAAACAGGGTATATATCACACTTACCATTGATTCAAAAGAGGATTTTTATCATAGCAGAGGTATGCAGGAACTTTTTGATATGCCAAAGAAGTCCATTGCAAGCCTTATGAGAATTGCGGATGAAGCAGGGATAGATGTGCTTGAACCGATTGTATTAGAGCCATATAAAGACAGAAGGTTTTGTAATTCTGATGAACTTTACTATATGGAGCAGAATATATTCCGCAAGAAGCATAGGATAAGCAAGGCAGAATGTAAAAATATAAAGGTGACAAGTCTGCAGTCTCCAAGAGATGAGATGATATATGCAGCCCGCCGGATAAATGAACTCATACAGAAGGAAGGCTACAGATACAAGGATATCGCCATAGTATCAGGAGATGTTAATTCTTATAGCAACTATGTAGCAGAGGTATTTGATAAGTATAATATTCCGTATTTCATTGATACTACTAAGGAAGTACTTTTTCATCCATTCATAGAATTTATCAGGGCAGCACTTGAGATAATAAGATATGATTTTTCAATTTCATCAGTTGTCCGTTTTTTGAGATGCGGTTTTTGTGATATAGAGGACAATCAGATAGATATTCTTGAGAATTATCTTCTGGCAACTGGAATACGTGGTAAAAAGGCATGGAAGGGAAGATGGCTAAGGATGCCTGGTCACGGCATAAGTTATGACCTCGAGAGTTTAGATGAACTCAGATGCAGGATATATGATATTTTATCGCCAGTTATTGAGGTGTTTTTTAATAAAGAATCTACTGTAAAGATGCAGATTACAGCACTTTATAGAATGATTAGTGGACTTGATATAGAAAAGAAATTGTGGAAACTCGAAGAAGAATATTTGTCGCAGGGGCAGCAGATTAAATCAAAAGAATATGGTCAGATATATATGATTGTTATGTCTTTGTTCGAGAAGTTTGCAGCCATTTTAGGTGATGAACAGATGTCTGTAGTTGAGTTTACAGAGATACTTGATGCGGGGTTTGATGCGGCTGAGGTGGCAACAATTCCGCCTGGATTTGACTGTGTGACAATAGGTGATATAGAAAGAACAAGACTTAATGATGTAAAGATTTTATTTTTTACAGGAGTTAATGACGGTATTGTTCCAAAGTCAGCTAATGCTGGTGGGATAATATCACAGTACGAAAGAGAAGTACTAAAGGATATGGATATAGAGCTTGCGCCAGGGGCAAGAGAGCAGAGCTTTATTCAGAAATTCTATCTGTATCTTAATATGACTAAGCCATCAGAACGTTTGTATCTTAGCTTCCACAGAGTAGATAAGGATGGAAAGGCTGCACTTAAATCATATCTTATAAATACAATCAGCAGGCTGTTTGCAAAGCTTGATATTGAATATGTTGAGGATATTTCTGCTAATCTCAATGTCTCAACTAAGCTTGCAGCTGAGGAATATCTGATAAATGGAAGTCAGGATGAGAACTGGTATGCTTTAGCAAAATGGTTCGGTGCAGACGAGATACTTGATGCGCGTTACAGATATTATGAAGGAAATCCTATAAGCAAAATGGTAGCCCAGGCCGTGTACGGCAAAAATATAAAAGGTAGTGTTACAAGATTGGAGAGGTTTGCAAGGTGCCAGTATGCGCACTATCTTACATATGGATTAAGACTGCGTGAGCGTGAAATGAGCGGACTTATGAGCGTTGATATAGGTAATATATATCATGAAGCCCTTAGCAGATACAGTATAAAAATAAAGGAATCAAATGAGTACGACTGGAGAAATATTGATGATGAAAAAAGGGATGAACTTGCACTTGTATCACTTGCAGAAGCTATAGAAAGCTATCCAAACCTTTTGGCTTATGCATCTGCAAAAGAGGAATATATACTCAAGAAAATGCAGCATGTTTTTAAGCAGACAGTATGGGCGCTTACAAAGCAGGTCCAAAAGGGCAGATTTAATCCAGATAAATTTGAATTTCAGTTTGAGATGCAGACATCATCGGATATATCGCTTGTTGGACGAATTGACAGAATAGATACCTTTCATGATGAGGGAAAGGACTATATCAAAGTAATAGATTACAAGTCCGGTAATACCAGATTTGATCTTCTTAAGCTTTATAATGGTGTGTCACTACAGCTTGCAGTATATATGAATGCAGCCGTTGAGGATGAGAATATACCCGGCGGTATGCTTTATTATCATATAGATGATCCTGTGCTTGAACTGGATGAAAATGCAGGAGAAGATGAGGCTAAGGAAGCACTTATGCTTAAGCTTCGTCCAGATGGACTTATAAATTCCGATGAAAAGGTGATACAGGCCTTTGACGAGAATATTGAGGGTAAATCATTAGTTGTACCGGTCAAACTGAAAAAGGACGGAATGCCTGATGCTTATTCAAGTGTGGCAACAAGGGAAGAGTTCGATATCATAAGTGAGTTTACAAACAACAAGATTGCACAGATAAGTGAGGATATATATGATGGCAATATCAAGATTAATCCGATAGTTATAGATGGCATTGATAGTTGCAGGTATTGTTCATTTCAGGATATATGTGGCATAAAATCAAAGATGCCAGGAATAGAGACAAGGAATATTCCAAAGAAGGATAAAGAGACTATTTACGATGAAATGAATACTATGAACGCTCGGCTAAGACATAGTAAAGGAGAATAGCTATGGCAGTAAAGTGGACTGATGAACAAAGGAAGGTTATTGACCTTAGAAATAGAAATATACTTGTTTCAGCTGCAGCTGGTTCAGGAAAGACGGCGGTTCTTGTTGAGAGAATTATTAAGAAAATTACAGACCCGGAAAATCCGGTGGATATAGATAGGATTCTTGTGGTTACCTTTACAAAGGCAGCCGCTTCAGAAATGAGGGAGAGAATATCTGAAGCTATAGAGAAGCTGCGTGAGGAAAATCCAGAGGACGAGAATCTTCTTCGGCAGTCAACTCTTATATTTAATTCACAGATAACTACCATAGATAGTTTTTGTCTTTTTGTAGTGCGCAATCATTTTGGCGAAATAAATCTTGATCCAAATTTCAGAATTGCAGATACAGGTGAGATAAAGTTGCTTGAACTGGATGCATTAGATGATTGTTTTGAAGAGAACTATGCCCGAAAAGATAATGCTGCTTTTATCAATCTGATTGATTTGTATGGAAACAGCAGGAGTGATGAGAAAGTCCGTGACATGGTTTTGAAGATTTACAGAATGTCACAGAGTGATTCGTGGCCGAAGGAGTGGATTAGAAATCTTGGCCGGCTATACAGTGTATCTTCAGTGGAAGAATTGCAGCAGATGCCGATTGTGAAGCAGACAGTTAAGTATGTCAAGTCTATTATGGCTGATTACAGGGACACACTTATAAAGATGCAGCATGTTGCTTTGTCTCCAGACGGACCGGATAAATATCTGCCTGCCTTAGAGGCTGATATCGGGCTGTTCGAAGCACTTGAAAGTATAGAAGATTATAATGACTTATACGATTTCTTTGCTGCTTTTAAGATGGGAAATCTTGCGCCTATAAGGGACAAGGCGGCATCCGAAGAGAAAAAGGCAAAAAAGGAATTGGTACAGAGCACAAGAAATGCAATCAAAAAAGAAATAGACTCTATTAGAAAGGAATATTTTTCTACAGATATTTCTGTTCTTATAGAGCAGCTTCACAGGCTAAGTCCTGTTATAAATGAACTTATAAGACTTACAATTGAGTATACGAAGAGAGTTGAGCAGGTTAAGAAAGAAAAAAGAATTGTAGACTTTGGTGATATTGAACATTTCGCATTGCAGATATTTGTGGATAGGGAATCAAGAGAATGTACGGCAACTGCAAGAGAATTCAGAAATCATTTTGAAGAAATAATGATAGACGAATATCAGGACAGTAACCAGGTTCAGGAGGATATTTTGTATTCCATTTCTAAAAATGAAGATGGCGCTAACAATATGTTCATGGTGGGAGATGTAAAGCAGAGTATTTATCGTTTCAGACTTGCCAGACCAGAGCTTTTTATGTATAAGTACAATACATATGAAAGTGAAGATTCCCTGAACCAGAAAATAGATCTTCATAAGAACTTCCGCAGCCGAAGAGAAGTAATAGAATTTACGAATGATATATTTTACAAGATAATGCAGGCTGATATGGGAGGAGTCTCTTATGATAAGGATAGCGCGCTGTATCTTGGAGCAGGCTATGCAGAGGATGATGACAAGAAAGCCGAGCTTCTTTTGATAGATACTAATGATGAGGATTTTGCACAGATTCTTGAGGAAGAGGATTCAAAGGCAATCAGAATAGAGGCACTGGCGGTAGCACAGAAGATCAATCAGATGATGCAAAGTATGAGCATCACAGATAAGGGAACTGGTGAAAAGAGAGCACTTCGTTTTAGTGATATTGTTATTCTTTTTAGAGGAGTCAAGGCTAATGGTAATGACTTTGTGCAGGTACTTTCAGAGTGTAACATACCAGCACATGTAGAATCACAGTCTGGATATTTTGATGCATATGAGGTACAGGTCATTCTTAATATGCTAAGGATACTTGATAATCCGTATCAGGATATTCCGATGACAGCGGTACTTAAATCTGAGATTGTCGGATTAGATGATGAAGAATTAGCGGAGATTAGAATAAAGGATAATAATAAGGCATTCTGCGAAATTGTGGTAGAGGAAATGGAGAATGCATCCGAGGGAAAGCTTTATGTTTTTGGACAGCTTTATGCCAGATTGAGAAATGAGATAAGAGATACGCCTATTCATGAAGTGATAGAGCATATACTTGAATGGACACGATTTGGAAGATATGCTGCGTCGATGCCAGCAGGAAAAAGAAGACTGCTTAATCTGAATATGCTTGTAGAAAAGGCGATAGATTATGAGAATACAAGCTATAAAGGTTTGTTTCATTTTATAAGATATATAGATGAGTTACATAAATATAATGTGGACTTCGGAGAGGCAGAGACAATCGGAGAGAATGATGACGTGGTTCATATTATGACAATTCATAAGAGCAAAGGATTGGAATTTCCAGTTGTATTTGTATCGGGAACAGGTCGAAAGTTTAACCAGCAGGATACATCAGATAACCTGGTTCTTCATACAAATTATGGAATTGGAATTAATGAGATATCAGGTAATCCTAAGCGCAAATTCAAATGCATGATACGTTCTGAGATAGCCAACAGAATAAAGCTTGAGAATTTAGGCGAAGAATTGAGAGTCTTATATGTTGCGCTTACAAGAGCTAAGGAAAAGCTTATAATTACAGGATGCCTGAGGGATGCGCAGAAGAATTTTGATAAATATGAGGGGAATATTTTAGAAGGAGTTCCTATTTCTTTTAAGCAAAGAGTTCAGGCTGCAAAGTATCTTGACTGGATAATTCCAGCCATGCTTTCATATCCAGATAAGTATAATATTGATTTTGTAACAGCACAGGAACTTGCAACAAAAGAAGCACTTAATATTGCAGGCATGCAGCTCGATAGAAAAGATATCGAAAAGAAGATAGAAGCGGCACCGGATGAGCTTGTAGAGAAATTAACGTCGAGTTTTTCTTTTGAATATCCGTACAGGAATGATATGGACAGAAAAAGTAAATACTCAGTATCAGAGCTAAAGCATGACTCTATGGTCGAGAAATATGATAAAATGAATGCAGAGGCCGAAATACCAGAGTTTCTTGCACCAGAACGTGATTCGTACGTTCCTGCGTTTGTGCTTGAAAATCCACAGGAAACATCAAATGAGCAGGTAAATCCTGGAGCACTTAGAGGAACTGCGGTTCACAGGGTGATGGAATGTCTTGATTTTAGCAGAATACTTGAGATTGACATCGAAGATAAAGTGCAGGTTAATGAATTTATACGGTCACAGCTTGAAGAAATGAAATCAAGCGGTCATATATCCGAGGATATGTGTGACAGAGTTCCAAACCATATGCTGTATGATTTTCTTAGAAATCCTATTGCACTTAGAATGGCAGAAGCAGATAAGAAGCACATGCTTTTTAAGGAAAAACCATTTGTCATGGATAAAGATGGAGTTCTGATACAGGGTATCATAGATGTATTCTGGATAGAGAATGACAATATTGTACTTCTTGATTATAAGACTGATCGTGTAGAAGAATCAGATGAGCTAATAGCGAGATACAAGACACAGCTTGATTTGTATGCAGATGCACTTGCGAGAATTTTCAGCACCAATGAAAGGAAGATGCACGCAGAAGAAAGTCTTATATATTCATTTAGACTTAAGGAGGTTATTGAGATTTGAGTCAGATAGTTTTAGCATCAGCTTCACCGCGTAGAAAAGAACTGCTGGAGCAGATTGGAATTGCGTTTGAGATATGTCCTGCAAAAGGAGATGAAATTATAAGCAGTACGGATCCTGGTGATGTAGTTATGGAGCTTTCGGCACAAAAAGCGCAGGAAGTTGGTGCCATGATATATACATATGAAGATGAGCATAAGGACATATCCACTCCACAGGATATTATGGTAATTGGTGCCGATACCGTTGTGGCATTTGAGGATAAGATTCTAGGAAAACCGAAGGATGAAGAGGACGCAAAGCGTATGCTTTTTATGCTGGCGGGTAAAAGGCATAGTGTGTATACAGGTGTTTCTGTTATGCTGATTGATAAGGACGGCAAGGCTGGAATACATACTTTTTATGAGAAGACGGATGTTGTTGTATGTGATATGAAAGAGGAAGAAATAGACAGATATATAGCAACAGGAGAGCCTTTGGATAAGGCAGGAGCCTATGGAATACAGGGACGTTTTGCAATACATATAAAGGAAATTATTGGTGATTACAACAATGTAGTAGGACTTCCGGTATCAAGGTTATATCAGGAACTGCTTTCTATTGGAATTGATATATATTTGTGGTAATATATGTCATATAAACGCAATTTACTATGCGAAGCTGGTAAATTAGCGGATTTCGATGTGAGGTCAGATTACGAATATTTATTTTGGAGGGCGTATGATTTACGAATATGATGAAGCTGTACTTAATGCATTTATAGAGAATCAGGGACAGTTATTTAGCGAGGATATTGCTGATACACCAGAGGCGGCTGAGGAATTCCTCGAAGATTGTATGGCAACAGTATGTATGAATGCCAAGGAAGTTAAAGAGTATTTTGATGAAGCTGGAGTTGATATCGTTGGAATGTCTGATGATGAGATATTAGATCAGAGTGAGGTGTTTGCGATACCAGATGGAAGATACTTGATTGTTGAAGGATAATAAATCTTAGTTTGGAGTAACAAATGAAAAGAAAAATATTATGTGTTAGCGCAATGTTTCTTGTTTCCATTTTATTATCAGGATGCACGATAGGTGGGAAGGAAGTAATTCTTGATACAGGCATCGGAAATAATTATGTGTTTTCAGTCGGAGAGAGTAAATGCAGCATAAAGCAGGCTAAGTTATTTTTATGCAATTACCAGAATCTGTATGGGAATGCTTACGGTGTGAATTTGTGGGATTATGACTTTGAGGGTGATTCTTTGGAGAAATATGTAAAGGATGTCACGCTTGACGAGCTTACGAAGATGGTATGCATGGATATAGTATCGCAGCAGCAGGGCATTGAACTGACAGGCAAAGAAAATAAAAAAGTCCGAAAAGCTGCCAAAGAATATTATGAATCGCTTAATTCAGAAGAGAAGTCCTATATGGGAGTTTCATTGAAAGATGTTGAGGAAATTTACAGCCAGTATGCATTAGCTGAGAAATTATATGCAAATCTTACAGAAGGTATCAATACAGAGGTGAGTGATGATGATGCAAGAGTCATTATAATACAGGAGATTTGCGTAAGTGATGAGACAACAGCGGCTGAGGTCAAGAAAAAGCTTGCAGCAGGTGAGAATTTTGAGACTGTAGCAGGTGAATATAGTTCATGTTCTTCAGGCAAGATGTCAATTGCAAGAGGGGAACTGCCATCAGAGCTTGAGAGTGTAGCGTTTGAACTTGCAAATGACGAGATATCTGATGCGATTAAGACATCGGGTGGTTATTATATCATCAAGTGTGTAAGCAAGTTTGAGGAGAAACTCACAGAGGACAATAAGGATAATATCCTTAACCAGCGTGAGAAAGAGCAGTTTAATCATGTATATGAAGATTTTGTAGGCAATGCTGTGTTCTATCTCAATGAAGATGAATGGAATAAGGTAAATATCGACAAGAATTCCAAGATTAATACTGACAGCTTTTTTGAGGTGTATGATAAATATTTTAAAAATAAATAAGAGGAATATTTACTATGGAATGGGAATTTGAATTTTTACATGCGCTGCAGAATATACATAATCCTGTTTTAGACAAAATAATGGTAGCGGCATCAACTCTTGGCAATGCGGGCATTTTTTGGATTGCAGTAGCAGTATTATTACTTTGTATCAAAAAATATAGAAAGTGTGGATGGCAGATTACTGCCGCAATGATTCTGACATTTATTGTGGGTAATCTGATTTTGAAGAATCTGGTGCATAGGGACAGACCATGCTGGATAGAGCCAGATGTTGTTCTGCTGGTTAAGAATCCGTCAGATTATTCATTTCCGTCAGGACATTCTATGAACAGTTTTACAGCAGCAGTGTCATTATTTTTATGTGATAAGAAATTAGGCATTTTAGCTATTATATTAGCTTCAATTATAGCTTTTTCAAGGTTATATAATTTTGTACATTTTCCTACGGATGTAATGGCAGGAATTGTAATTGGAATAATATCTGCTATGTTTGTAAACTGGGTATTTAAACATAAAGGGTGGAAAGAAACATGCTAGAGAATCAGAATCAGACTCCACATAAGAGAAGAGTTCGTTATTCGGGTAAATACCCTAAGAAGTTCGAAGAAAAATATAAGGAACTAAATCCGGAAAAATATGCGGACACAGTCGCACATGTAATAGAAAAAGGAAGTACACCTGCTGGAATGCATATATCAATTATGGTTGATGAAATATTAGATTTCCTTGATATCAAGCCGGGACAGCAGGGACTTGATGCTACTTTGGGTTATGGTGGACATACTTCTAAGATGTTAGAGAAACTTGAGGGCAAGGGACATATATATGCACTTGATGTTGACCCTATAGAGTCAAAGAAGACAACAGAGAGATTGCGCAAGAAGGGTTATGGAGAGGATATACTTTCTGTTAAGCTGATTAATTTTGCAAATATAGATGAGGTTGCCGCAGAAGTTGGAAAGTTTGATTTTGTGCTGGCTGATCTTGGAGTTTCATCTATGCAGATAGATAATCCCGAGAGAGGTTTTTCGTACAAAATTGATGGTCCATTGGATCTTAGAATGAATCCAGATAAAGGAACAAGTGCAGCTGAGAGGCTTCGTGAGATAACACAGGAAGAGTTCGTGGGAATGTTAGTAGAGAATTCGGATGAACCATATGCATATGAGATTGCTGAAAAGGTATTTTTCAGAATGAAGCAGGGCAATCCTATGGATACGACAAAAGCACTTCGTGAGGCAATAGAGGCAGCTCTTATATATCTGCCAGCGAAGGAACGAAACGATGCCGTAAAGAAATCCTGCCAGAGAACATTTCAGGCACTGCGAATAGATGTTAACAGTGAATTTGAAGTGCTGTACGCATTCCTTGATAAGCTGCCAGGCATACTTAATCCTGGCGGAAGAGTTGCTATCCTTACATTCCATTCAGGGGAGGACAGACTGGTTAAGCAGTCTTTTAAGCAGCTTCAAAAGGAGGGAATATACAGCGAGGTGGCGAGAGATGTCATAAGGCCATCAGCAGAAGAATGCAGAAGAAATGGAAGAGCGCGTTCTACGAAGATGAGATGGGCAATAAGAGCTGATTAGTCAGATATGTGAAAATGCCTGTATTTAGAGCCGGGTTCAAGTCTGACACCTCTGCATTCTGCAAGTTCGCTCACAGTCACAAGCTGATAGCCTTCAGCAACAAGTGATGGAATAATAGTCTCAGAGGCTGTGGCAGTCTGTGCATAGAAATCATGCATCAGGACTATGTCGCCATCTTTTACGTCTCGTAAGACTGCCTCTATAGTGGAAGAGGGATTGAGTGTTTTCCAGTCCAGAGTGTCTATTGACCACAGGATAAGCGGCATAGGTATATTGCTGTCGGTCCAGCAGTCATTAAGACCGCATGGAGGGCGCATTAATTTCGGGGAAGTTCCGGTTATGTCTGCTATCAGGTTGTTGGTTGAATTTATCTGGTACTGTATTTCTGATTTTCCTAGAGTTGTAAGAAGTTCATGATCATAGGTGTGATTTCCGATTTCACAGCCTTGATTGTGAGCTTTTTTAATAGTATCGGAGAAGTCTTCGACCTGATTGCCAATTACAAAAAATGTAGCAACACAATTATATTTTTTCAGAGTATCCAATATTTTATCTGTATTGACAGATGGACCGTCATCGTATGTTATGGCGACCATCTTTTTTCTTTTATCAATACTTCTTATCAGTTTTCCATTCATATCATAATAGCTCAAATAGAATGTAGTATTTCGTTTTGTCATATTCGAAATTCGGGGCATGGCTGGTTCGACGGCCAGAAACGGTTTTGGTGCTATAAGTATAAAGAAAAACAAAATGTACATACATATGTGTAATAATTTTTTGTCTGACATATAAATCTCGCTTATTTAATACAGTTAATTTTGTGATAGGAATTTTTCTGTTATTTTATAATATGTTTGTGGACAAAAAAATATCATCCCGAATTTAATCTTCGGGATGATACTTAAAATCATAATTTATTATTTGGTGAGGAGAAGCATGATATCATTACTTCTCTTAACAAACTTAGTCATTGCATCAACAGATAGAGGCTGGTTGCTGATGAGGGCTAAGTCATAAAGCTGCTCAGCGAACATTGGAACATTCTCGGAATCCTTGTTGTTGAGGATGTACTTAACAAGTTCGTTGTTGGCATTAAGTGTAAGTGTCTGGTCAGCGGCGAACATATTTGGATCCATGCCGCCCATACCACCCATGGCATACATTTTCATCATATCCTGCATACGTCTTCCCTGTTCAGAGAGTGTAAGAACAGATGCAAGGTCGGCATTCTTAAGATTCTCGACCTTGATAGTAAGTTTATCATTGCCAATTGCTTTTTTGAATACCTCTGAAAGGGTAGTAGTTGCCTCTGTTAAATCAACATCTGAATCTTCTCTGAGAGAATCTGTAAGGTCGGCATCAATTCTCTTGAACTGATAGTGTTCATTTCTCTGTTCAAGCTGTGTAATGAATGAAGTATCAATATTATGATCTAAGATTACAGCATTCATTCCCTGTTCCTTGAACATATTGATATACTGACCCTGCTGTACTGTATCTGTTACATAGTATACTGTATCGCGTTCAGGTTCTTTATTTTCGTTATCTGAGCTGTCATTTTCTGCTGTATCAGCATTATCAGAACTTGTAGTATCAGTATCTTTGGCATCTTTATTTTCAGTATCATTGTTCTTGTCATTTTCTTCGACTGGAGCAAGAAGTTCTGGAAGTGTCTGGTATTTGTCATTTATATCCTTGAATAAGATATAATCGTTCATCTTATCACAGAATTTCTCATCTTTTAAGCAGCCGAATTTGATAAATGGGCTGATGTCATCCCAGTATTTTTCGTAAGATTCTTTTTCTGTCTTGCACATTCCAATAAGCTTATCTGCAACTTTTTTGGTTATGTATTCTGAAATTTTCTTAACAAATCCATCATTCTGCAGAGCTGAACGCGATACGTTAAGTGGAAGATCAGGACAATCGATTACACCTTTAAGAAGCATAAGAAATTCCGGAATAACCTCTTTGATATTATCTGCGATAAATACCTGGTTATTATATAGCTTGATTGTACCTTCGATTGAATCATATTCTGTATTGATTTTGGGAAAATATAAAATACCTTTTAAGTTGAAAGGATAATCCATGTTCAGATGAATCCAGAACAGTGGCTCTTTATAATCTAAGAAGACTTTGCGGTAGAATGCTTTGTAGTCTTCGTCAGTACATTCATTAGGATTCTTAGCCCAAAGTGGAAGTGTATCATTCAGTGGAACTGGACGTTTAACGATCTTGAGCTGATCCTTAGCAGGTGATACCTCAACAGTCTCCTTTGTGCCGTCTTCTTTTTCTTTTTCCTCGAATTTAGCTTCTTCATGAATCTCTTCAACAACTACATCAGTCTCGCGCTTGTCCGCACGTTCGATAGTCTCATATTCTTCTGGAGCATTTTCTTTGGAAAGATAAATTTCTGTAGGCATGAATGAACAGTACTTCTCGATTATTTCTTTTGCACGGTATTCATTGGCGAATTCAAGACAATCTTCATTCAAAAACAGGGTGATTTCTGTTCCGACATTGTCCATATCTCCATCAACCATATCATATTCTGTACCGCCATCACATGACCAGTGTACTGGTGTAGCACCTTCTTTGTATGAAAGTGTATCAATAGTAACTTCGTCTGCAACCATGAATGCAGAATAAAATCCAAGTCCGAAGTGACCGATTATCTGGTCATCATTTGATTTATCTTTGTATTTCTCGATGAAATCTGTTGCTCCTGAGAATGCAATCTGATTGATATATTCTTCAACTTCGTCTGCTGTCATACCAAGACCATTATCGATGAATTTAAGAGTCTTTTCTTCAGGATTGACAATTACCTGAATCTTTGCCTTGTAATCGGCTGGTAATGAGTATTCACCCATCATGTCTAGCTTTTTTAATTTAGTAATGGCATCACACCCATTTGAAATTAACTCACGATAGAAGATATCATGATCTGAATATAACCATTTCTTTATAATAGGAAAAAGGTTATCGCTATCAATTGAAAGATTTCCATGTTTATTTGACATAATAAAACAACTCCTTTATTTCTAAGTTTGGTAACTATTTACACGTTAAAATAGCTACGATATTTGACTAATAAGAATGATAAATCGTTGAATGAAAAAAGTCAATAGAAAACTAGCACTCTTTTAACATGAGTGCTAACAAGAATGGCGCAATTGCTGTAAAATCAACGATTGTGGAATTATTAAAACTTTCTAAACTAGACATTTGCGTGTAAAAATGTTAGGATTGCAAGAGAATAATATTACAAATTGATATAAGGAGATCATTATGTTAGAGACAGGTATTAAAGGTACAAAAGAGATAACAGTTACAAATGAGCTTACAGCCAAGACTATGAAAAGCGGTGCGCTTGATGTATTTGCAACACCAGCTATGATTGCACTTATGGAAGAAGTCGCATATAAAAGCGTAGCACCTGAACTTGAAGAGGGCTGTGGCACAGTTGGGACTATGATGAATATAAAGCATGTTGCAGCAACACCAGTCGGTATGAAAGTAACATGTGAGACGGAGTTGGTTAAGGTAGATGGTCGTGCACTTACATTTTCTGTAAAAGCCTACGATGAGTGTGGACTTATAGGAGAAGGTGAGCATGAGAGATTCATAGTCGATGATGTTAAATTTCAGTCAAAAGCAAATGGAAAATTAAATAAATAATGAGAAGAATAAGTAGAAGAGATATAGCTGATGCCCTTGAGGTGCAGAGGACTTTTTCTGGAAGTAATATACCAGCACATTCCGGGCAGACAGCATTTTATATGATGCTATCGTTTTTCCCTTTTCTGCTCTTGATTTTTTCATTGCTGAATTTTACACCGCTTACACCAGATGATTTTCAGGAGTGGATGTTTACGGTTATTCCAGCATCATTTGAGGGCTTTATAAGGGATTTCACGGAGGAGATATACACCAGTAGCAGTGGGCGGATATCAGTGTCTGTAATTACGGCTATATGGCTTAGTTCCAAGGCTTTTGTGGCAGTACAACAGGGACTTAATGATGTATATCAGGTTAAAGAAAGCCGTAATTTTGTATTTATAAGAATATATGCAGTGCTATATAGTATTGTATTTGCGTTGCTGCTGATTGTAGTGCTCGGATTTATGGTATTTGGCAATAAAATACATGATATATTTTTTAGAAATCTTGAATTTGTAGAGAAAATTATACATTTCAGACTGATTATCTGTATTCCGGTGCTGATATTATTTTTCTGGCTGATTTATTCATTTATTCCAGATAAAAAACAGCACTTTAAAAAGCAGCTGCCAGGTGCAATATTTGCTGCAGTATTATGGATTGTTTTTTCATATGGATTTTCTATCTATGTAGATAAATATAACAATTATGCCTCTTTTTATGGGACTATGACCACGATTGCACTTATCATGGTGTGGCTGTATGCCTGTATGTATATGCTGCTGTTAGGCGGTTTTATTAACTATATACTAGAGGAGAAACATATTAAGCTTTCTTTAAAATAAATGGCTGATATTTTGTGCAAAGTCCTAAGGGATTTGTTATAATAGAAATGTTGTGATGGTTATTTGCAGAAACTATTTACGATGTTTAGAAGATGTATAGAATATGTTATCGAGATGTACCATAGAATAGATGGTAAGTACAAGATAGAATATAGGGTAGGAATATAGGATGGAAAATAAGATGGATGAAGTTAAACTAGAGATTGAGAAGATAGTCGGGACTATACTCGAAGATTATAAAGATGACAGAATAATCAACCAGGAGGCCATTTTTACACAGCCAGATTCAGAGATTGTATCTGATATTCTTCAGAAACTGATTAAGATAGTATATCCAGGATTTTTTAGGGATAAATCATACAGGTTTTATAATCTTGATAGCCGTACCACAGTTTTACTTGAAGATGTTATGTACAATCTTAACAAGCAGATTGCTTTGGCGTTGCCGCAGGATCCTAATAATTCATGCAAGTGTGAGGCGAGTCTTGAGTGTGAATCACAGCAGATCTGCCTTGATTTCTTCCGTCAGATTCCAAAGATAAGGGAATATGTCGAGACTGATGTAGAGGCGTTTTTTGATGGCGATCCAGCCGCATATAATTATAATGAAATAATTCTTTGTTATCCAGGTCTTTTGGCGATTACGATTAATCGTATAGCACATGAACTTCACCTGCTTGGAGTTCCTCTGATACCAAGAATGATGACAGAATATGCACATAGTAAGACTGGAATTGATATACACCCGGGAGCTCAGATAGGAAAATATTTCTTTATCGATCATGGTACTGGAATTGTGGTGGGAGAGACTACTATTATCGGTGAACATGTAAAGGTATATCAGGGAGTTACAATTGGAGCATTGTCTACTCGTGGTGGTCAGGCATTAAAGGGCGTAAAGCGTCATCCGACAATCGAGGATAATGTT
This sequence comes from uncultured Agathobacter sp., assembly GCA_934359755.1. Lineage (GTDB taxonomy): Bacteria > Bacillota > Clostridia > Lachnospirales > Lachnospiraceae > Roseburia. The sequence goes on from CAKRLV010000010.1 coordinate 23,651, forward strand.
ATAATTTATGCAGGAGCATCTATTTTAGGGGGCGAAACTGTTATCGGAAAGGGTGCTGTAATTGGAAGTAATGCCTTTATTACCTCTTCAATAGAGCCAGAAGCGAGAGTCAGCATAAAGAATCAGGAACTTAACATAAAGACTGGTACAACTAAGAATATCGTAACCACGCAGATGTAGTGAATATGTTAGAGAGCCTTTATTACAAAATACAAAAGAAAATTATAAATAAAAGTCACAGGTAATTTGGCAAATGGAACAACCCATGCCAATTATCCGTGACTTTTTTTAATATCGGTATATGCTTTAAAATATCAGTATATGCTTAAATATATCTTGTAGACATTTATGTATTATCTAAATCTGATATTATTTGTTTAGATTCTTCTGTGCAGTAGAAAGCATAAGCTTAATTCTGTTAAGCTGGTTAACTTCTGATGCACCTGGATCATAATCGATTGCAACAATATTAGCATTAGGAAATTCATGGCGGATTTCCTTGATTACACCCTTACCTACAATATGGTTAGGGAGACATGCAAATGGCTGTGCACATACGATATTAGTAGCACCCTGATGTATAAGTTCGAGCATCTCGCCTGTGAGGAACCATCCTTCACCAGTCTGGTTACCACATGATACAATTGGACTTGCAAGTTTAGCAAGATCCTGTATGTAGGCGGTAGGCTCAAAATGTTTACTCTTAGCAAGTTCATCGCGGGCATCTTTACGTAGCCATTCAAAGAACTTGATAAGCATATTGTTGTTGCGCTTTGCTTTCTTGGAATCACCGAGGTAATCGGATTTAAAGTTAGCGTTATAACAACAGTAGAGCAGGAAGTCTGTAAGGTCAGGAACAACAGCCTCTGCGCCTTCTGACTCAAGCAGATCTACTACATGATTGTTGGCAGCTGGAAGGAATTTGACAAGAATTTCTCCTACAACACCAACTCTAGGCTTTTTAATATCAAGCATTGGAAGATTATCAAAATCACGGATGATTTCACGACACATCTTCTTATACTTACGATGAGATAATATTTTTTTGTTGCTGATAAAATCTATAACTTCTTTTTTCCACTTCTCGTGAAGTGCATTTGCGCTTCCAGGTACTGCTTCGTATGGGCGTACCCGATACAGACATCTCATGAAAATATCACCGAATTCAAGGGCATACAGACCATGCTGTATAAGGCTTGGTGTGAGTTTGAATCCTGGATTCTTTTCAAGTCCAACCATATTTATTGATATAACAGGTACATCTGGATATCCGGCTTTGATGAGAGCACGTCTTATAAAGCCAATATAGTTGGTTGCACGGCATCCACCACCTGTCTGGGAAATGAGGATTGCTGTATGTGTCATATCATATTCACCAGACATTACAGCGCTCATAATCTGTCCTATGACAATGAGTGAAGGGTAGCAGGCATCATTATTTACATATTTGAGTCCGACATCAACACATTCTCTTGCAGGAATGTCTGGTATAACCAGATTGTAACCAGCGGCACGGAATGCAGGCAAAAGTAAATCAAAGTGTATTGGTGACATCTGAGGACAGATAATGGTGTAATTATCTTTAAACATTTCCTCTGTGAATATCATGCGTTCGTAGTTTGAAGGCTTGATTTCTCTCTTTTCACCCTGCTTTTCTTTTACACGGATTGCAGCAAGGAGAGAACGGACTCTGATTCTGGCTGCACCAAGGTTATTTACTTCATCTATCTTAAGGCAGGTGTATATTTTGCCTGACTTAGTAAGGATGTCATTAACACAGTCTGTAGTAACAGCGTCAAGACCACATCCGAAAGAGTTAAGCTGTATTAAATCAAGGTCATCGCGTGTCTTAACGAAGTTCGCTGCTGAATAAAGTCTTGAGTGATACATCCATTGATCCATAACAATGAGTGGTCGTTCAAGCTGGCCAAGGTGCGATACTGAATCTTCGGTAAGAACGCAAATACCATATGAGTTGATAAGTTCAGGAATTCCATGGTTGATTTCAGGGTCAACATGGTAAGGTCTTCCTGCTAGTACAATACCACGCATATTGTGCTGTTCCATATACTGTAGAACTTCTTCACCTTTTTTCTGCATTTCAAGTCTTGTCATGGCAAGTTCTTTCCATGCCTCAGAGACTGCGTCTCTGATTTCTGATTCTGGAATATTGAATTCATCAGAAGCAAATGTCGCTACAAGCTGCTGAGAGAGAGTTTCTTCACTTGTGAATGCCATAAAAGGATTAAGGAACTTGATCTGTCCACTTGTAATTTCGTCAACATTATTCTTGATATTCTCAGAATATGATGTGACGATAGGGCAGTTGTAGTGATTGTTGGCATCTGGAAATTCATTTCGCTCATATGGTATAGCAGGGTAGAAGATAAAATCTACATCTTTGCTTATAAGCCAGCTTATATGACCATGTGCTAACTTGGCAGGATAACATTCTGATTCACTAGGAATAGAATCGATTCCAAGTTCGTATATTTTACGTGTTGACTGTGGTGAAAGAACTACGGAAAAACCTAATTTCCTAAAGAAAACAGCCCAGAATGGATAATTCTCGTACATATTAAGAACTCTTGGAATTCCAACCGTTCCACGAGGCGCATCCTTTGGATCAAGGCTTTCATAGTCGAAAATACGCTTATTCTTGTATTCAAAAAGGTTTGGTATATTCTTTTTATTTTTTTCTTTGCCGAGACCGCGTTCACATCGGTTACCAGTGATGTACTGACGGTTGTCGGAAAATTTGTTGATTGTAAGAAGACAGTGGTTAGTACATCCCTGACATCTTGCAAGCTTTGTAGTATATGAGAGCTCATTTATCTGCTCGATTGTAAGCATTGTAGTAGCATAGTCTGTATTGTGACGTTCGCGGGCAATGAGGGCAGCACCGAATGCACCCATTATTCCAGCAATATCCGGACGTGTGGCATGAACACCGGCGATTTTTTCAAAGCTTCTAAGTACAGCGTCATTGTAGAATGTTCCACCCTGAACAACTATGTTCTCACCTAAATCCTTTGCATCAGAGAGTTTAATAACTTTAAACAATGCATTCTTGATTACGGAGTAGGCAAGTCCGGCAGAAATATCTGCAACAGAGGCACCTTCTTTTTGGGCCTGTTTTACTTTAGAGTTCATAAATACAGTACATCTTGTACCAAGATCTATTGGATTCTTGGCAAAGAGAGCCTCTTTTGCAAAGTCCTGTACAGAGAAGTTAAGTGACTTGGCGAATGTCTCTATAAATGAACCACATCCAGAAGAACATGCCTCGTTAAGCTGTACAGAGTCTACAGTCTGGTTCTTAATCTTGATGCATTTCATATCCTGTCCACCGATATCCAGGATACAATCAACAGAAGGATCAAAAAATGCAGCAGCATAATAGTGGGCTACAGTCTCTACTTCGCCTTCATCAAGCATAAGAGCAGCCTTAAGAAGGGCTTCACCATATCCTGTTGAGCATGAATGTACAATATGAGCATTCTCAGGCAAAAGAGAATAAATCTCCTGTATTGAACGGATTGCTGTAGCAAGAGGACTTCCGTTATTATTGCTGTAGAAAGAATAAAGTAAGTCACCATCCTCACTTACCAGAGCAATCTTTGTAGTAGTAGAACCAGCATCGATTCCAAGGTAGCAGTTGCCTTTATATGACTTAAGGTCAGCTGTATGTACATGGTTGCTTCCATGGCGTTTAGAGAATTCGTCATATTCAGCCTGGTCTTTGAAAAGAGGATCAAGTCTTGCTACTTCAAATTCTATTTTTATTCCGTTAGATAATTTCTCTGAAAGAGTTAACAGAGTACTTGTTGATTCTGCTTTGTAGTTGAGGGCTGAACCTATAGCCGCAAAAAGATGCGAGTTCTCTGGAGTGATTGTATGTTCGGCATCAAGATTGAGTGTACGGATAAAGGCAGCTTTTAATTCAGACAGAAAGTGCAGTGGACCGCCGAGGAAGGCAACATGTCCCCGGATTGGCTTACCACATGCAAGTCCGCTTATTGTCTGGTTTACAACAGCCTGGAATATTGAGGCTGATAAATCCTCACGGGTTGCGCCCTCATTGATGAGCGGCTGGATATCTGTCTTGGCAAATACTCCGCATCGTGCGGCTATTGGATATATAGCTTTGTATTCTTTGGCAAATTCATTTAATCCGGCAGCATCAGTCTGGATGAGAGATGCCATCTGGTCGATGAAAGAACCTGTACCACCAGCACATATACCATTCATTCGCTGTTCGACATTTCCACCTTCAAAATATATAATTTTGGCATCTTCACCACCGAGTTCAATTGCTACATCTGTCTGAGGTGCATAGTGTTCAAGGGCTGTGGAAACAGCAATTACTTCCTGAACAAAAGGTACTTCAAGATGGTTTGCAAGCGCGAGACCACCTGAACCTGTAATCATAGGTGAAACATTACAATCACCATATTGAACCATAGCTTTTTGGATAAGGCTTGCAAGGGTTTCCTGTATATTAGCATAATGCCGCTCGTAATCTGAAAAGAGCAGATTATCATTCTCGTCCAATAATGCTATTTTTACAGTGGTAGAACCGATGTCAATTCCTAATTTATGTAAACTATTATTTATCATTACATTTCCTCCAGATATAAAACGCTTAATTGAAGGTATCAGGATAGTAGTCCTGCACCATTTCCCAATAGAAGGGCAAAGTTGCGCAATTACTTATTATAATGTATTTAAGTTGAAAACCTCGATTATTATACGACAGTATTTGACAAAAAACAACTAACATAATTATAAAGAATTTGTTAACAATCTTGTGTTACATTGACAAAATTGAATATAAATAATTATAATCGTGATAGATTAATAAATATTTATGGAGAATTATATGAACTGGTTAGACAAGTTAGAACAGAAATGGGGTAATAAAGGAATACCTAATATTACTACATTATTTTTATTTACTACAATTATCGGAGACTTTATTCTGTATGCAGCATCGGCAGGAAGCACTGCAGCGACTTTATTATATAGTCTGTTGCAATTTGATGCAGGATTAATATTAAGAGGACAGGTATGGCGTATTTTTACATGGATATTTATGCCATTTAATGGTTTGTCATTCTGGACACTGTTATTTATGCTTTGCTTGTTCTGGCTTGGAAAGAGCCTTGAACAAGGGCTTGGAACATTCAAAATGAATGTATATTTTATAGGTGGATGGCTGCTTAGTACATTGGGTGGACTTATTATTTACCTGATTTTTAATGTGTCGATTTATCTGACACCATACTATATTCTGTTTTCACTTTATCTTATGCTTGGTATTTTTATGCCTGAGGCAGAGATGCGTATTTATTTTGTGCTTCCAATTAAGATGAAGTGGCTTGTTATAGTTTATGCGATAGAACTCTTGTATGAGATTTATAGTTATTTTTCAAATGGTTCAGCAATTGGAATAGCTTTGAGTGCAGAGATAATTTTTGCGGTGATAAATTTATTAGTGTTCGTATATGCATGCAAGAATCATTTGTCATACAAGAATATGAAGAAGCAGAAAAAAAGACAAAGACAGTATCAGCAGAGTTTTTCACAGCCACGTCCAGGTTCTGGAATTACGCATCATAAGTGTTCTATATGTGGAAGGACAGAGCTGGATGATCCAAATCTTACATTCAGATTCTGTTCTAAGTGTGAGGGCAGACATGAATTTTGTCAGGACCATTTATTTACACATGAACATTATAAGTCAATGTAATTGTGTAACAAGAGCATTATAAGTCAATGTAATTGTTGACAAAGGAAAAAGTGAAAATTATAATTAAACGGGGTTGTAGGCTTTTACAACCCCGTTTAGTGCTGTAAGGAGGTATAATGATGGAAAATGAAGTAGTTTCCAAGAATTTTATTGAACAGATTATAGAAAAGGATTTAGCTGAGGGTCATTGTAAGACTGTTAAGACTCGTTTCCCACCAGAACCAAATGGATATCTCCATATTGGACATGCAAAATCAATTCTTTTAAATTATGGATTGGCACAGAAATATAACGGACAGTTTAATTTCCGTTTTGATGATACAAATCCTACAAAAGAAAGGCTTGAATTTGTTGAATCAATTCAGGCAGATGTAAAATGGTTAGGAGCTGATTGGGAAGACAGACTTTTTTATGCATCTAATTATTTTGATCAGATGTATGAGTGTGCAGTTGGTCTTATCAAAAAGGGGAAGGCATATGTATCTGATCTTACTGCTGATGAAATCAGAGAGTACAGAGGTACACTTAAAGAGCCTGGAAAAGAAGATCCATATTCAAGCAGAAGCGTGGAGGAAAATTTATCACTTTTTGAAGATATGAAGAATGGAAAATTTGAAGATGGAAGCAAAGTTCTCAGAGCAAGAATTGATATGAAGTCTTCAAATATTAATATGAGAGATCCGATTCTTTATAGAGTTGCCCATATGACTCATCATAATACAGGGGATAAGTGGTGCGTTTATCCAATGTATGATTTTGCACATCCGATTGAAGATGCTATAGAGGGAATAACACATTCTATATGTACACTGGAGTTTGAAGATCACAGACCATTGTATGATTGGGTGGTTATTGAATGTGGATTTAAGAATTCACCTGAAGAGTCTCCAAAGCAGATTGAATTTGCTAAATTATATCTGACTAATGTTGTGACCGGTAAGAGATATATCAAGAAACTTGTTGAGGACAAGATCGTAGATGGATGGGATGACCCAAGACTTGTGTCTATTGCGGCGCTCAGAAGAAGAGGATTCACTCCTGAATCAATAAAGAATTTTGTTGAGCTGTGTGGAATTTCAAAGGCTAACAGTTCTGTTGATTATGCAATGCTAGAGTATTGTATCAGAGAGGATTTAAAGGTTAAGAGACCTAGAATGATGGCTGTTCTAGACCCTGTTAAAGTCGTTATCGATAATTATCCAGAAGGACAGGTTGAGTATCTTGAGGTGGATAATAATGTCGAGGCACCAGAACTTGGCAAGCGTAAAGTTCCATTCACAAGAGAACTTTATATAGAGCGTGATGACTTTATGGAAGAGCCACCAAAGAAATATTTCAGAATGTTTCCAGGCAATGAAGTTCGTCTTATGAATGCATATTTTGTTAAGTGTGAGAGCTTTGTTAAGGATGAAGATGGCAATATCACAGAGATTCATTGTACATATGATCCAGCATCAAAGGGTGGAAACAGTCCTGATGGCAGAAAAGTAAAGGGTACAATTCACTGGGTATCTGCTGAATATGGTAAAAAAGCTACTGTAAGATTATATGAGAACCTTGTTAATGAAGAACTTGGGGTATATAATGAAAATGGTGATGTTAATGTGAATCCTAATTCTCTTACAGTATTAGAGAATTGTGTTCTTGAACCAGAACTTATGGATGCTAAGGCATATGAGAGTTTCCAGTTTGTTAGAAATGGTTTCTTCTGTGTGGATTACAAAGATTCAACAGAGGAACATCCTGTATTTAATAGAATAGTATCTCTCAAGAGCTCGTTTAAGCTTCCTGTAAAACAAGCATAGTATAGCAAAGCAAAAGGAAAAAGAGTATGAATAATTTTATGGATGGATTAGAAAAGTTTGGTCTTAAAGGAATGGACATGTCTAATCTGTTTGATGATGAACCTAAGGAAAAAGAAGAACCAAAGCCTGTTGTAGAAGAGAAAAAAGAAAAAGAAGAGCCTGAAATTAAGGAAGAAGATTTACTTTTTGATAAGAATATAGAATGTGTTGTATGTGATCGTAAGTTTCAGACAAGAGCTGTCAGATCTTCTAAAGTAAGAAGAATAGGCGCTGATGATGATTTACGCCCTAGATACAAAGGAATAGATACAATTAAATATGATGTGTATTCATGTCCTTACTGTGGTTACACAGCTATGTCAAGATATTTTGAAGGCATATCACTCACACAGATTAAGCTCATACGAGAGGGCGTAGGTTCTAAATTTCAGCCTACCACAATTCGTATGCCAGATGTGATTGATTACGATACAGCAATTGATAGGTATAAGCTTGCATTATATAATTCGGTTGTCAAGAGATCAAGAATAAGCGAACGAGCATATACATGTCTTAAATTATCATGGTTATGCAGAGGAAAGGCGGAGGAACTTCTGGATGCAGGCAGTACATCGCAGTCTGAGGAAGTAATATTAGTCAGAAAAGAGGAAGCGGGCTTTTACGAACAGGCATATGAGGGCTTTATGAAAGCTATAGCATCTGAGTCTTTCCCAATATGTGGAATGGATAAAGATACCATTGATTATTTGCTTGCGGAGATGTCTTTTGCTCTTGGAAAGTATGATATTGCATCCAAGCTTGTGTCAAGATTATTAGGATCTAATGCGAATAAGCATGTAAAGGATAAGACTCTTGATTTAAAACAAAGCATAATCAAGAAACTAAGAGAGAATTCATAATCGAATAAATTAAGCATTCAAAGAGCGTAATAGCGAATATAGCCGTTACGCTCTTTGGTGATTTATATGAAAAGGCTTTCCATATAAAGGAGAGTGCTTTTTAATTTCCAGCGAATTTATTACACCATTTCATAGCTTCGTTTTTGTATTTATTTGCCACGTCCATTAAATTATTATATTGTGATTTAGCACTTTCAAGCATGGCATTCAATTTATTGATTTCATTATCTTTCTCCTGTAATATCAATTTTAACTCAAAAGTTGAATCTAGTTTTGATATTTGCATAGATTTGCTTAAGCTATAATTCTGATTTCCATCAGTAGATTCAAAATTTATTAGTATTTCATTCTTTGATGCAAGTAAATAAATATCAGATGAAACAGGTATCTGGCATTCTAATTCGATTTCTGACATTGGAAGAAAGGGAAATATGCCTTTTAATTTTTTGTGGTCGAAATCTGCCTGTTCTTCGTAGAAAATAATTAATTTTCCGTCAAACGCTACAAGTCTAAGCTGAGGTGGAATTTGACAAGGGAAATGTTCTTTTGTATAAAGTGGATAAGAATCCGTTACTCTTCGTAAAATCAGATGATTGTTAATATCAATATACGCATAATACACAATTTGGTCATATATGATTCCACATAGGTTTTGTTTGAAATCCATAGCAAGTAGTTTAGAACGGCTTATATTATCGCCGATTTTTTTTCTTAGCAGAATATTATTCTGTGAAGTATAAAGTAATATACTGACATTGTTTGTTAGTTCATATAAATTTGACATAATTACGCTTTTTTATTTATTTTTATGGTCACATCTAAAAAAATAGAACATATTATGTACTAAACAAAAACAAGGAAATGAAAATGGCAAATTGTAAATGCAAAAGTAAGCCAAGGATTGTAAGCAATGTGGTTAAAGCTATGAATGGAAATTGCTGTATAGATGTGTGTACAACACCTATCTGTGGAGAACCAGATAAACTTACCTTGATGGCACCTCTTATATATGATGAAATAGGCATAAACTTATGTGCATCATTTCAGGCGGGCGTAGATATACCAACTGCATATCCAACAGCTACAAGTGCAACAATCAGGGCAATAAATGCTACCTTTACGAATGGAGCAGGAAATGTGCTTGTTCAATCAATTAGCGGACGTCCAAATTGTTATGAAGTGACACTGTCAAATATCACAGTATTGTTTGAACTTAGGCTATATGATTCGGCATGTAGGTTAGTGGCAACAGTATTTCCTACAGCAGTTTATCTTCCGTCAACAACTACGGTAGAGACTTACGATGAAGATACAAACCCTACATCAGTTGTCTTAGAGGTTTTCGCACCATACGGTATCAGCTATGATACAACAGGTGCAACACCAACAGCAGTTGTAAATTATACAGGATTTGCAACCACGAATAATTTTGTAAAACAGGGAATTAATCTGTATAGCAGAGCTAAGCTGTTAGATATTGATATCTCGACAAGTACAATTACTGTGGGACTTACATTCATACTTCAAAGCCTGTATTTTGCAGGATATAAGGTTGATAGCTGCGGCAGATTAGATACACCAAAGGGCAGTATTATCTCTCCAGAAAATTCGGATTGTATGCGATTTGTAGCAGGAAATCTGCTTGATCTGGAAATAAAACCGTTAGATCTGGGAAATCCAAATAATGAACAGTGTCTGAAAAAGGAACGTACAGTTTCGTGTGGAAGCTGCATAAATGAAAATAGTAATTATAATTTGAACTCAAATTGTGGAATATGTAGCAGTAACGGAACATGCAATAGCAACGGTATCTGCAGTAATAATAATGGAATATGCAATAGCAACGAAGCATGTAGCGATAATGGAACATGCAATAGCAACGGAACGTGTGACAATGGCGGAAAATGCAATAGTAGCGGAACATGCAATAGTAGCGGAACATGCAATAGTAGCGGAATATGCAATAACAACTGCACAAATGGTTAAATATTAAAAGGGACAGGATATTCCTGTCCCCGATTTTATTATATATTTATTTCTGCTTTTCGATTTCAAGCATTCTCATTGCACGAACTTTGAGTGGAAGACCGAATAATGTGATGAATCCATCAGCATCATGGTGATCATATAAATCTCCAGTAGTAAAGCTTGCAAGAGACTCGCTGTAAAGTGAGTATGGAGAAGTTGTACCAGCTTTGATGATGTTTCCTTTGTAAAGCTTGAATTTAACTTCACCTGTTACATATTCCTGTGTAGATTCTACAAATGCCTGGATAGCTTCACGAAGTGGTGTGAACCATTTTCCTTCGTAGCATACCTGAGCGAGTTTGTTGCCCATTTCTTTTTTAGTCTCCATTGTAGCACGGTCAAGACATAATTCTTCGAGCTGATCATGTGCCTCCATAAGAATTGTTCCACCAGGAGTCTCATATACACCACGGGATTTCATACCAACTACACGATTCTCTACGATATCGATAATGCCGATTCCGTGTTTGCCACCGAGACGGTTGAGTTCACGGATGATATCTGAAACTTTCATTTCTTTTCCATTTACTGATTTTGGAACACCTTTTTCAAATGTCATAGTAACATATTCACCCTCATCTGGAGCTTTCTCAGGTGTAACACCGAGAACTAAGAGATGATCATAATTAGGCTCGTTTGCTGGATCTTCAAGCTCTAATCCTTCATGGCTGATATGCCATAAGTTACGATCACGGCTGTAGCTTGAGTCAGTAGAGAATGGAAGATCGATTCCATGTGCTTTGCAGTATTCAATTTCTGCCTCTCTTGAATCCATCTGCCAGTTGTCCTGACGCCAAGGAGCGATAACCTTAATATCAGGAGCGAGAGCCTTGATTCCAAGCTCGAAACGAATCTGGTCATTTCCTTTACCAGTAGCACCGTGGCAGATTGCAACAGCACCTTCTTTTCTTGCAATCTCAACAAGCTTCTTGGCAATTCCTGGACGAGCCATAGCAGTACCGAGTAAGTATTTGTGCTCGTATACAGCACCAGCCTGTACACAAGGAACGATATAGTCATCACAAAATTCATCTGTGATATCTTCGATATATAATTTAGATGCGCCTGAAAGCTTAGCACGCTCATCGAGTCCGTCTAATTCCTCGCCCTGTCCACAGTTGATACAGCAGCAGATTACTTCATAATCGTACTGTTCTTTTAACCATGGGATAATAGCGGTAGTATCAAGTCCGCCTGAATAAGCTAAAACTACTTTTTCTTTTGACATATTAAAATCCTCTCTTTTCTTATAATATATGTAAATATCCGATTCATCTTATATATTGGATAAGAATCTGAATAGTTACAAAGAAACTAGAATAAGTATATATAACTATTGAAAAGAATGCAAGTGAAAAAATATACATCTTTAATGTATAAATATACATAAATTTGTATATTTTTTCTCTTTACGGTTTTAAAGAGGTGTACTATATTATATGATATGGTATAAAAATATAGGAAAACTATATTTTCTATAAATTAAGTAAGAAATAGAGGAAACACACATGATTAAAGCAGGAATAATTGGTGCAACAGGTTATGCAGGAGCAGAACTTGTGCGTATATTAATGAATCATAAGGAAGTAGAGATTGCATGGTACGGCTCAAGAAGTTATGTAGAACAGGATTATTCTGATGTATATGGAAATATGTTCGAGATCGTTGACGCCAAATGTATGGATGACAATATAGATAAGCTTGCAGAAAGTGTAGACGTTATTTTTACTGCTACACCACAGGGATATTTGTCAGGAATACTCACAGATGATATCCTTAAGAAAGTAAAGGTTATTGATCTTAGTGCTGATTATAGAATTAAAGATGTTGCTACATATGAGAAATGGTACAAGATAGAGCATAAAAGTCCTCAGCTTATAGAGGAAGCTGTCTATGGTCTTTGTGAGATTAATAGAGATAAGATAAATAAGGATACAAGGCTTATTGCTAATCCGGGATGCTATACTACATGTTCCATACTTACAGCGTATCCTCTTGTAAAAGAAGGAATCATTGATGTGAATACATTAATAGTAGATGCAAAGTCAGGAACATCAGGAGCAGGGCGTGGAGCTAAGCTTCCAAATCTGTTTTGTGAAGTAAATGAGAATATAAAGGCATATGGTGTTACTACTCACCGTCATACTCCGGAGATTGAAGAACAGCTTGGTTATGCAGCTGGAAAAGAGATTACTATTAACTTCACACCACACCTTGTTCCTATGAACAGAGGTATTCTTGCTACAGAGTACGCTGCACTTAATAAGAAACCGGATGGAACATATCCTACATACGAGGAAGTAAAGGCTGCATATGATAAATATTACAGCAAAGAGAAATTTGTCAGAGTCCTTAAAAAGGGAGTATGTCCTGAGACTAAGTGGGTTGAAGGAAGCAATTATGTAGATGTTAACTTTGTAATAGATGAAAGAACAGGCCGTATAGTTATGATGGGAGCACTTGACAACATCGTAAAGGGCGCAGCTGGCCAGGCTGTACAGAATATGAACCTGTTATTTGGTTTTGATGAGGCTGAGGGACTTAATCTTGTTCCTATGTTCCCATAAATTAAGCGAAGAGGGCAATATGGATAATTTTGAATACGAAATACGCGTTATGACAATTGATGATTTTGAACAGGTACACGAATTGTGGATGGGAATACATGGATTTGGAATCAGATCGATAGATGATTCTTATGAAGGTGTTGAACGTTTTCTTAAGAGAAATCCTACTACCAGTGTTGTTGCAGTTAAAGATGGAAAGATTGTTGGTTCTATTCTCTGCGGTCATGACGGAAGAAGAGGATGTCTGTATCATGTATGTGTACATGAAGATTACAGAAAGCATGGAATTGGTAAATCAATGGCTGTAGCGTGTATGAGAGCACTGCAGGCAGAACATGTCAATAAAGTAAATATCATAGCATTTAAGACAAATGAAATCGGTAACCATTTCTGGCAGGAAGAGGGATGGACGTTCAGGGAAGATTTGAATTATTATGATTTTACATTGAATGAGGATAATATTACGAAATTTAATCAATAAGTGAGGAAGAAAGATGGACGAGAAGAGCATGAACACAGTTCTTGAAAAAGCACAGGTATTAATTGAGGCATTACCATATATTCAGAGATTTAACAGGAAGATAATTGTAGTGAAATATGGCGGATCAGCAATGGTAGATGAAGAGTTAAAGCATCAGGTGATTCAGGATGTTACATTGCTTAAGCTTGTAGGATTTAAGCCAATTATTGTACATGGTGGTGGAAAGGAAATCAGCCGCTGGGTTGAGAAAGCAGGCATGGAGCCTAAATTTATCAATGGACTCAGAGTTACGGATGAGCCAACTATGGAGATTGCCGAGATGGTACTCAATAAGGTTAACAAATCACTTGTAAAGCTTGTTGAAGAACTTGGAGTGGCAGCTATCGGTATAAGCGGAAAAGATGGTGGACTTCTTAAAGTAGACAAGAAATTATCTAATGGCGAAGATATTGGTTATGTAGGTGATATAAAGGAAGTGAATCCTAAGATTTTATTTGACTTATTAGAGAATGATTATCTTCCAATTGTCTGTCCTATCGGAATGGATGATGAATATAATACATACAATATTAATGCTGATGATGCAGCATGTGCAATCGCAAGAGCAGTTGAAGCTGAAAAGCTTGCATTCCTTACAGATATAGAGGGCGTTTATAAAGATCCAAAGGATCCTGACACTCTTATTTCAGAGCTTACTGCAAAAGAAGCAAGAGAACTTATAAATGATGGCTTTATCGGTGGCGGAATGCTTCCAAAGCTTAATAACTGTATAGATGCAATAGACAATGGCGTTTCAAGGGTACATATACTTGATGGAAGAATAGCTCATTGCTTATTGCTTGAGATATTTACTAACAAAGGAATTGGAACAGCTATTTTAGGAGATCAGGAGGATAAATTCTACAATGAATAAAGCGGAATATATTGATTTAGCAGAACAGGAAATCCTACACACATACAATAGATTTCAGGTTGTATTTGATCATGGCGAGGGTGTTCATCTTTATGATACAGATGGTAATTCGTACCTTGATTTTGCGGCAGGAATTGCAGTATGTGCATTAGGATACAGCAATAATGCATACAAAGAAGCTCTTAAGGAGCAGGTTGGAAAGCTGCTTCATACTTCTAACCTTTATTACAACGCTCCTACGATAGAGGCTGCAAAGAAAGTATTAGATGCGTGTGGGCTTGAACGGATATTTTTTACAAACAGCGGAACAGAGGCAATAGAAGGTGCTATTAAAGCCGCAAAAAAATATGCATATACACGTGACGGCCATGCAGGGCATGAGATAATTGCGATGAAACATTCATTCCATGGCAGAAGTATTGGTGCATTATCTGTCACTGGCAATGCGCATTATCAGGAACCGTTTGAACCACTTATGCCTGGTGTGAAGTTTGCAGATTATAATGATTTAGAAAGTGTAAAAGCTCTTGTAAATGATAAAACATGTGCGATTATACTTGAAACAGTTCAGGGTGAAGGCGGAATTTATCCAGCTGATAAAGCGTTTCTTGAGGGTATAAGAAAGCTTTGTGATGAAAAAGATATAGTTATGATACTCGACGAGATACAGTGCGGAATGGGAAGATCAGGAAAGATGTTTGCTTGGCAGAATTATGATGTTAAGCCAGATATCATGACTTGTGCAAAAGCATTAGGATGTGGTGTTCCTGTCGGAGCATTTGTTATGTCGCAGAAGATTGCTGATAAATCACTTGTACCAGGAGATCATGGTACGACATATGGAGGAAATCCTTTTGTTGGAGCAGCAGTTTCGGCTGTGTTTGATCAGTTTAAGGAACTTGATATTCTCTCAAATGTAAATGATGTGGCACCATATATGGAGACTAAATTAGATGAACTTGTTGATAAGTACGAATGTCTTACAGCAAGAAGAGGAATGGGGCTCATGCAGGGAGTTGTCTGTACACTTCCGGTAGGACAGGTTTCAGCTAAGGCTCTTGAAAAAGGACTTATTGTTATTACAGCAGGAAGTGATGTGCTTCGTTTTGTGCCACCACTTGTAATTACTAAAGCTGATGTGGATGAGATGATATCTAAGCTTTCAGCAACACTTGATGAACTTTTGCAATAAATATCTTGTCATACTCTGAAAAAATCGTTACAATGAGAATAACATCAAATTGCCTTCCCTGTTAGTGGAAGGAGCATAAATGAACAAAATTAAAAAAACAATTATTATGGGGATGCTGTGCATGACTACATGCATGGTTTTCTTCGGTTGTGGTTCAAAAGAAAAAGCATACTACACAGATGAGGAGATATTTAAGGAGACAGAAGCTGATACCCAGGTGGCTGACGTCGACGTAAAGGCATCAGTTTCAGATAATGACCCTCCGATATGTGTGTATATTTGCGGTGAGGTAAATTCACCTGGTGTTTATGAACTGCCTGCGGGATCGAGGATTTTTGATGTTGTTGAGAAAGCAGGAGGCTTTACAGAGGAAGCCAGTACTGATTACTGGAATCAGGCGCAAGTACTTGAGGATGGTGAGATGATAAGCGTTCCGACTAAGGAGGAAGCAAAAGAGCGTATTGAAGAAGGCATGAGAGCCTATGGAGATGTTGAATCTGATGATACATCGGATGGTAGAATCAATATAAATACTGCTTCAAAGGAACTTCTTATGACGATAAATGGAATTGGCGCAGGACGCGCTGATAATATCATACAGTACAGAAGTGAACATGGAAAGTTTGATACGATTGAAGATATTAAGAATGTATCAGGTATTGGTGACTCGATTTTTGAAAATATTAAAGACAATATTACTGTAAATTAAGGAGAATATATGGCAAAGAAAGTTCTTGTCGTTGATGATGAAAAATTAATTGTAAAAGGTATACGATTTAGTTTAGAGCAGGATGGAATGGAAGTTGATTGTGCATATGATGGTGAGGAAGCATTAAATCTCGCTAAAGCGAACGCATATGATATGGTTTTACTGGATATCATGCTTCCGAAGATGGATGGATTTGAGGTATGTCAGGCTATCAGGGAGTTCTCAGATATGCCTATTGTTATGCTTACTGCTAAAGGTGATGATATGGATAAGATATTGGGCCTTGAGTATGGTGCTGATGATTACATCACAAAACCATTTAATATTCTTGAGGTAAAGGCACGTATTAAGGCGATAATGAGACGTACATCACCTGCTAAGCCTAAGAATGAAGAAGCATCAGTTATAGAGAAGGGTGATCTCAGGTTAGAGTGTGACAGCAGGAGACTTTTTATTTCTGGCAATGAAATTAATCTTACGGCAAGAGAGTTCGAGATATTAGAGTTGATGGTCAAGAATGAAAATAAAGTGTACAGCAGGGAGAATCTTTTAAATATTGTCTGGGGCAAAGATTATCCTGGTGATGTCAGAACTGTTGATGTACATGTCAGAAGACTTCGTGAGAAAATAGAAGGTAATCCGAGCGAGCCAAAGTATGTTCATACCAAATGGGGAGTTGGATACTATTACAGACAGAAATAACAGAAAGGTATTTTCATGTTGAAAAATACACGATTTTTTAATTTTTTTAAAAGTCTTAAATTAAGAGTGATATTATTAATTGTCTTATGTTTGGTGATTCCAGTAAGTCTGTTAGGTGCAGGCTTACTGTATTCCTACAAAATAAGAGCCATTTCTATTCGCGAGAGTGAAGTTCTGGGTCAGGCAAAGATGCTGGCAAATCAGATAGTTACAATTGGATATATGCAGGAACAGAATAACGAAAGTGCGTATAAGCTGCAGTCACAGATAGAAATGCTTGCGACGATATATGATGGCAGAATTATGGTTGTTGACAGAAATCTTGGTATAGTTCTAGATACATATAATTCAGATGAGAACAAGACCATTATATCTGAAGAAGTAATCAAAACTCTTATGGGCAAGGATGTTCCAGCTAATTATGATTCGGAGAATAACTATATAGAGATTACGATTCCGGTTACAGATCCCAATAATTCCAACTCAAAGGTTCTTGGAGTTATGCTTGTTACGGTATCAACTAATAATATAGTCTTAAATCATACTTACCTTTCGGAGATTGCAATGGCAATTTCAGGAGTAATAATTGTTATATTTGGTGCATTTGCTGTTTTGTTTGCTAATTTTATTTTTGCACCGTTGCAGAAGTTATCAGATGGAATTGAAGGAATAAACAAGGGATATAATGATGGTGATTTAGATGTGCCAGACTGTACCGAGACTGTCAGGATATGTGAGAATTTTAATTCTATAATGAGCAACATGAGGCAGATGGATGAGTCGAGACAGGAATTTGTATCGAATGTGTCGCACGAACTTAAGACACCGCTTACATCGATGAAGGTTCTGGCAGATTCAATTAATAGTATGGGTGGAGAAGCGCCGATTGAATTGTATCAGGAATTCATGGGTGATATTACAAATGAGATAGAGCGTGAGACTAAGATTATCAATGATTTGTTGTCACTTGTTAAGATGGATAAGTCAGCGGCTAATCTTAATATAACCCAGATAAATATTAATGAATTGCTAGAGCAGATTCTAAAGAGACTGCAGCCTATTGCTGATAAGCAGAATGTTGCACTTGTTCTTGAAAGTTTCAGACCTGTAAGTGCAGAGGTAGATGAGGTTAAGATAACTCTTGCAATTACAAATCTGATAGAGAATGGAATTAAGTACAATAAAGCAGATGGGGAGGGATGGGTTCATGTTTCTCTAAATGCGGATCATCAGTTTTTCTATCTTAAAGTTGAGGATTCTGGAATGGGTATCCCAGAGGAGGATCTTGAACATATTTATGAGAGATTCTACAGAGTAGATAAATCACATTCCCGTGAAATTGGAGGAACAGGACTTGGACTTGCTATTACAAGAAGTTCTATTTTAATGCATCGTGGAGCAATTAAGGTGCATAGTATACTGGGTGAGGGAACTACTTTTGATGTTAGAATTCCTTTGAACTATATAGCATAGGAGCATGTATATGAAGAAAATTAGTGTGGTACTTGTTTTTTTGTGTATCTGCATATTGTGTGGCTGTACGAAGAAAAAGGATCAAAGTGATTTTTATATTTATTATTTGAACATGGATGTTACAGGAATTGTAGAAGAAGAGTATACGCCGAAGAATGCAAGTGGATCTTCTGAGGCGCTTTGCGAGGAATTGCTTGGAAGGCTTCAGAGTGAGCCGGATACAGCGACATTGAGGCAGACTATACCTAGCGATTTTAAATATAGTTATTCCGCAGCTGGATATGTGGTCAATGTAGACTTGGACAGCAAATATTATGATATGCCAATTGTGGATCAGACGTTGCTTAGAGCTGCAATTGTGCGTACGCTTGTACAGATTCCGGCGTTTTCTTTTGTTAACTTTACGGTTGGTTCAGAGCCGCTTCTGGACAGTGATGATAAGGTTGTTGGAAGTATGAATGATGACAGCTTTGTTGAAAATCCGGGGGCGCAGATTAACTCTAAACAGACTACAGATATTACACTGTACTTTGCAGATGCAAATGATCCTACTAAGCTTAGGAAGAAGGAAGAGACGGTCACATACACGAATAAGACATTAGAGAAAGTTGTGATGGAAAAGCTTATAGAAGGTCCGGCTGAGGGTGATGGCATGATTGCGACAGTCCCTTCAGGAACGAAGATAATTACATCATCCATATATGATGGGGTGTGTTATATAAATCTTACAGATGCGTTTATTAACAATCAGAATAATGAAATAACGGAACAGGTAGTTCTTTATTCTATAGTTGACTCACTGTGTTCTTTAGAGGATGTCTCTAAGGTACAGATTACTGTAAACGGTGAAACTACGGGGATGGTTAGATACAATTACAAATTGGCAAAGCTGTATAAGGCTGATGAGAGCATTGTCATAAAGGATTCATCAGAGGAAGACAGCGAGAATATAAATGTGACGGAGGAACAATAAAATAAACAAGCGGCCATTTTTTATGCTCGCGGTTGTTTCTGTTTGTGGTATTATATTTTCTTTGTACAAAGTGACTGCTATTTTACTTTTTAGTGTACTGATAGTATTTTATGCGGATTTTAATCTGCTCAAGAATAAGAAATATGTAAAAGCAATTGTCTGGTGTGTTATACTGGTGATTGCTTTTTGTATCTCTTATATCAGGTGCAGTAGGCTTGATGAACAGAGAAATAAATATCTGTCCGAAATAACAGATGGGGAGTCTGTTTATATATTTGGGAAAATTTACAAAAGTGAATATAAGAATAATTCCTATACATATTATTTACAAAACGATTCTGGATACAGCATATTAATATATTCTGATGCCGATATTTTGTCGGTCGGTGATATTCCAACAATAAAAGGAAAAGTAAAAAAATTTGCATCTGCAACAAACGAAGGTGAGTTTGACAGAGAAAAATTCTATGCGTCGCAGATGATACTTTTTGCGCTGGAGCCGCATGAAATTATTGATAAAGGTAAGACCGGATACAATTACAGAAAATTAATATATGATGTTAAGGACAGACTGTTTAGCAGTTTGAATAAGATATCCTCTGCTGAAGAAATAAGAACGCTTTGCACGATGCTTCTGGGCGAGAAAAGTGTTCTAAGTGAAGAGACGAAGGAATTATATCAGAATGCGGGAATATCACATATTCTGGCCATTTCGGGACTTCATATATCTATGATAGGGATGGGACTTTATGCATTTCTAAGAAAAAGGAGAAGCGGTTTTGTCTGCTCCATGGTAATTTGTGCAGTTACTACGTATGTCTATTATTTTATGTCCGGAGCTACGCCAACTACAGAGAGAGCGTTGGTGATGTTTGTCTTGTCAATGATTGCTCAGACATTAGGACGAAGTAATGATATGCTCAATTCTCTTGGAATTTCGGTGATGATACTTGTGAGTCAAAATCCGTTTATTGTGTCATATGCGGGGGTTGTATTTTCGGTTATATCTGTGATGGGAGTTGCGTTAGTTGTAAAGAATATTGAAGGTGGTAAGGTGAAAACTGCGATATTTTCGAGTGCGGCCATGCAGCTTAGCACGCTTCCGGTGGTAGCATTTTATTACTATGAAATACCAACATACGCAGTTTTTGTCAATGCCATAATATTACCATTTATGTCGGTTGTATTTATATTTGGTCTTCTTGCAGCATTTATCGGGATTGTATCAACGAAGATTGCATCAATAGTTATAATTCCGTCGGTGCTGATTTTACGTGGATACGATTATATATGCAGGTTTGTGAGTGGACTAGGATTTAGTAAAATTATCACGGGTTGTCCATATGTGCGCGATATATTAATTTATTACGCAGTGTTTCTCATTGTGGTTGCTCTTGCAAAGAAATATAAAAATTTAATTGCAAAAATCATATATACATGCATATTAGTGTGTATGTTATTTTTGCTTCCAAGAACATTCAAACCTACACAGATAGATATGCTTGATGTTGGACAAGGAGATGGAATATATATACAGACAGAATCAGAAATGCATATATTGATAGATGGTGGAAGCAGCACGCGCAAAAATGTTGGGGAAAACATTATTTTACCATTTTTAAAATATAATGGCGTGGCAAAAATCGATTATTGGTTTATATCACATGCGGACGAAGACCACATAAATGGATTTATGGAAATTCTGCAAAGTGAATATGATATAGAGAATATTGTGATTGCAAGAGCTGGTTCTGATGACGAGAAAGTAAAGAATATTATTGAAGCGGCTGCGGATAAAGGTACTAATGTGATACAAATTGCCGAAAGAGATATGTTTGATTTTGATGATATGAATTTATATTGTCTTGCTCCCGGTGCACAAAGTAAGAGTGAAAATATAAACGATAATTGTCTGACGCTTCTTCTTGTTGACAGGGAAAACGGATTTAAGGCAATATTTGGAGGGGATATTTCTTCAGATGTGGAGAAGGTTATTGCAGATAAATATAATTCAAAGATTGACGTGGATGTGTATAAGGTAAATCATCATGGCTCTAAATTTTCAAGCTCAAAACAATGGCTTAGGGCAATTTCACCCGAGGTATCAATTATTTCTTGTGGCAAAAATAACTCATATGGACATCCACATGATGATACATTAGAACGTTTGAGAAAAAATAACAGCACAGTATACAGGACTGATTATGATGGGCGGATAAAAATAGTTCTGCTTAATGATAAGAGAAGATATTTTATTGAAAAGTGGAAATAATAATCTAAATGTGTTAATATTTTTCGTATGAAGACAATAGATAACGATATAAAAGCTGGCGAATTTAAAAATGCATATCTCCTTTATGGAGAGGAAATATATCTGATTAAGCAGTACAGGGACAAGCTGAAGAATGCGCTTATAGCTGATGGCGATACAATGAATTTCTCATTGTATGAGGGTGCAGGAATAGATCCGAATGCGATAGTAGATCTGGCAGAGACACTGCCATTTCTTGCTGAACGAAGGGTAATACTTATAGAAAATAGCGGATTTTTTAAGAAGGATGGAGAAGTTCTTGCTGAATATCTGCCGACGATGTCGGAGAGCACTTATTTTATTTTTATTGAGGCGGAGGTAGATAAGCGGTCGAAGCTATATAAAGCATTAGGCAAGGTTGGGCGTGCAATTGAATTTACATCACAGACGGATGAACTTATAGCGAAATGGGTCGGAGGCAGAATACGAAAAGAAGGCAAGCATATGACTCAGAACGCATACAATCTATTTATATCCAAGACAGGTAACGATATGGAGAATATCGATAAAGAGATTGAGAAGCTCATATGCTATTGTATGGACAAAGATACGATAGAAGAAAGTGATGTAGCTGCGATTACGACGGAGCAGATAGAGAACAAGGTATTTGAGATGGTGGATGCCATCACTACAAACCGACAGAGACAGGCGTTAGATCTTTATTATGATCTTCTTGCCTTAAAAGAGCCTTCTATGAGGATAATGTATCTGATTACAAGACAGTTTAGAATCCTTATGAATGTAAAGAGCATGTCGCAGAAAGGTTTTGGCAATAAGGATATAGCGCAAAAGGCTGGTTGTCCTGTATGGGCTGTAGGAAAATATCAGGGACAGTGTAGGAATTTTACGATGGCACAGCTAAAGTCCGCAGTAAAAGACGGAATACAGTATGAAGAGGAAGTCAAGACTGGCTTTTTGAATGACCAGATGGCAGTAGAACTTTTTATTACACAGTATTCAGTAAAAAAATAAAACCATCAGTATGACGGGTACTGATGGTTTTTTATTTATTATTTATAAGGGTGATAATAAAATAACAATTATGCTACACTGTTTACAAGTTTGTTTAAACGAGAAACTTTTCTTGCAGCGTTGTTCTTGTGGTAAACACCTTTAGAGCATGCGCTCTCGATTACAGAAGTAGCATTCTTTAATGCAGCCTCAGCAGCAGCTTTATCGCTTGCAGCTACAGCAGCCTCTACCTTCTTAATTGATGTTTTAACCTCAGATCTGATTGCTTTGTTTCTTGCAGTTCTTGTCTCTGTTACTAAGATTCTCTTCTTAGCTGATTTAATGTTTGCCAACTTATCCACCTCCGAATTTATTATTATCAAATGTAATATGTATCGAAAAAACAGACACGGACGCTTTTTCAAAAACATACTAGATTATAATATTCCAAGCATGGTGCTATGTCAATACATATTTTTAAAAAAATGAGAAAAAATATAGAGAGAACAGTAACAGTTTATTTGTTTTTTCATAATATATTATGTGAATGACATACCTGGGGCAATACATATATTTTTATGGAGGCGTAAAATGGCACAGGAAGCATATCCAATAAGGACAGATTTGGCATTAGAAACCCAGGAAAGAATTCAGAAAAATAAAAAGAACATTCATGGAATTGAATATCGTGAAATCAAAAAGGAACATGGAATAATTATAAGTACAGTTTCTATTTTGACGGAGAATGCTTCCTTAAAAATGAGAAGACCAAAAGGGGAGTACATTACGATAGAGGCGCCTGAAATGAGTGATGATGACAGTGGTTATCACAGAGAGATTTCAGAGGAACTGGCAAGGTCTCTTAAAGGCATGATAGATAAGTTGTGTGAGAGTGAAGATATCATAAAAAAGGACAGCTATGACGTGCTTGTGGTTGGTCTTGGAAACCGCGAGGTTACACCAGATGCATTAGGACCAAGAGTAATCGATAATCTTTTTATTACCAGACATATTATGAAAGAATATGGGAGTTATGCATTTGGCAAAGAAAATGTGAATAGAATTAGTGGACTTGTTCCAGGTGTTATGGCGCAGACTGGAATGGAGTGTCTGGAAATAATAAGAGGTGTGGTAAATGAGACACATCCTGATTGTGTGATAACAATAGATGCACTTGCAGCACGAAGTACAAAGAGACTTGGAAGAACCATCCAGCTTACAAATACAGGTATAGTGCCAGGCAGTGGTGTAGGTAATCATAGAAATGCAATAAACCAGAGCAATATAGGTGTACCTGTGATTTCTATAGGAATACCAACTGTGGTAGATGCTGTGACAATAGTATCTGATGCGGTAAATGCAAATCGTGACATGACAAAACAGCTTATGTCACCACAGCTTCACGGAATGTTTGTCACACCTAAAGATATAGATGGCACAATCAAACGTCTCAGCTTTATGCTGTCGGAAGGACTTAATATAGCTTTTTCAGAAGAATAAATATTGCGTAATAAAATCGCAATCAGTCTCATATAAATGTTTTTATGAGGGTGGTGGTAGAAATGCAAAAAAAAGTATTTTGTATCTGCTTTATTCTTTTTTGTATTGTTGTGACATATTGCGGATATAGCCTGGATATAGAAAATGAAAAGGAATATATAAATGAAGATGAACAGCTTGATTATAAAAAACTTGCAGCTCAGGAAAACGCCCAGATGGAAAATCTGCTTAGAGAAAATTATGAGGCTGTCAAGCCGCCAGAAAACACGAAAGAACAGGAAGAACCTAAAGAAGAGCAGACAAAAGCCAGTGATGTTAAAGCGGTTGAGATAGATATAGAGAAACTTAAAGATTTTGAATGTTTGAAAAAGACTTTTTATCAGGTAGATGCAACCACTTCTATAAGTGAAAAGAGGCTGGATGTGAAGAAATTGCTGGGTAAGGACATGTCTATTGATGAAAGTGTTGATGGTCCCCAGATACTTATATACCACACTCATTCGCAGGAAGGGTACAGCGATTCAAAAGCAGGAGATGAAAGCACTTCTGTAGTGGGGGTTGGGGACTATCTGGCGGATATTCTGGAAAAACAATATGGTTTTAAAGTGCTTCATCATAAGGGAAAATATGATGTTAATGACAGGGATCATGCTTATTCTAATGCTGAGGCCAATATCCAGAAGATAATAAATGAACATCCTTCTATACAGCTGGTGATAGATCTTCACAGGGATGGAGTGTTAGAAGGGACGCATCTTGTGACAGAGATAGATGGAAGAAAAACGGCACAGATTATGTTTTTTAATGGGCTTAGTTATACTAATTCTGTTGGTAATATAAAGTATTTAAAGAATCCGTATATAGATTCAGAACTTGCACTGTCGTTTCAGATGCAATTTAAGTCTGCTGAATATTATCCGGGATTTACCAGAAGAATATATTTGAAGGGGTACAGATACAATATGCACATGTGTGAAAAATCTATGTTGGTGGAGGTAGGAGCACAGACAAACACACTAAAAGAGGCGAAAAATGCCATGATTCCACTTGCCGATGTTATAAATAAGGTTATAAGAAAATAAAAATTAAAAATGAATAAATAACCTTTAAAGAATCGGCATAAAGATGTACAATTTATACATAATATTGGAGGTGGAATATATGGTTGATTATACAGAAGGTTCAGGAAAACAGTATCATACAGGAGTTGGACCTGGGGATGTCGGAGAGTATGTTATTTTGCCAGGTGACCCAAAGAGATGCCAGAAAATCGCAAGCCATTTTGATAATCCCGTGCTTATTGCAGACAGCAGGGAATATGTTACATATACAGGAACTATTGATGGAGTCAAGGTGAGTGTCACATCTACAGGAATAGGTGGACCATCGGCGGCGATAGCTATAGATGAATTGAGCAAATGTGGCGCAAAGACATTTATAAGAGTGGGAACATGTGGAGGAATGCAGGAAGATGTGCTTGGTGGTGATATCGTGATAGCAACTGGTGCGGTGAGGATGGAAGGAACAAGCCGTGAATTTGCACCGATTGAATATCCGGCAGTTCCTGATTTTGAAGTCACAAGCGCGCTTCGGGAGGCAGCCAGAGAGCTGGGAATAAGAAATCATACAGGAGTTGTACAGTGTAAGGATTCATTTTTCGGGCAGCATGAACCGGAGATTATGCCTGTAAGTTATGAACTTGAGAATAAGTGGCAGGCATGGCTTAGAATGGGATGTCTTGCGTCCGAGATGGAGTCGGCAGCCCTTTTTATTGCAGGAGGTTTTTTGCGGGTGAGAGTCGGTTCGTGTTTCCTTGTTGTTGCCAATCAGGAAAGAGCTAAGAAGGGACTTTCAAATGAGCAGGCGCATGATACTGAACTTGCAATAAAGACCGCGGTACAGGCAATCAGGATACTGATAAAACAGGAGAAAGACAATGGATAAAATGGAACTTGTTAAGCAGGCATTTAAGGCCAGAGAGATGGCATATGCGCCATATTCACATTTTAAAGTCGGAGCAGCTTTGCTTACAAAGAATGGAAAAGTATACATGGGATGCAATATCGAGAACGCATCATATACCCCTACTAATTGTGCCGAGCGTACAGCGTTTTTTAAGGCGGTAAGCGAGGGCGAAAGAGAATTTCAGGCAATTGCGATAGTTGGAGGAAAAGAGGATGCGGTTAAGCTTGATTTGTGTGCACCATGTGGCGTATGCAGACAGGTTATGATGGAATTTTGCAATCCAAAGGATTTTGAAGTAATACTTTGTGATATGGAGGAAGATATACATACTTACACGCTTGAACAGTTATTGCCTTTAGGATTTAGTTTAGAAGAGTAGAAGGAGAGACAATGGAAAATAAAGATATATTAAAGATGGTGGATCATACATTATTATTACAGACAGCTACATGGGATGAGATTAAGCAGATATGCGATGATGCCATGAGATACAATACCGCATCAGTGTGCATCCCGCCTTGTTATGTAAAGCAGGCGAATGAATATATGGGAGATAGGATGACTGTATGCACAGTTATAGGATTTCCAAATGGTAATTGCACTACTGCCACAAAGGTATTTGAGACAAAAGATGCTATTGCAAATGGTGCAGCGGAGATTGATATGGTCATTAATATAGGACAGTTGAAAGCTGGGAATTATGACTACGTACTAAATGAAATAAAAGAAATAAAAGCAGCGTGCGGTGACAAGATTCTTAAGGTAATCATTGAG
This sequence comes from uncultured Agathobacter sp., assembly GCA_934359755.1. Classification (GTDB taxonomy): domain Bacteria; phylum Bacillota; class Clostridia; order Lachnospirales; family Lachnospiraceae; genus Roseburia. Next base: position 50,646 of record CAKRLV010000010.1, read on the forward strand.
ACATGCCTCTTAAGTCAAGAGGAGAAGATAAAAATGTGTGAGATAGTCACTGATTCTGGCGCTGATTTCATAAAGACATCTACTGGATTTTCAACAGGCGGTGCTACGTTTGAAGATGTAAGCCTTTTTGCAGAGCATGTTGGATGTAATGTGAAGATAAAAGCAGCCGGTGGAATCTCATCATTGGATGATGCTCAAAAATTTATAGAACTTGGAGCAAAGAGACTTGGGACAAGCAGAATAATTAAGATTATTAAGAATCAGGATAATGGACTTGGCTATTAGAGAGGTGGATGTATGAGATTTAAGAGGGTATTTACAATAGTGCTTGACTCTATGGGAATAGGGGTTATGAGTGATTCAGAGAAATTTGGAGATATTGGTGTAGATACATTAGGACATATATCACAGACTGTAGATGAGCTTACAATTCCGAATTTAAGACGGCTTGGAATTGCCAATTTAAAGCAATTAAAGCAGGTGACACCGATAGAACAGCCACTTGGTTATTATACAGCTCTTAATGAGAAGAGCAACGGCAAGGATACTATGACAGGCCACTGGGAAATGATGGGAATATATACCACAAAACCATTTATCACATTCACAGAAAATGGATTTCCAGATGAACTTATAGAGGAACTTGAAAAGCAGTTTGGCAGAAAGATAATAGGCAATAAAGCAGCTAGTGGAACTGTGATATTAGATGAACTTGCAATGCAGGAGATAAATGAGAATAAGGTTATTGTGTATACATCTGCGGATTCGGTACTACAGATTTGTGGAAATGAGAATCACATGGGACTTGATACTTTATACAGGTACTGTGAGATTGCAAGGAAACTTACACTGAAGGATGAATGGAGAGTTGGAAGAGTTATTGCAAGACCTTATGTTGGCGAGAGGGTTGGAGAATTCAAAAGAACCAGCAACAGACGTGACTATGCACTTAAGCCAACAAATGATACGGTGCTTACAGCTTTAAAGGCGGCAGGTTATGATGTTATATCAGTTGGTAAAATCAGCGACATATTTGATGGAGAGGGCATAACTGAATCTAATCATTCAAACAGCAGTGTTCATGGAATGGAACAGACTATTGAGATAGCAGACCGCGAGTTTAGAGGAATTTGTTTTACAAACTTAGTTGATTTTGATGCATTGTGGGGACACAGAAGGAATCCAGGCGGTTATGCAAAAGAAATCGAAAAGTTTGATGTAAAGTTAGGTGAATTTCTTGATGTGATGAGAGAAGATGATCTTTTGATAATTACAGCAGATCACGGAAATGATCCGACGTATACAGGAACAGACCATACAAGGGAGAAAGTTCCGTTTATTGCATATTCACCATCATTTACTGGTGCCGGAAAGCTTCCGGAAATGGATAACTTTGCGGTAATCGGGGCAACTATAGCCGATAATTTTAACGTTTCCATGCCTGAAAATACTATAGGAAGTTCCATACTTGATATGCTTAAATAAGGGGGATTTGTATGAATTATTTTGATATACCCAAGATAGAACTGCATTGTCATCTTGATGGCTCGATAAGTCTTAAGACGATACTGGAACTTCTAAAAGAAGAAGGCAGGATGATGACAGAAGCCGAGGTGAAAACCCAGATACAGGCACCAGACGATTGCAGCAGTCTTGCAGAATATTTAGAAAAATTTGATTTGCCAGTAAGTCTGCTACAGACAACACGCGGACTTGAAACGGCTGCATATGATCTCGCGAGAAGTGCAGCAGGTGAGAACGTGAAGTATATAGAAGTCAGATTCGCACCTGTTTTTTCAATGACAAAAGGTCTTAAGATTCCGCAGATAATAGAAGCGGTACAGAAAGGATTGCAAAGAGCTCAGGAAGATTTTGGAATTTATTCTGGAATAATAGTGTGTGCAATGAGACATCTTGATATGCAGACGAATATTAACATGCTTCACGAAGCAATGGAACTTTATGGTGCAGGTGTGGTTGGGTGTGACATAGCAGGTGATGAAAAGCCACACACAAATCTGGAATACAAAGAATTCTTTGATGAAGCAAGAAGACTTGGAATTCCATTCACCATACACTCAGGGGAATGCGGCAATGCTGTTAATATTCATGAGGCTATAGAACTCGGTGCAAGAAGGGTAGGACATGGAATTGCCATGATGAATCATGAAGACATTATAAGAGAATGTGTCAGCAATCACATCGGAGTGGAAATGTGTCCTATAAGCAACATGCAGACGAAAGCGGTCAGGGAATTTTTAAAGTATCCTTTTCCGCTGTTTTATAAAGAGGGAGTTTTGCTAAGTATTAATACTGACAATAGAACAGTAAGCAATACAACCTGCGAAAAAGAGTGGAAAATGCTTAGCAGAATTTATGATTTTACAATGGATGATGTGGACAAAATATATAGGGATTCTGTTGAAGTAAGCTTTGCATCTGATGATATAAAAGAAAAGTTATTAAAATTTAGTTGTTTTTAATTGAATTTATTATTATTATGTAAGAGTCGGGCTTGCAAATGTATGGTTGAAGTCCAAACGGCTACATAGACGTTTAGAATATGTGGACATAGAATTATATTAGTGAAATGAGGATATACAATGTCGATTGATCAGAGTAAAATTAGAAATTTTTGTATTATTGCGCATATAGATCATGGTAAATCTACACTTGCAGATAGAATTATCGAAAAGACAGGGACTCTTACGAGCCGTGAGATGCAGGCACAGGTGCTTGACAATATGGATCTTGAGAGGGAAAGAGGAATCACAATTAAGTCACAGGCGGTAAGAATTATTTATACTGCCAAAGACGGAGAGGAATATATATTCAATCTCATAGATACCCCGGGCCATGTTGACTTCAATTATGAAGTATCAAGAAGCCTTGCAGCCTGTGACGGGGCAATTCTTGTCGTGGATGCGGCACAGGGGGTGGAGGCACAGACGCTTGCGAATGTGTATCTCGCGCTAGATCATGACCTTGATGTTTTTCCTGTCATCAATAAGATTGACCTTCCAAGTGCAAGACCACAGGAAGTAATTCAGGAGATAGAGGATGTTATAGGAATTGAGGCAGAGGACGCGCCACAGATTTCAGCGAAGACAGGCCTTAATATAGAAGATGTGTTAGAACAGATTGTAAAGAAAATACCAGCACCAACAGGTGATGCAGGTGCACCCCTTAAGGCTCTTATTTTTGATGCCATATATGATTCATATAAGGGGGTAATTGTATTTTGCCGTATCAAGGAAGGTACTGTTAAAGTTGGAGACAAGATTAAAATGATGGCTACAGGTGCGCAGGATGTGGTAACCGAAGTTGGATATTTTGGTGCAGGGCAGTTCATTCCTTGTGATGAACTTTCAGCTGGTACTGTTGGATATATTGCGGCAAGTATCAAGAATGTAAGGGATACACGGGTTGGTGATACGGTTACTACGGTAGACAGACCATGCGACGAGGCTCTTCCGGGCTATAAGAAGGTAAATCCGATGGTATATTGTGGATTATACCCTGCGGATAGTGCCAAATATCCAGATTTAAGAGATGCACTTGAAAAGTTACAGGTCAATGACGCCTCGCTTTATTTTGAACCAGAGACATCACTTGCGTTAGGTTTTGGATTTAGATGTGGTTTTCTTGGACTATTGCATCTTGAAATCATTCAGGAGAGACTTGAAAGGGAGTTTGATCTTGATCTTGTCACAACAGCACCTAGTGTTATCTATAAGGTGCATAAGACGGATGGAACAGTTATTGATCTGACTAATCCATCCAACCTACCTGACCCATCAGAGATTGATTATATGGAAGAACCATATGTGTCAGCTGAGATTATGGTTACAAGTGACTATGTTGGTGCAATTATGAAATTGTGTCAGGAGAGGCGTGGTATATATCTTGGGATGGAATATATCGAGGGAACAAGAGCTCTTATCAAGTACGACCTTCCGCTCAATGAGATAATATATGATTTTTTTGATGCCCTTAAATCAAGGTCAAGGGGCTATGCTTCATTTGACTACGAGATGAAAGGATACCAGAAATCAGAACTTGTTAAGCTTGATATTCTAATTAATAAAGAAATGGTAGATGCGTTATCGTTTATTGTATTCCAGGAAAGTGCATACGAACGTGGAAGAAAAATGTGTGAAAAGCTTAAAGAAGAAATACCAAGACATTTATTTGAGATTCCGATTCAGGCAGCAGTTGGTGGCAAGGTAATTGCCAGAGAGACTGTTAAAGCTATGCGCAAAGATGTACTTGCCAAGTGTTATGGCGGTGATATTTCGAGAAAGAAAAAGCTTCTTGAAAAGCAAAAAGAAGGAAAGAAACGTATGCGCCAGGTTGGAAATGTAGAGATTCCGCAGGAAGCTTTTATGAGTGTCTTGAAGTTGGATGAGGATTAAAGATGAAGAAAAATCTGGAACTATATATACATGTTCCTTTTTGCATGAAGAAATGTGAGTACTGTGATTTTTTGTCATTTCCTGCTGATGCAAAAACACAGGAAGAGTACTTTGGTGCACTTTTGCGCGATGTTAAGTACTATGGACAGAATATGATAGAAGACTATCAGGTTTCAACCATATATATAGGTGGCGGAACGCCAAGCTGGATGGATGAAAGCCTTATACAGTCCCTTATGTATAGTGTATATAAGTATTTTGATGTGGCAGAAGATGCAGAAGTTTCTATTGAGTGTAATCCGGGTACGCTTACATCGAGGAAGCTGCTTATATATAAGCAATGCAGGATAAACAGACTGTCGATAGGTCTTCAATCAACTGATAATGAGGAATTAAAGATTCTTGGCAGAATACATACATATGAGCAATTTCTAAAAAGCTATGAGTCAGCGAGGGTAGCAGGGTTCGACAATATAAATATAGATATAATGAGTGGATTGCCATATCAGACTACAGATAAGTTCCTTGATACTTTGTATAAGGTTATAAGATTAAGACCAGATCATGTGTCGGCGTATTCTCTTATAATAGAGAAGAATACTCCTTTTTACAGCATGTATAAATTTGATATGGTAAAGCAGGAGGCGGGGATGAAGCCGGATATACTTCCACATGAAGACGAAGTATACAGAATGTATAAGGCAACCCAGCAGATATTAGGTGAGAATGGATATCAGCAGTATGAGATATCTAATTTTGCAAAAAAAGGATACGAGTGCAGACACAATATAGGATATTGGACGAGGACGAATTATCTTGGACTTGGACTTGGTGCAGCTTCACTTATTGAGAATGTAAGATGTACTAATACACGGGATGTATATAAGTATATATCTGGAAGTGAGAATATTATAGAGACAACTCCTGTAGAAAGAAAAGAACAGATGGAAGAATTCATGTTTCTTGGACTTAGGATGAATAAGGGAGTTTCGCGGTATGATTTTGAACATGAATTTGGAATTCAGATTGAAGCCATATATAAGGAACAGATAGATGAACTTAGAAGAGAAGCTCTTATGGATGCAAAAGCTGGATACATATTTTTGACGGATAAAGGGCAGGATTTAAGTAACTACTGTATGGCAAAATTTCTGTTGTGATTTAGTTTATTTTATTTTTATAATTTATTTAGCACCTAGGTGTTGACAAAGAAACATCGTGGTGCTATTTTATTAACAGAAAAGATATTAGCACTCCAATCAAATGAGTGCTAACAAAGTGGAGAGAGCGATGGAGAAAGAAGAACTGGAATTAACAGACAGACAAATTAAAATATTGGATGCAGTTATTCGGAACTATCTTGCAAATGGAGAGCCAGTCGGATCTCGAACCATTTCAAAGTATACTGACTTGAATCTTAGTTCAGCTACTATTAGAAATGAGATGTCAGATTTGGAGGAGCTAGGCTATATTATGCAGCCTCATACATCCGCAGGACGTATTCCTTCAGACAAAGGATATCGGTTTTATGTAGACCACCTCATTATGGAAAAAGATAAAGAAGTTTCCAATATGAAGGAGTTTGTTATAGAACAGACAGAGAAGATGGAACAGGTTCTTAAACAGGCAGCCAAGGTGTTAGCCAACAATACTAACTATGCTACACTTGTTTCGGCACCATCGTATAATCTCAACAAGATTAAGTTCATTCAGTTGTCAGCAGTAGATGACACACAGATATTAGCAGTCATGGTTCTAAATAGCAATATTGTCAAAAACCGGATGATAGATTTATCGGAACCACTTGACAATGAGACTTTACTTAAGCTGAATATACTGCTTAATACTTCGCTTAATGGTTTGGCACTCAATGAGATTAATCTGGCAACTATCGCCAAGTTAAAAGAACAGGCTGGTATTCATTCAAGTATTGTAAATGATGTACTTGATGCTTTAGCTGAGACACTCAGCGAGAATGAAGAACTTCAGATTTATACGAGTGGAGCAACGAACATTCTTAAATATCCGGAACTTTCTGATTCTGAGAGTGTTACAAAGCTTTTATCAGCGTTCGAAGAGAAAGAAGAACTGGCAAGCCTGGTATCTGAATCACTTTCTGACAATCCAAATGGAACAGGGATTCAGGTTTATATAGGAAATGAATCACCAATCCAGACCATGAAGGACTGCAGCGTTGTCACAGCGACATATGATCTTGGTGAAGGTGTTAAAGGAACCATCGGTATCGTAGGTCCAAAGAGAATGGATTATGAAAACGTAATGGATAATCTTAAGAATTTGAAATTACAGCTGGATGGAATTTTAGATAAAAATAAAGGTGATGTATAGAAAGGAATTTGATAATGGCAGAAGATATGAATAAGTCAGCTTCGGATATTGAAATTGAAGCAGAAGAGATAAAGGAAGAAACTAATGTGGATGAGAACATCGAAGATACTGCTACAGAAGATAATGAGACAGCAGCAGATGAGACAGTAGAAGAGTCAGACGACGATTCCACAGAAGAATCTGGTCAGAAAAAAGGTCTTTTTAAGAAAAAAAAGGACAAAAGAGATGAACAGATAGAAGAGTTAAATGACAAAGTTAAAAGACAGATGGCTGAATTTGATAATTTCAGAAAAAGAACTGACAAAGAAAAAAGCCAGATGTTTGACATGGGAGCAAGAACCGTATTAGAGAAAATATTGCCAGTAGTTGATAATTTTGAAAGAGGTCTTGCAGCTGTTCCGGAAGATAAGAAAGAAGATGGTTTCGTTGATGGAATGGATAAGATATACAAGCAGCTCATGAAAGAACTTGATGATATTGGAGTAAAGCCGATAGAGTGTATTGGAAAAGAGTTTGATCCTGAGTTCCACAATGCAGTTATGCAGGTGGAGAATGATGAATTAGAAGCTGGAACAGTTGCCAGCGAATTACAAAAAGGTTATATGTACAAAGATACAGTCTTAAGACATTCAATGGTATCTGTAGTGCAATAAATAAATTAGCAAATAATCAATTTTATTCTAAAAATTATAGGAGGAAAATAAAATGGGCAAAATTATTGGAATTGACTTAGGAACAACAAACAGTTGTGTTGCAGTTATGGAAGGTGGACAGCCTACAGTTATAGCAAATCAGGAAGGTGCAAGAACAACTCCTTCAATCGTAGCATTTACAAAGACAGGTGAGAGACTTGTCGGCGAGCCAGCAAAGCGTCAGGCGGTTACAAATGCGGAGAAGACTATTTCTTCAATTAAGAGACATATGGGTGAAGATTACAAGGTGTCAATAGATGATAAGCAGTACTCACCACAGCAGATTTCAGCTATGGTACTTCAGAAGTTAAAAGCTGATGCAGAAGGATATCTTGGGGAATCTGTTTCAGAGGCTGTAATTACAGTACCAGCTTATTTCAACGATGCACAGCGTCAGGCAACAAAAGATGCTGGTAAGATTGCAGGACTTGATGTAAAGCGTATTATCAATGAGCCTACAGCAGCAGCCCTTGCTTATGGACTTGACAATGAAAAAGAACAGAAAATCATGGTATATGACCTTGGTGGTGGTACATTTGATGTATCTATCATTGAGATTGGTGATGGTGTAATCGAAGTATTATCTACAAATGGTGATACACATCTTGGTGGTGATGATTTCGATAACAAGATCACACAGTGGATGATTGATGAATTTAAGAAGGCAGAAGGAATTGATCTTTCTACAGATAAGATGGCGCTTCAGAGATTAAAAGAAGCAGCAGAGAAGGCTAAGAAAGAGTTGTCTTCAGCTACAACTACAAATATTAATCTTCCATTCATTACTGCTACAGCAGAAGGACCAAAGCATTTTGATATGAACCTTTCAAGAGCTCAGTTTGATGCTTTGACACGTGACCTTGTAGAAAGAACAGCTATTCCAGTACAGAATGCTATGAAGGATGCTGGACTTACAAATGCAGATCTTGGTCAGGTACTTTTAGTTGGTGGTTCTACACGTATCCCGGCTGTACAGGAAAAGGTTAAACAGCTTACAGGAAAAGAGCCAAGCAAGTCTCTTAACCCAGATGAGTGTGTAGCACTTGGTGCTTCTATCCAGGGTGGTAAGCTTGCAGGAGATGCTGGTGCTGGTGAAATCCTTCTTCTTGATGTTACACCACTTTCACTTTCAATCGAGACAATGGGTGGAGTTGCAACAAGACTTATCGAGAGAAATACAACTATTCCTACAAAGAAGAGCCAGATTTTCTCTACAGCAGCAGATAACCAGACAGCCGTTGATATCAATGTAGTACAGGGTGAGAGACAGTTCGCTCGTGACAATAAGTCACTTGGACAGTTCCGTCTTGATGGAATCCCACCAGCACGTCGTGGAGTACCACAGATTGAGGTTACATTCGATATTGATGCAAACGGTATTGTAAATGTATCTGCAAAGGACCTTGGAACAGGAAAAGAGCAACATATCACAATTACATCTGGTTCAAACATGTCGGATGATGAAATTGATAAGGCAGTTAAAGAGGCTGCTGAGTTCGAGGCACAGGATAAGAAGAGAAAAGAAGCAATCGATGCAAGAAATGATGCAGAGAGCTTTGTATTCCAGACAGAGGATGCATTAAAGCAGGTTGGAGAGCAGATTGATGCAGCTGATAAATCAGCAGTAGAAGCTGACATTGCAGCAGTAAAGGCTATTCTTGATGCACATCCAGAGGCAGAATCTCTTACAGATTCTGATGTAGCTGATCTTAAGGCAGCACAGGAGAAGCTTACAGAGAGTGCACAGAAAGTATTTGCTAAGATGTATGAGCAGGCTCAGGCAGCTCAACAGGCAGCAGGTGGCACTGGAGCAGGACCGGATATGAGTGGTTTTACAGGAGCAGGAGCAGATGCAAATGCTAATTCTGGAGCAGATGATGATGTAATTGACGCTGACTTCAAAGAGGTATAAGAAAAATAGTAATTATTGTGAATAACCCCACACCACATATATGTGAATATTCGGTGTGGGGTATTCCGGTATAAGTAAAGGAATAGATTATGGCTGAAAAAAGAGATTATTACGAAGTCCTTGGAATTTCCAAAGGAGCATCCGAAGATGAAATAAAAAAGGCATTCCGAAAGACTGCCAAGAAATATCATCCGGATATGCATCCAGATGACAAGGAATGCGAAGAAAAATTTAAAGAGTGCCAGGAAGCATATGCAGTATTAAGTGATCCTGACAAGAGAAGACAGTACGATCAGTTTGGTCATGCAGCATTTGAAAATGGTGCAGGAGGAGCTGGTGGTTTTGATTTCTCTGGAATGGATATGGGGGATATCTTTGGGGATATTTTTGGAGACCTTTTTGGTGGTGGCAGAAGAAGCGCAGCCAACAATGGTCCTATGAAAGGTGCAAATGTAAGACTGAGTCTTAGAATTTCTTTCGAAGAAGCCGTTTTTGGATGTACAAAAGAAATAGAATTTAATTACAAAGAGTCATGTTCTACATGTGGCGGCAGCGGTGCTAAGCCTGGAACAAACAAAGAGACATGTTCAAAATGTGGTGGAAAAGGTAAGGTTGTATATACTACACAATCTTTATTTGGAACAATGCAGAATGTACAGACATGTCCAGAATGTCAGGGTACAGGTTCTGTAATTAAAGAAAAATGTACATCATGCCGTGGTACAGGATATATTAACAAGAAAGTTAAGAAAACCGTTGACATTCCAGCTGGTATAGATAATGGTCAGTGTGTACGTGTAAGAGATTATGGTGAACCAGGCAGAAATGGTGGACCAAGAGGAGATTTACTTGTAGAAGTAATTGTTTCTAGAAATCCAAATTTTGAACGTCAGGATATGAACATTTTCTCAAAGGCATCAATTTCATTTGCTATAGCAGCATTAGGCGGAGATGTCAGAATTAAGACGGTTGATGGAGATATTATTTATACTGTTGCACCAGGAACACAGACTGGAACACGTATAAGATTGAAAGGAAAGGGTGTGCCTTCTACAAGGAATAAAGATATAAGAGGAGATCATTATGTTACTCTTATTGTCTCAACACCGACAGGACTTTCTAAAGAAGCAAAAGAGGCACTTAAGCAGTTTGATGCACTTTCAGGCGGTTCACTTACTAAAGAGGGTGGTGCTTCCACTGCAACAAGTAAGAAAAAAGGATTTATGGATAAAATCAAAGATACGTTTGAAGATTTATAATAAAAGCCTTTTCACATAACACATGGATATACCTAATTGAGTAAAAAGTACTATGGAAATGTAATACCAAATATTGTATTATATGAATGTATGTAGGCACTATATTTATGATTTAGGCTTTGGTTATGGGAGTTTTGTGCGATGACGCTTGAACAGGAACGTAAAGCATTAGATGAACAGAGGCGCAAACTGGAAAGAGATAAGCTGGAATTTACCAGGCGTGTCGAGATTGAGGACCGCAGGTTAGAACAACAACAGCGTCTGTTTGATATGAAAGTAAAGATTTTAGAAGAAGAACTTGTTAAGCTTGCTTCTGAGAAGCAGCAGATGGAGCGCAAGAAGGAGTTCTATAGCAGGGTGAGTGATTTCGAGAGAGAGCACACTCAGTCGGCGAGAGAATCTGTGCGCAAAAAAGTTGTTCGTGGCGATATGTTTTTTACAGGAGTCGGTAATAAACAGTCACTTAAGAAGCGTTATAAGGATCTTATCAAGATATATCATCCAGATAATTTAGATGGAGACAAAGATACTATTCAGGAGATTAATCGTGAGTATGACCATCTAAGCAAGTTTTTTATGATGTGAGTGTATAAGGGACCTAAAGCACTGTAGGTTATGGTGCAAGGGTCCTTTTTTCAAATATGTAAAGAGGTGATGTACACATGAAATGGAAAAAATATACAATTGAGACTACGACCGCAGCAGAAGATTATATGAGCAGTATGCTTATGGAAATTGGAATCGAGGGAATCGAGATAGAGGACAATATTCCGCTCACAAAAGAAGATCAGGCAGACATGTTTATTGATTTTTTACCTGAGCTGCCACCTGATGAAGGAATTAGTCATGTGAGCTTTTATGTTGAGGATGACGGAAGTGACCAGACAAAGATTCTTAAGGATGTAAAGGTTGGACTTGAAAATTTAAGAAGCATGGTGGATGTCGGAAGTGGAATTATTACTTCATCAGAGACAGAAGATCTTGACTGGATTAATAACTGGAAGAAATTTTTCTCATCATTTACCATAGATGATATACTTATCAAGCCTACATGGGAAGAATTAAAGGATGCAGATAAAGACAAACTTCTGATAGAGATAGATCCAGGAATATCATTTGGAACAGGTAAACATGAGACTACACAGCTTTGCATTAGACAGCTTGATAAATATATTAAAGAACTTGGCTCGCCAAAGGTTCTTGATGTTGGATGTGGAAGTGGAATTTTATCAATTGTGGCTTTAAAGCTTGGCGCAAGAGAGGTTGTCGGAACAGATCTTGACAAGGACTGCATGATTTCAACAAAAGAGAATATGCAGGTAAATCATCTGGATGCTGGACTTGGAACATTTTATGTTGGAAATCTGATTGATGATGAAAAGCTTCAGGAAAAAGTTGGAACCGAGGAATATGAAATTGTTGTTGCAAATATACTTGCAGATGTTATAATTCCTATGGCACCAGTAATTCCGGCGCGCCTTAAGAAAGGTGGATACTTTATCACATCGGGTATTATTGATTTCAGGGAGAATGATGTAAAAGGTGCAATAGAGAAAGCCGGACTTGAAATTGTTGAAATTAATCATCAGGGAGAATGGGTCAATATTACAGCTAGAAAGGCATAGGAATGTATCAGTTTTTTGTGGCAGATGAACAGGTTTGCAACGATAAGATTTTAATAACAGGTTCGGATGTGAATCATATATCTAATGTTCTTAGAATGAAGCCTGGAGAAAAAATCCGAGTAAGCGACAAATCAAAAAAAGCGTATTTTTGTCATATAGAGAATATAGCAGCCGACGAAGTGTGTGCTGTGATTGATTCTGTTGATGAAAATGGCACTGAATTATCAAATGAGATATATTTATTCCAAGGACTGCCTAAGAGCGACAAAATGGAACTTATTATTCAAAAGGCTGTTGAACTTGGTGCATGCGGGATTATTCCTGTTGCAATGAAAAATTGTGTTGTAAAGCTCGATGACAAAAAGGCGGCAAACAAGGTCAGGCGTTGGCAGACTATTGCAGAAAGTGCAGCGAAACAATCTAAGCGTACAGTTATTCCGAATGTTGGAATGCCTATAATGTGGCGTGATATTTTTCAAAAGACTAAGGATTTAGATGTGGTTTTAGTACCTTATGAGAATGAGCGAGGTATGACAGCCACAAGAGAAGTGATTGAGAGCATTTTGCCAGGGCAGAGTGTAGGAATAATAATTGGACCTGAGGGCGGATTTGATGTAAGCGAAATATCACAGGTCGATGAAACAGACAATATGCATAGAATAAGTCTTGGAAGAAGAATACTTAGAACAGAGACAGCTGGCATGGCAGCATTGTCAATGCTGGTATATGAATTAGATGAATAAAGGAGCAAAATTATGGAAGCGTATCTGGACAATTCTGCGACAACAAAGTGTTGTAAATCTGCAACAGATAAGATGGTAGAATTGCTCACAAGTGAGTATGGAAATCCATCTTCACTTCATATGAAGGGAGTAATAGCTGAAAATGAAGTGACTTTGGCTAGAAAGAAGATTGCAAAGACATTAAAAGTTCAGGACAAAGAGATTCTTTTTACGTCAGGAGGAACTGAATCTAACAATCTTGCTATTATTGGTTCTGCGATGGCGAATCAGCGGGCTGGCAGACATATTATCACAACGGCAATTGAACATGCATCTGTTTTAAATCCTATGGAGTATCTAAAAGAGAATGGATTTGAAATTACTTATCTTGGTGTTGATAAAAATGGACATATTTCACTCGATGAATTAAAGGACAGTATTCGTGATGATACTATTTTGATATCTATAATGCAGATTAATAATGAGATTGGTGCAATAGAGCCTGTCGAAGAAGCAGGAAGAATAATAAAGGCGGCAAATCATCCGATTATTTTTCATGTGGATGCAATTCAATCCTATGGAAAGCTGGTTATAAGACCGCAGAAATTAAACTGCGATTTATTGTCTGTCAGCGGACATAAGATACATGGACCTAAGGGAAGCGGCTTTTTATATATAAAAGACAAGACAAAGATAAAGCCTATAATTTTTGGCGGTGGTCAGCAGAAAGGAATGCGTTCCGGAACTGAGAATGTACCGGCTATAGCAGGACTTGGTATCGCGTGCGAGCAGATATATGACAATTTCGATGAGAAAATCCAGAATTTATATCATTTAAGAGAGCTTTTTATAGACAGAGTGTCGCAAATTGATGGCGTGTCTATAAATGGAAGTACAGGAAGAGACAGTGCGCCTCATATTGTCAGCACAAGCATACGTGGTGTGCGTGCAGAAGTTATGCTTCATGCGCTAGAGGATAAGCAGATTTATGTTTCAGCAGGAAGTGCTTGTTCTTCAAACAAACCATCGATAAGTTCTACACTTAAGTCTATCGGTGTAGAACAGTCGCTTCTGGATTCTACAATAAGATTCAGCTTCTGTGTCAATACGACGGAAGATGAGATTATATATGCTACTGATATGATGGCAGAAATTGTTCCTATGTTACAAAGATATACTAGAAAATAGAGGATTTAATATGTATAAGACTTTTTTAATTAAATATGCTGAGATAGCAATAAAAGGAAAAAACAGATATCTTTTTGAAGATGCACTTGTAAATAATATCAGATATCAGCTTAGAAATATTGATGGTGAGTTTGTCGTAAGAAAAGAAAATGGACGAATCTATGTTGATGCTGAGGGCGAGTATGATTTTGATGAGACTGTGGGTGTATTGCAGAGAGTATTCGGAATTGTCGGAATATGTCCAGTTGTAGTAGTTGAGGATGAAGGATTTGATAAGCTTGCAAAAGATGTTATCGATTTTGTGGAGGCTACATATCCAGACAAGAATTTTACTTTCAAAGTAAATGCACGAAGAGCGCGTAAAAATTATCCTATGACATCAATGGAAATAAATGCCGCAATTGGTGAGAAAATTCTTGAAGCATATCCTGATACAAAGGTGGATGTTCATAATCCAGAAGTTATGATTAATATAGAAATCAGACCGATGATATATATTTATTCAGTTGAGATAGAGGGACCTAAGGGTATGCCTCTTGGAACAGCTGGAAAGGGTATGCTTTTATTGTCTGGTGGAATCGACAGTCCTGTCGCAGGATATATGATTGCCAAAAGAGGCGTGGAGCTTGAAGCGACTTATTTCCATGCACCACCATATACAAGTGAGAGGGCAAAACAGAAGGTTGTAGATCTTGCGAAGAAGGTTGCAAGATATTCAGGACCTATCAAGCTTCATGTTGTTAATTTTACAGATATACAGCTTGCTATATACGAAAAATGTCCACATGATGAGCTTACAATCATAATGCGCAGATACATGATGAAGATTGCAGAGCATTTTGCAAAAGAAGATAAATGTCTTGGACTTATAACAGGAGAGAGTATCGGTCAGGTTGCATCACAGACTATGCAGTCACTCGCAGCAACAAATGAAGTATGTACTATGCCGGTATACAGACCACTTATTGCAATGGACAAGCAGGATATTGTTAAGATATCAGAGAATATAGATACTTATGAGACATCAATTCTTCCATTTGAAGATTGCTGTACAATATTTGTGGCCAAGCATCCGGTTACAAAGCCAAATGTAGCATATATCAAGAAATCCGAAGAAAAATTAAAGGATGTTATTGATGATTTGATGAAGAATGCTATTGATACAACAGAAGTGATTGTTGTGGATGCTGAATAAGCATTACAACAGGAGGAAAATTTGTTTTCCAATAATAAAAAAGCGTTAAACATAAAATGTTTGACGCTTTAAAAAACTCGATTGAAATATTACTCGATGATGTATGGTTTTAATACTTCTAAAATTTCATCAAGATTTGTCTCTGTATGTATTGCTAAATCGATTGGCTTAGATAAGTCTAAGCTGAAAATTCCCATTATAGACTTGGCGTCGATTACGTATCTTCCAGAGATTAAATCGAAATCAAAATCGAACTGAGAGATTGCATTAACAAATGATTTTACTTTTCCAATTGAGTTTAAAGAAATTTGTACTGTTTTCATAGGAAAACCTCCTTAATTACTTTAGATATCTACATCTGATAGTAAAGGTTTTTGGGAGAAAAGTCAATTATTTAGAGGTGAAAAATGAAAAAAGCCGCATTACATAATTTAGGTTGCAAGGTAAATGCATATGAGACAGAAGCAATGCAGCAGATGCTTGAGGAGGCAGGGTATGAGATTGTGCCATTTCATGAAAAAGCAGATGTGTATGTGATAAATACATGCTCTGTTACAAATATGGCTGACAGAAAATCAAGACAGATGCTTCATAGGGCAAAGAAACAGAATCCAGATGCAATAGTTGTAGCTGCTGGCTGCTATGTCCAGACCAAAGAACAAGAAGTTCTTGAGGATATGGCGATTGATATCGTTATTGGAAATAACAAGAAACATGAACTGGTAAGCCGCATTAATTCATTCCTTGCAGACAAATCAGATAATAGTGATGTGATTGATATAAATAGAGAAAAGCAGGAATATGAGGAACTGTTTCTGGCGCAGACCGCTGAACATACACGGGCTTTCATAAAGGTTCAGGATGGATGCAATCAGTTCTGCAGCTACTGTATTATTCCATATGCAAGAGGCAGGGTAAGAAGCAGAGATATTAAAAATGTTCTCGAAGAGATTACCAAGCTTTCGGACAAAGGTTTTAAGGAAGTTGTGCTTACTGGAATTCATCTGAGTTCTTATGGTGTTGATACTGGAGAAAATTTGTTACATCTTATTCAGGAAGTTCATAAGATAGAGGGCATTAAGAGAATAAGACTGGGGTCATTAGAACCAAGAGTTATAACAGAAGAGTTTGCATCAGAGCTTTCAAAGCTTTCTAAGATCTGTCCACATTTCCATCTGTCTTTGCAAAGCGGATGCGATGCAACACTTGCAAGAATGAACAGAAAATATACATCAAAGGAATATGAAGATGGATGCATCAGGCTGCGCAAATATTTCAAGCACCCTGCAATTACCACCGATATTATAGTGGGATTTCCAGGCGAAGATGCAAAGGAATTCGCTTTATCCAAAGAATTTGCAAGAAGAATCCATTTTTACGAAATGCATATATTTAAGTATTCTAAGAGGCAGGGAACAAGAGCGGCAGTTATGGAAAATCAGGTTCCAGAAGAAATAAAAACTAAAAGAAGTAGTGAACTTATAGAACTTGGGGAGCAGATGTCTAAAGAGTTCCGGGATTATTATATTGATTCTGTACAGGAAGTTTTATTTGAGGAAGAAAGCCAGATTGGTGGAGTGAACTACTATGTTGGATATACCAGGGAATATCTGAAGGTTGCCACAAAATCCGAGAAAAATCTCGAAAATGAACTTGTGAGCGGAAGAATTACAGGTCATCTTACAAATGATGTATATTTGATGGAATGTTAGTTAATGTTTTGCAGAGGGTTGTTTTTTTTTTCTTTATCGTTTAAAATAATAAGACAGAGCTTGTTATACAAGTAAAAGCAAGGGCGTGAACAAATGGAAAATTTAAATAACACACAATATTTTACAGTTGAAAAAGAACAGATGATTCAGGTTAAGGATATACTTAAGATGGTATATCAGTCTCTGAGCGAGAAAGGATATAATCCGGTCAATCAGATTGTTGGATATATTATGTCTGGGGATCCGACATATATTACCAGCCATAATAATGCGCGCAGTCTTATTATGAAAGTAGAAAGAGATGAATTAGTGGAGGAAGTTCTCAAGACATATATTGAGAACAATTCCTGGGATTAATTATGCGTATTTTAGGATTAGATTTCGGATCGAAGACAGTCGGGGTTGCTGTAAGTGACGAACTTTTAATTACGGCACAGGGTGTTGAAATCATCAGAAGAGCAAAGCCAGGCAAACTGCGTCAGACACTGGCCAGAATAGATGAACTTATCGCTGAATATAATGTAGAGAAGATTGTTCTTGGTTATCCCAGGAATATGAACAACACAGAAGGTGAACGCTGTGAGAAGACAAAGGAATTCCAGGACATGCTGACAAACCGCACTGGCCTGGAAGTTATTTTGTGGGATGAGAGACTTACTACGGTTGCTGCGGATCGGACTATGATGGAGACTGGAATCCGAAGAGAACATCGTAAGGAGTTTGTAGACGAGATTGCGGCTATTTTTATATTGCAGGGTTATTTGGATTATTTGCACAACCAAGTTTAGCTAGTAGGAGATTTTTGATGGAAAAGATCACTTTTATTGATTCTGAGACGAATGAAGAAGTTGAATTTTTTGTTGAGGAAGAGACACAACTTAACGGAGAGAAATATGTACTTGTTTCCGATGGTGATGATGAAGGAGACAGTGAGGCGTATATATTAAAAGAAATTAGAACCGAAGATGATGAGATACTTTATCAAATGGTTGAGGATGAAGTAGAATTCCTTGCGCTTGCTAAAGTATTCTCCGAGCTTACGGACGAAGAGACAGCACTCGAATATTAAGAACGGGTGTTACGGAAAAAAGACGGAGGTAATAGTTTGAAAAAAGAACAAAAACAGAATAGTAAGTTAAAGATCATTCCTTTAGGCGGTTTAGAGCAGATAGGAATGAATATTACTGCCTTTGAATATGAGGACAGTATTATCGTTGTTGACTGCGGTCTATCATTTCCAGAGGATGATATGTTAGGAATTGATCTTGTTATACCTGATGTGACATATCTAAAGGAGAACATTGACAGGGTCAAGGGATTTTTTATTACTCATGGGCATGAAGATCATATTGGTGCGATTCCTTATGTACTCAGGGATGTTAATGTGCCTATTTATGCAACAAAGCTTACGATTGGCATTATTGAGCATAAGCTTGAAGAACATGACATGCTTAAGAAAGTAAAACGTAAAGTCGTAAAATATGGACAGCATATTAATCTTGGATGTTTCAGGGTTGAATTCATTAAGACAAACCATAGTATTCAGGATGCAGCAGCACTTGCGATTTATTCGCCAGCAGGCATTGTTGTGCATACAGGTGATTTTAAGGTTGATTATACTCCAGTATTTGGAGATGCTATTGATTTACAGAGATTTGGAGAAATTGGTAAGAAAGGTGTGCTTGCGCTGTTATGTGACAGTACAAATGCTGAGCGTCCTGGTTTTACACTTTCAGAGAAATCAGTAGGAAAGACACTGGATAATATTTTTGCTGACCATAAGAATACAAGAATTATAATTGCTACATTTGCCTCAAATGTAGATCGTGTACAACAGATTATAAATTCGGCAGAAAAATTTGGCAGAAAAGTGGCAATTGAAGGAAGAAGTATGGTAAATATTATTTCTATCGCTTCCGAACTTGGATATCTTACACTGCCAGACAACATACTAATAGATGTGGATCAGTTAAAGAATTATCCTGATGAGCAGACTGTCATAATTACTACTGGAAGCCAGGGTGAGTCTATGGCGGCACTTTCAAGAATGGCTAATGGAATGCACCGTAAGGTATCAATCAAACCAAATGATACAATTATATTTAGTTCAAATCCTATCCCAGGCAATGAGAAGTCTGTTACAGGAATAATTAATGAACTTATGATGAAAGGTGCGGATGTAATATTCCAGGATGTTCATGTATCAGGACATGCGTGTCAGGAAGATATTAAACTTATATATTCGCTTGTCAATCCTAAATTTTCCATACCTGTGCATGGTGAGTATAAGCATCTTGTTGCGCAGGCTAAGATTGCAGAAGAATTAGGAATGGATTCTGACCATATTAAGATTCTTTCATCAGGAGATGTTCTTGAAATAGATGAGAATGGAGCTGAGGTTACAGGCAAAGTTCAAGTTGGAAATATAATGGTTGATGGTCTTGGAGTTGGTGATGTTGGTAATATCGTGCTCAGGGATCGTCAGAGATTGTCAGAAGACGGAATTATAATTGTTGTAATGACACTTGAGAGTGGCTCTGGACAGGTTCTTGCAGGACCAGATATTGTTTCAAGAGGTTTTGTATATGTGCGTAATTCAGAAAGTCTTATGGATGAGGCGCAGGCTGTTCTCAACACAACAATGGAACATCTTATGGATAAGGGCGTTACAGATTGGAGCAAAATTAAGACAGAGGTCAAGGATTCGCTTGGAGAATTTGTCTGGAAAGAGACTAAGCGTCGTCCAATGATTATGCCTATTATTATGGAAGTTTAGGAGAATAAAATGGATCTTAACAAGATGTTATTTACATTTATAAAATGTGCTTTTGGAGTGCTGATAGCATTGCTTATAATCTATTTAGCAATCAGCCTTAGCGGAACTGGATATGATTTTGGTTACAGGGTATTTACAGAGACTGCTATCGATAATCCTCCAGGAAAAGATGTGCTGGTTCAGGTGAGTGAGGATACTTCAGAGAGAGAACTTGGCAAAATTCTCGAGGAAAAAGGTCTTGTTAGAGATTCACGGTTATTCTATCTACAGTTGAAATTGTCTGCATACAGCGGCAAGATAGTTCCAGGTGTATATACACTTAATACATCTATGACACCCAAGGAGATGATAATCGCTATGGCGAATGTCGTGACTGAGGGTACAGAGTCAACTGAGAATGCTCAGGAGACGAATAATACACAGATAGAAGAAATAACAGAGGAATAATAGAAGTGATAGTTGATGAGAGACTTGTTACTTACATCAATTCTCTGGACCAGGGAAATACTGCCAGGCTTGATGAGATTGAAAGTCAGGCGCTTGCAGATTATGTACCAATCATTAGAAAAGAAATGCAGAGCTTTCTTAAGCTTTTGCTTGCAATAAAAAAACCAATGCGTATTCTCGAGGTGGGGACTGCGGTTGGTTTTTCTGCAATTTTAATGGCAGAGTATGGTCCGAAAGATTGTCAGATAGTAACTATAGAGAATTATGAAAAGAGAATACCTATAGCAAAAGCTAATTTCGAATATGCAAATAAGACAGAACAGATTACGTTGTTAGAGGGAGATGCGGCAGAGATACTTCCGACATTAGATACACGATTTGATATGATATTTATGGATGCAGCTAAAGGACAGTATATCAATTTTATGGATGATGTGCTCAGGCTTTTGAAGGTAGACGGAGTGCTTGTATCTGATAATGTGCTTCAGGATGGTGACATAATAGAATCGCATTTTATAGTTGAAAGAAGAAATCGGACAATATATAAGAGAATGAGAGAGTATCTTTATGAACTGACACATAGAGATGATTTGGTAACCGCAGTACTTCCTGTTGGTGATGGGATTACTGTTAGTACGAAGACAAAATAACAGGGATGAATTATGAGAGATATAGAATTACTTGTTCCAGCAAGCAGCCTGGAAGTATTAAAAATTGCAGTGATATATGGTGCTGATGCCGTATATATTGGCGGAGAGGCATTTGGACTTAGAGCTAAAGCTAAGAATTTTTCTATGGAAGAGATGGCAGAGGGAATAGCATTTGCTCATGAACATGGAGTGCGTGTTTATGTAACTGCGAATATTTTAGCTCACAATTATGATCTTGATGGTGTAAGAGAGTATTTTAAAGAATTGAACGATATGAAGCCTGACAGACCGGATGCACTTATAATTGCGGACCCTGCAATTTTTATGATTGCAAAGGAGATTTGTCCAGAAATTGAGAGACATGTCAGCACTCAGGCCAATAATACCAACTATGGCACGTATCAGTTCTGGTATAATCTTGGTGCCTCAAGAGTTGTCAGCGCAAGGGAACTATCCTTGAAGGAAATAAAAGAAATCAGACAAAATATTCCAGATGATTTGGAGATAGAGACATTTATTCATGGAGCAATGTGTATATCATATTCAGGAAGATGTCTGCTTTCTAATTATTTTACTGGAAGGGATGCAAATAAAGGTGCATGTACACATCCTTGCAGGTGGAAATATTCTGTGGTTGAGGAAAAAAGACCTGGTGAGTATCTGCCGGTTTATGAGAATGAGCGTGGCACATATATCTTCAATTCAAAAGATCTTTGCATGATAGAGCATATTCCGGATTTGATAGACGCTGGAATTGACAGTTACAAGATAGAGGGAAGAATGAAGACCGCTCTTTATGTGGCAACTGTAGCACGTACTTATAGAAAGGCGATAGATGATTACCTCAGATCGCCAGAAGAGTATGAGCGCAATATGCCATGGTATCTTGAACAGATTACAAGCTGTACTTACAGACAGTTTACGACAGGATTTTTCTATGGAAAGCCATCAGAAGAGACACAGATTTATGACAATAATACCTATGAAAAAGGATACACATATCTTGGTATTGTCGGATCAAAGAACGAGCAGGGAATGTATCGTATAGAACAAAGAAATAAGTTCTCGGTCGGAGAGGCTATAGAGGTTATGAAGCCTGATGGAGAGAATATCATAGTTACAGTAAAAGCAATGTGTGATGAGACAGGATCGGCAATGCAATCCTGCCCACACCCTAAACAGATATTTTATGTTGACTTAGGTATAGAACTTGATGAGTATGATATCCTTAGAAGAAAAGAGGAAGATGGAGATATTACGCTTGAGTAATCATGGAAGTTCAAGCTTGAATTTTCTCATCCAGTAATCTATCTGTATAAAATAGGCCATTAGCTGTGGACCTGCCATCAGCTGTCCAAACCATGGTCTGCCATAGTCAGAGGCAGTATTAAGAAAGCTTTCGACTTTTTCTTTAGAAAGAAGATTTGAAATCGGTGATGTGCTGTCACCTAAGATTTCAAGTAGTTTGTGTTTTAATAGAGTTTCATATCCGGGATGATATGTCTTTGGATATGGACTCTTTTTTCTTGTAAATAATTCAGGAGGAAGAAGGTCTTTTGTAGCGTCACGAAGTAAAGCCTTTTCTACACCGTTTTGGTATTTCATTTCCCAAGGAACATTAAATACATATTCAATTATTCTATGGTCGGCAAAAGGAACTCGGGCTTCAAGTCCGCTATACATACTGCTTCTGTCCATACGATCAAGCAGAGTCTGCATAAACCACTTTATATTAAGGTATGCAATCTGCCGTCTGCGGGTCTGCGCAGAATCTTCGGTAGACAGAATAGGAGCCTGGTTTATGGATGTGATGTATGCGTCGTGCGAGTAGTTGTCAAGGTCTAATCTTTTTATCCATTCATCATTTAAGAATGCTGTTCTTGCAGCGACATCACTTGCCCATGGAAAGCCATCGCGATTCATAAGTTCGCTGCGGTAAAACCACGGGTATCCGCCGAAAATTTCATCGGCACATTCACCGGTTAAAGCAACTTTGTTTTCCTTTGCAACGAGGGAACAGAAATACAAAAGGGATGCTTCTATATCTGTCATGCCAGGAATATCTTTGGCATCCACAGCTGTAAATAGAGAAGAGTACAATTGTTTTTCATCACACTCGAGATATTTGTGGTTTGTAGGGTATTTTTCCAACATTATATTTACATATGGAAGATCGCGTTCAGGCTGGAATGAATTTGATTTAAAGTAAATATCGTTTTGTGCGAAATCAAAAGAAAATGTATTGAGTGTGGAATCCGATTCCTTAAGGTGATTGTATGCTACCGCTGTTACGATAGATGAATCGAGTCCACCGGATAAAAATGTGCATACAGGAACGTCGGAAACAAGCTGCCGTCTTATGCTGTCGCGAACCAGAAATGAAACTTTCTCCCTTGTATCATCGTAAGAATCGGTATGTTCGAAGCTTGATAGTTCCCAATATGTGTGATCACAGATTCCGTATTTATTGATGACCAGATAATGTCCGGGAATTACTTCGTTTATATTTGAAAAGTAACTGGCACCAGGAGTTCGTGCAGGTCCAATACCGAGTATTTGTTGTATACTTTCGAGGTTGATTTCAGGAGAAACAGATGGATGTACAAAAAGTGCCTTTGGCTCAGAGGCAAATACAAAGGTTTCGGCACGTGAATAATAGAATAAAGGTTTTACTCCGACCCGGTCGCGGTACAAATAAAGCTGACAGGTGCCTTCATCCCATATTGCAAAAGAAAATATACCATTTAATTTGTTCACGAAGGTTGGACCATATTCCATAAAAGAATAAAGAATTATCTCAGTATCGGATGTGGTAAAAAATTCATATCCGCATTTACCAAGTTCAGATTTTAGTTCATCGGTATTGTAGATTTCACCGTTATAACAAATTGTATAGTTTTGTCCGTCTTTCTTACGGGTCATAGGCTGATTGCCGCCTTTTATATCTCGTATACTAAGTCTTGCGTGGCTTAAACCAGCGGTTTGTGACAAAAAGATTCCAAAGTTGTCGCTGCCGCGGTGAGAGAGTGTATCATGCATTTTCTTTAGAAGAGTTGTATTACATATTTTTTCCTGAAGAAGATTTCGTTTGAAATCACAAAAGCCTGCTATTCCGCACATAAAAATCCCCTTTTTAACAATATATGTAAAAAGGGGATAGGTGTGAATGATTATTTATAAAAGTCAATGATTTTGTCAATCTTTGATGTCATATTAAGCAGTAAAGCATCTGCAATAACCAGGGCAGCCATTGATTCTACAACAACAACTGCGCGTGGCACGATAATTGGATCATGTCGGCCTTTTATATTTATATTAATATTTTCACCGTCTTTGTTGACTGTGCTCTGGGTAGCTGCAATGGAAGGTGTTGGTTTGATGGCAGCTCTGAATACAATATCCGAACCATCTGTCATGCCACCGAGAGTTCCTCCTGAGTGATTTGATTTCTTTGATACACTGCCATTGTCAGAGATGCAAAAGGCGTCATTATTAGTAAGGCCTGTTGAGGTGGCAACAGAAAAACCATCACCGATTTCAAAACCTTTTACAGCACCGATGGACATAATAGCTTTAGCAAGGTTGGCATCTATTTTTTCAAATACCGGGTCGCCAAGTCCGACTGGAACCCCTTTTATGACGCATTCTGCAACACCACCGGCTGAATTCTGGTCTTTAAGGCACTGCTCAAGATATTCTTCAGCTTTTGCAGCAGCAACGGAATCAGGCATGTACAGGGAATTGTTGTAAATCTCGGATTCGTCAAAGCGTGATACATCAATGCTTACAGGACCTATGGATCTGGTGTATGTAGTAATCTCTATACCCAGGCTGTTTAATAACCTGGCTGCAATCGCACCTGCTGCAACACGTCCGATTGTCTCGCGGCCAGAAGAACGTCCGCCGCCACGATAGTCACGAAAACCATATTTGGAATCGAAACAGTAATCAGCGTGTCCAGGTCTGTAGTAAGAGGCTATCTCGCTATAATCTTTTGATTTCTGATTCTTGTTATAGACTACCATAGATATAGGAGTACCAGTTGTTTTGCCTTCAAATACACCTGAGAGGATTTCTACAGCATCATCTTCTTTACGTGGTGTGGTGAATTTTGACTGACCGGGTTTTCTTCTGTTTAAATAAATCTGAATGTCTTCTTCAGAAAGAGGAAGCCCAGCAGGGCAGCCGTCTACGACAACGCCGACACCTTTGCCGTGGGATTCTCCCCATGTAGTTATTCTGAATATATTTCCAAATGATGAACCAGCCATATATGCCTCCTAGAATATTATAAGTTTTATTAGTATTCATAATAAGTATAACACTTTTTATAAGTGCAAAATGAATTTTCGTTATTGTTCAGACGCAAGCTTGACACTGCGCTGTCAAGCTATGCGCCATAGTGTTAATTATTGTGTGACTACAGCCCCTGCCTCGTAGAGGCATTTTAAATGGGCTGTAATCGTTGCTGATCACACTGTTAGGTGTGAACAGTAACGAATTTAAGTTTACACTATTATATGTAAAGTTATATTGCCGAGTCAAGAATCTTGTGTTATATTTTTAGTAATTGGCTATAATGATATAAAAAGATAATATCATTAACAGCTTATATGTTTGGATGAATAATATCAACTATAAAGGAAATTGGATTAATTATGGCAAAATACGAACTATTGAAACAGGAAGGGCAGGCTAAGAGAGCTGTTTTTCATACAGTGCACGGTGATATACAGACACCTGTATTTATGAATGTTGGAACTGTTGGAGCTATCAAAGGGGCGGTATCGACAGAGGATTTAAAGAATATAAAATGTCAGGTGGAACTGTCTAATACATACCATCTTCATGTAAGGACAGGAGATAAGCTGATTAAAGAGGTTGGCGGTCTTCATAAATTCATGGTGTGGGATAGACCCATACTTACGGATTCTGGCGGATTTCAGGTATTCTCACTTGCCGGACTGCGCAAGATAAAAGAAGAAGGAGTATATTTTAATTCTCATATTGATGGTGCAAAGATATTCATGGGACCAGAAGAAAGCATGCAGATACAGTCAAATCTGGGTTCTACTATTGCTATGGCATTTGATGAGTGTCCGTCAAGTGTTGCTGACCACACATATGTTACTAATTCTGTAAATAGAACCACAAGATGGCTTGAACGATGCAAGAAAAAAATGGCAGAGCTTAATTCTCTACCAGATACGATTAATAAAGAGCAGCTTT
Source organism: uncultured Agathobacter sp. (assembly GCA_934359755.1). Classification (GTDB taxonomy): domain Bacteria; phylum Bacillota; class Clostridia; order Lachnospirales; family Lachnospiraceae; genus Roseburia. Next base: position 76,817 of record CAKRLV010000010.1, read on the forward strand.
TATTTGGTATTAACCAGGGTGCCATATATGAAGATATAAGAGTAGATCATGCAAAGAGAATATCAGAGCTTGATTTAGACGGATATGCAATTGGCGGTCTTGCAGTAGGCGAGACACATGAGCAGATGTATAATATTATAGAAGCGACTACACCATATCTGCCAAAGGACAAGCCTACATATCTTATGGGGGTGGGAACTCCGGCTAATATATTAGAAGGCGTAGAAAGAGGAATTGATTTCTTTGACTGTGTTTATCCAAGCAGAAACGGCCGTCATGGACATGTATATACGAATCAGGGGAAGATTAACCTTTTTAACCAGAAATACGAAAAAGATATGAGACCAATCGAAGAGGGGTGCGGATGTCCTGCATGTCAAAAATATAGCAGGGCATATATCAGACACCTGCTTAAGGCAAAAGAGATGCTTGGTATGAGATTATGTGTTTTACACAATTTATATTTCTACAATACTATGATGGAAGAAATCAGGGATGCGCTTGACCATGGCAATTTTGCATCGTATAAGGCTGAAAAATTATATGCGATGGGGCAGATTGACAGAGAAAAGGAAATGAAGTAGAATAGCAATAGTATTTTTTTAAGGAGGAAGACAAGATGTATTCAGTTTTATTGAATAGTAATGCAAATCCTAGCGCTAGTGCATATACAATGCTTATATGGGTTGTTGTATTAGTTGTCGCTATGTATTTTATGATGATACGTCCACAGAAGAAAGAACAGCAGAAGAAAGAACTTATGTTAAATGAAATAGCTGTAGGAGATACAGTACTTACTTCAAGTGGCTTCTATGGCACAATCATTGATATTGATGATGATACTGTAATTGTTGAATTTGGCAGCAATAAGAACTGTCGTATTCCGATGCAGAAGACTGCAATTGCGGCTGTTGAGAAGCCAGAGGATTCAGTATCAGAGAATTAGTCTGATGGGACCTTGATTTATTCAAGGTCTTTTATGTTATATACGAATAATAAAACGATGTAATATAATATCATGTTATAATGCTTATAAAAAAGTACGATACCCGATTACATTGAAAAATTTTTCTCATTACTATATCATAGATATTAATAAATTTTTAATAAAAGTGATTGTCTAAAAAATTATAGTAATGACAAAGAAAAGAGGTAGTGATATGAATTGTCGAGTCGGTGTTATTTCTGGTGACGGAATAGGTCCTGAGATTGTAACAGAGGCAAAGAAAGTACTAGATGAAATAGGGAAGAAATACGGACACACATTTGAGTATACAGATATACTGATGGGTGGATGTTCAATTGATGCCACAGGTGTTCCACTTACAGATGAAGCTATTGAGACTGCTTTAGCAAGTGATGCAGTGCTTATGGGATCAATTGGTGGAAATACATCTACATCCCCATGGTACAAACTGCCACCTGAACTAAGACCAGAAGCAGGACTTTTGAAATTACGTAAGTCTCTTAATTTATTTGCAAATTTAAGACCAGCATATTTATATGAAGAACTTAAGGCAGCATGTCCTCTTCGTGATGATATTATAGGTGACGGCTTTGATATGATGATTATGAGAGAACTCACAGGCGGATTATATTTCGGAGCCAGAGAGACAAAAGAGATAGATGGAGTTATGACTGCAAAGGATTCTCTTACATACAATGAGAATGAGATTAGAAGAATTGCCAAGCGTGGCTTTGATATTGCAATGAAAAGACGCAAGAAAGTTACTTCTGTAGATAAGGCTAATGTTCTTGATTCATCAAGACTCTGGAGAAAAATCGTAGAGGAAGTGGCAAAGGATTATCCAGAAGTAAGCTACGAGCACATGTTAGTTGACAACTGTGCAATGCAGCTTGTAAAAGATCCAAAGCAGTTTGATGTTATTCTTACAGAGAACATGTTCGGAGATATCCTGTCAGATGAGGCAAGCATGGTTACAGGTTCAATAGGAATGCTTTCATCAGCAAGTCTTAATGACACAAAATTCGGTCTTTATGAGCCTAGTGGCGGATCAGCACCAGATATCGCCGGCAAAGGAATTGCAAATCCAATTGCTACAATCTTAAGTGCAGCAATGATGCTTAGATATACATTTGATTTGGATAAAGAGGCTGATGCTATTGAGACAGCGGTTAAGCAGGTTCTTAAAGAGGGATATAGAACAATTGATATTATGCCACAGGCTGGTGAATCTACAGAGAATATCACACAAGTAGGCACAGCTAGGATGGGCGACCTCATTGCAGAGAGAGTATAGTAATATATATTAAGGGTTGATTGATACGAAAAGAGAGGTAAGTTAGATGAAAAGTGATAATGCAAGAGCTGGTATGCAGCAGGCACCAGCAAGAAGCTTATTTAACGCTTTAGGATTCACACAGGAAGAAATGAAAAAGCCTATGGTTGGTATTGTAAGTTCTTACAATGAGATAGTACCAGGCCATATGAATATTGATAAAATTGTAGATGCAGTTAAACTTGGTGTTGCAGAGGCTGGTGGAGTGCCAGTAGTATTCCCGGCTATAGCAGTTTGTGACGGAATTGCAATGGGACATGTAGGAATGAAATATTCACTTGTTACAAGAGATCTTATTGCAGATTCTACAGAATGTATGGCAATTGCGCATCAGTTTGATGCACTTGTAATGGTTCCAAACTGTGACAAGAATGTACCGGGTCTTCTTATGGCAGCGGCAAGACTTGACCTTCCAACAGTATTTGTATCTGGAGGACCTATGCTTGCAGGACATGTACATGGACAGAAGAGAAGTCTTTCATCTATGTTTGAGGCAGTTGGTTCATATGCTGCTGGAACAATGACAGAGGATGATGTAGAGGAATTCGTACAGAAGGTATGTCCAACATGTGGTTCATGTTCAGGTATGTACACAGCCAATTCCATGAACTGTCTGACAGAGGCACTTGGAATGGGCTTAGGTGGTAACGGAACTATTCCAGCTGTATATTCAGAGAGAATACGTCTTGCAAAACATGCAGGAATGGCTGTAATGGATTTATGGAGAAAAGGAATAACTGCCAGAGACATCATGACAAAGGAATCTATCATGAATGCACTTACAGTTGATATGGCACTTGGATGTTCAACAAACTCTATGTTACATCTTCCAGCTATTGCTCATGAAATTGGATTTGATTTTGATATCAGTTTTGCAAATCCAATCAGTGAGAAGACACCTAATTTATGTCATCTTGCACCAGCAGGACCAACATATATGGAAGATCTTAATGAAGCAGGCGGTGTTTATGCAGTAATAAAGGAATTGGCTGATATTGGACTTATCAATACAGACTGTATGACAGTTACTGGAAAGACAATGGGAGAGAATATTGCAAATGCAGTTAATCGTAATCCAGAGGTTATAAGACCGGTTGACAACCCATACAGTAAGACAGGTGGTCTTGCGGTACTTAAAGGAAATCTTGCACCAGATGGTTCTGTAGTTAAGAGATCTGCCGTAGTTGATGAGATGTTGGTTCATGAGGGACCAGCCAGAGTTTTTGATTGTGAGGAAGATGCAATCGCAGCAATCAAAGGTGGAAAGATTGTAGAAGGTGATGTTGTAGTTATACGATATGAAGGACCTAAGGGTGGACCAGGAATGAGAGAGATGCTTAATCCTACATCAGCAATTGCAGGAATGGGACTTGGAAGTTCTGTTGCACTTATTACTGATGGTAGATTCTCAGGTGCATCAAGAGGTGCTTCTATTGGGCATGTATCTCCAGAGGCTGCAGTTGGTGGACCAATTGCACTTGTCGAAGAGGGAGATATCATTAAGATAAATATTCCAGCTATGACACTTGAGATAGATGTATCTGATGAAGAAATGGCTAAGCGTAAGTCAAAATGGCAGCCACGTGAGCCTAAGGTTACAACTGGCTATTTGAAGAGATACGCTTCACTTGTCACTTCCGGAAACAGAGGAGCTATTTTAGCACTTCCGGAAGAGCAATAAGAAGAATACCAATTTGAATGTAGAGGATATTAAAATGCAGCATTTGACAGGATCACAAGTTATAATAGAATGTTTGAAAGAACAGGGAGTTGACACAGTATTCGGATATCCAGGAGGAGCAATACTGAATGTATATGATGAATTGTATAAGCATCCAGAGATAAAGCACGTACTTACATCACATGAACAAGGTGCTTCACATGCAGCTGATGGATATGCGAGAAGTACTGGTAAGGTTGGTGTATGTCTTGCAACGAGTGGACCAGGAGCAACTAATCTGGTAACAGGAATTGCAACGGCATACATGGACTCAATTCCAGTGGTGGCTATTACCTGCAACGTAACAGTACCGCTGTTAGGTAAGGATAGTTTTCAGGAAATTGATATTGCTGGTGTTACAATGCCAATTACCAAATACAGTTTCATCGTAAAAGATGTAAAAGAATTGGCGTCTACTATGCGTAGGGCGTTCAGCATTGCCAGAACTGGCAGACCGGGACCTGTTCTTATTGATATTACAAAGGATGTTACTGCGAACAAAGTAGATTACGTTAAGGAAGAAATTGTGCTTCCTGAGAGGAGTACTGACAAGATTAAACAAAAAGATCTTGATACAGCTATTTCGCTTATCGAGAATTCAAAGAAGCCATATATATTTGTTGGTGGTGGTGTTGTTTTATCAGAAGCAAGTGAAGAATTAAAGAATTTTGTAGAAAAGGTTGATGCACCAGTATGTGATACCCTTATGGGTAAGGGCGCATATGATGGAACTGCCGATAATTACACAGGAATGCTTGGTATGCATGGAACAAAGGCATCAAATCTTGGTGTAAGTGAATGCGATTTGCTTATAGCTATCGGAACCAGATTTTCAGATCGTGTATTGGGAAATCCTAAGAAATTTGCAAAACAGGCTAAGATTCTTCAGATTGATATTGACCCGGCAGAAATCAACAAAAATATTCAGGTTACTGCAAGTGTTATCGGGGACGTTAAGGAAGTACTCAGCCGTCTGAATGATACACTTACAAATCAGGATCATAAAGCATGGAAGAAACACATAAAAGAATATACGGAGACATTTCCACTTACATATAATCATGAAGGTCTTACAGGTCCATACCTGATCGAGAAAATTTACGAGATGGTAAATGGCGATGCAATTATGGTTACAGAAGTTGGACAGCATCAGATGTGGGCAGCCCAGTATTTCAAATATAAGAATCCAAGAACACTTCTTACATCAGGCGGACTTGGAACTATGGGATATGGACTTGGTGCAGCTATTGGTGCACAGACAGCCAATCCTGATAAGCAGGTAATTAATATTGCAGGTGATGGATGCTTTAGAATGAACATGAATGAAATAGCAACAGCATCAAGAGAAAAGTTACCACTTATAGAAATTATTGTGAATAATCATGTTCTGGGAATGGTCAGACAGTGGCAGACACTTTTCTATGATCATCATTATTCAGCAACTGTACTTGATGATGGTGTTGATTATGTTAAGCTTTCAGAAGCTATGGGAGCAAAAGCTAAAAGGGTTATGTCTAAGGACGAATTTGAAAAAGCATTTGCTGAAGCACTTGAAAGCAAAGTTCCATATGTAATTGACTGTATAATCGATTCAGATGATAAGGTATGGCCAATGGTTGCACCTGGAACACCTATAAATGAATCATTTGATGAAGAGGACTATAATAGAAGTCATCAGTCATAATTCGGATATAATCAAACAAAGGATTGTGCGAATGATTGAAGAAGACTATAATAGAACCCATAGTCGTATACGACAGATAAGATATATAATAAATTATATAAATAATAAACTACTATTAATCTAAAAAATTAGGAGGATATGAAAATGAGCAGAGTTTATAATTTTTCAGCAGGACCTGCAGTTTTACCTGAGGAAGTGCTACGAGAAGCAGCAGATGAGATGATGGATTACAGAGGATGTGGTATGTCCGTAATGGAGATGAGTCATCGTTCCAAAGTATATGATACAATCATCAAAGAAGCTGAGTCAGATCTTAGAGAACTTATGAATATTCCAGATAATTATAAGGTTCTGTTCCTTCAGGGTGGAGCTTCACAGCAGTTTGCAGCAGTTCCAATGAATCTCATGAAGAACAAAAAAGCTGGTTATATCATAACTGGTCAGTGGGCTAAGAAAGCTTATCAGGAAGCTAAGATTTATGGTGAGGCAGTTGAACTTGCATCATCCGCAGATAAGACTTTTTCATATATTCCAGATTGTTCAGATTTAGATATTCCAGATGATCTCGATTATGTATATATTTGCGAAAACAATACAATTTACGGAACTAAGTACAAAAAACTTCCAAATACAAAAGGAAAGATTCTTGTTTCAGACGTATCATCATGCTTCTTATCAGAGCCAGTTGATGTGACAAAATATGGTGTTGTTTACGGCGGCGTTCAGAAGAATATCGGACCAGCTGGTGTTGTAATTGCAATTATCCGCGAGGATCTTATTACTGATGATGTATTACCAGGAACACCTACTATGCTTAAGTGGAAGACTCAGGCAGATAATGATTCTCTCTACAACACACCTCCATGCTATGGAATTTATATCTGTGGCAAGGTGTTCAAATGGTTAAAGAAGATGGGTGGACTTTCAGTAATGAAAGAACGCAATGAAGAAAAGGCTAAGATTCTTTATGATTATCTTGACCAGAGCAAGCTTTTCAAAGGTACTGTTGTAAAAGAAGATCGTTCACTTATGAACGTTCCATTTGTAACAGGTAATGCAGACCTTGATGCTAAATTTGTAAAAGAAGCAACAGAAGCTGGATTTGTAAATCTTAAAGGACATCGTACAGTTGGTGGTATGAGAGCATCTATTTACAATGCTATGCCAAAAGAGGGTGTAGAGAAGCTTGTTGAGTTTATGAAGGAATTTGAGGCTAAGAATTCTTAAAATATGGAAGTTTGAGAGGAAATAAAATGTACAATTATACTTGTTTAAATCCAATTGCTGGAGTTGGTTTAAATCTTTTTTCAGAAGATTATAATAAAGTAGAGGATATCAAAGATGCAGATGCAGCATTAGTTAGAAGTGCAGCTATGCATGATATGGAACTTGGAGATAAGGTTCTTGCAGTTGCAAGAGCAGGAGCAGGAGTTAACAATATTCCACTTGATAAATGTGCCGAGCAGGGTGTGGTAGTATTTAATACACCAGGTGCGAATGCGAACGGTGTAAAGGAACTTGTATTTGCAGGTATGCTTTATGCATCAAGGGACATTGTTGGTGGTATTGACTGGTGTCTTGAGAACCAGAGTGATGAGAATATTGCAAAAGTTGCTGAGAAGCAGAAAAAGAATTTTGCTGGAACAGAAATTTCAGGAAAGAAGCTTGGTGTAATTGGTCTTGGAGCTATCGGTGTCCTTGTAGCAAATGCAGCAACACATATGGGCATGGAGGTTTATGGATATGACCCATATATTTCAGTGAATGCAGCATGGAATCTTTCTAGAAGTGTTAAACATGTTACAAATGTTGAAGAAATCTATAAAGAGTGTGATTTTATTACAATACATGTTCCTCTTCTTGATTCTACAAAGAAAATGGTTAATGCAGAAGCAATCGCAATGATGAAACCAAATGCAATCGTTCTTAACTTTGCAAGAGATCTTCTCGTAGATGAAGAAGCAATCGTGGATGCTCTTGCTGCTGGTAAGATTAAGAAATATGTATCAGATTTCCCTAACACGACAACTGTTGGTGCAAAAGGTTGTATCGTTACACCTCACCTTGGAGCTTCTACAGCTGAGTCAGAGGATAATTGTGCTATCATGGCAGTTCGTGAAATCAGAGATTATCTTGAGAATGGTAATATCGTTCATTCTGTTAACTATCCTGATTGCAGCATGGGTGCTTGTACAACAGCTGGAAGAATTGGTATTCTTCACAAGAATGAGAAGGGATTAATTGGACAGTTTACAACCATACTTGCGGATGCTGATATCAACGTATCTGATTTGATGAATAAGAGCAAAGGTGAGTATGCATATTCATTACTTGATCTTGATTCGGCAATTTCAGAGGAAGTAGTAAGTAAGCTTCATAGTATTACTGGAGTTATCAGAGTAAGAGTAATCAAATAGTATAAATTTTATACCGCCACTTTAAAATGCCTCTACGAGGCAGGGGCTGTAATCATTCAATAATCAACACTATGGCGCATAGCTTGACAGCGCGGTGTCAAGCTTGCGTCTGAATAGTAGCTGTATATTGTACTTGAAATAGAACATAAAGTGTTTTATAATATTTATAGATATATTTTATGTAGTGTGAACGGTCTTGAAAGAGATGAGGTGTAATTATGAGAGTTATTAAGAGCAAAATTGCAGTTTTATTTCTTGTATTTGCATTAGGCATGCCAATCGTTGCGTTCTATCCTACGGAAGCAAAAGCGGAATCAGTGCAGACAATAGTAGATGAGGAGACACCACTTGCAGCGGCTGAAGATTTATGTTCAATACATTGGATTGTTTTGATTTTGACAGTAGGGATGGGGGCTTATACAACAGCAAGAGTAATTTCTGTAGCAAAACAACACAGTGAAGAAAAAAGACAGGCAAAGGCGGTCCATTAGGATCGTCTTTTTTAAGGAGGAAATATGGCTAAGATTAAACCATTTATATGTGTGCGACCATCACAAGAGAAAGCATCGCAGATAGCAGCACTTCCATATGATGTATATAATAGAGCAGAGGCAAAAGAGGTTGTTAAGGCAAATCCGCAGTCTTTTCTTGCTATTGATAGAGCTGAGACACAGTTAGGTGATGATGTAGATACATATGATGCATGTGTTTACGAGAAGGCATCGCAGACACTACAGGAATGGATTGCGAATGGAGCTTTTATACGTGATGCAAAAAAGAAGTATTATATATATGAGCTTACAATGGATGGAAGAATACAGACTGGTATTGTAGCGTGTGCATCAATAGATGATTATGCGAATGGAGTTATTAAGAAGCATGAGAATACACGCGCTGACAAAGAACAGGACAGAATCAATCATGTATACACATGTTCTGCACAGACAGGACCAATATTTCTTGCATACAGAGCCAATGAAATTATAAACAGCATAGTTGTCAAGGCTAAGAAAGAGAACGCTATATATGATTTTGTGGCAGATGATGGAGTAAGACACAGAGTATTTGAGATAGATAATAATGAGGATATCAGAACAATTGAAGATACTTTTGACAAGATAAATGAAATATATATTGCAGATGGTCATCACAGGGCTGCATCAGCAGTGAAAGTCGGCTTCAAGAAGAGAGAAGAAGCAAAAACATGGGATGGAACTGAAGAATTTAATTATTTTTTATCCGTTTTATTTCCAGATGAAGAACTTATGATTATGGATTACAATCGTGTTGTAAAGGACTTGAATGGCTTAGATACAGAAAGTTTTCTGGTAAAACTTAAGGAATTATTTATAGTAAATGATAATACATCGGTAAAAGGACAGCCAATTAAGCCAAATAAAAAAGGTGAGTTTTCTGTATATATAGATGACAGATGGTATCTATGTCAGATGAAAGAGGAAGACATTCCTAATGATCCTGTAGATGGACTTGATGTATCTGTTTTACAGAGTCTGCTGCTTGCCCCTGTTCTGGGAATAAAAGATCCAAAGACAGATGCACGTATAGATTTTGTTGGAGGAATCCGTGGATTATCAGAGCTGGAGCGAAGATGTGACATGGACTGTAAGGTAGCGTTTGCTATGTATCCTACATCAATAAAAGAATTATTTGATGTGGCAGATGCAAACAGACTTATGCCACCTAAATCTACATGGTTTGAGCCTAAGCTTAGAAGTGGATTGTTTATACATGAATTTTAGAAATAAGAGAAGTTGTTTTATAAGATTTTTAATGTAAAAAGGAAGATAATATGAGATATTTTTGGAATTTAGGAACTGAGATAATCGATGCAGAAGAAGCACAGCAGGTTATGAAAGATGTTGCCGATAATCCTAGCAAATTAAAGACTTATATTACCAATATTACACCAGATGTTATCAGTTTTCTTATACATTTAGCTATATGCATAGTCGTATTTGTGGTTGGAAGCAGAATAATCAAGACAATAGCAAAGATTGTTCGTAAATCAATGGAAAAAGGTGGTGCAGAGGTTGGAGCAGCAAGTTTTGTTGGCTCTCTTTGCAAATATTCTTTAGACTTTGTGCTTATAATGCTTATACTTAGCAGTTTTGGACTGTCAGGATCAATAGTTGCGGTACTTGGTTCCGCAGGACTTACTTTAGGTCTTGCATTGCAGGGAAGTCTTTCGAACTTCGCAGGAGGAGTACTTCTTGTACTAATTAAACCATTTTTGGTTGGAGATTATATAATAGACCATAGTTGCGGCAAAGAAGGAACTGTAACAGAGATTACTATTTTCTATACAAAGCTTCTTACAGCTGACAATAAGGTGGTTTTGATACCCAATGGCTCATTGTCTAATGCTACACTGACAAATGTCTCAAGGATGGATACACGTAGAGTGGATTTGAAAGTTGGTGTAGGATACGAGAGTGATTTATCTAAGGTAAAAGCTGTTATTGAAAATGTTATTTTGAAGCAGTCTCTTGTTATTAAGGACCAGCCAATAGAAATTTTTGTCGACAACCTTGCAGATTCATGTGTCGAGATGGGAATTCACGTATGGGTAAGTAGTGCAGATTATTTTACGGTTAAGTGGGCTCTTGTAGAGGAAATTAAGAATGAATTTGATGCAGAGGGCATCAGCATACCATTTCCACAGATGGATGTTAACCTTAAAAATGAAAAAAATTAAGTATAATATTTCGATATTCTGACAGCGCTTCGGCGCTGTTTTTCTTTTCAAATTACAATATATGGGATATACTATTAAAAGCGTTATTGCGCAAGTTAAAAGCAGGAGGGTACAGCATGACCATACATGACTTAGCTGAATATGAAATTTTAGAAGAAAGAGAAATTACAGATATAAAATCATATGGATATATATTGAAACATAGGAAAAGTGGTGCAAGAATAAGTATATTATCAAATGATGATGACAATAAAGTTTTTTATATCGGGTTTAGAACACCGCCGACAGATGAGACAGGAGTACCTCACATTATTGAGCATACTACATTGTGCGGTTCAAAGAAATTTCCTGTAAAGGATCCTTTTATTGAGCTGGCAAAAGGTTCGCTTAATACATTTTTGAATGCAATGACATATCCTGACAAGACTGTTTATCCTATAGGAAGCTGTAATGATCAGGATTTCAAGAATCTCATGGATGTTTATCTTGATGCAGTTTTTAATCCTAATATTACAAAGTATGAGGAGATATTTAAACAGGAAGGCTGGCATTACGAATTAGAGTCAGTCGATGATCCGATTACTATAAATGGTGTAGTGTATAATGAGATGAAAGGGGCATATTCATCACCAGATGAAGTATTGCGCGATCAGATTTTTAAATCACTTTTTCCAGACAATACGTACAGCAAAGACTCTGGAGGAGATCCAGTCCATATACCTGAGTTAACATACGAAGCTTACCTGAATTTCTACAGGAAGTATTATCATGCAGCCAATTCTTATATATATCTGTATGGAGACATTGATATTGTTGAGAGACTGGTATGGTTAGATAAAGAATATCTTAGTAAATATGATTATGAGAAGATTGATTCAGAAATTCCAGAACAGAAAGCATTTGATGAAATCAGATACATGACTGATGATTTTTCGATTGCTTCAGATGATGTTGAGGACAAGCATTCATATTTATCATATAACAGAGTAGTAGGAACATCCTTAGACCCTATGCTGTATCAGGCTTTTGATGTATTGGATTATGCACTTGTAAGTGCACCAGGTGCGCCTGTTAAAAAAGCACTTATAGAAGCTGGAATAGGTGAAGATGTATATGGTTTTTATGAGGGTGGAGTTAAGCAGCCTGTATTTTCGATTGTTGCAAAGAATGCAAACGAAGATCAAAGAGATAAATTTGTTGAGATAATTGATAAATGTCTTAATGAACAGATAGAGAAAGGCATAGATAAAGATGCACTTTTAGCTGGAATTAATAGCAGTGAGTTCAGATTCAGAGAGGCAGATTTCGGACAGTTTCCAAAGGGTTTGTTGTATGGACTACAGTGTCTCGACAGCTGGTTATATGATGATATGAAGCCGTATATCCATCTTGAATGTTTAGATATTTTTGCACAGTTAAAAAGTAATATAGAGACTGGATATTTTGAACAGATAATAAAAGAATACATTCTTGATAACAGACACGGTTCTGTGGTTTCAATTATACCTAAAAAAGGCAAAAATAACGAGGAAGAAGATAAATTAAGAGAAAAGCTTAAGCAGTATAAAGAAAGCCTGAGCGAAAAGCAGATAGATGAACTTATTGATTCTACTAAAAAGCTCAAAGAATATCAAGAGACTCCTTCCTCTGAGGAAGACTTAAAGAAACTTCCAATGCTTACACGTGCTGATATGCGAAAAAATGCATTGCCATTTTCTAATATAGAGACTCAGATACAAGGTATAAAAACTGTTCAGCATGATGTGGCAACAAATGGAATTAATTACATTAATTTTTATTTTAATGCTGTCGACATTGGTGCAGAGGATATAGGATACCTTGGACTTCTTGCATCGGTACTGGGATATGTAGACACAGATAACTACACTTATTCTGCGCTGGCAAATGAAATAAATATCTATACAGGTGGTATAAGTTCTGGTTTGTCAACACATCCAAATATGAGAAAGAAAAATGATTTGATTGTCAATTATGTATTTAAGCTCAAAGTGTTAAACGAGAATCTGGAATATGGAATGAAGCTGGTAGATGAGATAATCAGAACCACCAAATTTGATGATGTAAAGCGTCTTACAGAGATTATTATGCAGATAAAAGCAAGACTACAGGTTAGTCTTAGCAGTTCAGGACATACTGTGGCAGTTATGAGAAGTATGTCTGGATTTTCAAAATATGCATATTACGAAGATAAGTTAAGAGGAATTGATTACTACAGATTTGTATGTAGAACTGAACAGTTATTAAAAGAAAATCCTCAGATTGTAGTAGAAAATTTAAAGAGAATAAGTGATAAATTATTTGCGAGAAACAGACTTCTTATTGGCAACACATCAGATGAGCTTGACGACAATACAAAGAATATCATCGGCAGATATATTCAAAATATAAAAGAAAGCAGTGAAATTTCAAAGCCAGCCGTAATTGAGTTTGAGTGCAAAAATGAAGGATTTACAGATTCCTCACAGATTCAATATGTGGCAAGAACTGGTGATTTTACATCAAATGGTGCGAAGTATTCAGGTACATTAAAGCTTCTTAAATCTATATTGGGGTATGATTATTTGTGGACTCAGGTCAGAGTAGTTGGCGGAGCTTACGGATGCATGGCTGCGTTTTTAAGAAGTGGAGAAAGTTATCTTGTTTCCTACAGAGATCCTAATCTTGAAAGCACAAATGAGGTATACGACAAACTTCCAGAATATATCAGGACATTTGATGCTGATGAAAGGGATATGACAAAATATATAATAGGAACATTCAGTAGTCTTGATACGCCGCTCACACCAGAAACCTCAGGAGGAAGATCTATGTCTGCATATCTTGAGGGTATAACATATGAGGAGATACAAAAGGAACGCGAAGAGGTTCTTTATGCAAAGGCCGAAGATATCAGAAATCTTGCTGATGAAGTGCAGACTGTTTTAGAACAGAATCATTTATGTGTAATCGGTAACGAAAATATGATAAAGGATGCAAAGAATTTATTTGATAACGTCGAAAAATTATATGTATAATAGAACAGGAGAATTACATGGCAGATAATTTTAAGTCAGGATTTGTTACAATTATAGGAAGACCAAATGTCGGAAAATCAACACTTATGAATAGACTTATAGGTCAGAAAATTGCAATTACTTCCAATAAACCACAGACAACAAGAAATAGAATACAGACCGTGTATACGGATATGGAAAAAGGTCAGATAGTATTTGTTGATACACCAGGTATTCATAAGGCCAAGAATAAGCTTGGAGAATACATGGTGAATGTAGCTGAGAGGACATTGAATGAAGTAGATCTGGTGCTTTGGCTGGTTGAACCGACAAATTATATAGGCGCAGGTGAGCAGCACATTATTGAGCAGCTAAAGAAGGTTAAGACACCTGTTATCCTTATTATCAATAAAATAGATACGGTAGAGAAAGAAAAAGTATTGGAGTATATCGATACTTACAGGAAAGTTCTTGATTTTGCTGAAATTATACCAACATCAGCACTTAGAGGACAGAATATGGATGATGTTATAGATTCTATTTTTAAGTATTTACCATATGGACCACAGTTCTATGATGAAGATACTATTACAGATCAACCTGAGAGAGCTATATGCGCAGAGATAATCAGAGAAAAGGCATTGCATGCACTCAGTGATGAGATTCCACATGGAATTGCAGTTGGAATAGATCAGATGAAGTCGAGGAAAACCAAGGGTGGATATATATATGATATAGATGCAACTATTGTGTGTGAGAGGGATTCGCATAAGGGCATAATTATCGGAAAACAGGGTTCAATGCTTAAGAAAATCGGTTCAAATGCCAGGTTTGAAATGGAGCGTCTTCTTGATTGTAAGGTTAATCTGAAGCTTTGGGTTAAAGTCAAGAAAGACTGGAGAGACAGTGATTTTCTGATTAAGAACTTTGGATATAAGGATGAAGAAAAATAATATTTTACCATTTTTTCTCGGGTATACGTGGTACGCTTTTGCAGAAAATATTCTTAGAATAAGAGTTTTGTGGAGGCGTGCTATGGAGAAAACCTGGGAAGAATTTTATAGAACAGGAAAAATTACAGACTATCTTGAATATCGAAATTCTATAAAAGAAGATACAAGGAACTTAAAGGAATATAAGTCAGATGACGCAGGCAGTTGTACTAACAGGCATGGTTTTGACAGTAATGCCAATTAGTGATTATGACAAAAGAATAACGATTTTGACGAAGGAAAGAGGAAAGATTACAGCATTTGCAAGAGGTGCAAGGCGACCTAACAGCCAGTTACTTGCTGCAACCAATCCTTTTTCTTTTGGAGAATTTGAACTGTATGAAGGTAGAAATTCATATAACCTTATGAAGGCTTCAATAAAAAACTATTTCAGGGAACTGACAATGGATCTTGATGCTACATATATGGGATGTTATTTTCTTGAATTTTGTGAATATTTCTGTCAGGAAAATAATGATGAGAAAGAGATGCTTAAGCTTTTATATCAGTCACTTAGAGCGCTTGAAAGTCCAGCATACAAAAAAGAACTCGTAAGAGCAGTATTTGAGCTTAAAGCACTTACAATAAACGGCGAAGGTCCATCAGTATATGAATGTATGCATTGTCATTCAAGGGAGAATATAAATTTTTTCTCAGTCAAAAGAGGTGGAATATTTTGTGATAAATGTGCAGGATTTGTTGAAGGCAGAAGAATAGAAGATGATACAAGATATGCCATGCAGTATATAATCAGCTCAGATATCAGAAAGCTGTATTCATTTTCTTTAAGTGACAAAATTTTGCATGAATTACAAAGTATTATGAGTGCGTATATGGATAAATATGTTCATCATGAATTTAAGTCATTACAATTTATATCATAAAGTCAAATTTATTATGACACATATTATAATCCAGATATATAGGATAATTTAGATATACATTTTAAATGGGATGAAAACGTTACTGATCAAATTGTTAGGTGTGAGCAGCAACTATATAAGATAATTTCGACGGAGGTAATTTCGGAGGAAGATTTTGACATTAAGATTATATATTGAAATAGAAAAATATAAAGTGTATAATATCATGGATTGTAATTTGGATATATTAGGAGGAAGATATGAAGAAATTAGCAGCAATTATGTTGGCAGTTGTTCTTTGTGTAGGCACACTTACAGGGTGTGGAAAAGACTATTCAGCAAATGAGAGCACGGTGTTTGTATTAAAGAATGGTAAGGTTGTTTCAACAGATGTTGAAGATTTTGGCAGTTCATACGACCAGAAAGCATTAGAAAAATATATTGACGATGCAATTAGTACATACAATGATGAGAATGGTAAGGATTCTGTTAAATTACAGAAGCTTTCAATTGAAAAAAAGAAAGCAACACTTATTCTTGAGTATGCTTCTACAGATGATTACAAATCATTTAACGGAATAGATCTTTTTGCAGGAACTGTTACGGAGGCACTTGCCGCAGGTTATGATTTCAATGTAGACTTTGCCTCGATTAAGGATTCAAAGGCTACAGAGTGTAGCAAAGACCAGATTATAGATAGTTCAGATTTGAAAGTTGTCATTTATAATGGAACAAGCAATATCAATGTAAATGGTACAATTGCATATGCATCTGTTGATAGCACTAAGCTTGTTGATAAGAGTACAGTTGCAATTTCAAATGAATATAATCTTTTGAACAAAGCAATCGAAGCCTCTACTGAAACTGAGAAAGTTGAAGAAGCTGTGAGTGGAACAGAGGGAACAGAAGCTGAATCTGCAGACAGTGGTTCAGTGTCAGCTGATGATTTATTAGAAGACAGCACACAGTCAGAAGAAGTGACATTTGATTTTTCTGATGAGCCCAAAGAAGATGATTCAGTTCAGACATACTCTGATGTGTATACATATGTAGTATATGAATAAATATAATTTATTTTAAAAAGCAAATGGAAGGCGAGGAACATATTATGGAAAAAACAATGGAAAAAATAGTCCAGGTTGCTAAGGCAAGAGGATTTGTATATCCAGGTTCAGAAATTTATGGAGGATTAGCCAATACATGGGATTATGGAAATCTTGGTGTTGAATTAAAGAATAATGTAAAAAAAGCATGGTGGAAGAAATTCATTCAGGAGAATCCTTACAATGTAGGTGTTGACTGTGCGATTCTTATGAATCCACAGACATGGGTGGCTTCAGGACATCTTGGCGGATTTTCAGATCCTCTTATGGATTGTAAAGAGTGTCATGAGAGATTCCGTGCAGACAAGATTATTGAGGATTTTGCACAGGATAATGGAATTAACCTTGAGACATCGGTTGATGGTTGGACAAACGAACAGATGGTAGATTTTATTAAATCAAATAATGTACCATGTCCTTCTTGTGGAAAGCATAATTTTACAGATATCAGACAGTTTAATCTTATGTTCAAGACTTTCCAGGGAGTAACAGAGGATGCAAAGAATACTGTTTATTTAAGACCTGAGACAGCACAGGGTATTTTCGTAAACTTCAAAAATGTACAGCGTACATCAAGAAAGAAAATTCCATTTGGAATCGGACAGATTGGTAAATCCTTCCGTAATGAGATTACACCTGGAAACTTTACATTCCGTACAAGAGAATTTGAGCAGATGGAATTAGAGTTCTTCTGTGAGCCAGGAACAGATCTTGAGTGGTTCCAGTACTGGAGAGGTTTTTGTAGAGACTGGCTTATCTCACTTGGAATCAAAGAAGATGAGATGAGACTTCGTGATCATGATCCAGCAGAGCTTGCATTTTACTCAAAGGGAACAACAGATATTGAATTCTTATTCCCATTTGGATGGGGCGAATTGTGGGGAATTGCTGACAGAACAGATTACGACCTTGGACGTCATCAGGAGACATCGAAAGAAGATCTTACTTATTTCGATGATCAGAAGAATGAGAGATACCTTCCATATGTTATTGAACCATCTCTTGGAGCAGACAGAGTTGTACTTGCATTCCTTTGTGCAGCATATGATGAAGAAGATATCGGAACAGAAGAAAAGCCTGATGTCCGTACAGTATTCCATTTCCATCCAGCACTTGCACCAGTTAAGATTGGAGTGCTTCCACTTTCCAAGAAGTTAAATGAGCAGGCAGAGGAAGTATTTGCTCACTTATCAAAGACATACAATTGTGAGTATGATGACAGAGGAACAATTGGAAAGAGATATCGTCGTCAGGATGAAATTGGAACTCCATTCTGTGTTACATATGATTTTGATTCATTGGAAGATGGATGTGTCACAGTACGTGATCGTGATACTATGGAGCAGGAGAGAATTAAGATTGATGAACTTGATGCATATTTTGCTAAGAAGTTTGAATTTTAAGTCTTTAAATATTATTTTGTATAGAGTTTTTTTGTAAATTTGAAAACTAAAAACAAGGAAAAACTGTTGTTTTTTAAGAAAAGTATGTTATGATATTGATGTGCGCTTATGTTTACATGGGGCACATCAATTTAGTAAATGAATGGTTATCCATTCAAAATATATTTTAGGAGGAATTGCAAAATGGCAAATAAGTGGGTTTATACCTTCAAAGAAGGTAATATGTCCATGCGTAACTTACTCGGTGGTAAGGGCGCAAACCTTGCAGAGATGACTGAGATTGGTCTTCCAGTACCACAGGGATTTACAATTACAACTGAGGCTTGTACACAGTACTATGAGGATGGTCGTAAGATTAATGATGAGATCATGGCTCAGACTATGGACGGCGTAAAATGGATGGAAGAAGTAAACGGAAAGAAGTTTGGAGATCTTAAGAATCCTCTTCTTGTTTCTGTACGTTCAGGAGCTAGAGCTTCAATGCCAGGTATGATGGATACAATCCTTAACCTTGGTCTTAACGACGAAGTAGTAGCAGCTATGATCGCTGGTAACCCAGATCCAGCATTTGAGCGTTTCGTATATGATTCATATAGACGTTTCATCCAGATGTTCTCTGACGTTGTTATGGAAGTAGGAAAGAAATACTTTGAGCAGCTCATCGATAAGATGAAAGAGGATAGAGGAGTTAAATTTGACGTAGACCTTACAGCAGCTGACCTTAAAGAGTTAGCAGAGCAGTTCAAGGCTGAGTACAAGAATCAGTTAGGATCAGATTTCCCTTCAGATCCTGTAGAGCAGTTAAAGCTTGCTATCGAAGCTGTATTCCGTTCATGGGATAACCCACGTGCAAATGTATATAGAAGAGATAATGATATCCCTTATTCATGGGGAACAGCTGTTAACGTAATGCCAATGGTATTCGGTAACTTAAATAATGAGTCTGGAACAGGTGTTGCATTTACTCGTGATCCTGCAACTGGTGAGAACAAGCTTATGGGTGAGTTCCTTATCAATGCACAGGGTGAGGACGTAGTTGCCGGAGTTCGTACTCCAATGCCAATCGCTCAGATGGAGCAGGAGTTCCCAGAGGCTTATGCTGAGTTCCTTAAAGTATGTGAGACTCTTGAGAACCATTACCATGACATGCAGGATATGGAGTTCACTGTTGAGAACAAGAAGTTATACATGCTTCAGTGTCGTAACGGAAAGAGAACAGCTCCAGCTGCACTTAAGATCGCTTGCGATTTAGTAGATGAGGGACATAAGACTCCAGAAGAGGCAGTTGCTATGATAGACCCTCGTAACCTTGATACATTATTACATCCACAGTTTGATGCTGCTGCACTTAAAGCTGCAACTCCACTTGGAAAAGGTCTTGGAGCATCTCCAGGAGCTGCTTGTGGTAAAGTTGTATTTACAGCTGATGATGCTGAGGCTTGGGCTGAAAGAGGAGAGAAGGTAGTTCTTGTACGTCTTGAGACATCTCCAGAAGATATCACAGGAATGAAGGCTGCTCAGGGTATCCTTACAGTTCGTGGTGGTATGACATCACACGCAGCCGTAGTTGCACGTGGTATGGGAACATGCTGTGTATCTGGTTGTGGAGACATCGCTATGGATGAAGAGAACAAGAAGTTCACACTTGCTGGACAGACATTCACAGAGGGATCAGAGATCTCTATCGATGGTACAACAGGTAACATCTATGCTGGACTTATCCCAACAGTTGATGCTTCAATCGCTGGAGAGTTCGGACGTGTTATGGCTTGGGCTGACGAGTTCAGAACACTTAAAGTTCGTACAAACGCTGATACACCAGCTGATGCTAAGAAAGCTCGTGAGCTTGGTGCAGAAGGAATCGGACTTTGCCGTACAGAGCATATGTTCTTCGAGGAAGACAGAATTGCTGCATTCCGTGAGATGATCTGTTCTGATACAGTAGAAGAGAGAGAAGCAGCTCTTGATAAGATTCTTCCATACCAGCAGGGAGACTTCGAGAAGTTATATGAAGCTCTTGAAGGATGCCCAGTTACAATTCGTTTCCTTGATCCACCACTTCACGAGTTCGTTCCTACAGAGGAAGCTGATATCGAGAAGCTTGCTAAGGCTCAGGGTAAGACAGTTGAAGAGATTAAGACAATCATCGATAGCTTACATGAGTTCAACCCAATGATGGGACACAGAGGATGCCGTCTTGCTGTTACTTATCCAGAAATTGCTAAGATGCAGACAAAGGCTGTTATCCGTGCAGCTATCAATACAAAGAAAGCTCATCCAGATTGGGCAGTAGAGCCAGAGATCATGATTCCATTAGTTTGTGAGCTCAAAGAGCTTAAGTTCGTTAAGAAGGTAGTTGTTGAGACTGCTGACGCTGAGATCGCTGCTGCTGGTGTTGATCTTAAATACCATGTTGGTACAATGATCGAGATTCCAAGAGCTGCTCTTACAGCTGATGAGATCGCTACAGAGGCTGATTTCTTCTGCTTCGGTACAAACGACCTTACACAGATGACATTTGGATTCTCTCGTGATGATGCAGGTAAGTTCTTAAATGCATACTATGATGAGAAGATCTTCGAGAATGATCCATTTGCTAAGCTTGATCAGACAGGTGTTGGTAAGTTAATGGAGACAGCTATTAAGCTTGGTAAGCCAGTTAACCCTAACCTTCATGTTGGTAT
>CAKRLV010000011.1 GCA_934359755.1 uncultured Agathobacter sp.
TTTCTCCATACCAGTTCTGCTGATGTCACAACCAGCCTCCTTACCTGAGATAATCTCCTGTAATACCGCCCGCTCCTGCTCGAGGTACTCGGTCCGCTTGGGGGAGTGTCTACATTCGCTCGATTCCTATGAATGTCCTGGCAAATGCCTGTTAGATTTCTGATACCGCTCATTTAGTTGTTTTTTCCAATACTATATTGTATAGATAATTGAATTGGTATTATTCTATACCGTGTGGTATTGAATTGTCAAGGAGTTTTTCTAATGTTTTCGTATAGAAAAACTTCCATTTTCATTTTTTCCGTGTTATACTGTCTTTAACAGTCCATCAGTGACAGATAAACGGAGGTAACTACACTATGACAATTGGTGAAAGAATAAAGAAAATACGGGTATTCCGTAAAATGACAATGGATGAGCTTGGCGGTGCACTTGGATTTGAGGGCAAAAATATGTCTGTCCGTATATCCCAGTATGAAACCGGTGCCCGCATTCCCGGTGAAGATATGATTCTAAAGCTTGCTGATGCTTTGCACTGCAATTACAAGGCAATCTCTGATTACAGCCTTGGTGCTGCTGAAGATATCATTGAAACACTTTTCTGGCTTGAAGAAAGTGCCACATCTCTCCCGGCACGTGGAAAAGGCACAAGATTTCCAGAGTATACAGCTCCCGGTAAACTGATTCATCTGACTGCAATGACTCCGGCAAAGCCTTCCGAGACCGCCAGTCCAACTTACAATGAAGATGATTATGAAAGTGCAGGCTCACCTGTCGCATTAACTTTTGAATATGGATTGGTAAATGATTTCCTTTCGGAATGGTGTGAAATGAAAACGAAATTAAATAATGGAGAGATTTCTCCTAACGAATATTTTGAGTGGAAAATAACATGGCCTCATGCGTGAAACATAATGTCATCCGCTGTGCACCATCTCGATTCCGCTTCGCTGCATCTCGATGGAGGGCGTTCGCCCTATATGAATAGAAACCTGCTGTCTATGGAATGCAAGCATTCCAAGCCATCAATTTTCTATTCCCGCACAACTCACTTTAGTACCAAAATAGTACCACAAGGCAAAAAACAAGCTCGCAAATGCCCATTTTACTAGGCTTTGCGAGCTTTTGAAAATTATTCAAATTCAATCGTTCCTGGTGGCTTACTTGTCAAATCATAGAATACTCGGTTAACTCCCTTAACCTCATTAATAATTCTGCTCATCACCACCTGCAGCACCTCAAACGGTATCTCGGCTGCATCTGCTGTCATGAAGTCTACTGTACGCACCGCGCGCACTGCAACAGCATAATCGTAAGTACGCTCGTCTCCCATTACACCCACGCTTCGCATATTTGTAAGGGCTGCGAAATACTGGTTTGGCATCCATGATGGCTCCTCTCCGTGTGCGTCCTTATATTCTTTTGCAGCTTTTTCAACTTCACTTCTATAAATCCAGTCAGCGTCCTGTACGATACGTACCTTCTCGGCTGTGACTTCACCGATGATACGGATTCCAAGTCCTGGTCCTGGGAATGGCTGACGGAATACGAGATAATCTGGAAGTCCAAGTTCAAGCCCTGCTTTTCGTACCTCGTCCTTGAAGAGGTTACGAAGTGGCTCGATTATCTCTTTGAAATCTACATAGTCTGGTAAACCGCCTACGTTGTGATGTGACTTGATAACTGCGGATTCACCGCCAAGTCCGCTTTCTACAACGTCAGGATAGATTGTTCCCTGTGCGAGGAAGTCTACCTTTCCAATTTTCTTTGCTTCTTCTTCAAATACTCTGATGAATTCTTCACCGATTATTTTTCGCTTCTGCTCTGGCTCTGTCACGCCTGCGAGCTTGCTATAGTATCTCTCCTGCGCGTTTACGCGTACGAAGTTGATATCGAATGATCCGTCTTTTCCAAATACACCTTCTACTTCGTCGCCTTCGTTCTTACGCAAAAGTCCATGGTCTACGAAAACGCATGTGAGCTGCTTTCCAATTGCTTTTGCAAGGAGTGCTGCAAGTACTGATGAGTCTACCCCGCCTGACAATGCAAGGAGGACTTTACCGTCTCCGACTTTCTCTCTTACTTCTTTAATTGCATTCTCTACGAATGAATCCATCTTCCATGTTCCCTGGCATCCACACACCCCACGGACAAAGTTATAAATCATCTGTGTTCCATTTATAGTGTGAAGTACCTCTGGATGGAACTGTACTGCGTACAACTTCTTCTCGACATTCTGTGTTGCTGCGATAGGGCAGTCAGCTGTATGTGCTACTATTTCAAATCCAGGTGCTGCTTCGGATATTCTGTCAAAATGGCTCATCCAGCAAACTGATTTCTCTGGAAGGTCTTTGAACATTACACCATTTGAAGCATAGGTAATCTCTGTCTTGCCGTATTCGCCGACTTCAGGTGTGATTACCTTTCCGCCTAATTTATGCATCATAAGCTGCGCACCATAGCAGATACCAAGTACTGGAATTCCTAATTCAAACAGTTCTTTCTGATATGATGGTGAATCCTCTTCATAACAGCTGTTTGGACCACCTGTTAGGATGATTCCTTTTGGATTCATTTCTTTAATTTTCTCAATATCTATCTTATATGAGTAAATCTCACAGTATACATTGCACTCTCGCACTCGGCGCGCTACAAGCTGGTTATACTGTCCACCAAAGTCAATGACTATGACTTTTTCCTGATCCATTTTGTTTTCCTCCTGAATGTATTTTAATCCTATTTACCTATTATAGAGTAGGGAAAAAATTATCGCAAGCACTTTATGAATTCCATTTTATGATTAAATGTGCAAAAGTTACTGTTTAGACGTAAGCTTGCATGCAATTGGATGTATACCTTAGTTACACACATATCATTTTATTGATGATGAAGATATTTTTCTCTTGTTGCAAGTCCACCTCTTATGTGTCTTTCTGATTTGTTTACATCAAGTACTTTTCTTACATCTTTTGCAATCGTGGGATTTATCATTACCATTCTCTCGCTGATATCCTTATGTACTGTTGATTTACTGATTCCAAAGGCTTTTGCTGCCTGGCGCACGGTTGCATTGTTCTCGATTATGTAATTGGCGATTTCTACCGCTCTTTGCTCAATATATTCTTTCATAAAAAACCCCTGCATAACTTGTTTTTACAATCTATGCAGGGGCATTTTGATTTATGCAATTCTGTATTAAGTTATTTTACCCTAACTGATTTTGCCTTGCTCCAATCGGAATAACATTTATAATCATTTGCCATAGTTATTGTTCTTACTCTGACATAATATTTCTTCTTAGAGCCAAGCTTTGTGATTTTCTTGCTTGTAGCTGTTGTTGTATATGTTTTTACTGATTTTGTAAATTTAGAGTTAGCTGCAATCTGAATCTGATATTTATCTACTGAAGAAACTTTAGCATATTTTACGGTGATTGATTTCTTTGCTGTGCTTCTTAAGCTCTTTATATTGGCTGTGCTGATTTTCGCACCAGACATTGTCAGATTGTAAACACCTGTCACATTTGAATTGTTGTTGATTGCAATATAATAATGTCCCTCTGGGAATGTCAATGTGACTTTATGGCTTCCTGCTGCCAGGTCATTCTGCCAATTCTCCAAATCAAGTGTGTCCTTGTAAATGTGGATTGATGATGATGACATTGGGGCAACATAACTGATTGTGATGTTCTGGCTCTTTTTCACATCGAAACTGTAATAGTCTACACTGTCATTTACTGCGAACTGACCTACAATATTTGCACTTCCTATGTTTCCAATTTCTGATGCAACACCGCTCTCATCGTTTGTGATAAGTGTGCTTTCTGCAAATGTCTCATTTGCATCGGTGAAAGTTGCTACCATTTGACCTTTTGCTGGTGCTGTATCCCATGCCATATTACTTGAATTTGAAAGCCTAGATTCATTTATAATCACTACATAATTTCCAGCCTTTAAGTCAAGATCATATTTAAAACTACCGTTAAATCCAACCTTCAATAATAAATTTTCACCAGACTCATCATATAGATGTATACCAGAGCCATCTCCTGAATTCTCCGCTATAAAATTAAATGTCACCCTACCCGACTTAGGCAAAACTAAATCAAATTTCTGGCTTCCGCCTTCTCCTGTAAACTGATAACCTGTTCCAAACTGCAATGTAGAATTATACACCTGTGCCTGAACATTCTGTACTGGCAAAACAGTTACCAGCATGCAACAAAACATTGCAAGCGCTATTGCGCGTGCTTTCATAGATTTTTTCATTAATTATTCCTCCGTTTTCTTCTTGTTAAGAAGAATTTTAACACTAAAGGCTTATAAAATCAATACAAATTTGCTTAACAAGAATATTAAGATAGGAAGTATTCACTATGAAAGCTTTTTGGTACAATAACGACAGAAAAAATCTGATAGGAATAAAAATTAAAGAACTGCGAAAGGAAAAAAAGATATCTACCAAGAAACTGGAGATAATGGCTCAGCTTGCAGGCTACGATACCATTACCCAGAACGCTATCACGAAAATTGAGCTTGGCATAAGATTTGTTCCTGATTACGAGGTGGCTATTTTTGCTGAACTGCTTGAGACCACCCCTGAATATCTATTATCGTTTTCCTCCACGAAATAGTCATATATTTATAAGATAAGAAATTTCTATAATATGATAAAAGGGGATACCCTGATTTCGGAATATCCCCTGATATATCTTGCATTATTTTCTTTAACTTTTCTTTATTTATTCAACAGAAGTTACCTTATAATCCTGCTCCTCTACAGCTTTCTTAAGTTCATCATTGCTGATTTCTCCGCTTAATGTAACTACTGCTGTTCCTTTCTCATGGCTTACTTCTGCTGCCTCAACCGCATCAAGTGCCTCAAGAGCTTTCTTAACTCTTGCCTCGCAGTGTCCACACATCATTCCTTCTACATGCATTGTTTTTGTCATTTTGTCTTCCTCCATATCTGTTATATTGATTTGTTTTATTTTTTTATCGCGCCCAGGCTCATATACCTTGAAGAAATTAAGTCTAAGTGCGTTGGTTACTACACAAAAGCTCGAAAGGCTCATTGCTGCCGCTCCAAACATCGGGCTTAACTGCCAGCCGAAAACCGGATACCACACACCCGCCGCAAGCGGTATTCCTATTACGTTATAGAAAAATGCCCAGAACAGATTCTCATGTATATTGCGCAGTGTTGCCCTGCTTAATCTGATTGCGGCTGGCACGTCTATGAGTCGGCTCTTCATCAGAACTATGTCTGCTGCATCAATCGCTACATCAGTTCCCGCTCCGATTGCTATACCTATATCTGCTCTTGTAAGCGCTGGTGCGTCATTTATTCCATCGCCAACCATTGCCACTTTTCCTTGCTTTTTAAGCTTTCTTATTACGCTCTCCTTGCCGTCTGGTTTGACATCTGCGATTACCTCATCCACACCAGCCTGTTTTCCAATTGCTTTGGCAGTTCTTTCGTTGTCGCCTGTAAGCATTACCACGCGTATGCCCATTCCTTTGAGCTGCTGCACGGCTTCACGGCTGTCTTCTTTGATTGTGTCAGCGACTGCAATTATTCCAGCTACTTTATCGTCTTTTGAAAAATATAATGGTGTCTTGCCCTGCTCTGCAAAAGCGGCTGCTTTTTTGCTTAACTTTTCACCGATTTCAGCAAATTTCGAGATATATTCCCGATTTCCGCCATTTACTTTTGTGCCCTCAATCACTGCCTGCAATCCGTTTCCCGGCACTGCTGCAAAATCGCTTACTTCTGCAAAAATAAGTTTCTGCTCATCCGCTTTTTTCATGATGGCTCTTGCAAGTGGATGTTCGCTTTTTGCTTCAAGTGCTGCTGCCATACGAAGCAATTCCTGCTCTGACATTCCGCCCTTTTCATCTGCTACAACAATATCTGTGACCTGTGGCTCCCCGCTTGTGATTGTACCCGTTTTATCAAGTGCTACTATCTGCATTTTGCCCGTTTCTTCAAGTGATACTGCGTTCTTGAAAAGGATTCCTGAGCGCGCACCCATTCCATTTCCAACCATTATCGCAACTGGTGTTGCAAGTCCAAGTGCGCAAGGACAGCTGATTACAAGTACTGCGATTGCTCTCGAAAGTGCGGTTCCCACACCGGCTCCAAAAAGCATCCACACTATAAAAGTGACTACTGCAATTGTTATTACCGAAGGAACAAAGATTCCAGATACCTTATCTGCTACTTTTGCAATTGGTGCCTTTGTTGCTGCCGCATCGGATACCATTGATATTATCTGTGAAAGTGTTGTATCTTCGCCAACTCTTGTTGCCTGACACTTCAAAAATCCAGACTGGTTTATTGTTGCTGCACTTACTTTATCATCTTTTTCTTTATCTACAGGGATGCTCTCTCCTGTAAGTGCCGCTTCATTTACCGCACTGTTTCCATCTATTACGATTCCGTCTACTGGAATTGTCTCGCCAGGTCTTACTACAAATACATCACCGCTTCTTACTTCCTCGATTCCAACCTCGACTTCTTTGTCGTCTCTTATCAGTACCGCTGTCTTCGGTGCAAGTTTCATGAGGCTCTTAAGTGCATCTGTTGTCTTGCCCTTTGAATGTGCCTCGAGCATTTTTCCAACCGTGATAAGTGTAAGTATCATCGCCGCAGACTCGAAATAGAACTGATCCATGTAGTACATGATTCTGTCCATATCTCCCGCCACCTGCGCATCCGTCATTGCAAAAAGTGCATACACGCTATACAAAAATGACGCTGACGAGCCGAGTGCCACGAGCGTATCCATGGTTGGTGCACCATGCGCAAAACTCTTAAATCCGCTTATGAAAAACTTCTGGTTTATCACCATTATTATCACTGTAAGAAGAAGCTGCAAAAGGCCCATCGCCACATGGTTACCTTCAAAAAATTTCGGAAGTGGCCAGCCCCACATCATATGTCCCATTGAAAAATACATAAGTACAAGTAAAAATCCAATAGATGCCAATAATCTTTTTCTAAGCTTCGGTGTCTCTTTATCCTTAAGCGCCTCCTCTGCTTCTGCATAAATATCTGCACTTCCAGTCTTTGGGCTGTCAGCCCCTGCATTAGTCCTGCTATGCTTAAGGCTTGCTTCATACCCTGCATTCTGCACTGCCGAAATGACATCGCCTGACGATGCACTTCCTTCTACAGACATGGAATTGGTGAGAAGGCTGACTGTACATGAGGATACACCATCCACTTTTGACACAGCTTTTTCAACTCTGGCCACGCATGCCGCGCAGCTCATTCCTGTCACATTATATTGTTCCATCACTACTTCATCGCCTTTCTGAATATTTCGTAATTACTTTTTTATTTCATCACTTTCCCGATTGTCTCGATAATCTCTTTTATTCCATCATCATGCTATTTTATAACTATTTATAATTACTTCATCACTTTCCCAAGTGTCTCGATAAGTTCTTCTATCGTGTCATCCTGTCCATTTCTGATGTCATCTGCGACACACGTTCTTATATGATTGGCAAGAAGAACCTTATTAAAACTCTTGAGTGCAGCATTTGCAGCCGCTACCTGAACCATAATATCCGGACAGTAGCAGTCTTCCTCAACCATCCTCTTTATTCCTCTTATCTGACCTTCCACGCGGCTTAACCTGTTGAGCAGATCCTTATATTCTTTGTCTGTCCGTTCCTTTTTTCTACCACAGCAACAGCACTTTTTCTCTGTCTCATTATCTGCCATATACTTCTACTCCTTTATACTTCCACAATATTGCTGTCATTATCCACCTTATGCATACCCCCTATGGGTATCTATCCACAACAGAATAATATACCCCCACAGGGTATTTGTCAACCATACAATACAAAAAGACCATCAATCGTCAGATTTTCGTCTAACTCTTGATGGTCAATATATACGCACTATCTTTTTCGCATAATTATAATTCCTGTACCACTTTTAGCCTGGTAAAAATAAAATGATTATGCATTATATTTACTGTACAACTTCTCAAACGCACCGAATGATCTCTTAATCATCTCTGAATCAACGCAATATGATACTCTCACCCAGCCAGGACATCCAAATCCATCCGCTGCAACTATAAGAAGATCCTCTTCTTTCGCCTTCTCGCAAAAGCTCTGTGAATCATCTTCGAGCGCTTTTACAAACATATAGAATGCGCCATCCGGCTTGAAACATTTGTAACCGATTTTAGTAAGTCCATCATAAAGCAAATCACGGTTCGCTTTGTACGCCGCAATATCACCAGTCTGTCCAATGCATTTTACCAGCATCTTCTGGAAGAGACTAGGCGCACATACATATCCAAGCGCACGTCCCGAACCAGCAACAGCCGCATAAAGATTCTTGCTCTCATAAGCCTCATCTGGCACAAGTACCCAGCCGATTCTTTCACCAGGGAGTGAAAGTGACTTACTGTATGAATAGCAGACAAGAGTGTTGTCGTAGAACTTTGTCACAAAAGGAACCTCAATTCCATCATATGCAATCTCTCTATATGGCTCATCAGCAATTATAAAAATCTGTGTTCCATATTCTTTTTGCTTTTGCTCAAGCAAAGAAGCAAGCCTATTTATCGTATCTGCGGAGTACACTGCGCCCGAAGGATTGTTTGGAGAATTGATTACGATTCCCTTTGTATGTTTACTGATTCTCGTCTCAAGTGCTCCAAAATCAATCTGGAAATTCTCTGTATCAGGCGGTACTACCACCGGTTTTGCACCTGCCGATGCAATAAAAACAGAATACTCTGGAAAAAACGGAGCAATCACAATGAACTCATCCTCATCACTTGTAGTAAGAGACTTAAAACAAAGTGAAAGCGATGCTGCTGCTCCCATAGTCATATAGAAATTATCTGCATTAAAATTTGTTCCGTGTGTCTTATTCAGATAATCAGCAACAGCCTGTCTTGTTTCGGCATCTCCCTGCGCTGATGTGTATCCATGAAGTGATACTGAATCAAGTGACCGGGTAAGTTCGCGTATTGTATCATTTACGATTGCAGGCGCCGGTATGCTTGGATTTCCTATTGAAAAATCATATACATTCTCCGGTCCAACAATTTCTGCACGCTTTTTTCCATATTCAAACAGCTCTCGAATTGCAGAACGTACACTGCCGAGCTGATACATTTTTTCGTTTACTATCATGGCACTTCTCCTCTTTACCTTGTTAAAGAATACTATACCACATTTCTACTATTTTTCAATCTATGTTAAATTCCTATTTGGGTTATGGCTCCAATTCTGTTACTGTTCAGACTGTTAGGTGTGAATAGCAGCCCAATTCTCGAACGACTCCCTGTTGTGCCGCTCAATAGTCTCCTTCAATTCCCTCGCCGACATCCTAAGTGCCCCGAGGCTCATCACCGTCTGCTGCTCAAGTCCGTCATTTGTCGCAACAGTGACCTTATACTTATCACGTATATCGTGCACACGCCTCTCGATAAACGCATCAGCTGTCTCATCCTGCTTTGTAAAATACACCTCAATAACAGGCTTATCCCCCGCTTCATATTTCGTATCTTTATTCAGGCTCCTGCTGACTCCGTCATACACTTCTCTTTTGCCTGCGTTTCCCTTTACCTTATATGCGTCGAAA
Source organism: uncultured Agathobacter sp. (assembly GCA_934359755.1). Classification (GTDB taxonomy): domain Bacteria; phylum Bacillota; class Clostridia; order Lachnospirales; family Lachnospiraceae; genus Roseburia. The sequence goes on from CAKRLV010000011.1 coordinate 9,622, forward strand.
ACAAGCATGATATTGCATCGTTTAAAACCCTGATAGTTTAGAAGTTCGTCCTTAAGTGCTTCTCTTGCAGCATCAATGCTTGTCCTGGATAATTCATTTAACTCTTCCCATGAAAAAATTATATTGTATCCATCTACTATCAGATATTCTTCCTGCGGTTTTTTTGCCGGGTAAATAGGATTTCCCTTTTTATCATGTTTTACTGTCCTTGGTTTACCTGACAGCCCCTCTGGTATTCCCGTCTTTGACTTTGCCCATTTGCGGCGTTCTTCTTCCTCAAGCTCACCTTTGCTCATCTTGAACTCTCTTGCATACACATCGGCAAGCTCCGCGTCAAGCTCATATGACGACATCTTTGATACGGTTTTCTCCCAGCTTTTTCTGCTGCTGCCTACCGCAGCTCCCTGTATCGCATTGCCTTCACTGTCATAATAAAGTCCATCTTTTGATGCCAGCCCTGCTTCTTTTAATGCCTCTTTGGACAAATCACCATGAAAAACATATGGCATATGCATATAGTTTTGCACTTCATCCCAAGGCACTACGAAACCTGCTCCATGCGCGCAGAAAACAGAGCCTGTAGGATTCCTGAAATCAAGTTCGCTGTCATACCCTCTTTCTTCTATGACTTCCTGCGCATTGTGGCACACATCATATCCTGCAAGTTCAAGAGTCAGATGTCCGAGCCCTTTTGTATACGCATTCACTTCTCCCACATAATTCTGCAATGTGGCTACTGGCGCACGTCCCTTTATGGTTGCCATCTCGCGCGTTCCAACTGTTCCAAATTCAGGCGCATCCACTTTTGCAGAACGTTGTTCCAAATCAGTAAGCGCACGTCCGACATGCTCCATTGGTATCTCCAGGACAAAAGAATAATAAGGTTCAAGCAATACTGATTCTGTCGCTTTTAGTCCCTGTCTGATTGCACGATATGTTGCCTGTCTGAAATCGCCGCCTTCTGTGTGCTTTATATGCGCGCGCCCTGTCAAAATGGTAAACTTTACATCCGTAAGCGCAGAGCCTGTCAAAACACCCTTGTGTTCTCTTTCTTCTATATGTGTCGCAATAAGTCTCTGCCAGTTCTTGTCGAGCACATCCTCGCTGCAAGTTGAATCCACAGTTATTCCGCTTCCGGTCTCTCCTGGACTTAAAAGCAGATGAACCTCGGCATAATGGCGCAATGGTTCAAAATGTCCCACGCCCTCTACTGGCTTTGAAATTGTCTCTTTGTAGACAATACTTCCAGGTCCGAACGTCACAACTACACCAAATCTATCCTTTATAAGCCGCACCAGAACTTCCATCTGCACTTCGCCCATAAGCTGCACATGAATCTCGCGAAGTTCCTCTTTCCACACAACATAAAGCTGTGGATCTTCTTCCTCAAGCTGGCGCATGTTCTTTAGAAATTCTGCTGGATTTACCTCCTTAGGAAGTATCATCTGATAATTTAATACAGGTTCAAGCATTGGCACATTTACGCCTTCCATCGCCCCAAGTCCCTGACCTGGGAATGTACTTGTAAGCCCTGTGACAGCCACAACCTCTCCTGCTTTTGCAGTATCTACAGCCTCAAACTTTTCACCAGAATATTTTCTTATCTGATCTACTTTTTCAATGACGCGTTCAGACGCACCGCCTGCAAAATACTCCAGCTTTTCACGCACCAAAAGCCGACCACCTGTAACCTTCAGGAAGGTAAGTCTTGCCCCTCTGCTATCTCTTCCGATTTTGTATACTCTCGCCGAAAAAGTGGATGGATACTCTCTGTCCTTTGCGTACTTTTTAATCCCCGTTATGAACTCATCCACACCAAGTAATTTAAGCGCAGATCCAAAGTAACACGGAAATACCTCTCTTGCACAGACAGCATCCCTTATACTTGAATCACTTATTTCTCCAGCATCCATAAACTCTTCAAGCATTCTCTCATTGCACATGGCAAGTTCATCATAGAATGCTTCACCGGTTTCGCCGAAATCCATACATCCGTCCGAAAGCTCTGCCTTTAATTCTGCACAGATTTTTCCACTGTCTGTTCCGTCCATATCCATTTTATTTACAAACAAAAAAACAGGCACATTGTAATGCTTAAGAAGCCTCCAAAGTGTTCTGGTATGCCCCTGCACACCATCTGTACCACTTATCACAAGCACTGCGTAATCAAGCACCTGAAGTGTTCTCTCCATCTCTGCCGAGAAATCCACATGTCCAGGTGTATCAAGCAGTACAGCCTCCCAGTCATCTTCCACAATACGTGCCTGTTTTGAAAATATCGTAATGCCCCTCTCTCTTTCCTGAGCATCATTATCAAGATAGGCATCCTGGTGATCCACCCTGCCTAAATTTCTTATCTGTCCTGTTTTATATAACATCGCCTCCGAAAGCGTTGTCTTTCCTGCATCTACATGAGCCAGTATTCCTATTACCAACTTATTCTCCTCCGCAAAGTCATACGCCTTGCAAAAGCAGAATCCATTTCATAAAATAAAAGACCTATCCCCAGCGTAATGACAAGATTATACGGCACAGCTACATACCATGCCTTTTCCATTATACGTCCTCCAAGTTCAAAATGATAATACACCATCTGAATCAGAAAAATATGATACGACGCCTTTCCGATCATACTTAGCATATTTCCAACAAATCCTGCTATGTGACAGTGATAAAATGCCCGAAACAAAAGCACCACTATCGGAAAAATATAAAAAGCAATCGGCATAGCTGTAGGTTTCCAGAAATCAAACAATGTCGTGTCCACATCCCGTCCAAGTATAAATACTATGTAACTCAGCCCAATAAGCAGCATCGCAATTATTTCATGCTTTTTCAGACGTCTCTCAGGATGAAGATACAAATAACAGCCAAACGCGATCAAGAGCAGATATCTGCCTATGCAAAGTCTGTAATAGTACTTATCCATCTCAAAAATAACAACCGCAATCTCATAAATAAGATTAACGCAACCTGTTAATATAATACCCCATTTTGCGCTTTTTTCCACCAGTTTAAATATGATTGGAAATATAACAAGCAGCTGTACCATAAGAGGTACATAATAGCTTCCTGGTCCATATGCACCAAGGAAAAATATTCTAAAAGGATTAATGTCCTTATCTTCTATTGCAAGCAGCAAAATCTCCACGAGACATATTCCTGTGAAAGGAACAAGAAATCTCTCCAGCTTTGGAGCGATTACTCTTGGACTATACATCTGATGCATAGAACCATCCGTCTTTTTCCTGTTGGACATTGCGAAATTATAGCCGCTAATAATCATAAAAACCGGCACTGCCATATTTATAAACATTGTAAAAATATATGACTCTTTGCTCTCCCAGTCATAATGCGTTATCACTACCAGAATCACGCATATTGCCTTTAAATAATCTAAAAAATCAATACGACTCTTCTTCATTTTTTAACCTCGAAAACAATATTTGTATCACATATTACTCTCTTTTTGATATTTTTTCAATTGCTCTTTTAAAAAATGAAGTATTATTTTATAATATGATTAAAATGTCAAAAATTATCATCGATGCATGCTTGCATGCTATTCGAAAATAAGGGGTATATTTCATGAATAAAAAAGAAGTACTTGAACTAAAAAGACGATTCAAAAAAGATGCCGCCACTTTTACGCAGTTAGTCGGCTGCTATGTGGACTGCAACCACAACAAAGTCTGCAAATTCGGTGGTAAATTTCTCACACTTGAAGAGGATGAATATTACAAATATCTTGAGATTGCCAACAAAGTACTCTCAGGAACACTCGGCAACAATCTTTTAAATCTCGACTTTCCAAGGGAGGAAGAAGAAGTCGGAGGACGCCAGCAGATTCTTATGGCTCTTCGCGATTCTAAGCTCGAGGATGAGACTCTTCTCGACACTTACTATGACCTTGTAATTGATACATATGATGAAGCCGGAAATTATCTTATTCTCCTTTATCTCGACAGCTACGATGTCATGACAAGGACCAGGGACAATATAAATGTCGATGAATCAGAAGAGGTATACACCTACCTGCTTGCAGCCATCTGTCCTGTTTCGCTTTCAAAGCCAGGTCTTGGCTACCTCGAGAGTGAACAGCGAATCGGACCCAGAGTAAGAGACTGGGTAGTTGGTGCACCAGATACAGGTTTCCTTTTTCCTGCTTTCAACGACAGAAGTACCGATATACACTCTACACTTTTCTACACCAAGAATACCAAAGAGCCACACTCAGAATTCATGGCAAATGGACTTGGCTGTGGTGTCGAGCGTACAGCTACCGAACAGAAAATGGCATTCCATTCCATCGTCCGCAACGTTCTCGGTGCTGAGGATGAATCTACAGAAGATATCCTGCTTGACATCCAGCAGAATTTAAGTGAAGCCGTAGATGATTTTGTTGAGACGCATGATGATGATGCGGTCTTTATCCTCGATAAGGATACTATAAATAAAGTCCTTACAGACAGTAATGTATCTGAGGAAAAAGCAAATAGAATCGAAAAAGGTGTGGATGAAGCATTCGGTGACAAGTTGCCTGCTGCCGAGAATGTAATCGACCAGAAAGCACTTATTGCCAATGAAATGCGTGTCGAGAAGCTTGCACTTGAAGATCAGGTTGGAACACTCACATTGCAGCTCAATGAGAAGAATACTGAACTTGAAGAAAAAAATACACAGCTTGAGGAGAGAACTTCACAGCTCCTTGAAAAACAGGAAGAAATTGACAATTATGTTGCTGAGACAAAGACTTATGATGTTGTTCTCCGCGTCAAGCCTGAGAAGGCTTCACAGATTACTTCACAGATTATAAATGGTGAGAAGTGCCTGATTATACCAATGAAGGATGACGAGCATGCTACAATCAATGGAGTTAATACTACTGTATAATCTACATCATTATAGAGTCGTCGCATTAGATTCTAGTGCGATGGCTCTTTTTTATTGCAGACACTGTATTTTATCTATAAATGCTAATTCCTAGTACATATCAATCCCACAAAAAGAGTCGTCGCATTATACATAATAATGCAACGACTCTTTATTAATTATATTACCAGCACAGTACCTCGTATCCATCATTGGTCACAAGCACCTGAATCTCCCATTGAGCAGAAGGTAGTCCATCATCAGTGTAAATCTCCCATCCATTGTCCTCATCAGTGAAGATATCAGGCTTACCCATATTTACCATCGGCTCGATTGTAAATACAAGCCCCGGTGCCATAACCATGTCTGTTCCACGCTTTGTATTGTAACCAACCCATGGTTCCTCATGGAATTCAAGTCCGATTCCATGTCCACCAATTTCACGGACAACTGTATATCCATTTGCAAAAGCATGGTCATGTACTGCCTGCCCCATATCACCTAAAAAGCCCCAAGGCTTAACCTCTTTAAGTCCAAGCTCTACACATTCCTTTGTGACCTGAACAAGTTTCTTCTTCTCTGGACTTACATTGCCTATGCAGAACATTCTTGATGAATCAGAGAAATATCCATTCAAGATCGTAGAACAATCTACATTTACAATATCTCCATCTGTAAGAATCACTTTCTCAGATGGGAATCCATGACACACCTGATTGTTTACAGATGTACATACACTGTATGGATAACCCTCATAATTAAGTGGTGCCGGGATTCCTCCCATGCTTGTTGTCATGTCATATACTATCTTGTCTATCTCTGCGGTAGACATTCCCTCATGTACATGTTCCTGCAAATAATCAAGAACTGCAATGTTAATCTTCGCGCTCTCCTTTATTCCCGCAATCTGCTCTGGTGTCTTGATAAGACTTCTTGGCGGCACCTTATGATGCTCTGATGCTAGCTTTTCGATTTTGTCATCAAATGCTGCATGACATGTCTTATATTTTCTTCCACTTCCGCACCAGCACGGATCATTTCTTCCAATTTTAACTGACATACTATATACCTAACCGCTTTCTTATTATTACATTATATAATATGAGGGTCAAAAGGTATTTGGCCTCTCATGTGTGATTAATCAGATTACTAATGAAGGCTCACCTTTCCAAACCTTACGTTCTTCCAAAGTCTTTCATTTATCTTATATGAGTTCTTCTTCAATAACTTCTTATATGAATCTCCGTCGAAATTATAAGCATCCACCGACACTCCATTCATCTGTGCATATATCTCCTGATACTTCTGCGCGAGAGCAATCTTCATGATTGTGTCATTATACACACTCTGCTTGACATTTAACTTATCCGTCTGCCCAAAATCCTCCATATCGCTTTCAAAGTCGGCCTGGGTATTCTTTGCATAATTTATCTCATCTTCTGTAAGCTCAGTATTCTCCTTCACTGCCATCTGGTAAAAAATCTCATCGTGTATCGCCATCTGCATTGCACTGTCTCTGGCTGTGATTCGTATGAACTGGCCATCTAAATGAAGATTCCAGTATTTATTCGTATTCGACGGATTATAAACCAGTGCATCCTGCTCAACTTTCTGCTCTTCATAAACTACATAAAATGCTAAATCTTCAAACGTAAGCTTAGTATCATTTACTGTAACCGCAGTGTTCTTTAGATGCTCATTGTAATCAATTCCACCTGCAAGAGAATACTTTCTGTATGATGTGTAGCCAAGAATTATAACTAAAATCCCAAGTATAATGGTGAGTATATATTTCTTCGGATGTCTTCTTTCTACTGACAAAGCTTTGCAACCACCTGATTAATTACTTTTCCATCAGCCTTTCCTTTTAATTCCGGCATAACATTCTTCATAATCTGACCTTTGTTCTTTGTCGCAATGACATCCGCAAATTTCTCTGTAAGTACAGCCTCAACCTCTTCTGCTGACATCATGGCTGGTGCATACTCTTCAAATACAGTATAACGTGCCTTATATTCTTCAAGTAAATCAGTTCTTGATTCTGGACAGCTGTCAATCTGCTCCTTTACTGTCTTCATCTCTTTCATGATTACCCTGTTTACAAGTTCCTCTGGAATGTCATCCCTGCATCCCTCATCAATAGCTACTTTTTTAACAGCTGATACCAGAGTAGAAATCGCATCCTTTCTAGCCTTATCTCTTGCCTTCATTGCGGCAATCATATCCTTCTGTAATTGTTCCATCTGCATTAGTCTGTTCCTCCTTAATTAAATACAAGAATTAAATACAAGAACGCTCCGCGTTGCCGCTGAGCGCCCTGTTATATACATATTATTATACATATCTTCGTAGTCCTGTAATAGTATGGCACTTAACGGCACGACCATCTGTAATTCCTGCCTTTGTAGACTGTGCCTCTACAATACATCCATTACCAATATAAATAGCAACATGTCCAGGGTATACTACTACATCTCCGGCCTGGATATTTGCAAATGCAACCGGCTGTCCCTGTGACTTAAACGCCTGTGAATAACGTGGTGTAGAAATACCAAAATGGGCATATACAAGATGTACAAAACCTGAACAGTCCACACCATTTGTAAGGCTGTTTCCACCCCATCTGTATGGATTACCTACAAACTGGAGCGCGTATGCTACAACCTGTGAACCAGATACTCCTGTCCTTGGTGAAGGATTGTAGCTTGGGTCTGATAAATAATCAACGCTTGAACTTACGCCTCCATTACCTGTACCACCACCCGAATAGCTTCCGCTGTCTGCATGTGCTGCGGCAGCCTCCTGCGCACGGATAATTCTCTCCTGCTCATCGATTGTCTTCTGGTAATCTTCAGCCTGCTGCTTTGCAGTTGCAATCTCAGTCGCATATTTGTCCTTCTCATTCTGAAGTGATACTATCGCCTGCTCAAGATTTCCCTGCTTCGACTCGTATTCACCCTGAAGTGCTACAAGCGATTCCATGTCATCTGATAATTTCTGAGAAAGTTTCTCAACTTCATCAACTTTCGCCTGAAAATTAAGCATAAGATCTCTGTCAGCCTGATAAACATCAGATACATACTCTATTCTATTAAGCATATCTGAGATTCCATCTGATTCAAGAATGGCCTCCCAGATAGAATTCGAAGCTCCATTCTCATACATGAACTGTATACGAAGCTTCATTGCTGCATACTGCTCATCAACATCTGCACGGGCCTGCTCAAGATCCTGGGAACACTTTGTAATCTCATCCTGCTTATTAGAAATCTGTGTCTGCAGCTTCTTCTGAGCCGCTAAAAGATTATTGAGCTCAGTAGTCTTATTAGATATATTTACCTCGGTCTGACTCTTCTGATCTTTGAGACCATCGATTTTCTCATTTGTGTCTTTAAGATCTTTTTGTGCCTTTGCCTTTTTCTCCTTGGCTGTTGTTGCATAGACCTTCATACTACCAGTCATATATGTCCAGAAATTAGAACCATCGAACGCTGGCAATGTAGCAAAAAGTGCAACCAACAGTATAACGCTCATTATTCTTCTCTTCTTATAAAAGTACATCTGGCTTCCTCCAAAATTCTCACAAGGCAGTAAAACAATATATTCCCGCCTTTCAAAAATAACTATATGCACACTACATTCTATTTTGGCACAAAACCAGATTTTTTTCCACATTTTTCGGCAAAAAAATATAAATTATATCCTGGCAATTTTTACCACGACAATTTTATCTCCCATCTTGACCGAATCAGTCTCCAATTCATTTACACTACATATATCGTTCATCGTTGTGCGATACTTCTTCGCAATGTCCCATAGCTTTTCATCCTTTTGAACCACATATCCTACAATTCCAGGAATATTATCCTCATTATCATTGTAAGATTCGCTTTCTATCTCATCTATCACGGTAATATTTCTCTTTTCAAACGCAATCGCTGCGATATGAATTGCAGCTTTCACCTCATATTCCCTGCTGTCAAGCAGATTAATCTGTAACTGATCTACTCCCGCATCAAGCCTGCACAGCGACTTTTCATTTACTCCCTGAAGTTCTATCTGCTGTTCGAATGGAATCTGATCTATCCTGCATCTTACTGGAAAACCATCATCAGATGCTATATAAAGCATATGTACAGTGAGCATTCCATCTACTCTCATCCTATCGTCCTCAAGCATGGAATGTTCTATCCTGACTTTACTTTTACATCCGCATATCTGCATAATACTATCATCCGCCGCATCCATATGTATCTGCTCCGTGAATCTGTTGCGCGCAGTATTTTTAATAAGGAATCTGTCAAGCGAAAGCATTTTCCTCTGCGGAATAAGATTCTTAGAAAGAGAATACGCATCCCGCAGCACATTAAGCCGGCTGTTTTTCCATGCAAATATTTCTACCTCAAATACTGCCTGTAAATTAATCTGACGCATCTCCCTGTCATAGTCTGGTTCGATATCAAGTGTCTTCTGGACCATATTCATTCTCGCCCAGTAAATATCAGGATCATACGCCTCATCGCATCTGATACTTCCTGAGAAATTCAACGTCGTATCATACCATTCATTCTCACGGTCTTCACTGATATAGAAAATCAGGCAATATAATTCCCCCTGCACATTGAGTACATTCCCCGAAAAAGACATTTCCACATTTCTTACATCCACAAAATCATACAGGATTTTTCCTATATTGGGCTTTGATTTTGGAATTGTAAATTCATTGTCAACTCGCAGAGTGTCATATTTACATACCTGTAATTCAAGAAATTCTTCTTCATCAACAAGCTGCTCACATTCTTCCCCATCAATATTCTGCGCTATATCATATTGCACAATCTCATTGACTCTTGATTCTATATTGATAATTCCTCTGATAGAAATCTTTCTGGAATTAATAATATTGACCGACAAGTCCTCTACATCACAGTTTATCTTAGAGATGTCACCATCCTCTATATTTTCCACCATCAGTTTTTCCTGAAAAGGAATTGTCCCTTTTATCACTTCGGGCACATTGCCATTTCCATCCTGTCTGTACATTATCTCAAAGTTCATTCTGCCAGTCACCCATACTGAATTGTTAGCTGATTTGACTTCTTCTACCTCCGCCATGCCAGTAGCGCAGACAATGAGAAGTACATCTGGCTTGTTGTCTTTGATTACATAGTCCTCGTCAAATGTCATCTGCGAAAAAGTATAATTTTTTTCTATTAAATTTTTGATTTTCTGTTTATTTAATTGCATAAAAAATACCCCCATTTCAAACTTTGTATAAAATACTATTCAAAATAAGGGTAAATTATTCTAACTTAACTAAAATTAGCAAAGCTTCATTCTTATATCTTTTGTAATGATATCTTTGTAACTGAAAGAAAGCAACTGAGGTGGATTCTGATCCTTATCATCATCTACCAATACAGTAAATACACTTGGGTATGCCTGCTGAATCACGCCCTCCTGAATATCAACTTTATTACGGCCTCTGTCTAACTGAATCTTCACACGGCTGCCGCACTGCTGATGAACGGATGCACGAACTTTTTTAATTTCTACTTGTTCCATAACCTGCCTCCTCTTGTCTGTGTTTGGATATCGTATAGAACAATTCAAACACTATATATTGTGTCTTTAGTATATCACTGTAGTGAATTATTTTCAATAGTACTATAGTACCCTGTCGGTTTATTTTAAGAATATTTTAACAATTATATTACAATTTATACAAACTACTTAAACACAACTGGTTGTTCTGTATGTTCTATCTTGACCACTATATATGGATAGCTCGCCTGTGAATTTACATTTTCACCCTTCTTAGGTCCTATCAGGTCGGTCTCAAAATATATGCTATTGGACGATGCATATAAATTAGTTACCGAAATGCTGTAACCTCCTGTATTTTGCGCTCCGTAGCCCTTTGCAATGTATAAATATTCATTGTCATCATATGTAAGTTTAAAATCTACATCTTGTGTTTTCTCTATTTCCTTTGCAAACTCTTCAGGTATGTCTGCACTCTTCACTACAGTGTAGTCAATTTTCTTTTTTTCTTTGGTGTCGAGTTTTTGTACCATGCAGCCTTCACATAAGAAAACCATTGCCATTACTACCGCAATTAGCATTCCCATTTTCTTAATAAAAAATCCCTGCATCATTAATTTCTGTTCTATAAATTTCCTCTTCATTAATTTCGGCTTCATAAATTCTGATTATAAATTCCCGCTCTGTTATTTATATTTATTGTATTCATATTTGCATTTTATAATGCTTTACCATATAATGTTTTTAGTTATGAATGCTATATATGTACTTTATAACTGAATAGTTATGAGCGCTATATATATGCTTTATAACTGAATAGGTATGAATGCTATATATGCTTTATAACTGAATAGGTATGAATGCTATATATGCTTTATAACTAAATAGTTACAATTAAATATACTAATTAATAAGAGGTAAAATTATGAGGACTATACTAATTGGAATTTTTCTATTGATATTTTTTATCATAGATATTCCTATTCTTGGCGTGCAATGGATTATCTCCAAAATCAGCCAGCCACACGCTGACATGGTTCAGCTTCGAATCGTTCAGTTTGCATTCAGATGCGTATGTTTTATATCAGGTGTAAAGCTTGAAGTCATCGGACATGAAAATGTCCCAAAGGATGAAGCAGTAATGTATGTCGGCAACCACAGAGGTTTTTTCGACATAGTTGTCACTTATATGATCTGTCCCGGACTTACAGGTTATATTTCCAAAGAATCTATTAAAAAGGTTCCAGTTCTAGGTCTTATCATGAAAAGGCTGTACTGTCTCTTCATCGACAGGAACGATATCAAGCAAAGCCTGCAGGTTATCCTTACTGCAATTGACCAGATTAAGCGCGGAATATCTGTATGTATCTTCCCTGAAGGTACCAGACATATAGATCATGATGATCCAACTACTATGCTTCCATTCAAAGAAGGTTCATTCAAGATTGCAACCAAATCAGGATGTAAGATTATCCCAATGGCAATCTATGGAACCCCTGATTGTTTTGAAAACAGTTTTCCATGGATTAAAAGCAGCAAGGTAATTATCAAGTATGGCAAACCAATCGATCCAAAGTCTCTTTCCAAAGAGGAGCAGAAGAAAATAGGAGCCTACGCCCACGATGTAATCGAAAATATGCTTAAAGAAATTTGTTCTTAAAGATTTGTAAATAATAATTTGCTAATAGGAATCTGTTAATAATAATTCGCTAATAGGAATCTGTTAATAAGAATTTGTTGTTAGTAATCTGTTAATTATAATTCGCTAATAGAAATCTGTTAATAGGAATCTTAATAGGAACATAAAAAGGAACTTGCTGGAGGCACAAGCCTCTCAGCAGTTCCTTTCTTTTTATTTAAGAATAGCAATTGATTTAGCTGGCATCTTTATTGTATTGCCATCCATATCGATTTCTTCCTTCGGTGATATTGTAAGTGTTCCACATATCTCCATACCTTCAAGTGCAGTCTTTGATAAATCTATATCAGCGGCTTCATCCCCAGTATTGTATACGATTGCAATAGTACTGCCATCATATGTTTTGGTAATTACCGCCTGTTTATCTGCTGTCAGTGAATCGACTATCTCGATCTCTCCTCTTGCAATCTCAGGATTCTGATTTCTTAAAAGAATTGCTCTCTTGTAATAATTAAGAAGCGATTCCTCATCATCTATCTGCTTATCCTCAGCACCGATTGTATATTCGATATCGTTTTTGCAGCCCTCTGGTCCATTCGTCATGCCCGTTGTATCTTCATCAGACCATCTCATAGGAAGACGCTTGTTCTCATCCTCCTGTCCCTGGCTTTCCATTCCAATCTCCTCACCATAATATACAAATGGGCTTCCATTCATCATCATAAGAAGTCCTGCCGCCATCTTCATATTTGTTATGTTCCCCTGCAGGTTATTGGCAATACGAACCTGATCATGGTTTGTCAAAAATGGAGCATCTATGTAATTCTTATTCTCTGATGAATAATCTTCCTGATATTGTAACATGCACTCAACAAATCTCTGAGCAGAGTATGTTCCCATAGCAGCACGCGCAATACAACCCTCAGCACTTGATGTATCAAAGTTAAACATACTAGGGGTCTCACTTGCATAATAATCAGCTATAGTAGATTTATTTGCCCACACCTCAGATACCATATAGAAGTCTGGTTTAAGACTGGTGCAATATGTATACAACCAGTTAAGAATCTCACTATTCTTCTCTGTACTTCCCTCTTCATAATGCATAGCGGCATCCATTCTGAATCCATCTACACCTAAGTCAATCCAGAACTTAGAAATTTTTTCAAATTCTGCCCTTACATCACTATTCATCATGTTAAGGTCCGGCATTTCTTCCCAGAATGAACCCTCATAGTAGTACTCAGAACCAACAACCTTATAATATGTACCATCTACCTGTTCCTTTGAAAAATGATAGTAATCTACATATTTACATTCCTCTGCGTTGGCATCCTCGCCCTCTTTAAGCGTTCTCAGGTAATCACATGCCTTTGTAAACCACTCGTGCTCTGACGATGTATGATTCATCACAAAATCGATTATAAGTCTTATATCTCTCTTATGACATTCCTCAACTAACGTCTTAAAATCATCCAGCGTACCATAATCTTTATCAATAGCACAATAATCAGTCACATCATATTTGTGATATGTAGTAGACGGCATGATAGGCATAAGCCAGATTCCATTAAATCCCATATCCTGAATGTAATCAAGCTTCTGTGTCACCCCATTTAAGTCACCTATCTTATCCCCGTCAGAATCACAAAAAGAATACACAAATACCTCATAATAATTTCTATAATTATCATCTACTATATTAAGTTCCGGCGTGGCGCTACTGTCAGCGATATTACAATTCACAAACAATCCAAGAAAAACCGCTATTACAATCGCCACACTAATTATTCTCTTTCTCATAATTCTCCTTTTAAAAAAGTCGGTGGCCAATGACCACCGACAAGTATAATTATTAACCTTTTACAGCTCCACCAGTTACACCTTCTACATAATACTTCTGTAAGCACATAAATAGAAGTGTTACAGGTATGGCTATAAGCACACCACCTGCACAGAATCTTGTGTAGTATCCCTGGAAATCGTTGGTGTTCATCCAACGATAGAGAGCTACGGCTACGTTGTAGCTCTTTTCCTTTCCGAATGCGATATATGATGCAAAAATATAATCACACCATGGTGCCATAAATGCTGTAAGCGCTGTATAAATGATGATTGGCTTTGATAGTGGAATTGTAAGAGTAAAGAAAATTCTTGCTCTTGTAGCACCATCAATTCTAGCAGCCTCGTCTAACGACTTAGGAATAGTATCAAAGAAACCTTTACATACATAATATCCCATACCAGAACTTGCTATACCAATCAGGATAAGACCTGGAATAGCACCTTCCTGTGTAAGACCAAATGATTTTAAAAGGAAGTACATACAAATCATTGTAAGAAATCCTGGGAACATTCCAAGGACAAGACAAACTCTCATCCAAAGCTCACGTCCCTTGAATCTCATTCTCGACAATGTATAACTAACCATAAGAACCATACAAGTCTGACCAATTGCAATAAATAAAGCAATTATAACTGTATTACCATACCAACGAAGGAAGATGCTCTCATCTCCAAATAACCATTTATAGTTGTCTAATGAGAAAGCCTTAGGAATAACATAATCAACCATTCCGCCATATTCTGAATCATATGATCTAAAGCTTGTAAGTACAATACCAGCAAATGGTAATAACCAGATTATACTAATAATAACAAGCAATGCATGCGATACAAACGAATCGAGCTTTCTGTGCTGTTTGTGTAATTTCTTCTCTTCTGCCATTATTGGAATCCCTCCTCATCTTTAACTGATGGCAACATACCATACACAACAAGTGAAACCACTGCTGTTACTACGAATACCATGATACCGATAACGGCTGCCATACAGTAGTTTGTCTCATTTACAGTCATCTTATACAGCCATGTAACAAGGAGATCCGTCGCGCCTGCCTTTCCTGTAAGTTCCATTGACTGTGGACCACCACCTGATAAGAGGTAAATGATATTAAAGTTGTTAAGGTTACCAGTAAACTGTGTTAACAGATAAGGACCTGTTACAAAAAGCATATATGGAAGTGTAATCTTACGGAACATCTGGAAACTATTAGCACCATCGATACGCGCACTCTCATACAGGTCCTCAGGTATATTCATAAGAATACCTGTAGAAATAAGCATAAGGTAAGGAATACCTACCCAGCAGTTAATTAAAATAATTGTAATACGTGCAAGTGTTGGATCTGACCAGAAAGGAATTGCCTTGCTAATCAAACCTGCTTTCATAAGCCATCCATTGATGAGACCATCATTCTGGAAAAGCTTAGCTACATAAAGTAATGAAACGAACTGTGGGATAGCGATTGTCATAACGAGAATTGTTCTCCACAATTTCTTGAATTTAACACATTTTTTATTTATAAGAATTGCAACTGCCATTCCTAAGAAGTAGTTAAGGAATGTTGCAAAGAATGCCCAAACTAATGTCCATCCTAATACTTTAAAGAATGTTGTACCAAATCCTGAGCCACCGAAGTTTGCAAGCTGTGCGAAATTGTCAAATCCAACCCATGTAAAAAGCTTAGTAGGTGCCTGATGATTAAAGTCATAATTTGTAAAAGCGACACAAATCATGAATATAATTGGCAGTACCATGAAGACAGCAATTCCTGCTGTAGGAAGTGTCAATAATGTAACATGGAAATTTGAGTCTAACAATGAATATAAATCTTCTTTAATGCTTGGAACCTTTCGTCCCTCTGCAAGCATTTTTTCTTCTTTACGGTTTTCACTGATATTAAGTCTCCACAATACTATGAAGAAAAGTGTAAGTAATACAGTAAGTACTCCGTATAAAAGAATCAGGAAACTGTTATCTCCGTATATAGTAAGAAACGTCTTTGGATCCATGTGAGTCTCAACTGTTCCAAGAGTTCCTAATTGAGCCATATAGTCTACACCAATAAATACCATATAGCAGATATATGCAATTTCAACAGCTAAAAAGGCTATACCTCTAGCTATAAATCCTCTCAAAAGAGGTCCAAATCCCATAATTAAATATGAGACTTTTGTTTTCCAATCGCCACTTACAAATGTAGTGCCGATTTCTTTAATATTGTTGCCTAATGCTTTAAAAAAATTAGCGATTTTGTCCATAGTCCCTCCGATTGCATACTGTGTCTGCAGTACTCCAAAGAGTTCCTACAGCTGTAAATAGTATGAAAAATAACAAACCTGGGGAGTTACACTCCCCTTGTTTGTTATATATAACAATATGAATAGCTTAAATTACTTAGCGTATGATTCACATGTCTTAGAGAAATCCTCAAGAATTTTCATAAGGTCATCATCAGATGTCTTTGTTGTAATCTTTCCTGAGATAATGTCATCACCAAGTGATGTAGCAAGTGTCCAGTAGTCGTTTGGATACTGTCCCTGTGGGATTGTAACATCTTTTGATAACTGCTGTCCAAGTGCTGCAAGAGCCACATTAGATGTAACTGCTCCATCCTGCTGAGCTGTTACGTTTGAAGGACCCCATCCAAGAGTATTGAATCTCTCTAACTGTGCTTCTGTATCTGTTAAGTACTGAGCAAGATCTAAGCAAAGTCTCATTTTTCCAGCTTCTTCCTGTGGCTTAACACCCATAAGTTTGTAACCACCGAATCCACCTAACTCATATGTGTTTCCGTCAGAACCAGTAAATGAAGGAAGTGGAGCACATGCATAGTTGTCACCGAATACTTTCTGTGCTGCACTTGAATCCCATGTTCCATCTACGATAGCTGCAAGATTTGTAGCTTTATCAACTGAAGAACCATTCTGGAATGACTTAGAAGACTGTAATTTGATAATCTCCTTTAATGCTACTAAACCTTTGTCTGAAGCATAGTCAATGTTGCATGATGTAAAGTTTCCGCTATCATCTGAATCATATGTAACAGTACATCCAGTTCCGAAGAAGAATGATGGCTGATACCAACCACTGTTGATTTCAAAGTAGAAATTCTTTCCAGCCTTCTCACAATCCTCAACGATCTTATCTAATGAAGTAGGGTCTGTTACAACGCTCTTGTCATAGTATAAGAAATATCCATTATCAGATGTAAGTGGGAATGCGTAAATCTGATCACCTGCTGTAACTGCTGCTGTAGATCCAGAGTCATTAGATGACTTAATCCACTCATCATAGCCTGTTCCTGCTAATGGCTGAAGCGCACCTGCTGCAACAAGACGTGATAACTGATCCTGTGAGAATGCGTAAATATCTGCACCAGCCTTAACATCTGTAATCATGTTAGATGCTGCATCACCTTCACCAACAGCCTCAACTGTTACTTTGTAGTCAGCTCCCTTATCTGCGATGAACTTCTCAGCTAATGTCTTTGTAAGATCTGCGCTCTCTTTTGATGCCCAAATCTTAACTTCGCCTGAGCCGTAGTCAACTTCTGTCTCTGGCTCGTCAGCTTTGTCAGCTGCCTGTGTAGCATCTCCTCCGTTGTTGTTTGTTGTTGTGTTGTTGTCTTTGCTTCCGCAGCCAGCAACCATAGAAGCTGTCATTGCTGCAACGAGTAAAGCTGATAATACTTTCTTTTTCATACTCTTTTCCTCTCCTTTAAATAATATGTTAAAAGTATCTATATAAAATGCCCCGCATCTTATATCATGTTATCTGCGGTATACCACCGCAAGGTTCCTGATCCATGCCCTCTTATCTTCTTCAAGAAGACCATCCGGCATCCTCCATCTCCAGTTATTACCAATTGTCGAAGGATAATTCATTCTGGCTTCATTGCCAAGCCTAAGTATATCCTGCATCTGGATAATCGCTACATCCGCTGTGCTTGCGTATGCGGCTCTGATTAGTGCATCTGGAATTTCATCCTTACACGAGATTCCCAGATATTCATATAGGTAAGCCAGTTCATACTCAGTCTTGTCTCTGAATGAACCAACTATCGTCTCATTGTCATGTGTACCTGCATATACTACTATGTGATTATCTGTATAATTATGTGGTAAATGCTCATTAGCTGTGTTGCTATCAAATGCAAACATAAGAACTTTAGTTCCCATCCACCCTGCCCGGGTGAGCATCTTCTTAACTCCTGGTAAAAGTGCTGCACCTGTATAATCATCCGCAATCACTTTTGCCTCGCCAATATTTTCTTTAATAATGTCCACAAGCTTCTTGCCTGGTCCTTTAACCCATTTGCCTGTGCCTGCCTTTGTTGCTCCATATGGAACTGTATATGTCTTAACTACTCCCACAAAATGATCTATTCGAACCACATCAAACAATTCTGCACAAATCTTAACTCTTCGTATCCACCATTTGAAGTTGTCAGCCTCCATTGCTTCCCAGTCATATATTGGATTTCCCCATATCTGACCATCCTCTGAAAACTTATCCGGAATAGCTGCGGCGACACATTTAGGTTTACCGCTTGCGTCAAGTAAAAACAAATCTTTGTGTGCCCATGTATCAACACTATCGAGTCCTACGAAGAAAGAAATATCTCCAATCATCTGTATTCCTCTTGAATTGGCATATTCCTTGACTTTTTTCCACTGTTGAAAGAATTTGTATTGGCAGAACTCCCAAAAGCTGATTTCATTATATAGCGTTTTTCGTCGACTTGCAAGCGCAACCGGTTGCCTGTTTTTTTCATCCTCAGGCCAATCGAGCCAGCTTTTGTTCAAATTATCTAATTTTATGCTCATGTAAAGGGCATATTCACCAAGCCAGTCTTCATTGTCTTTTTTGAACTCTTCAAATTCTTGTGCATTTTTGTCAAATCTATCGAACGCTTTTTGTAAAATGTGATATCGATTCTCAGCTATAACTGCATAATCAATTCTGTCCTTCTCTGTCCCCCAGTTATAGCACCTTATTTCTTCAATAGTAAGAAGACCTTCTTCTACAAGCTCATCCAGATCTATAAGATATGGATTTCCAGCACATGAAGATAATGGCTGATATGGACTGTCACCAAAGCTTGTTGGTCCAACGGGAAGCACCTGCCAGTATTTTTGCTTCATATCAGCGAGCAAATCAATAAAATTAAGTGCTGCACTTCCTAATGTTCCGATACCATATGGCGAAGGCAAACTAGAGACAGCTAAAAGTATTCCAGCCCCTCTGGTCATTTCCTGCATTACCAAACCAAATCTCCTACTCTACTTCATTACTTCTGCTCTTTTTTGTTTCGTTTAATTTCGTATTTTTTCGTATCTGGGTTAATTTTATGTTATTTCAGCAATTTTGTCAATCAAATCTACGCTTTCAAAAGCATTTTTGCTGTTTTTAACGTATTTTTCTATTTGTTTTTGTATATATTCACAATGAAAATATGTATTATTTTCGAAAATAAATATCTATAAATAATTGAATACTTTAGCCACTTTATTTATAATATGATTAATGGATTAAAAGGTATCAACGATGCATGCACGCTTGCCTGCATATAGTAATCTGATTAATCACAATGAGAGGCAGAATACCTTTTAGCTCTGATATCATTAATATTAATATTAATATAGAAAATAGAGGTTAATAATATATGGCTACAATTAAAGATATTGCCAACAGACTCGGAGTTTCAGTCAGCACTGTCTCCAAAGGTCTCAATGGTGCAAGTGATATAAGCGATGAATTAAGACAGACGGTTCTTGATACAGCTGTCGAGATGGGATACAGCACCAAACGTTCCCGCAAGAAAGAAAATAGAAAGCTTTGTCTTTTCGTTGAAAATATGGATTATGAATCTATAGATGAATTCGGATATGAAATTGTCCTTGGATTTAAGCAGAACTCTTTCAGACACAAATGGGACGTCGACATTGTTCCTATCAATCAGAATTTCCAGATGGAAGAGAAATACGATACATATATGCTTAAGAACGGATACTGCGGCGCATTCCTTATGGGATTTGCTTTACACGATGAGTGGATGAAACAGTTAGAACACACCACTATGCCTACTGTTCTTCTCGACAACTTCATCTCAGACAATCCAAATGTCTGCTCTATAGGTACAGACAGCCTCGAGGGCATCAGCCTTGCTGTTCGCCACCTCAATAATCTCGGTCATCGCAAGATTGCCTTTTTAAATGGTTCTATGTATTCGCGTGTATCTGATCAGCGTCAAGAGGCATTCGAATCTGCTATGAAAGAGATGAATCTTGAGATTGATCCAAAGCTTATGGCATATGGATATTATGTATCCGATAGTGCAAAATACCATGTTCCTGGTTTTCTTGCCGAAGGAGCAACTGCCATCATATGTGGTAATGACCTTATTGCAAAAGGTGTAATCGAAGAATGCACGTCAAGAGGATTTAATGTACCTGAAGATATAAGTGTGGTTGGTTTTGATGATATTCCACTTGCTGCCGCACTTACGCCTCCACTTTCTACAATTGCGCAGGATCGCAATGCTATAGGAAGGTGTGCATACACGGTATTGAACTCGCTTATCCATCATGTTGCCATAAGTATGACTCTGTTAAGGCCTAAACTTATAGAAAGAGAATCGACTACCAGAGTCCCGGCCAAGCGCAAATAATCGATTCGGAATAGGAATCTATATGAGAAAAAATTATTTATTTAAACAAGCAATTGTTGCTACCGTCATCTGTTCTTTATCTATAAATATATCAGGATGCTCCCTTACTGGATTTGTAGACCGTCTACGAGATCCTAAGAAGCTCTCTAAGGAGCTTCATGAGAACCCACGATTTTGGAATGATGTAACACCTTATTCTGAAAGCGACGGACTTTATGTCTTGAACAATGAATTTTTCAATAGAAAACCATACAACAATATCATGTCTTTCGGTGACAATATTCTGCTCATTGGACAGGGTACTTATCTTGAGAACGTAAATGACATAGTTGATAATGACTCTCTTGATTTCAAATTTTCATTTGATTTGTATAATCCATGGAGCAATCAGCTTACTGCTTCAATTGATCACGATTCTGTTTCATGTGACAACTATCAGATAGTAGGCAACAAGCTTTTTCTTCTTAATTATGACAAGGATACTATAGACGTCTACGATGATGAACTTAATTTCACACAGCGTTACAATGCATCATCCCTTGGAGAGCTTGATGATATCAGCTTCTATCCGTCTGATAGTGATAAGTATTTCTTTGCATATAATTCTTCTTCTAAAAGTATACAGAAAATAACTGCGTCCAATTTTGAATCAGAAGCTGTTGATTTTGATTTATATAATTGTAAAGTAGAATCTGCAACAGAAGATGGCTCTTACCTTCTGCTTTCAGGAGTAGACAAATTGACTCTTAAATATAAAGTCGCTGCATATGATACTTCCACACTTGCACAGATATCTCATGTATCTGGGCAGAATTTTTCTCTGTCAGATGTAACTGCTGATGGCTTTATCACAGGTACCAACGCCACCTCCAATGAATGGACTTATTACAATACTACCGAAAAAGAACAGATTAACTTCAATCTTTCCGATATCAGAGATACTATGATTCTTCCAGACGGCAGCTTCATTCTACATCAGGAGGAGGCTTATGAGCAGGATGATGATTATCACGACATAACATACTACCATATCAGTTCTTCCGGGGAGATTCTTTCTTCTTTTACATTCGACTGTGGCAGTCCAAGCCTTGCAGGATATACTTATTTTTCTGCGAACTTTGCTTATCTTGAAGATTGCAATAGTATTATGTTTTTGACATACACAACTGATGTAAATCCATATGTGCTCGTATGGAAACTTGACGATACTAACTCAAAGGGTGATAAACTTGAACGTTCGGCGCCAAAAGGACCTGAACACAAAATCAAAGACTGGGGGAAATTATCAAAGGCCAACGAACTTGCCACTTCTCTCGAGAAAAAATATGGAATTTCAATTTATATTGGAAAAGAAGTTCCAACCGAGATAGATGCGTTTTCCGCTAAGCAGGCAACAAAACCTGCCGATATAATCTCTGCCCTGAACGCCCTCGACAAACTGCTAAGCTGTTATCCTAAGAACTTTCTGCCTCAGCTTTGCTATGGAGATTTGAAAGGTCTTAAGATATATCTTACCGGAAATCTAAGCAGCACTAATTCAAAAATGCTTGAAAATGCGAGCGGTTTTGCCACAACAACAGATTCTTACCTGATAATCACGCTTGACATAACATACAGCTGGGACTGGGATTATACGGTGCACCACGAGATATCACACATGATTGATTCAAGACTTACTTTCTTATCAGAGTATGCTCCTAATGCCAGCTTCTCAGAAGATGCATGGTCAAAACTCAATCCAGGCAGCTTCGAATATATGAATACATATGACAACTATGAGAACAATGCTAACTACTATATGTATCCTTCATATTTCGTAGATGCTTATGGAACTACCTTTGCGACAGAAGACCGCGCAGAAATATTCGGACGTGCAATGGATGATTACCTGAATGGCATTGATGATGACAGCCTGTTTAACCGCAACAACAAAATATACGATAAGCTTAAATTCTACAGTAAATGTATAAGGGAAGGATTTGATACAACGGATTGGGACTATACGGTGCCATGGGAAAGCGTTTTGTAGAAATTTTTATAAAAAAAAAGACAGCCGATCGATCTGCTGTCTTTTAGGAGAAGGTATTTTTACTATGGGGTATAGCAAAAATTTTATATAATGTATTGGGGGGTTTTTACAGTAATTATAGTATCACGATTATCCCCATAAGTGTTCACAAACTTCACAAAATCAAGGCTTGTTTTTTGTGCACTTTTAACAATTTCTATTTTCTTGATATTTTCAAATATGTCCCCATATCTTCATATATATTTCCACATATATTCACATATATTTCCATATATCTTCACATATATTTCCACATATATTCCTATATATTTTCATATGCAGCTTTACAGATATTAATCGAATAAAGCTTCAAACTCTTCTCTTGAAATTTTCTCTTTCTCAAGGAGAAGCTCTGCACACTTATCAAGTACGGCTCTATTCTCATCAATCATCTGCTTTGCTTTTGCGTATGCATCATCGATGATGTTCTTAACTTCCTGGTCTATCATAGATGCAACACCCTCGCTGTATGCTCTTGTATGAGCCAGGTCACGTCCGATAAATACCTCATCATCGTCGTCACCATAGCAGATAAGACCTACATTGTCTGACATTCCGTATTTCTTGACCATATCTCTTGCAAGCTTAGTAGCCTGCTTGATATCCTGCGATGCACCTGTTGTGATATCATCAAAAACAAGCTCCTCCGCAACACGGCCACCAAGGTCTACTATAATCTCCTGAAGCATTCTGCCCTTGGAATTGAACATCTCGTCTTTCTCAGGAAGTGGCATAGTATATCCTGCTGCACCTGTTCCTGTTGGAATAATTGATACTGTGTATACAGGTCCAACATCTGGAAGTAAATGGAAAAGTATCGCATGTCCTGCCTCATGAAATGCTGTAATTTTCTTTTCCTTGTCAGAGATAATTCTGCTTCTCTTCTCAGCTCCGATACCAACCTTTACAAATGCACGGCGTATATCATCATTCTTGATAAATTCACGATTCTCTCTTGCTGCAATAATAGCGGCCTCGTTTAGAAGATTCTCAAGATCAGCTCCTGTAAATCCTGCTGTCGTCTGAGCAATCTGCTTAAGATCAACATCCTCTGCAAGCGGCTTAGTACGTGAATGTACATTAAGGATCTCTTCTCTTCCGCCAACATCAGGTCTTCCTACACCAACTTTTCTGTCAAAACGGCCTGGTCTCATGATGGCAGGATCCAGGATATCAACACGGTTTGTAGCAGCCATCACGATAATTCCTTCGTTCACGCCAAATCCGTCCATCTCAACAAGCATCTGGTTAAGTGTCTGCTCACGCTCATCATGTCCACCGCCCATACCAGTTCCTCTGCGTCTGGCAACGGCATCAATCTCATCGATAAAGACGATACAAGGTGCATTCTTCTTTGCATCCTCAAAAAGATCTCTTACTCGTGATGCACCGACACCTACAAACATTTCTACGAAATCTGAACCTGAAATACTAAAAAATGGAACACCGGCTTCTCCTGCTACAGCCTTTGCCAGTAATGTCTTACCCGTTCCAGGAGGTCCTACAAGTAAAACACCCTTAGGAATTCTTGCTCCAAGCTTTACGTATTTTCTAGGCGCTTTAAGGAAATCAACTATTTCTTCAAGTTCCTCTTTTTCCTCTTTAAGGCCTGCTACATCTGCAAATGTGGTCTTGTTATCTTCCTCAGTAGTAAGCTTTGCACGATTCTTTCCGAAATTCATCATACGGCCACCACCACCCTGTGATGCTGCATTGTTGTTTACAATCATAAACAATATGAAAATTGCACCAAACACAAGCAAATATGGAAGAAGTGTCATCACCCAGCTTTCTGCCGGAACATCATCGCATGTATACTTACTGAACTTATATTCGTCCATCAACTGCTGCATCTCATTGACATCTGATGCATATAGAACTTCCCTGTCGTTGTTCTTGAGCTTAATCTTGAGACTACCTGTAGGTATCTCACGATTCTGCACTACTTCAACCGACACAACGTCTCCGCTCTTTAGTGCCTTTTCAAAATCAGACTTAGTGTATGAATTTGATGTCGTGTTCTGCCCTAGCCAGAACCAAATAGCTATTACTGCCAGAATAATGAAAATATATATTCCGACACCTCTGTAACTGTTACTCTTTTTAGTATTCAAAATAATTCTCCTTCTTGTCTCTAAATATCATCTTCTACAAATCCAATATATGGAAGATTTCTAAATCTCTGATCATAGTCAAGTCCATATCCCACTACGAACTTATCGGGGATAACAAATCCAGTATAGTCTACATGAACATCATCCACCACACGTCTGTCTGGCTTGTCGAGAAGTGTACACACCGTAAGACTCTTTGGTTTTCTTTCTCCAAGAAGCTTAAGCAGCTTGCTAAGCGTATTTCCTGAATCTATGATATCCTCTACCACAATGACATTCTCACCCTCAATAGAACACTCCAGGTCTTTTTTAATCTTCACATCACCTGACGATTCTGTGCCGGCACCGTAGCTTGACACTGACATAAAATCTATTGTCATCGGCAGTTCTATTCTCTTTGCAAGTTCTGTCGTAAAGAATATCGAACCTTTTAAAATACAGATTAAATATACCGACTGTCCTTTGTATTGCTCTGTGATAGCCGCACCAATCTCTGCAATCCTCTTGTTTAGCTGTTCTTCCGTCAAATGTACACTAATATTATACTTCTTTGAAAAATCCATCATTTTTTCCTCCGCTATAATGTACTTCTAATATCTCTTTCGTATCCGCATCCACTTTATAATTCTCGCTTATTCTGGTTCCGAAGATAATAGCTATTTCCTTGCCATTTGCAAGAAGCCATATATTGTCTCTGGCAGATGCAGGAATCTTCTCATTTATAAAATATTCCTTAAGCTTCTTCTTATGCCCAGATGCATCACTTATATAATAGTCTCCGCTTTCACGTTTTCTAAGGAGCAAACCATTTTTAATCTTATCATAACATAACCATTTAGTATATGGTTTTTGTGGAATTTTCTTCAAATCTCCGTCAAACGCAAATACTTTAAAGCAAAAACTTTCGCCACTTTCATCAATATCAACCCAATACCCCTTCAAGCTCCTTGCCGCAGTCTCGAGCTTATCATATGAAACATCATATTGTCCGCTGTTCCTTTGGGAACCACCATATACTTTTGTGAGTACTATGCTGTCATATTCTTTATACGCAATAATGTCATATGGAAGATTTATACTTTTACCCGACTGGCTGTCGCAAAGTTCTAAAATCTGCTGCACATGCACTATGCCGATATCTTTCTTACGCCCTGCTGCCATACCAATAATCTCAAGTATACACTCATCCCTTATTGCGGAATGAAGCTTCGTAAGTGCCATGACATCAATTATATATTTATGAATCGCCCCGGCACATTCGACATCTGGTCCATCAACTGTATCATCTGTTCTCGCGCTTACTGCATCTGTTCCTCCACGTGTATCATCCGTCTGAATAGTCAGAACCTCTTCGATTGCATCCTTGACCCTCAACGCAATATAATCTTCCACCACACTAAGCCGTCTTGCCGTCTGATTAATATGTTCTACCGCTTTTTGATTTATTTTCTCAAATTCAGGAAGAACAAGCTGTCGTATTTTATTTCTGTTATACTCGGTACATAGATTAGTCGAGTCTGTGCAATACGCCTGTCCACTTTGTGCAAGGAATTCCTCTATCTCCCCCCTGCTGACACACAAAAGAGGTCTGATATAACACACCCCTTCTTCATCATATCGTATAGGCTTGATTCCAGTCATCCCGTGAAGTCCGCTTCCTCTTATCATCTGAAAAAGAATGGTCTCCGCATTATCCTCCTGATGATGGGCGATTGCTACCTTCGCCTCATTTTTCTTGGCATATTCTGAAAAAATATTATAGCGTAGTATTCTTGCCGCCTCTTCTTCACCTAATCCGTTACTTCGTGCATAATCAGGTACATCAACATGCCGTATGTGGCACGCAACATTATTCCGCTGGCATAAATTCATTGTAAAATCGGCATCCCGCTGGCTCTCTCCCCCTCGTATCCCATGTTCTACATGGATTGCTTCAAGTTCAAAGCCAATTGTCTCTCTTAACTTTTGCAATATAAGAAAAAGGCATACTGAATCAGCACCGCCTGATATTCCCACAAGTACGCAATCTCCTGATTCAATAATACTATTTTGTCTTATATAGTCATAAATCTTCTGTAACATTATTTTTCCCAAATTCCTGTAGCCAGAACTGTCATATCATCAATCGCATATCCTCCCGTACACTTAAGTACGCTCTCAAGAATGCTCCTTGCAAGTACTCCGGCATTATCTGTTTTAATCTCACTTATTATCTCTGAAAGCCTGTCTTCCGGCTCATTCGTATGAAGATATTCTAACACACCATCTGTTACCATTACAAGGAAATCACCATCCTGTAAATGTTTTTTCACACTGCTAAGTTCCTGATTAATATCAAATCCTGCCGGCAGAGTTTCAGAGCTGATAGCCCGTACATCATCCCCTCTTTTTATAAAGCTGGCAGATGCACCAACTTTTAATATCTCGGCCTGTCCATCGTACAAATCAATCTGTGCAAAATCTAAAGTCGAATACGATTCCTTTGTCCCTTGAAGTACCATCGCCGAATTCATAAGACGAACCGCAGTTTCTTTCATAAAACCTGCTTCCATAAATTTCTCCATCAGATCAACGACCATCTCGCTTTCGCGCCGCGCATCATTTCCCGACCCCATACCATCTGATATGCAGACATTGTATTTGCCATTATCAAGTTCAAACATTACAAAACTATCCCCGCTTACCGCTGAATCATTTTTCTTCTGAGTCGCTATTCCTGGCAGGGTATAGAACCTGGTATCTTCGTAGAGACTTACCAGTTCTGCATTTTTAGTGATAATCGACTTGGCATCTTTTTGTACACGGAAATCCATTCCCATAGCTTTTTCCACCGCCAGTCTGTAATTTTTCATAGGTATTCCACCATTCCATTTTCCCATTACTACAGCATCTATTCTCAACCTGTCTGCTGCATCTGCATATATATGGACTTCATCTGTGAGTATTCCACGTTCTTTTGCTTCATATGCAATCCGCGCAATCTTAGTCTTATTCTTGTCATCACAGTTTATACTCTCATCATTCCAGCCGTGAAGCAGATCAGACATTGCATTCAACTGTCCTGCTATTACAAGTCTGTTCTCTTGTAATCTCTTATGCCAGGCCTCGTTTAACTCAATCCGCCCAAATGCTTCTATCGCTTCATTTACCATATCTTTATACTGATTGCACTGATGTACATAATTTCCGTCCCATATCTCTTCCCGACTATTATGTGACACCACCGCGGCAAGCATTTTCCTGATATTTTCAGACAACGAGAACCTATTTTCATTCCAGCACATTGTACAATCTTCGCAGCATGCACACAGGCGCCCTGTTATCTCCTGCTCTAAAAGTTCAAGTTTTCTGCTGTTTTCATTTTCGGTTTTGACATCCATCGATTTAAACGCATTGGACAATTCCTCAACTGCTACTGCAAATGCCTCCGTCTTTTCTGCATTGTAATTTCTGAAATTGTAACGTGGCATGGGTTTAATCTTCGCAGACACATATTCCAGCTGCCCAATCATCTCTATTATATAATGCATAAGCACAGTCGCACCCGCCACGATAAAGCCTTCTCCAATGCCCAGCGTCATTTCATACCCATATGCCTTTACCATGAGTACACACGAACAGTTTAGTGCTGCTGTCGTAACACCCGATATAATTCCCGCAATCCATCCACTGCATGTCCGATTCGCCCACCAGTAAACTCTTATGCCAATATTAATCACTCCAATTATAAGCAGATATTTCATAAATGGCTGAAATGACATACTAAAGAACATTCCCATAAAAAGCCCCACATAAACCAGAATATTTTTCTTCCTGTCAAGACAATATGTTCCATAGAACGCAGGTATAAGCGGGTAATACCCCATCACTCCAAGAAACGCCACTAAAAATCCTACTATTCCCATTATTATCTTCTGTAGAATTACTATGATGTAATTTTCTGATTTCATTATTCCGCCTCCACAATTATTCGACATTGATTATATTTCCCATATACCAAGACACTTGCCGAAATCTGTTGATAAGCGAAATAAAAAGAGTGATGAAATTATTCACCACTCTCTTTGAAAATTATTTCGTTGTCATAAGCCAGTCCTAATTTGCTCTTTGCCATATCCTCTATATACTGAGGTGTCTGCATATATTTTCCCAGATTCTCTATCTCAGACGAGCGCTCAGTCTCCGCCTCATACTGCTGCTGCACTGCGGCTTCTTTCTTCGCGTATTCTGCGTCCTTTTGCTTTAATTTATATATCTGAACAGACATAACTGCAAGAAATGCGATTACTATAACCATCACACTTGCAGCACCTGTATTTCTTCTCTTTCTTCTGCGTCCTCTACTCATAGTCTCTCCTTGCACACTATCTGAACATCTTTCCTAAAAGACTTTGATGTTTTACCGCTGGTCCTGGAATCTCTGAATAAATCAAAGACTCTATCTCACCTTCTATATCGGCTTCTCCCTTCTCTAAGTTTAGCCTGTTTACATGAAGATCTTTACCTTTTATATGTAACATGCCCATTTCTGTCTCCAATAGTATCTCACTTATATCAAAAGAGAGCACATCAAGTATCCCTGTAAAGTTCCCAGTATGTCTGTTACTCAGCATAATCTTATGATTAGGGTTCATATTTTTCTCTTCCATACACTGACCTCCATCTATAAATATTACTTGTCTTATATAATATATTAGGTCAGTGCTCAATTTATGCTATATATTCAAATAAATCTTTGGCTTCATCCTTCTTAGTCGTGTCCTGTATATCAAGAATCCGCACTCTGACCGTCTTCTGTCCAAATGCGATTTCTATAATATCTCCGACCTTTACCTGTGTCGATGCTTTCGCCGGCTTGTCATTCACAAGAACTCTGCCCGCATCACATGCCTCATTGGCAACTGTTCTTCTTTTGATTAGTCTTGATACTTTTAAAAACTTGTCAAGTCGCATAGTATTCTCCTCCCGCTGCCTCAGTTAACAAAAAGCTGTAACACAGTGTGCTACAGCTTTCTTATCATCATTCGATATATAAGGGACTATTAGTTAATAGCATCCTTTAAAGCTTTTCCTGCTTTGAACTTTGGAGCCTTTGATGCTGGAATTGTCATCTCTGCACCAGTCTGTGGGTTACGTCCTGTACGAGCAGCTCTCTCTGCTACTTCAAATGTACCAAAACCAACTAACTGGATCTTCTCACCCTTCTTTAACTCCTCTGCAACAATGTCTGTGAATGCCTTTAAAGCGGCTTCACTGTCTCTCTTAGATAACTCAGCCTTCTCAGCGATTGCTGCAACTAATTCTGCCTTGTTCATGTCGAATTTCCTCCTCTGGATTCTATATTA
The DNA here is from genome assembly GCA_934359755.1 of uncultured Agathobacter sp. Lineage (GTDB taxonomy): Bacteria > Bacillota > Clostridia > Lachnospirales > Lachnospiraceae > Roseburia. The sequence goes on from CAKRLV010000011.1 coordinate 39,720, forward strand.
TATATAATTCGAGTTTCCCTCCCAAATTACTTACAACAATATATATACTTGTTTTTCTTATGTTTGTCAAGAAAAAAGGGCATCTAATCGCCAAAATCAAGCAAATCCGCTATTGTTGAGAGGTAATCTTTCATCAAATCCGCGGATGTTGTCCGGGTGCTATCTGAATCAGGCTGCGTACCCTGAGTGGTTCCTCCAGACTGTGTACTTTGAGTAGTTCCTCCAGACTGCGTACTTTGAGTAGTTCCTCCAGACTGCGTAGATTGTGTACTGTCATGTGATGGAGTCGGTGTCTCTGGCGCCTGATGTTCACTCGATGGATCACGATGCGAGCCGCTGTTTTGTGAATTATCAGAGCTATTACTGCTATTTCCGCTATTACTGCTATTACTGCTATTACTACTATTTCCACTATTATTGCTATTACTGTTATTACTGCTATTTCCGCTATTATTGCTGCTACTGTTGCTCGAACCATTTGAACCACTGTCACTTTCCGAACCTTCAAGCGTAACAATAACAGTTGCTTCTTTTGAATTCACATACAAGGTCTTATTCCATGTCGTATATCCTTCCGCCATCACAATAAGTGAATGCGCTCCATATGTGAGTTTTATTACCTTTCCAGCTTCTACTTCCTTGTTGTCAACAAAAATTCTGGCATTTGCAACATCTACTTCAAAGAGAATCTTGCCTTTCTTTGGTCCACTTCCCTTCATCTTATCCAGGTCAACCCTGGTCGTCTCTCCTCTTTTGATCTCGATTTCCTTTGTTCCACCCCAGCCATTGTTAGCAACGGTCAGCTTATACTTTCCTTCCGGAACTTCAATTTCCATATTCTTAGTTATCTCTGTAAAGATATCATCACCAAGCTGCAGATAGCTGCCCTCAAAAAGCTTAGTATTAGAAAGCTTAAGCGTTCCATGTCCTGTAGTTACAACTACTGAAAGAACCTTCTTATCCACTCCGACAACAGATAGCGTATCATTGTCTGATATAGCATCATATTCTACTATATCCTTGCCCGAAAAAATAAATGTATTCCTGGCAATTTCATAGTTAGAATCACCTATAGAAAGAACCTTTCCCTCGTCGGCAAATGAGAACTTAGAGACTTCATCATATACCCACACTGCATCCGATTTCTGCACCTTAGTAAGTTTGCCATTGTCATCTGTCCCTGAAATACTTACTACATCACCTTCAGAAAAATTCGCAATGGCGGTATGATTGCCATATTTATTACAGAATTCCGTCGACATTCCGTAATAATACTGATATTCCATCCCATTAGAATACCGATATACCCTTATAACTTCATCAGAACTATTTATATTCACAATCATATACTCATTCTTATACGACTCAGTCTCCTCTGGTGTCTGTGTATCCTCGGTTGTTGTATCAGCATCATTCCAGCTTTTGTTGAAAGTTATGATAGCATCATCATTCTTCTTATCAGAACATCCTCCCAATGTCATAGCCATAATAAACATCACTACATATAAAATTGATTTTAAATTAACTATTTTTCTCATACTGTCAGTATAGCGTATTAAATTGTAAATGAAAACATTTTTTGCAAAAACTCTACCCTTTGTTCCTCCTGTTCTATCACCTTTTGCAGCTTCTCTATATCTCTTTCTGACACCCACGCCTTGTGTCCGTTATAATAGTGATTGGCAATCTTCCAGAACTTTTCCGGATAAAGCAATAAATATCCAAGATGTCTTGTTTCATCCTCACTTATATTATATTCACGGCTGTACGCATCGAGGATTGTGGTTCCTACGCTTACACCCCATTCATTTTTCTCGAGGATTTTACGCATAAAATTTGCCAGATCCGTTATCGCCATATTATAGCTCATCATCTCAAAATTTACTGGAATAACCTCATTCGTACCCATAAGAATATTGTGATAATTATAATCGCCATGGCACCATATATCTGTCGGAAATTCTATTATACTGTCCTGACATTCGGTAGACAAAAGCGCATGGTCAAGCGAATGTTTATACTGCTTCCAGAACATCACTTCAAATTCATTTTTCTGTCTTTTGTTTCGAATATAGTTTTTGATTTTTATCAGCTCTTTATTGTGACGTCTACAGTCAAAAAGTGCCTTGTTTGTGTCAGGCACCATGAAATCCGGCGGTATAACCGTACATTTTTTTGTAATATTGTGAAGTCTTCCAAGCAAGGTCGCTGCATCAAATATATCTTCCATTTTTTTCGGATTACATTCATTTCCCTTCTTGTAATCCTTTAGAATATATTTTATCTCTGCATCATCCATTGCGATAATCCTGCCCTCTTTGGTAAGGCTTATCTGCTCGACATCCATTCCATTTTCTTTTATAAATTCCAGAACCTTTCTAATTGCCTCTGCTCTTTCCTCAGATCCTCTAAACGGCATAAGCATCTTAACACCCTTATTCGTGTCACATATGTAAGCTCCTCTGCCTTTTACTATTTTCTTTACTTCTAACTCATATTGTTCTAGCGCAACTTCTGGCTGATTATACAAAAAAATACCCCCTTCATATGATTCACATATCTGTTTATCATATGAAAGGAGTAATAATTTTATGTGCAAGCTCCATTAATTTTTGTCTATCATTCAGCGACGGATCATCTAAAACCATCTCAAATATCTGATCCAGCACTTCCCCCATCTGCTTGCCAGGCTTCATTCCCATCTGAATGAGATCTCTTCCGTTAAGATGCATATCTTTCTTCTGGATGCACTGTTCCTTCTCTATAATCTCATTATAGACTCTCTCAAATTCATCCACATCTCTTAGCTTCTCTTCCCTCTCATACTGACTTTGTGCCAATATATCTGCTCTTTTCACCTCAAAAAGTGATGGAAACTGCTCTATCCCTATTCTATTAACCGCCCTGCGCACATTGCGCTCATTTATACGTGGTCTGTCATCATGCGCCTCTATCAGTTTACAGGTTCTTTTGATGGTGTCATTATCAAATTTAAGACGCTTTAAAATGTCCGCGGTCATCCGCGCACCTTCCTTTGGATGTCCATGATAATGTTCCTGTCCATCCTCATCTACGCTCTTACAGACCGGCTTTGCAATATCATGAAAAAGCATCGTAATTCTTAATACCTTATCCGGTCTTATGTTCATAATTGCATGAATTGTATGTTCACCGACTGTATACATATGATGCATGTTATTTTGCTTGGTCTTCATCATCACATCAAATTCCGGCAAAAACACAGCAGTAAGTCCAAGCTCGTATGCACTTCTTATTTCTTCCGGGTGTGCCGACACAAGCAGCTTGACCATCTCCACCTGTATTCGCTCAGCACTAATCTTCGCTATCGTTCCCGCAAGTCGTCTCACCGCATCCCTGGTTCCTTCCTCAATCTCAAAACCAAGCTGCGCCGCGAATCTTACAGCCCGAAGCATCCGAAGTGCATCTTCATTAAAACGCTCCATCGGATCTCCGACACAGCGTATCACTTTATTCTTTAAATCCGAAATACCATCAAATGCATCTATAAGTCCCTCCCGGTCATTGTACGCCATTGCATTGATGGTAAAATCTCTACGCTTTAAATCCTCTACAAGATTCGATGTAAAAGTGACCTCCTTAGGATGTCTTGAATCCTCATACTCTCCATCAATACGATATGTGGTAACCTCGTATCCTATATGTTCTATCATGACTGTAACTGTACCATGTTCAATCCCTGTGTCTATGGTCTTCTTAAAAAGTGATTTAACCTGCTGTGGCTTCGCCGAAGTGGTAATGTCCCAATCCTGCGGCGTCCTGCCAAGCAGCGTATCTCTGACACATCCCCCTACTGCATAAGCTTCAAAGCCATTTGCATACAGGGTATCTATTATGAAATTTACATGTTCAGGTACGTCTATTCTCATATAAAAGCGTAAGTTCCTTTTCCATTTATTTTGACCGTGTACATCAGGTCATCAGCCCTCTTTATGGTATCATCTATACTCTCGTCTTCACTTCTTCTAATCGCGATTCCTATAGATACTGTGAGTTTCTTATTATCCTCCACAACAACTTCTCTCTTTAATTTCTGGCGTAATTCTTCCTGAAAACCATCAGCCGCTTCGATTTTCTTATAGATTTCATGCACCATCTTCTCAATGACAGCTCTATCCACAGTATGTGCAACTATGATAAATTCATCACCGCCATATCTGCACACAAATCCTATTCCGCCAGCAACCTCTTCAAAAATCTTCGCCATTCCAACTAATATAATATCTCCAGCATCATGTCCAAATGTATCATTGTATGGCTTAAAATTATCGAGATCCAAAAACAGGATAGTCACATTATCCTTCATGTTCTGAACACCTTTATACAGCCCAGCTCTGTTATACAGGCCTGTCAGCATATCTGTGATTGCATTCTGTGACAGCTGACGATTCATAGACCGAATCTGCTTATTAGCCTCAAGTCTTTTTATTGCATTATAAAGTTCTCGGAACAAAAGCTTATACACTCTTAAATCATCATAATCCAGCATGTATCTGTTGATTGAGTTGTGCCAGTTGTCCTTCATCAGGATATATGTAATAAAAACAGCCTTAATCTTTCCATTGGACATAAAAGGAATTGCTACAAAAGAACATACTTCATCAACACCAAAAGGTGCAACCAAATCCATATGCTCTAAGAAATTGTCACTCACCTTCGACACTGCAACACCTTCCGGATTATGCTTAAGACATCTCCTGATTTGTTCTAGCTTATCATCATTCCATTCAACATATGTATTGTCAAACAGAATCTCCGCATCATGATCCTCATATCTGATATAGATTGCCTTGTCATTGCTAAAGTAATTAAGGAAATATCTAAGCGCATCATGAACAAGCACTGACACATCAGAATTTGATGTATCAATAATATTCTGCCATACTCCCAAAAAATCCATCTGTCGTCTTGAATTCTGGTAATCTATCTCTACAGCCTTGTTCTTCGACATCCTGTCCTGATCAGTTTTGGTAACATTACAAGGTTCGTGAAGATTATCTGGTCTGATTCTATCAAGCATCTCTATCGATGCACTATCCTTGAGTGCCTTCGCTGCATCATCATGCTTTTTTAAAAAAGCAGCTTCTTTCTCATACAACTCCACTTTGCCCATGCGTTTGAAAAGAATCATTCTGTTTTGTATATACAGGCGGTGGGCAAAGAACTGATTGCCTTCTGCTTTTATAAGATGTTTCTCGGCCTCTACAAATTCCTCATATGCAGACTCATCGTCGTCATTTTCCATATGAAGTAATGCCATCGCAAAATTATACAGAAACAAGTCATCATCACACAAAGCATAATCATGAATTATTACATTAGGATCTGCATTTTTGGCTCTCATAAGAACAAAATTGAGAAACTGCTTGCAGTTTATAAGATTTCGTTCGCAGTCAAACAACTTCTTCTGTAGTATCGTCGCTAGTGCCAGGAGAGCATACAGTTTTGATATATTGCACACTCTAAGACTGTTCATATGAAGACGTTCTACAGTCTTCATCGCCATTTCAAGACACCTTTCTGCATCCATGTATCTTTCAATCATTATGTAATTGAGCGCTTTATTGTAATTAGTCTCCGCAATTTCCCGCACTGCATCATTTTCACTGAACATCTCAATGCCGCGGTTATAGTAATCATCGGCAAGTTCATTATACCCAAGTGCAGACAAATTATAGCCTATACTAATGTATGCCATACCACGCTCAACCTTGTCAGTATCCTCGACGTATTCACAAGCCCTTACGATATAAAGCATCGCTATATTATTCATTCCATTCGTTGATGCTATCATAGTATTCTTTCGGAAAGCCGCACCGATAAGATATGTGTTTCCAATTGCCTTTGCAATCTCGATTCCTTTACTGAACTGCACAAGCAATGCCTCTGACTTGTTAGCTTTTGCCACCATCTCTGGCTTGTTATCATATGCATATATGTATATATATGCAAGATGATTCCTATAACCATACTTATGCAGCTTCTCTATAAGAGTATCTTCTATCTCTACGTCTGTAACGCAGAAGAAAATATTATACCATCCAGACATTTTAATCTGAACAATAAGAAGTTCTGTTACAAATTTCTTCTTTTCATCTTTAAGATATACAGCTTCCTGATATGCCTGTTGCGCTGTCATTCTCGCATCATCAAGTTTTCCAAGGTACATATAACATGTCGCTGTGTAGTATGCACATGTGAAATTCATCTCATGTTCATCGTCCGCATCCTTCTTCCTGGATAAGATATCAACCACATCGATTGCTTTTGACATATCTCCTGCAAGAATAGCTGTCTCACAATACAAACACAACATCTTTATTTCCCATTCGTGGCTTACCTCGACAGGATTTTCTGACATCTGCCTCTCAAATGAACGGAAATAACCCATGGCACTATTGATATCCATGAACTTATTGCAGTTATTAATCTTGCGATATATATTCTTAATGCTCTCTCTCTTCGGCGCCACAGTCTCATCCTGCACCTTACGCTTAAGTCCTGTATATCCTAAATGATACAGATGTGCTTCATCCACCATCATCTCTATCATTGTATCCCAGTTTTCGCCTGCTATATTCACCTTAGTTCTATTCTCATTTGCGCCAAGAACGATTCCTATATTCTTAGACAACTTCCCTATAAGGTTAATGATCAACTGGACACTGCTTTCACCGGCAAGCTGAAATCTGTTGATGACAATAACTACAGGATGCTCCTGTGTAACTTTGCAAAGCATACTCACTACATCCTCTGTCATTCTCTGCTTCTCATATTCCACTTCGCCTAACAGCGCATGTTCAGCACGTCTGCAAAACCCCTCTTCGAAATACGAGCGGTAAATCTCTTTGTGAAGCTCATACACTCCACAACTATCCAAAAAATCGTTAATAGAACCACCGATATATTTGTCGAACATACTATGTATGATATCAATAAATGGCATATAAGCCCCATTAATCTCACCATACTCAAACTCAAAACACGCAAAATAGACGTCATCCTCATTTCCTGAATAACGTCTCTCCAATTCCTCGCTGTTCATGGAGAAATCATTGTTATAGCACGCCATAACAATGTTGTTCTCCAACTCACCTGTCTTGTTATAAACCTGTTCAATAACACTATTAAATAACTTATCAATCACTTGTATCTACCCCATTGTATTGGCATAACGCCTCTTGTTAATTAATATGCTTTGCCCCAGTATACTAACTTATGTGCTGGCTTTCCACAGCATACACACACATCTGAAATCTGCTCCTGATCATCAAATGGCATGCAACGGCTTGTAACTGTTGTATCCTCTTTTATCTTAAGCTCGCACTCTACATCTCCACACCACATAGCACGGATAAATCCAGGCTTTTCTTCTGCCACTTTCTTAAATTCGTCATAATCATGAGCATCGCTGATATGTCCCTTTAAGAATTCCTTAGCTCTTGAAAGCATGTCTTCATGCATTGTGTCAAGAATCTCTGCAAGCTTGTCATTTAACTCATCAAGTGATACAAAAAGCTTCTCTCTTGTATCACGGCGTACTACTACGCACTGATTCTTCTCTATATCCTTTGGTCCAAGCTCTACACGTACAGGAATACCCTGAATCTCCTGCTCAGCAAACTTAAATCCAGGTGTCTTATCAGAGCTGTCAATCTTAACTCTGTAACCCGCTGCTTTAAGGCTGTCTCTTAAATCATAAGCCTTGTCAAGCACACCTTCCTTGTTCTGCTGGATTGGAATAACCATAACCTGTGTAGGTGCAATCCTAGGTGGAAGTACAAGTCCTGAATCATCACCATGTACCATAATAATAGCACCGATAAGTCTTGTTGAAACTCCCCATGATGTCTCGTGACAATACTGAAGCTTGTTCTCCTTATCTGTGTACTGAATTCCAAAAGCCCTGGCAAATCCATCACCAAAATTATGTGATGTACCAGACTGTAAAGCCTTGCCGTCATGCATAAGTGTCTCAATTGTATATGTAGCTTCTGCACCAGCAAATTTCTCTTTGTCGGTCTTACGTCCTTTAATCATTGGAATAGCAAGATACTTCTCAGCAAACTCAGCATAAGTATTAAGCATAAGAACTGTACGCTCCTCTGCTTCCTGTGCTGTAGCATGTACAGTATGTCCCTCCTGCCATAAGAACTCTGACGAACGAAGGAATGGACGTGTAGTCTTCTCCCAACGAACAACTGAACACCACTGATTATATACTTTTGGTAAGTCTCTATATGAATGAACAATGTTAGCAAAATGATCACAGAACAATGTCTCTGATGTAGGTCTTACACAAAGCCTCTCCTGCAATGTCTCAAGTCCACCCTGAGTAACCCAGGCAACCTCTGGTGCAAATCCCTCTACATGATCCTTCTCTTTCTGCAACAGGCTTTCGGGAATGAACATTGGCATGTATACGTTCTCAACACCTGTCTCCTTGAACATAGCATCCAAATTCTTCTGAATGTTCTCCCAGATAGCGTATCCATTAGGTCTGAAAATCATACATCCCTTTACTGCTGAATACTCCATCAACTCAGCCTTCTTAACCACATCAGTGTACCATTGTGTGAAATCTTCCTCCATTGATGTGATGGCTTCTACTAACTTCTTTTCCTTTGCCATTTTAATTCTCCTTCTTCTCCGTAACCCATTTACGGCAGTTTTATACAACTAATATATTATGACATGATTAGATAAATGTCAAGAAACACCCCAGTTTTATCGTTTTATAATGACATCTGATCTATGCACTAAAACTCATCGATAAATTGCATCTTTTTACCACTTGCCGGGTGCTCAAATTCAATCATATATGACCTAAGCTTTAATGTGTCATCTGGTGCCCCACCATACTTGTTATCCCCTATAATCGGACAACCGATATTGGCAAGCTGGAGCCTTATCTGATGCTGCCTGCCTGTGTGAAGCGTAACATCGAATACTATGTGATTGTTTTCTTCCTTAATCACTTCAAAATCTAATACCGCTTTCTTCGCCTGCGGTGTGTCAGGCGGAACAATACTCGATACATTGTTCTTCTTGTCTGTCAGGATATAATTCGTAAGAGTTCCCTTATGACCACAGCCCATAGAAAATTCACCCTCTTCGATGCACTCTGCATAGTAGTGCTTTCCTATCAGCCTCTGCTGTACCTGCCTGGATAAATTTGCTGCGGCTTTCTGGTTCTTAGCAAAGACCATAATGCCTTCAACAGGCTGGTCTAGTCTATGTACAACACCTATGTATGGCGTCTCCTTTTTTCTGGCACGATAGTTCCTGAGGCTGCTTTCCATATCCTGCTGGCCTAACCGCTTAGTCTGCGTCGCCATGCCTGCCGGCTTGTGGCAGACGATTATATCATCATCTTCATATATTATAGTTGGTGTCTGCATAAGAGTATCTCCGTTTGTACATTGCAAAATCGCTGAAAATTTGTTGTTACTTTTTATATTTTTCTAAGACTTTTGTCGATAATTCAGTATCATAGCCTAGAGCGTTGAGCTTTTCGACGGTATCATTGCCGTTATTAATTTCATCCATGATAGCAAGAATATTAGTTTTACATTCAGAGAAGCCATCATCCCACATGGTCTTGGCAAATTCTTTCTCATCAAATTCAGTTAAAAGCATATGACACACCTCACTTCTGTTCTTAAGCAGAACATCTGTCAGCATATCCTGTTTCACGCAATAGCTAATAGCCTCATCAATTGCCTGCGCAGTAGACATGCCATTTGAAATATTCTGCCGTATTCGTGCGATAAAGATGGAGTAGTGCATTAAGCGTTTGCACTTATTCATCAATTCCGCATTATGACCATCATTTACATTCAGTATACGAGTTCTACACTCAAGTGCTGGTTCCATATCGTTGGCATCAGGGTCGCATTCAAATGCATCCGACAGAAAAAGTGTATAATCATCCTCTATTTTCTCCCGTCCATTATAGAAGACTATGTATTGTGGCATTGGTAATTTTACCAATTTATGACCGTATACATTAAGCTTATGCAGCTTGATATATTCATCATATAATTGCGCAAAATACAACAGACCTCTTATTGGCATATTCGGATTTAAAGTGGATTGATGCTCATACAAGTTCATTGTTGAAGAAATAATAAAAGATTTATCATTTTTCATGGACATGAATATGACATCTTCCAGTGTTGTAATCTCTAAATCATCAGGATTCGAGTGGCATGTGCCGTTTATGGCGTTATACAAATCAAGCAAATCTTTCTTATCCTGAAAGACCCTTTGAAATAATCTGTCCTTGTATTTTCTCCTTGGAAATTTAAGGACACGCGATATCGCTAACCAGCTTTTAGTTCTTTTGTTATTCAATAACCTTCCTCCCTACATTATATTAAAATAAAAGCGGTTCTGCAATGTATTAAATTGTATTAACATGGGAAATCGTGGCGAATTGCCATTGAATTGCCTGTCAATATTTAGAATATACAACGTTTGGATGGAGATTACAATATATGGATGAAATTCTAACATAATTGTAATAATTATTAATTGAAAAAGAGGAATCCGAAGATTCCCCTTTAGTGTAATAGTAGTAATTATCCAAGAAGTGAAAGTACACCCTGGTTAGACTGGTTAGCCTGTGCAAGCATAGACTGTCCTGCCTGTGCAAGAATGTTGTTCTTGCTGTAGTTAACCATCTCTGTTGCCATATCTGTATCGCGGATAGCAGATTCAGCAGATGTTGTGTTCTCTGCTACGTTGTCTAAGTTACTAATTGTGTGCTCAAGTCTGTTCTGAACAGCACCGAGTGCAGATCTCTGAGAAGAAACTTTAGAAATAGCATCTGCGATAGCGTCAATTGCATATGTACCTGCAATACCAGAATCATCGTTTACATTAATTCCTTTGATTCCAAGATTTGCAGAATCCATAGCCTCTACATCTACAGAAATCTTGTTAGTCATATCAGCGTCAGCACCAACATGTAAGCTAAATGATAATGAATCTTTTGTCTTTACTGTTCCCTGTGTAATTACGAATGAACCATCACCATTATTTTGTACAGAAGCTTCTGTATCAGCACCTATAGAGCTTGCACTCTTAAGTTCATTTGCCATCTTCTCATATGCATCTTTTACAGTTATTGTATCATCTTCTGTATTTACACCAGCAGCTGTATACTGAGCTGCATCAACAGTAACCTGATTACCTTCTTTTATTTTAGCAATAATTTCATCTCGTGTAAGATGAGTGCTATCATGATCAGCATCATCAGTTGACTCGACTACTGTATATGTTTTTGTACCAGTACCATCAATATCGGAGATTGTTACTGTCTTATCTCCTTCTAAATGCTGAATGGCATTTTTAATATCCTTAAAATCTGTTGGCGTAAAAGCATCGTCTACAACACTTGTTGTTGCTCCATCAAGTGTTACACTGTCACCAGCTGCTAAGGCCGCACCATTATAATCTGATACTTTTCGAGCAGTAGCAGCTTTACCATATGATGTAAGTTCGAGTTTTCCAATGCTGTCTACTATTTTGTTCGTGCCATTAGCTGTTGTGATAGTAGAACCATCTACTGCAATATCAGCTAAAGTTTTTTTCGCCTTATCCCTATCAGCTTTAGTTGTAAGTGATGTATCATACCATCCATCTGCTGTGGCATCATTACCGGCAGAAATAAATTTGTACTGTTTACCATCTGCAGTTGTAATAACATTTGCAGCAACAACTTTATTAAGATTTGTACCATCACCTTGTACTGTAGCTGCATCAACATTATCAGTAACAGTTTTTGTAACACCGCCAGCTGTAAAAGAATCACCGGCTTTCATCACTTTAGCACTTAGAGCTGTAGCTGATGCATAACTGTCCTTATTCAATCCAGCACCAATCTTATAATCTTTTCCAGCTATAGAAACTTTGTCTCCAACTTTTAATGCATCGCTTAACTTGAATGTTGTTGTTCCATCACCATTGTCAGTTAATGCTCCGGCTAAACCAGCATCATGGGCGTTAACCTTGGATGTCTTTGTCTCGCCATTACCTTTAAGAAGATATGTCTCGTTGAACTTTGTTGTCTCAGATACACGATCGATTTCTGTTGTAAGCTGGTCAATTTCGTCCTGAATTGCCTTACGGTCTGTGTCACTGTTTGTTCCGTTAGAAGCCTGTGTTGCAAGCTCATTCATACGCTGAAGCATTGAGTGAACTTCTGTGAGTGCACCTTCTGCTGTCTGTACAGCTGAGATACCATCCTGTGCATTAGAAGAAGCCTTATCAAGTCCGCGAATCTGCTTTCTCATTTTCTCAGAAATAGAAAGTCCAGCTGCGTCATCTGCTGCACGGTTAATTCTGTAACCAGAAGATAACTTCTCTGTAGACTTAGCCTGTGAGCTTGTTGTTACTCCAAGCATTCTGTTTGCGTTTGCTGCCTGCATGTTGTGTTGTACTACCATTGCCATAATATTTTACCTCCGTGTGTTTAAAATTTGTTTCCATAGAAAAATCCGTTTTTCTATGTGTTGTCATGGAATCCGTTCCCTGACAGTTAATATTAAATTGGCTTTTTATATAAAGCAGACCCCTAGGTTAGCCGTGCCATATATACAACTAAAAAGTTTTACTTATCAGATTTTTTTGTCTTTATACCTGTGGTATAATAGCGTTCACTAGTTTTTCTAGGCTTGCCAAGAACAGTTTTGTCCCAGGCTTTTGCACCCATGTCAGGTTCATGTTGCTGCTTCATTTTTTCTTTCATAATGATTCCGGCAATTTCGCGTTGGGCATCTTCGGAAATACCGCTTTCCTTGTAATACTTTGTCTTTGGCTTTCTACTTTCACCAGCACTGCTTCTTGCAATTGCAATTTCCTTTGGTGCATCAATAAGTAGATGTATGTTGTTTGCTGAACCACCTGAAAAGACAACACGCACATTCTCTCCAATGTCGATGTACTCGCCAGGTCGAAGTGAAAGTTTCAACATAACCCGTTCCTCCTTGAATAATCTGATATTGTATTGGTTATAATTAGGTTACACAATTCCAAATGTGTAACCTTTTGAGAGGTAAAATATTTTAGGCTTTAATTGAAAATCACGGAGCTATAATGTTATGGTCTTAAAAACAGTGTCCCTATCATCTTGCTCAATTCCCAGGTATCTTTTGGTTACAGGAAAAGAAGAATGGTTGTAAATATTCATAAGCATTACCGGAGATATGCCGCTTTTCCATGCGAAATATCCGAAACTTTTTCTCATTGAATGACATGAAATAACACCTTCCAAATTGCAATATTCTGATGCCTTTTTTATGATTCTGTGCGCCTGCATTCGAGAAATGTGATTATCAACATTCCCGCGTCTCCAGAATATCCATTTGGATTTGTTGTACCAGATACTTTGTGAATACCAATCAAGAGCTTCCTTAATGCTTTGATTAATAAAAATTTTGGAGACTTTCCCTGTCTTTTGCTCGACAATGCGGATATGGGTTCGATATGTTCCAGTCGTCTGGTTAAATACATCATCCCATGCAAGCGCAAGAATATCAGATATTCGCAATGCAGTATTTAACCCAAGAACGATAAGAAGATAATTTCTCGGCATCGGACTGACTTCCTTGTAATACTCTTTAAACTCTATCAAACTCTGGGAATCTCTAATTGGTTCTGCTGTGTTCAAATTAATCGCCTCTTTCTTACATAGTAATATGAGGAGCAACAGGAATTTTGCCCCTCATGTGTGATTCATCAGATTATTAAATGCTTCGTATTCTCATAGTCTAACCTTATAAACATATAGTACATTCGTAATTATTTTAAACCTTTATGCACTACAGGTGTAGGGCTGTAAAAATAATTTAGAAAAAAATAAAATTAATGCTAAAGTTTTATATATATGTTCCGATATATGTTGTGTAAGGAAGTTACACATTTGGAATTGTGTAACTTTTTTTTACAAAGCACATTAAAATCAGCTATGCTGACAAGTTCCTGCTCCCGCGTAATATATGTATTCTTATGAAATGTGCGGTAGGCATATCTCTGTACTGAATAGTTGCAATTATTCAACATAATAGAAATGTTATTTGATAAGAACGATAATATGTGATATAAAAAATATATAGCTTTATATTTGAGCAAACTCATGTATAATTTGGAATATAAGGAGCATTGATATGAAATCATTTAAATTCAAACTTACAATATCTATTCTGATAATTTTTTCATTTATAACTATTACCAATTATTTTGACAATATTTACAAGAATAATCCCATCTATGCAGCTAACGAAAAAGTTACAACTATCGAAAGAAGCTACGACTATAAAGACAATAAAATCAAAGAAATCTATTCAGGGAAAACTGCATCTGGTAAAGTTATATGGACATACAAGAAATTACCTTATCTAGCTGGGGGACAATATTGTTACTCTGATTATTGCGTTAAAAATAATAAGGTTTACATATGGGCTGTATCAACACTTCACGTATTAAATAAAAATTCTGGCAAGTGTATTCTAAAGAAAAAAGTAGGAAGCTATGGTAATGGTGCAGTTGCCGTTGATTCAAAAGGAAATATATATGGCGCTTCTGTAGATAAGTTCTGTCTGACTAAATTAAACAAAAAAGGAAAAATTCTTTGGAAAACAGATGAAATAGATGGACATTCGTGTGCGGGTGGAACATATGATATTAAAATCCATAAAAATACTATCACTGTATATTGTGAGTATTCAGACTATGAGTATTATGTTTTTAGTGCAAAAACAGGTAAGTTTATAAAGTATGGACCTAGTCTTTAAAATATATGTTGACAGATGTTCTGCTTAAGAACAGAAGTGAGGTGTGTCAAGTGTTAGCAAAGAAATAGCAATAAGCAGGAGTAACTGTAATTTCATAGTGAGCGGTTTTGCAATAAATATAAATAACTGTAGTGTGTGGTTTTCCCCATACACTACAGTTATTTTGCTTTCCAGCTATCAATTAAGAAATCTGTTTATTTGACATAATATGCTCAAAGATTCAAACCTTCAATTTCGTTTTCCGATACAAGATAACTCTCTCCATCATCTTTTGAACAAATCCACCCCAGTACAGGATTTTTTATCCATTTATAGCCTTTTTGCATATATATATCATTAAAAAGTCCCATGACATACATCTGCGTGATACCTTCTTTTTGTGCCTGCACTTTCATTGTCTCTGAAATCTGCTTTAAAATTTCTTCTTTATCGCCCTCACGCTTCACTTTTATTCCCATTCCATGTCTTGCTTTGTAATCTTCTATATATAAAGCAGCCCTTGGATGCCCCTTCTTTAGCGCTGTCTCAAGATACCTCATTCCGCCCTTTTCATCTATATCCGTTCCATGGCCTTCAATCATACAAACACCCAGATTAAAAATAGCCTCCGTCTGTCCCATCACAGCAGCTTCCTTGAACCATTTAACAGCCTGCTTTTCATACCACTGTTGTTTTTCTGGCTCATTCTTTGCATTCATTGATGTATGATAACATGCAAATCCATACATATTCATAGCATCTATATTTCCCGCATCTGCTGCAATCTTAAGATATCTAAGTCCCGCATCATCATTCCTTACTTCTCCAATTCCGAAGAAATATGCAAGTCCTCTTCTATAATCATCAAGTTCAAATTCTTCCTCAGAAAAACGGCCACTGTCTACCATCTCCTGTATATCTACAATATCCTGCTCACACTTAGGAATTTCATTTGTTTTTATATTGCTCATAGATGTATATTTTGAAAAAAATCTTCTTACATCATTTTCATTTGCGCTCAAATTTATATCCCCCTTCGCTATTACTATCTTTAGTTTTACATTATTTTATGGTAAAGTAAAGAAGAAAAATTATTGATAATATTTCTCAAGAGGGACATACATATGACATTAAAAGAATTATCTAATGGACAGACTGCCAAAATTACTGCAGTCGGCGGCGAAGGTGCACTCCGCCAGCATTTTCTGGACATGGGTATTATTCCGGGAGCCGAAATTACATTCATTAAACTTGCTCCAATGGGTGACCCTATTGAATTCCAGATTCACGGCTATGAACTGACTCTGAGAGTAGATGACGCAGCTCATATTGACTGTGTTCCCGTTAAAGCAAGTCAGCATACCACAGCCCCAGCAAGTTCAACCAAAGGCAAGCCTATAACAGACAAAGAACATGAACATCCTGGTCTTGGTGAAGGAGGACGATATCACAGCAAATCCCATGCGCATCCACTGCCAAAGGACACCACACTCACTTTTGCACTTGTGGGTAATCAGAACTGCGGTAAGACCACTCTCTTTAATCAGCTCACCGGAGCCAACCAACATGTTGGTAACTTTCCCGGTGTAACTGTAGATAGAAAAGATGGAGTAATTCGCGGTTACTCCAATACCCTTGTTACAGATCTGCCAGGCATTTATTCCATGTCTCCTTATAGCAGTGAAGAAATTGTTTCAAGAAATTTTGTTCTGAACGAAAAACCGAAAGCTATAATCAATATTGTAGACGCAACTAACATTGAGCGTAATCTCTATCTGACGATGCAGCTCCTTGAAATGAACATACCGATGGTTGTGGCGCTCAATATGATGGATGAAGTACGCGGAAATGGTGGATATATAGATATAAACCGAATGGAATCCATGCTTGGTGTCCCGGTAATTCCTATTTCGGCTGCTAAAGATGAAGGTGTTGATGAATTAATAAGCCATGCGATTCATATCGCAAAATACCAGGAACGTCCAGGCCGTCAGGATTTCTGCGATGAGAACGACCATAATGGTGCTGTTCACAGATGCCTGCATGGTGTCATTCATCTTATTGAAGACCACGCCAAGAAAGCTGAGATTCCTGTCCGCTTTGCTGCCAGCAAACTTATAGAGGGTGATGAACGAATCGAAAAACTGCTATGCCTTGATGAAAATGAAGCTGAAATGCTTGAACACATTATGGTTCAGCTTGAAAAAGAAAGAGAACTTGACAGATGCGCTGCAATTGCGGATATGCGATACTCTTTTATAGAAAAGGTCTGCGCAAAAGCCGTCAAGAAACCATCAGCCAGCAAGGAACATATCAGAAGTCAAAAAATTGATGCCATCCTTACAGGTAAATATACTGCCATACCAATGTTCATTATAATTATGGTTGCGGTTTTTGTTCTAACTTTTGAAGTAATTGGCGCTTTCTTTCAAAATCTATTAGAACGTGGCATAGACGTCGTTACTGCATTAGTTGACACTGCTCTTACAAATGCAAATGTAAATGAATCCCTGCATGGGCTTGTTATTGATGGTATTTTTTCTGGTATCGGAACAGTACTTAGCTTTCTTCCAATTATTGTCACGCTGTTTTTCTTTTTATCTATACTTGAAGACAGTGGATATATTGCCCGTGTTGCCTTTTTCATGGATAAGCTTCTCAGAAAAATCGGACTTTCCGGTCGAAGTATTGTACCTATGCTAATTGGTTTTGGATGTACAGTTCCAGCTGTAATGGCAACAAGAACTCTCCCAAGTGAAAGAGACAGAAAGATGACAATACTCATCACACCATTTATGAGCTGCTCAGCCAAATTGCCAATATATGCATTTTTTATCAGTGCTTTTTTCCCTAAAAAAGGATGGCTTATTATGTCAGGTCTTTATTTTCTGGGGATAATGATGGGTATATTAGTAGCTGTTTTGTATCGGGCTACACTTTTTAAAGGAGAAGCTGTACCATTTGTAATGGAGCTGCCTAATTATAGACTTCCAAGTGCAAAGAACGTAATCCAGTTACTGTGGGAGAAAGCTAAAGACTTCATCCAAAAAGCATTCACCATTATATTCATCGCAACAATAGCCATATGGTTCCTGCAGAGTTTTGATCTAAAACTAAACCTGGTAAGTGACTCCGCAGACAGTATACTGGGAACTATTTCAAGTTTATTTGTTCCTGTTCTTACACCTATTGGACTTGGCGACTGGAGAATCTGTTCTTCACTTTTCAGTGGATTTATTGCAAAAGAAAGTGTTGTTTCCACAATGAAAATTCTTTTTTCAGGAAATGTTACATCTGCGCTTTCGCCACTTTCCGCTGCCAGCATGCTTGTATTCAGTCTGCTCTATACACCTTGTGTTGCAGCGATTTCATCTGTCAAGCGAGAACTTGGCGGTAAATGGGCTATCGGAGTTGTCCTGTGGCAAAGTCTTATCGCCTGGATATGTGCATTGCTTGTTCACTCAATCGGACTAATTTTGCTGGCAATGTAGTATATACCAAATATCATATAAAATAAAATACACGCGGTCTTCAATGACTACGTGTATTTTTCTTATATGTTCTTCATATGTTCTCTAATTAACCCTGCTGTCCATTTGCCTGACGAATCATATCCTCGACAACAATATCATATATCTCGCCAATCGAGTTACAATACTCGAGTATCTTCCAAGGCTCATTTGTATGGAAATGTATCTTCACAAGATCCTCATCTCCTGCTGCAATAAGGCTGTTTCCTTCGAAATTCTCTGTTATGTAATCAGATATCTCATCCTCATCTAAATCCTTGTCTCTTCTGTCAATAAGAAGCTGTGTGTCATAACGATATGCAAACTGATCATCTTCTGCATCAATTGAATTAACTGCCATTTCATACCTCCATTTTTCTACCATAATCAGACTATTCATAGTCCTTTTACTATACATATTACCATAACTTGCGAATATGTACACACATTTCAGCTGCCTTTGCAGCATCTAAACTGTGTACATTAATTTTTCACGCAGCTTACTGGCACATACGTCCCACTGCATCATCGGAAGACTTAAGTGCGTCCGTCGATATTCCAAGAATGCTCTCCGCTCTTTTAACTTCCTCATCTGTTGGTGTCGCAACTCCATCGAGAGGATAATTAATTCCTAGTTTTTCCCATTTAAAAAGACCTAGCGTATGATAAGGCAAAATCTCAACTCTTGTCACGGTCTTAAGCTCAGCGATGAAATCTCTTAGCGCAACAAGTCCCTCCTCATCATCTGTAAGTCCTGGAACAAGAACATGACGGATCCACATATCCTTTCCATGGTCCGAAAGATATCTCGCCAGTGCAATAATATTCTGGTTCGTACATCCTGTTAACTTCTTATGTTTTTCGTCATCCATCTCCTTGAGATCAAGTATAAACAGATCTGTAACTTCCATAAGCTTGTCGAATTTCTCAAGATATTCCGGTTCCATGCTAAATGGATTTCCACTTGTATCAATTGCTGTATGAACGCCCTTTTCTTTTGCAATTTCAAAAAACTCTGTAACGAATTCTAATTGCAGCAGTGACTCTCCGCCACTTACTGTTATTCCGCCATCCTTGCCCCAGTAGTTCTTGTATCTATATACTTTTTTAAACAGATCTTCTGGTGTCCATTCTTCCCCGACTTCCTTATTCCATGTCTCAGGGTTATGACAATACTGGCACCGCATATTACACCCCTGTAAAAAAACACAAAAACGTACTCCTGGTCCATCTACAAGTGCAAATGATTCAAACGAATGTACTCTTCCTATCATATTAGTTCCTCTCAATATTTCAAATCTTCTGTAACTATAGTTACAATCTATTAATAATAATCCTCGTAACCGTTCAGTACCTTATTACTGTTCAGTACCTTATTACTGTTCAGTATCTTATTACTGTTCAGTATCTTATTACTGTTCAGTACCTTGTTACTGTTCAGTACCTTATTACTGTTCATACATAATATACGTTTTCTTACGAAATAGACTAATCTTCTTTATTCTAACACACTATTTATCAAAAAAAAATTGCCACAAACCAAAAATATTATTTGCGTTTGTGGCAAAAATTATACTTATCTATTTAAGATTACGAATTAAAGACGCGCATGGCATGTTCTAGAAATAACATCAAGCTGCTGCTCTCTTGTTAAGTCGATGAACTTAACTGCATATCCAGATACACGAATTGTGAAGTTAGCATACTCTTCTTTCTCTGGATGCTCCATAGCATCTTTGAGCTTCTCAATACCAAATACGTTTACGTTGAGGTGATGAGCGCCCTGATCGAAGTATCCGTCCATAGCCTGAACGAGGTTCTTCTTCTGCTCTTCTTCTGTATGTCCCAGAGCATCTGGGTTGATTGTCTGAGTATTTGAAATACCATCAAGTGCCCACTCATATGGAATCTTAGCAACAGAGTTAAGTGATGCAAGAAGACCATTCTGCTCTGCACCGTAAGCTGGGTTAGCTCCTGGTGAAAGTGGCTCGCCTGCTTTACGTCCGTTAGGCATTGAACCTGTAGCCTTACCATATACTACATTCGAAGTAATTGTAAGGATAGATGTTGTAGGCTCTGAACGACGGTATGTGTGATGTTTCTTAATCTTCTCAAGGAATGTTCTAAGAAGCCATACACCGATTTCGTCAGCTCTGTCATCGTCATTACCATATTTAGGGAAATCTCCCTCTGTCTCATAATCTACTGCAAGTCCGTCTTCATCACGAATTACTTTAACCTTTGCATACTTGATAGCTGAAAGTGAGTCAATTACGTGAGAGAATCCAGCGATACCTGTTGCGAATGTACGACGTACATCTGTATCAATGAGTGCAAGCTGTGCTGCCTCATAGTAGTATTTGTCATGCATATACTGGATAGCATTCAATGTATTTACATAGATATCAGCTAACCAATCCATCATTGCATCATACTTCTCCATAACCTCATCATAATCAAGGTACTCAGAAGTAATTGGCTGATATTTTGGTCCTACCTGAACTTTGTTCTTCTCGTCCATACCACCATTGATAGCGTAAAGAAGACATTTTGCAAGGTTAGCTCTTGCTCCGAAGAACTGCATCTCCTTACCTGTCTGTGTAGCAGATACACAACAGCAGATAGCATAATCATCGCCCCATACCGGCTTCATAACATCATCATTCTCGTACTGAACTGAAGATGTCTTAATAGAAATAGCAGCTGCATATTTCTTGAAGTTCTCTGGAAGGTGTGATGAATATAATACTGTGATGTTTGGCTCTGGAGCTGGTCCCATGTTCTCAAGTGTATGAAGTACACGGTAGTCAGTCTTTGTAACCATAGAACGTCCATCTACGCCGATACCAGCAAGGTCGATTGTAGCCCATACTGGATCTCCTGAGAATAACTGGTTGTAAGACTCGCAACGAGCAAACTTAACCATTCTAAACTTAAGTACCATATGGTCGATAAGCTCCTGCGCCTCTTTCTCTGTAAGAATTCCTTTCTTAATATCTCTCTCAATATAGATATCAAGGAATGTACAAACACGTCCGATTGACATAGCAGCACCGTTCTGTGTCTTGATTGCTGCAAGATATCCGAAGTATGTCCACTGTACAGCTTCCTGTGCATTAGTAGCTGGCTTTGAAATATCAAATCCGTATAATGCTGCCATCTCTTTCATTCCCTTAAGGGCTTTAATCTGCTCTGTAAGTTCTTCTCTCTGACGGATAACTTCACCCTTCATAGAACCAGAACCACATACTGACTTGTCTTCCTCTTTCCATGCGATAAGCTGATCAATACCATAAAGGGCAACTCTACGGTAATCACCTACGATACGTCCACGTCCGTATGTATCTGGAAGACCTGTAATAATCTTATTCTTTCTGACAGCTCTCATCTCTGGTGTATAAACATCGAAAACTGCCTGGTTGTGTGTTTTATGGTAAACTGTGAAGATTTTGTGGAGCTCTGGATTTGGAGTATATCCATACTCTGTAAGCGCTTTCTCTGCCATCTGAATTCCACCATAAGGCATGAATGCTCTCTTAAGTGGCTTATCAGTCTGAAGACCTACTATCTTCTCTAAGCTTTTAAGTTCAGGATCAATGTATCCTGCCTCATGAGATGTAAGTGAAGATACAATATCTGTATCCATATCAAGAACGCCGCCATTTGCACGCTCTTCTTTCTGTAACTTCTGTACTGCATCCCAAAGCTTATTAGTAGCATCTGTTGGTCCCTCTAAGAAGCTCTCATCCCCATCATATGGAGCATAGTTCTTCTGGATGAAATCACGTACATTGATTTCTTCTTTCCAGAGTCTTCCCTCGAAACCATCCCACTGATCAAAATTAATCATGATAATCTCCTCTCTTACTTTCAATTAGACATCTCTATCTCGTGTTAGAATAATCAAACTATTTTCTAACCAACATCAGAATACATGAATCCCACTTTTATGTCAATATTTTTTACAAGTGTTTAAAAACAAAAACAAAAAAAATCCCGTATGTAATAATTTTTATCATTTAACTATTACATACGGAATTATAAACTATTTCACCAATTCATTCAGACTGTTTATAACCTCTTCTCCATTAAATGGCTTTGTAATAAAAAGCCTGGCACCAATCTTAAGAGCCTCCATAAGTCTTTCTCTCTGACCTGCTGCTGTAATCATGGCAACTTTTGCATCAGCATCATAGCCAATTATATTCTTAAGTGATTCCACTCCGTCCATTACAGGCATTGTCACATCAAGTGTCACAATATCAGGTGAAAGTTCCTTATACATCTCAAAACCTTCTTTACCATCTGCTGCCTCTCCGACAACATGAAAACCATTGCTCGTAAGAAGTTCTATCAACACTTTCCTGATTAAAGCTGAATCATCAACAACAAGCACGCTTGTCTTACCCTCGGCCTGACTGTTAATTTCTCTCTTCTTTACAGCAATCGCATGCGCCTTTTCGCCTGGAACAAACTCAGTCCCAGTCGAAATAACAAGATCGATTGCAGCACCATCGATATATACCGGCATAACATATGCTGTTCCAGTACTTTTCTGATTGAGATATACCCCTGGTGGTTCCATATCGATAAATGAACCTTTCTCACTTAATACAGATGCTAAAAGACCATTATTCAAATTGGCAAATTCACAAACCGCATCATATATCTCATCACTGCCTGAAATAGTAACTCCCTTTGCATACCCCTTTGCAAGGTTTGTAATTCCATCAAGTTCATCAGTTGTTCCAAAACCGATATATATATTCTTATCGCCCTTAGCCCACTGTCCTGCAAGCATACTATATGAATAATCAACAACTTTCTTCATTCTTCCAAAATAGAAATCCGATGTAACAAAACGTGTAAGATTACGCATAACAAGGCTTGCCATATCTGTAATGGCAGCATCACGAACTATTGCATACAGTGAAATAATTGTATCTAAATCATCTTTCTTTAAAGCGTTAAGTTCTTCATCGGTAAATCCATTGGCTTTCTTAAATCCATCAAGATGTTTCTCGATGTCTCCCATTGCGATTCCAGCTTTGTCAGTAAGTATCTGATAATACTTCATCGCTGAATCGCCCTGTTTCTTGATAATATCTGAAATCTGTTCTTCTGTTAAATATCCCAGTTCCACAGCAATATCACCAAATCTTCTATCCTGCTGCGTCTGTGCATGATTAATTTCTTCTGCTTTAGCTTCATCTATAAGTCCATCTGCAATGGCGATAGTTCCCATTTTTACTCTGGTATCCTGCATCTCCTTCTGAAAAGCCACTTTCTGCTCTTCTGTAATAACTGATTTTTCTACAAGATAACTACCAAATAACTGTATAAACATTTTGCCCTCCAATCATTATCTCATGTATAGTACTATGTTACTGCAAAAGCAATGAAAACACAACCTTTTTTTGTGCAAAACATATAATTTTTTTGATTATATGCTCGTTTTGTTATAATTTTTATCACTTACGCGCAAAAACACAAAAACAATTATAAAAATTTAGACTTTTGCTGTGCGCCATAGATACAACTGCCACCATTTACTATGTAAGCAATGCTGCACACCAGCAAAAATGCAAGTGCATTATCCGCGCCAAAAACTTCTATTCCGATTAAAAAAGAGGCGATAACAGTATTAGTAGCACTTCCAAAAACTGCGGCATACCCCAATGTTGCACATGCTACTGGCGAAATTCCTGCTATCTGTCCAAGTATAAATCCGAGTGACGCTCCTATTGAAAAAAGCGGCGTAACCTCGCCTCCCTGAAATCCAATCGATAATGTAATAACTGTAAATACTAATTTCAGCACCCAGTCAAAAGCGAAAATTTCTCCATCGCCAAATGACTGTGATATCAGATTTGTTCCAAGACCGCAGTATCGTCCATTCCACATAAGCAAAAGGCATATTGCAAGCGGTATTGATACCAATCCGATTCTCTTATATGGATTTGTTATTTTTGAAGCCATAAATGCTTTTGTATTTTTAAGAAATACTGCAAAAATTTTCCCTGTAATTCCAAATACTATCCCAAGTAAAACAATCCAGAAAAACGTCTTCGGCTCCGCCAATGAGAAACTTGTCTTTACTGGCACCTGGAATTTTTCAAGTCCCAGTGCATGCGAAACTTCCGACGCTGTAAATGCTGCCACGATTGCTGGCAGAAATGCCTCATATGCCATTTTTCCAGCTACTATAACCTCCATTGAAAAAAATACAGCAGCAAACGGTGTCTGAAACAATCCTCCAAATCCTGCTGCCATTCCTGCAATCAGTAGTATCCTTTCATCACATGGCAAATGTAACTTGCGCGCCACTCCATGCGATAGCGTCGCACCAATCTGAACAGCTACTCCCTCACGACCTGCGCTTCCACCAAACAGATGTGTAATCCATGTGCCAAGCATAACAAGCGGTATCAGCGCCAATGGTATAGAATCTCTTTTTCTCTGAACCGTCTCCAGCACCAGCGTCATTCCTTTTAAACTTTCCTCATTGAAATGGTGATACATCCATGTGATAAAAAGTCCTGCCACCGGCAAAAATATAACTAATGGAAGAATGTATTTTCCACGTATGTCCGTAATCCAGAGTAGCCCACGTCCAAATAGCGCATCTATTGTGCCTACCAAAACGCCCAGAATCAATGCATAAATTAAGTATATAAGATTTTGCTTAATTTTTATTTTCATTTTTACAGCTCCCACTCTCCAAATTTAACATCAGCCGTATTTTCTTTGTGTTCGCCAATCATTTTTTCCATCCAGATCATGTCATACCATTGTCCGAATTTGTATCCACTCTGATGAAATGTTCCGACCAGATCAAATCCCATTTTATTATGGAAGAAATAGCTGTCATTTGTCAGATGTTCATCATCCTCTTTTGCCCAGGCAATACATGCGTTCATGTTCAAAATCCCCATATTTTTCAAGGACTTTTCAAGCTGCTCATATAACAATCTGCCGGTGCCAGTTCTTCTTACGTCTTTCTTTATATAAATAGTAGTCTCAACAGACCAGTCATATGCCGCTCTTCCTTTGAAGGCTGCCGCATATGCATAGCCAATTATCTGTCCGTCTTTTATTGCTTTGATATATGGATATCTGGAAGATATCTGTTCTATTCTCGTCTTAAATTCTTCAATCGTCGGGACTTCATATTCGAATGATATTGCTGTGTCTGTGACGTATGGAGCATATATGTCGAGTAATTCTTCTGCATCTTCTATTGTTGCTTTTTCTATAATCATTTGAAACACCATCCAATATTTTTTCACATTATTTCACAATTTTCCTCTAACTTCAATACAAATTTCTGTTTACATGATTTGCATTCTTTGCACTTTGAGTGTATGATGCTTTGCACTTCAAGGGTGTTGGATGTCGGCATAGCATGTACGATATTCCTCAGAAAAAAATACGGAATCAACCCCGAGGTCGATTGAGGATAGGTTATTTCAATTTGTTACTCTGTGGTGTTTGCTTTACGTAATGGAACCTCGGTGTAGTCCGTATTTGTTTTCTTCGGAACACATACATGCTCTCCGACATCTATGTTGTGTAGTGCAAAGCAATTTCAGGTTGTGAAGTGCGAAGAATGTAAATCATGTATAGACTCATGCAGGATTATGTTGAGATTTACTTTACAGACTTATATTAAAGTTATTTATAGAATATACGTACATATGAAATTATTAATAATCTATACTCCAATATTTAATTTTTTATAATTACAATCATAATTATGTTATGTTGTGATTGAATTGCTAATTAGAAATAGGAATGAGGTGGCAATTTGATATTTGGGGGATGGTGCAAAGCCTTCATTATAATCAAGGCGGGGCTATGGTATATTTTGTAAGCGACTCCGCAGTGTTTAGATAGTCTTAATAATTCGTTCATAGCCAGCGGGAATTTGCCATGGACGGCAAATTCAGCGAATATGAGCCAGGACGGCGAATATGAGCGACGCGTTACTTATCATAATTTTTTATCGAATTATTTAGAGTATCTTAACACGAGGACTTGGAACGCACAAAATATACCATATCCCCACCTTAGATTATATTTGTAGATTTAAAATCCATCCCCTCGAATAAATAATCACTACCTCATTCCGAGCCACAACCCAAACAGGAATATGTAATCATGTAAAAAAGATTTGAAATAAAGCCAATCATATTTTATGATATACTTACTTAATATTTAGGAGGAACACATATGAAATTCATTTCCTGGAATGTCAATGGATTGCGCGCTTGCGTCCAAAAAGGCTTTCTCGATTTTTTTAACGAAATAGACGCTGATTTCTTCTGTATACAGGAATCAAAACTACAGGAGGGGCAGATTAATCTTGACCTGCCTGGTTATCACCAGTATTGGAATTATGCTGAGAAAAAGGGATATTCTGGCACTGCTATTTTCACCAGACACGAGCCGGTTTCTGTCTCATATGGTATTGGTATTGAAGAACATGATAAAGAAGGACGTGTTATAACTCTCGAATATGATGATTTTTATCTGGTTACATGCTACACTCCAAACTCACAAAATGAGCTTGCCAGACTTCCATATCGAATGACCTGGGAGGATGCTTTTCGTGGCTATCTACAGTCTCTTGACGCTAAGAAGCCTGTTGTTTTGTGTGGTGATTTGAATGTAGCCCACAACGAGATTGATTTGAAAAATCCTAAAACCAATCGCAAAAATGCTGGTTTTACGGACGATGAACGTGCCAAAATGACTGAACTGCTTGCTGCTGGATTTACTGACACTTTCAGATATTTTTATCCGGATGCGGAGGGCATTTATTCGTGGTGGTCTTACCGTTTTAAAGCACGCGAGAAAAATGCTGGATGGCGTATTGATTATTTCATTACTTCAAAACGCATCGATGACAAACTGCAAAAAGCAGCAATCCACACCGACGTACTCGGTTCGGACCACTGCCCTGTTGAGGTTGATATAGAATTATAATTTGATTATTTAGATATTTTTAATCGTAAAACGAATTTCTAATTCAAAATTCAAAAAACTGATACACTATGTATTTTACTTAATATATTTATGCCATATATTCACAATGTATTTATGGCATATATTCCAGATGCATTTATGGCATATATATCTGATGTATTTTACATAGTGTGTCAGTTTTATAATTCATAACATTTCCCTATAAAATTTTAAATAATGTATCTGCTTTTCTGTGGCTTTTAAGCGTTTCCTGTGACGTTTACATATCATATTTCTTTTTCAATCTTGAAAATCCAGACATACATCTTGCAATTAAATAAACATAGATTACAAGTAAAGCCACTAGAATTGCGAATAATACATTAGATGCAACATTTGTATAATTCTGTTGAAAAACTCTCATCGCTGCCGGAATTGTGATGCACAAAAATATTGCCAAAACAGGCAGCATTTTTCTTTGCATGATACGTCTCATCATGTCCATTCTCGACTGGTTATCACTGAATATATCCTCATCTTCCGCTGACGAATCTTCTTTTGCCTCTTTGCAGAAATAACTATATTCATTCAGATCCTGTATGTATTCCCATCCATAATCTTTGTACATCTGCAGATAGCTGCTTCTATCTTCCTTTTTCGATGGGTTAAAATCAAGTCTGTACACCATATTAATCGGCCTTGATTTTCTGAAAGAATATATTCCTGGAACAGTAACTCTTTCAAAAATATATCCCTTCTTTGCCATATCGTTTAAGTATTTTTCTTCTTCTTCATACTCGCTTAAAACAAAAAAATGAAACTCTTTTTTATCTGACATTGCTATTCTCCCTTACTATTTCGGTACAACCTTTCAATTCGCTTCAACTCCAATGCCAGAACTTCGCGTCCTAAATCCGTGATAATGTAGGATTTCCTCTTTTCCTCTTCCTTTACAAACCTGATAAGGCCATCTTTCTCCATCTTCGATAATGTTCCATACATGGTTCCTGGGCTGATTGAGACTTCACCATCTGTCATCTCTTTTACTTTGAGTCCAATATTATAGCCATGCATCTCCTCCTGAAGGCAGAAAAGTATATAGAATCCTGTTTCTGTCATTGGTACATAAACTTTTTTAATATGCGCATCCATTATTAATAATCCCTCTTAAGTACAATAATCCTGCAAATCACGTCTGAATGAGGTTTAATATTGTACATCTCACTGTGATATATCGAGCTTCGATATACGCAATATATCACAGTGCGATATATATGTCAACCAAATTTATGATACTTTATATCATCCATTTCTTTGTACCATTCATTTCTTTGCACCATTCATTTCTTTGCACCATTCATTTCTTTGTACCATTCATTTGTTTATACCATTCATTTGTTTATATCTCTCATTTCTTTGTAGCATATAAATTTCCGCAGTTCTTGAACATTTGTACATTTTAGATATTCATATACAAACTTTAGATATTGGCAGCCCTTGAAACTCGGCAGATATCATGCTACTATATATAATTAGCGCACTAAATATTAGTGTTGCTATTACACAAAATAAATACAGATTGGAGAAACTATGAATCAGGAAAAAAATTCTGTCCCTGCAGCAGAAAACAAAATGGGTACCATGCCTGTTGGCAAATTGTTATTCAACATGTCATTGCCAATGATGGTTTCCATGCTTGTGCAGGCACTTTACAACATAGTAGACAGTATATTTGTATCGAAGCTGTCCGAAAACGCTCTTACCGCAGTTTCTCTGGCGTTTCCACTACAGACTCTTTTAATTGCGGTTGCAACTGGTACAGGCGTTGGTATGAATGCTCTTCTTTCAAAAGCTCTCGGTGAGCGCAAATATGAAAACGCTAACAAAACAGCTGCCAACGCAGCATTTCTCTACTTTTTGAGTTATGTAGTATTTTTAATCCTTGGATTTACAATCGTTAAACCATTTTATTCAAGCCAGATTGGAAGTGCTGATACAGAAATTATGGAAATGGGAATTGATTATCTAAGCACTGTTATGATTTTCTCGTTTGGACTTTTTACACAGATATTTTTTGAGCGTGTTCTCACCTCAACCGGTAGAACAATTTACAGTATGACCTCACAGCTTTGCGGTGCTCTCACAAATATCGTCCTTGATCCTATTATGATTTTTGGTTTGCTTGGATGTCCTAAGATGGGTGTTACAGGTGCCGCCGCTGCCACTGTTATAGGACAGTGTGTTGCCGCTGTTGTTGCTTTTACATGTAATCATAAGTTCAACCATGAAATCAGAGTCAGCTTTAAGGGATTTCGGCCAAACATCAAAATTATTGGAGCAATTTATGCAATTGGAATTCCTTCGATTATCATGCAGTCAATCGGATCTGTTATGACTTATTCAATGAACAGAATACTTATTACTTTCTCATCGACAGCGACCGCTGTATTTGGTGTGTACTTCAAGCTACAAAGCTTTTTCTTCATGCCTCTTTTCGGTCTGAACAATGGTATCACACCGATTATTGCATACAACTATGGAGCTCAGAACAGAAAGCGTATGGTTAAGACCATAAAGCTGAGTCTTATAACAGCATTTTGTCTTACATTTGTCGGATTTGTATGTTTCGAGGGAATCCCACAGGTACTTCTTGGTATGTTCAATGCCTCTGATGATATGTTAAAGATAGGTATTCCTGCACTTAGAATTATCGGTGTCCACTACCTGATAGCATGGTTCTGTATTGTCAGTGGTACAGTGTTCCAGGCACTTGGAAAAGCGGTATTTAGTATGATTGTATCTATTATGCGTCAGCTTGTTGTTCTTATTCCTGCCGCTTATATTCTTTCAAAGATTGGCGGTCTGCATGTGGTATGGTGGTCATTCCCAATTGCAGAGATTGTATCGTTTATATTCTCGTTTACATTCCTGCTGCACATTAACAAAACCATCATTTCAAAGATACCAGACGGAAGCGATATTTTATAATTAAAAGGCTTTTTGTAAATTGTATGATATGGCACACAATTTATAAATTCCTGTTTACATGATTTG
Source organism: uncultured Agathobacter sp. (assembly GCA_934359755.1). Taxonomy (GTDB): domain Bacteria; phylum Bacillota; class Clostridia; order Lachnospirales; family Lachnospiraceae; genus Roseburia. The sequence continues at coordinate 70,066 of CAKRLV010000011.1, forward strand.
TAGCTTCGCACTTTGAGTGTATGATGCTTTGCACTTCAAGGGTGTTGGATGTCGGCATAGCATGTACGATATTCCTCTGAAAAAAATACGGAATTAACCCCGAGCCTGATTGAGGATAGGTAATTTCAATTTGTTGCGCTAGGATGTTTGCTTTACGTAATGGGACCTCGGTGTAGTCCGTATTTGTTTTCTTCGGAACACATACATGCTCTCCGACGGTCATACTGTGTAGTGCAAAGCAATTTCAGGTTGTGAAATGCGAAGAATGTAAATCATGAATAGACTCATGCAGGATTGGAGTGGTGGTTACTTTTTAGTCTTTATCTCAAATAATTGGCAGAATAAACAAATATGTGAACTTATTAAAAGGTGTTAATCTTTATTTTAGATTATAATATGATTACATGGAAATTCATGTTATATTTTGATTAAGTTGTTAGTAGAAATAGGAATGAGGCGGCGATTTGATATTGGGGGATGGTACAAAACCTTCATTATAATCAAGGTGGGACTATGGTATATTTTGTAAGTGACTCCGCAGTGTTTAGATAGTCTTAATAATTCGTTCATAGCCAGCGGGAATTTGCCATGGACGGCAAATTCAGCGAATATGAGCCAGGACGGCGAATATGAGCGACGCGTTACTTATCATAATTTTTTATCGAATTATTTAGAGTATCTTAACACGAGGACTTGGAACGCACAAAATATACCATATCCCCACCTTAGATTATATTTGTAGATTTAAAATCCATCCCCTCAAATATATAATCACAGCCTCATTCCGAGCCACACCCCAAACTGGAATTGAGATTTCATATATTCCAAGAAATTTAATAATTGTTATATTTTATTATCAAATATCTCTCAATCC
>CAKRLV010000012.1 GCA_934359755.1 uncultured Agathobacter sp.
GAAAATAAGAATGCAAGAAAATAAGAATGCAAGAAAATAAGAATGCAAGAAAATAAGAATGCAAGAAAATAAGAATGCAAGAAAATAAGAATGTAAGATAATAAGAATGTAAAAGATAATGAGAATGTAAAAGAAAATAGAAATATAAAAAAAGGAATGCAAAAGGAGAAGAGGTATGGCAGATTTGTATAATGATTACAAGGTAAAAAACAATAGCGTAGAGCTGAATTTTGGTGCAGAGAGTCTTTATGTTGCGATATATGAGAAGGATATAGTTCATGTATCACAGGAAGAGGGAATCTGCAGCGCCGCAATTGAGAAGGAATATATTCCTACAATATTAGAACCACAAGTATCAGCTGGAAGTGAGAATGTGAAGCTTGTGATTAAGGCTGGAAATATTGTAATTGATGTCAAAGATGATAAGAAGCTTGATATTTTTTACAAAGATAAATTAGTTCTCTCTGATTATGAGCAGGAGAGAAAAAAGGAAGAGAAAAATCCTTATGAGGATCTTGCAATTGCAGAACTTGAAGGTCACACCATTGGTAAGGATGAGGCGAAATCTGATACTGTATCTTTTGTAAAGAAACTAGGCAGGGATGATGCAGTTTATGGGCTTGGAGACAAGCCGGGATGCCTTAATAAGCGTGGATATTCATATGTTAACTGGAATACTGATGATCCAGCTCCGCATGTTGACAGCTTCAAGTCACTTTATAAGTCTATCCCGTTTTTTATGGTTCTTGGGGATGAGTATTGCTATGGAATTTTTGCAGACAATACATACAAGACCAAATTTGATTTTGGATATGAGAACAGTGAGTATTATTATGTAGAGCACGAAAAAGGAAAGCTGGACTATTATTTTATGCCAGGGGAGAATCTGGCTGATGTTGTTAAATTATACACATCGCTGACAGGAACTACACCGCTTTATCAGAGATGGATATACGGTGCTCACCAGAGCAGATGGGGATATTATACGCAGGATGAGATTGTTGATATCGCTGATGAATTCAGAAAATATGATATACCATGCGATGTAATTCATATGGATATCGATTATATGAATGGATACAGAGTGTTCACATTCGACGAGAAGAAATTCCCAGATGTCAAGGGACTTTCTAAGAAGCTTGCGGATAAAGGGGTTAAGCTTATTTCTATTATTGATCCGGGCGTGAAGAAAGATGAAGAGTACTTCATGTACAAGGAAGGAATGGATATGGATGCGTATGCCCACTCTGCTGAAGGTGGTGTGTACGAGAATGCTGTATGGCCTGGAACATCGGTATTTCCTGATTTTACAAAGGATGATGTGAGAAAATGGTGGGGAGATAAGACGAAGATTCTTCTCGACCATGGCATCAGAGGCGTCTGGAATGATATGAATGAGCCTGCAAGCTTTAATGGTCCGCTTCCTGATGATGTGAAGTTCGAAGGTGGAACACATGACGAGGTGCACAATATATATGGTCATTTCATGGCAAAGGCAACATACGAAGGTCTGCAGAAAAATGATGGTGGAAGACGTCCGTTTGTACTTACCAGAGCGGCATATGCAGGAAGCCAGAAGTATTGTGGTGGCTGGACTGGTGATAATCACAGTATCTGGGCACATATCGGCCTTTCTCTCGAGCAGGTGTGCAATTTGTCTATGAGTGGAATGGCTATGTGCGGAAGTGATATAGGTGGATTTGGAAGTGATACGACACCAGAGCTTCTTGTGAGGTTCTACGAGGCGGCTGTATTTGTTCCATTTTTCAGAAATCATTCGGCTATGGGAACACGTCGTCAGGAGCCTTGGCAGTTCGGGGACGCGGTTATAGATGCAGTCAGAAAGACTGTCAAGCTGAGATACAGATTCATACCATACATGTATGATCTCGCGCGCGAGTGTGAGATGACAGGTGAGCCAATAGTAAGACCTCTTGTCTACGAATATCCTTCTGATAAAAAGGTACGTAATATTTCGGATGAGTATATGCTTGGAAAATTTGTACTTGTTGCACCTGTTATTGCAGCGGGGAAAGAGGCAAGAGAGGTATATCTGCCAGAAGGTGAATGGTATGATTACTATACAGGTGAGAAGTATACAGGCGGTAAATATATTCTCGCTGATGCACCATTTGACAAGGTTCCAGTATTTATAAAGGCGGGAGCAATCATTCCAGTTGCGCAGGGTGAAATCAGATCGACAGAGGATATCACACCAGATAAGATACAGATACTTACTTATCCAGGTCAGGGAAAATTCGTACATTATGAGGATGATAATGAGACATTCGCCTATCGTGATGGTGCGTATAATGCAATCGAGTACACATTAGATGGGGATAAGCTTGAGAAAAAAGTATTGCATAGTGGATATAAGGCATAAGTTTTATTCAGTAATTTCAGTAAAACGCGTTCAGAAATGGACGCGTTTTTATTTGGAAATAAAGACGAAATGTGATATTTTTATTATATGAAAAAATCATATTACATTACCAGATGGACAATTTTATTTGCAGTTGTTTTAGTGGCAGGTGCCTTATGTGTCTTAATAAATTCTGTGCAGTTGTGGAAATATTCGCATCCGTATAGTCTTAAGGATTTAAGTACAGATACGGTTGCTTCGGGCGACTTTGTGAAGTGTGATATCGACAGGTATCTAATTAAATATATAGGCGATAAGAAAGAGAAGTATGTCGGGGGGATGGAGACGGACATAACTTTTTTTAAGGACTATGATGTATATAATGTGCCTGTGGGCGACAACAGGTATATAAGAGTAATGGTCGGTGAGCGTGAGGCACTTAGGAAGCTTGAGGCTTTTGAGAAGGGCGTGGGAGAGACAGTAAGCTTTGTGGGAAAAGTCATAACTAAAGAGGCTCCAGACAGCTCATGGTATGACGGTGCTGGGGACACAGGATGTGATGATATCATACAGAACCTATGCATAAAGCAGGTAAATGGGCTTACATATAAGAATATGATTGCAGCAGGTATCGCGCTGGCTCTGATATCGGTGTTTATGATTTACAGGACGAGCGTGGTGTTTGTAGATGAGAAGATAGATAAAGGAGAATACAAGTGGCTAAAGTGATTATGGTTCAGGGAACAATGTCAAATGCGGGAAAGAGCGTGATTGTTGCCGGACTTTGCAGAATATTTAAGCAGGACGGATATAAGGTTGCACCGTTTAAATCTCAGAATATGGCACTTAATTCTTTTATAACCGAGGATGGTCTTGAGATGGGGCGGGCTCAGGTTATGCAGGCAGAGGCGGCAGGAATTGCTCCGAGCGTGTATATGAATCCGATATTGCTAAAGCCGACTAATGATATTGGCTCTCAGGTCATCGTAAATGGAAAAGCAATTGGAAATATGGCAGCAAGAGACTACTTCAAATACAAAAAACAACTGATACCAGATATTAAAACAGCATTTAAAAAGCTGGAAGAAGATGCTGATATCATAGTGATTGAGGGCGCTGGAAGCCCGGCAGAGATAAATTTGAAAAGTGATGATATAGTTAATATGGGATTGGCGAAAATGGTGGATGCACCGGTGCTTCTGGCAGGAGATATTGATTTGGGTGGTGTGTTTGCACAGTTGCTTGGAACGCTCATGCTCCTTGAAGATGATGAGAGGGCAAGGGTAAAGGGCCTTATTATTAACAAATTCAGGGGAGACAAGACGATACTTGATCCAGGCATTGAGATGCTTGAACAGCGTGGCAATGTTCATGTGGCGGGTGTCGTGCCATACATGGATGTGGTATTAGATGATGAGGATAGTTTAAGCAGCGGGCTGAATCAGAATGAAATCGGACTTATTGATATTGTGGTGGTGAGGCTGCCTAAGTTATCCAACTTTACTGATTTTGATGTTTTCGAACAGATACCTGGTGTGAAGGTACGATACGTAAATGAGCCAGGAAAATTTGGAAGACCAGATATAGTTTTTATTCCTGGAAGCAAAAGTACGATAGCAGATTTGAAGTGGATGCGCCAAAGTGGAGTTGAAGCCCAGATTAAGAAGCTTTCACGCAGAGGTGTACCTGTATTTGGTGTGTGTGGTGGATTTCAGATGCTTGGAAATCTCATAGAAGATCCATATAATGTAGAAGGTGGAGGCAGTATACGTGGAATGGAGCTACTGCCAATACGCACTACACTTGAACAGGAGAAGATAACAAGGCAGTCGCACGGAAGCATAAATGATATAGGTGGTCTTTTTGAATCACTCTCTGGTATGAATTATGAAGGATATGAAATTCACATGGGAACATCGGTCAGTGATATGACTGCCATAAGTGATGTGGTTTCTACTAGTGATATGGCTGCTATAAGTGATGTGATTGCTACTAGTAATGTGACTGGTGATGACAGATCGGAAGACGGATTCAAGGAACAAGTGGCTGGTTGTGATGCCTGGTGCGTTGTAAATAGCGGCAACACATACGGTACATATATACATGGTATATTTGACAGCAAAGATATTGCTTTAAATATGGTAAGAGCTGTGGCTCTGGAAAAAGGAATCGAGCTGGAAGAACTTGAAAATTATGATTACAGACAATTTAAAGAAGAACAGTATGATAAGCTGGCAGATGAGATGAGAAAGGCACTGGATATGGAATACATATATGGTATTCTTGGTGAATCAAGTATTTAATAACAATGTTAAAAGAAGAATTAATAAATTTAAACTTAGAAAAAGCGGATGAAAATGTATATAAACTGGTTCAGAAAAGATGGGACTCGGTAGCAAAGCCTTTAAACGGTCTTGGCAGCTTTGAGACTATTTTTGCCCAGATTGGTGCAATAACAGGTACACCTGATATCGATATAAGAAAGAAGCTTATTATTGCAATGTGCGCTGATAATGGAGTTGTTGAAGAGGGGGTAAGCCAGTCAGGACAGGAAGTGACAGCAATCGTATCTGGTTTCATGGCTAAGATGGAATCATCTGTCGGCAAGATGGCGAAAGTGGCAGGTGCAGATGTATGGGCTGTGGATATCGGAATAAATTGTCATGATTCAATAGAGGGAATGATAAATAAAAAGGTGGCATATGGCACAGCAGATTTTTTAAAACAGCCAGCAATGACTGAAAAAGAGATGATGCTTGCAATTGAAGCTGGAATGGAGCTTGTAAAAGAGGCGAAGGCAGCAGAGTATGGGCTGATAGGAACAGGTGAGATGGGAATTGGCAACACTACGACAAGTAGTGCACTTGCCGCAATTATCACTGGAACATCTGTTGCGGATGCGACAGGAAGAGGAGCAGGACTTGATGATGATGGGTTGAGTAGAAAGCAGCAGGTAATTGGTAAAGCACTTGAGATATATGGATTTAAGCAGAATGTGGCATATACGGGAACAGAGAATGCATTAAAAGCACTGCAATGTGTGGGAGGACTTGATATAGCAGGACTTGTGGGTGTTTTTATCGGTGGGGCAATTTATCACATTCCTATAGTGATAGATGGTCTTATCAGTGCAGTAGCAGCACTTGTCGCAGCGCAGATTCATCCAATAGTCAGAGAGTATATGCTGGCATCTCATCTGGGAAAGGAAAAGGCAATAAGCGTGATTATGGACAGACTTGGACTGAGTCCGGTTATAAATGCGGGGCTGGCTCTTGGGGAAGGAACAGGTGCAGTAATGCTTTTTGGACTGCTTGATATTGCATTTTCTTTGTATACATCCAATACTACTTTTGATGAGATGCAGATAGATCAATATGAGAGGTATGTGTAGAATGATAACAGTAGTAATTGGCGGAAGTGGGAGCGGCAAATCTGACTATGCGGAGGCGTTGCTGGATGATTTCAGTGGTCAAAAGTATTATGTTGCAACTATGCAGATATATGATGACGAGATGCGCAGGAAAGTAGAGAGGCATCGCATGCGTCGAAATAACAAGGGCTTTGAAACTATAGAACAGCACAAGGATATTGCAGAAGTTATACCCGTGATAACAGAAGCTGACAGGAGTGGAATGAAAGCGGTGCTTATTGAGTGCATTTCTAATCTCGTCGCGAATGAAATGTTTGCAGATGATGTGGATAATAAAACAGACACAGCAGATAAGATATTAAGTGAGATAAAGCAGGTCGCAGAAGTAGTGGACGAGCTTGTGATTGTCACAAACAATGTTGCCGAAGACGGCATAGATTATGACAGTACAACTTTGGAATACATAAGGACTATCTCGGATGTGAATATTGGTTTGTCGCAGATGGCAGATAAAGTGGTCGAGGTGGTGGTTGGCATTCCGATTATTGTAAAAGAGGAGAGAACATGTCAGTAATAAAATCATTTTTTATATCATTTTCAATATATTCCAAGATACCAATGCCGCAATTTGAGTGGAAAGAAGAGGATATGAAGTACACTCTGATATTTTTTCCGTGGGTAGGACTTGTGATAGGAGGTCTGATGTATTTGTGGATGAGGATATGCGTGCATTTTGGAATAGGTGCAATCAGCATGTATCTATTTGGAACTGCAATTCCGCTCATCATAACTGGCGGATTTCATGTGGATGGCTATATGGATACAATGGATGCCTTTCATTCATACCAGCCGAGAGAAAAAAAGCTTGAAATACTTAAGGATTCTCATATAGGAGCGTTTGCAGTTATAATGCTTGCCCTGTATTACATGGTCTATATCGCAGCGTATGCGCAGATTCAGACAAAAGAGGCATATATAATATTCTGTCTTGGATTCTATCTGTCGAGGATTTTAAGCGGAATCGGTGTTGTGAGTCATAAATCGGCTAAAACAGATGGCATGTTATATGAATTTGCAAGCACAGCGCAGGAAAAAGTAGTAAAGGTTTGTCTTTACGCACAGTTTGTTCTATGCTGTGTAATGATGACAACAGTTAATCTCGCAACCGGAGCACTCGTCATAGTGGCAGCCGGGATCTGTTTTGTGTATTATGGGATAAAAAGTGATAAAGAGTTTGGTGGAATCACAGGTGATACAGCAGGCTATTTTGTGACAATATGTGAGTGTGCGATTGCTGTAGCAGCCGCAGTAGGGAGTATGATCTGATGGAATTATATATAGGTGGATACAAGCAAGGAAAATTAAGATATGTTTTAACTAAATACCCAAACGCAGAAGATAAGGTGTTTAACGATCTTCATCTATGGATAAAGAGGCTTATGCTTGATGGGCAGGATGCGATGAGCGAGGTTATGTTATATATAGACAAGAATCCTGACTGTATTTTGATATGTGACGAGATAGGAAATGGAATTGTGCCGATAGACAGATTCGAGCGTGAGTATAGAGAGCAGGTAGGAAGGATTCTTATAGAAGTTGCAAAGCGAGCCGATAGGGTAGAGCGCATAACATGCGGAATTGGACAAAGGATTAAATAGTTATATGAAAATAGAAATTTCCCTTATAAGACATGGTTTGACCAAATCAAATGAACAGCACAGGTATCTGGGAAAACGAACTGACGAAGAATTGTCGGAGAAAGGTGTCAAAGAAGCAGTATTAAAGAAGACAATGATAACACAGGCATATAAAATATCGCCAGATTTTCTTTTTTATGGTCCGATGAGACGGTGTATACAGACATCTGAAATATTATTTGATGATTTAATAAATAATATAAATGTAGAAAAAATGAGCATCCCAGAATGGACGGAAATAGATTTTGGCCAATTCGACGGAAAGAATTATATTGAATTGTCAGGTGATGAAGATTACCAGAACTGGATAGATAGTGGAGGCACTTTGCCATTTCCAGGTGGAGAGGATAGAGCTGATTTCATAGAGCGTTCATATGACGGGTTTGTCAGAATGATTGATTGTATCAGAAAATCGAATGATGTAGAAGATGATGCAGCTCGTTCCATGGCTGTCTTGCATGGCGGTAACATAATGTCAATAATGTATAAGCTTTTAGGTGGAAATTACTATGATTATCAGGTGAAGAATCTGGAGGGATACCGAATATTGGCAGTTATACCAGAAGATGTATCAGAAGATATATCAGAATGGATTAAGATAATAGAGGTTGAAAAAATAAAATGATTTATCATGTTGCAGCATTTTTTCTGGGGTTTATATTGGATTTACTTTTGGGGGATCCGCACTTTATATATCATCCAGTCAGGATAATTGGAAATCTTATAGCATTTGTCGAAAAGAGGCTAAACAGAACTGATTACAGTGATAATAGAAGACGTAACAATGGAAGAATACTTGTATTTGTGGTGATTGCAAGCACAGGAATTGTGACAGCTGGGATTTTGTTTATAGCGTACTTTATAAATATTTATGCAGGAATTGTGGTTGAGGCGATAATGACATATCAGATTCTTGCAATAAAGAGCTTAAAGGATGAGAGCATGAAGGTGTATTATGCGCTTAAGACAGAGGATTTACAGGCGTCAAGGCAGGCGGTGTCGATGATTGTGGGAAGAGATACCATGGAGCTGACACAGGAAGGCGTCGCAAAAGCGGCAGTAGAGACTGTTGCAGAGAATACTTCTGACGGAATTATAGCACCTATGATATATACTGCCATCGGCGGACCGGTTCTTGGGTATGTGTACAAATCTATAAATACGATGGATTCAATGGTCGGATACAAGAATGACAGATATATGAATTTTGGAAGGGCAGCAGCAAAGCTCGATGATATCGTAAACTATATTCCGGCACGGGTAAGTGCTGTCATTATGATAGCGGCGGCGGGAATACTATCCGTTTTTTCAAAAAAATATGATGCAAAAAGGGCAGCGAGGATTTTTAAAAGGGACAGATATAATCATGCGAGCCCTAATTCGGCACAGACAGAGGCAGTGTGTGCAGGTGCATTAGGTCTGAGACTGGCTGGTGATGCCAGTTATTTTGGAAAAGTAGTAAAAAAGCCATACATCGGAGACGAAATTCGGAAGATTGAAAAAGAAGATATTGTTCGTGCCAACAAACTTTTGTATGTGTCCGCGTTTATATGTGAGTTACTATGTGTTATAATTCTTGGAGTGGTTTTAATATAGGTTGTGAAAGTGGAGAATTGAAAAGATGAATACTTCTGTACATGGCGGTGATGTATATAGGAATAATGTGAGACTTGATTTCTCGGTGAATATTAATCCTATGGGCGTTGATGCACAAATTAAAAATAAATTAAATATCTCAATGGATGAAATAACCCATTATCCTGACCCACAGCAGATGAGGCTGCGCATTGCAATTGCGGATAGATTTCAATTATCCGAGGATAATATCGTATGTGGAAATGGTGCATCGGAACTTATTATGGCAGCGGTGCATGCCATTCGCCCACGCAAAATAGTATGTCCGATTCCGTCGTTTTATGGATATGAGAGAGCTGCCTGGGCGTGCGGAGCTGAGCTTAGGTGCTATCCTCTTAAGGAAGAGAATGGATACAGACTGGATAGTGGGATTAAGAATTACCTGACACAGGATATTGATTTGCTTTTTCTTGCGAATCCGAATAATCCAGTAGGTGACAGGCTTGATGAAGAGTTGTTTGAAGATATTTTGGACATATGTCTTGAGAACAATATACTTGTGATTATAGATGAGTGCTTTATTGAGTTTCTGGGACACAGCAGATATGATGTGCGAACCAGGCTCAAAAGATACAGGAATCTCATGATACTTAGAGCCTTTACGAAGTTCTATGCAATACCAGGTGTAAGGCTTGGGTATATGATGTCGGCAAATGACAATCTGCTGGAAAAAATCAGACTGCAGCTGCCAGAATGGAATATATCAGTTTTTGCGGAGAACGCCGGAATTGCAGCACTCAGGGTGGAGCATAATTACGCAAATACCTGTTTTTATATAAGGCGTGAAAGGAATTATCTCGAGACATTTATCAAGAGAGCATTCGAGGAAGTAGGAAAAGAGATAAAAATATATGATGGCGAGGCAAATTTCATATTGATGAGAACTGATGTTGAGTTGTATATGAGGCTTCTAAAAGAAGGAATTTTGATAAGAGATTGCAGTGATTACAGAGGCCTTGGACGTGGTTATTATAGAATTGCAGTAAAGAACCATGAGGAAAATGAAGAATTTATTAGGATTTTGGAGAATTGCTTAAATGATTGAATATGTACTTCCAGCTGATATAGAGAAGAGAAGCTTTGAGATAATATCGCAGGAACTTGCGGAGAAGAATATAGTGCTGCCGGAGGAACAAAGACTTGTGACGATGAGGGCGATACATACTACAGCAGACTTTGATTATGCGGGTACCATGCGATATAGTGCAGATGCTGTGTCTGTTGCCAAAAATCTGCTGCAAAGTGGTGCGGATATAGTCACAGATACAAATATGGCATTTACAGGAATAAATAAGAAAAAGCTGGCGCAGTACGGTGGTCAGGCGCATTGCTTTATGGCAGATGAAGATGTTGCAATAGAAGCCAAAAGGCGTCAGGTGACAAGGGCAACTGTAAGCATGGAGAAAGCCATGAGAATAGACAAGCCTGTTATATTTGCAATAGGGAATGCCCCGACAGCACTCATTTCATTGCATGAGATAATGCAAAAGACAGGAAAGAAGCCTGAATTTGTGATAGGTGTGCCAGTTGGATTTGTAAATGTGGAGGCTGCAAAAGAGCTGATCATGGAAAGTGACATACCATATATAGTAAATCAGGGGAGAAAAGGCGGAAGCAATGTGGCGGCAGCTATTTGCAACGCTTTGCTTTATCAGTTGGACTAATTTGGAGAGAAATATATGAGATATGGGTTCACAACAGGAAGTTGTGCCGCGGCAGCGTCTAAAGCCGCAGTTTATATGCTTTTAACTGGAAAAGAAAAACAGGATATAACTATTGAAACACCTAAGGGAATAACCTTTCATGCACAGATTGTTGATATAAAAAGGGCTGAAAAGTGGGTGAGTTGTGCTGTGATTAAGGATGGTGGAGATGATCCGGATGTGACAACAGGTGCTCATATCGTAGCCAGGGTATCAATAGATGATATTACAAAGCAGACAGATGACTGTGAGATTAAAATAGATGGTGGAGCTGGAGTTGGAAGAGTTACAAAGCCAGGTTTGGACCAGCCGGTTGGTAATGCGGCAATCAATCATGTCCCGAGGCAGATGATTGAGGAAGAAGTACGTCAGGTCTGTGAAATATGCGATTTTAAAGGGAAAATTGACATTTTGATTAGTGTTCCGGAGGGTGAAGAAATTGCTAAAAATACGTTTAATCCGCACCTGGGCGTGGTGAGCGGCATTTCTATACTAGGCACATCAGGGATTGTTGAGCCGATGAGTTCGCAGGCTCTTCTTGATACAATTGAAGTAGAAATCCGACAGAAAAGAGCAATGGGATATAAAGTTCTTGCCGTGTCTCCAGGGAATTATGGACTTGATTTCATGAAGAATACATATGGTTATGACCTTGAATTGAGCGTTAAGTGTAGTAATTTTATTGGGGCTGCAATCGATATGGCAAGAGATATGGGATTTGAGAAGATGCTGCTGACAGGTCATATAGGAAAGCTTGTAAAGGTCGCTGGCGGTATGATGAATACTCATTCTAAAGAGGGGGACTGCAGATTAGAACTTATGTCATGCGCAGCACTCGTGTCAGGTGCAGATAATGCCACTCTTCTAAGAATACTCGACTGTGTAACGACTGAGGAGGCCATTGCTCAGATAAAGAAGGCTGCAGGTGGTGAAGAATTGTTTAGAAAGACGATGGACTACCTGATAGAAAAAATTTATTTTTACCTGAATAAAAGAGCAACAGGCAAATTGAATGTCGAATGCATAATGTATTCTAATGATTATGGAGAATTGGCAAGAAGCAGGCAGGCTTTGGAATATTTAGAACAGCTAAGGAATTTTTCATAGGCAGATAACAGTATAGAGATAGACGGGAGAGAAAAATGGTACATTTTGTTGGAGCGGGAAGCGGTGCAGTGGATTTGATTACTGTACGTGGAATGAGATATCTGGAAAATGCGGATGTGATAATATATGCAGGATCTCTGGTGAATCCACAGCTGCTTGAATATGCAAAAGAAGGCTGCGAGATTTATAACAGCGCGGTTATGACACTAGATGAAGTTGTAGATGTGATGAAAAAAGCGGATGAACAGGGCAAGGATATAGTGAGACTTCATACTGGCGAGCCGAGTATATATGGAGCGGTAAGAGAACAGATGGATGAGCTGGATGAATTAACAATATCATATGACAGCTGTCCAGGTGTATCAGCTTGTTTTGGCGCGGCTTCAATGTTAAATCTTGAATATACTTTGCCAGAAGTGTCACAATCTCTCATCATTACAAGGATGGCAGGACGTACATCTGTGCCTGAGAAAGAAAGCATAGAAAGTTTTGCAGCACATCAGGCGTCTATGGCGATATATTTAAGTACAGGGATGCTTGATGAGTTAAGTAAAAGGTTGATAGAGGGCGGATATAAGAAAGATACACCAGCTGCACTGGTATATAAGGCAACCTGGGAAGATGAGAAGGCATTTATCTGCACAGTTGAAACCCTGGCAGAGACCGCTTTTGCAAATGGAATCAGAAAAACTGCAATTGTTCTTGTGGGGGATGCAATCGCGCATCAAAGCTACGAGAAGTCAAGGCTTTATGCAGCAGATTTTGAGACTGAATTCAGAAAGAAGAAAGAATGATGGTTAAAGCATGATAGTTCAGATAGCATTTTTTACAGAACAGGGAAGGAAAACTGCATATCAGATAGAAAATCAGATAGAAAATCAGATAGAAAATCAGACTGGAAATCAGATAGAAAATCAGATGGAAGCAGATTTTGTATGCGATTTTTATGACAAGAGCAAATGTACGTTGTCAGAATGGACGCAGAAAGCTTTCTCTGGCAAAAGTGCACTTATTTTTGTGGGAGCAGCGGGAATTGCTGTCAGAACAATTGCACCATTTGTGAAGGATAAGCTGACAGACAGCCCTGTGATAGTAGTTGATGAGAAAGGAAAGTTTGTTATTCCTATTTTATCAGGACATGTTGGTGGTGCTAATGAGCTGTCGAGGTTAGTGGCAGGCAAAATTGGTGCAACGCCGGTAATTACTACGGCTACCGATATCAATGATGTTTTTTCGATAGATGTATTTGCAGTCAGAAATCATCTCGAAATCATGAAGAAAAAAGGTATACAGCATGTATCATCAAAGCTGTTAAGGCATGAGGTGGTCACAATATCTTTTCCGCTAGAGAGGAGAGCGAGTATATCAGGTTATGTTTCAGAGCAGGAAGACATATCATCCTGTATTTCAGAGAACGCGGATGTGTCATCAGATATTCCAGAGAACACGGATGTGCCATCAGATATTCCAGAGAACGCGGATGTGTCATCAGATATCCCAGGGGGATTTATATATGTCAAATATCCGCCACGGAGGAATATAGATGTCATAATATCGGATGATGATGAGGTGCTTGATTTGGCAGTGCTGCCGCTTAGACCGCGCACAAAAGTGCTTGGTGTAGGATGCAAACAGGGCAGGACGTGCGAAGATATCGAGAGAATAATTCAAGAGTGCGGTGTGCAGATGCATGAAGTATGTGCCATAGCATCAATAGATGTCAAAAAAAATGAAGCAGGACTTATAGAATTGGCGGGTAAAAACAGGCTGGATTTTGTCACATACACTGCTGAGGAGCTTATGCAGGCAGAAGGTGAATTTACAGCATCCGAGTTTGTAAAAAATACGGTAGGTGTTGATAATGTATGTGAACGTGCCGCTGTTTTATGCGCAGGCAAAAATGGAAAATTGATTCAGAAAAAGGCGGCAGGGAATGGAGTGACTCTTGCTGTAGCACAGAGAGACTGGAGGATAAGCTTTGGATAAGAAAATCATTTATGTTGTGGGAATGGGACCAGGAGAAGAATCTAAGATGACTGGTGAGGCATTGCAGATACTGGATGAGTGTGATGTGATTGTCGGATACACCGTGTATCTTGGACTTCTGGGTGAGCGATATGCGGACAAAGAATTTTTGTCCACACCGATGAAGCAGGAGATACAGCGATGTGAAATGTGTTTTGAAGAAGCCGAAAAAGGCAAAAAGGTAGCTATGATTTGCAGCGGAGATGCTGGAATATACGGCATGGCGTCTTTGATGTATGAGATAGGTGAGCGTTATCCACAGACAGAGCTTGTTGTAGTGCCTGGAATTACGGCGGCAAACAGCGGTGCAGCGGAGCTTGGAGCACCACTCAACCATGACTTTTGTGTAATAAGCCTGAGTGACCTTCTGACACCATGGGAAGTCATAGAAAAAAGATTAAAAGCCGCAGCTTATGGTGATTTTTGTATAGCAATTTACAATCCATCAAGCAAGAAAAGGGCAGATTATCTCCAGAAAGCATGTGACATACTTATGGAAAGCGGTGTTGAGGAGCAGAGGGCTTGTGGATATGTAAGAAATATAGGACGTGAGGGAACACAGACTTTTACCTGTAGCATACGTCAGCTGCGCGATGAAAAGGTGGATATGTTCACAACAGTATTCATTGGTAACTCTCAATCCAGAATATTAAATGGCAGACTAATTACTAAAAGAGGATATAATTTATGAGTGAAATCCTGATATTTGCAGGAACTACAGAAGGAAGAATGCTTGCAGAGCGTTTATCAGCACAGAACGTAAAATGTATAGTCTGTGTTGCAACTGAATATGGAAATGAACTCATGCCAGATTTACCCGGCGTGCAAAAAAGAGTAGGACGTCTTAGCACTGATGAGATGATAGAGCTTATGTATGGGAAGAAAATAGACATTACCGTAGATGCGACGCATCCATTTGCTACAGTTGTCTCTGAAAATATCAGACAGGCATGCGGGCAGGCGGATGTAGAATATATCAGGTTAAAAAGGCAGACAGCATCGTTGTTTGAAAATGACAATGTAAGGATTTTTGAAGACAATGAAGCGTGTGCTATGGCGCTTGAAAATACTAAGGGAAATATACTTCTTACAACAGGAAGCAAGGAACTTGACATATATTGCAGGGATGAAAATGTCAGAAACCGTCTGTATGTGAGAGTACTTCCAGGAGAGGAAAGTATCAATATATGTAGTAAAGCAGGGATTGCAAGAAAGAATATAATTGCGATGCAGGGACCATTTTCGCAGCAACTAAACGAGGCGCTTATCAGGCAGTTTGACATAAAATACCTTGTGACAAAGGAAAGTGGCAAAGCGGGAGGACTTGATGAGAAACTTCTTGCGGCAGGAGCATGTGGTATTGACGCATATCTGATTGGCTCGCCAGATCACAGCGACGGGATGTCGCTTGAGCAGGTACTTTTTGAGCTTATGGGCATAGAGAAGGTGAACATACAGAATGTGAACATACAGAATGTGAATATACAAAATGTGAATATACAGAATGTGAATATACAGCCAAAGAATGTGGAATTAATGAAGATTGAACCAGCGAAAATAAGTCTTGTAGGAATCGGAATGGGGACAAATGCTCTTTTGACATTGGATGCAAAGGCAGCTATTGAACAGGCGGACTATCTGATTGGTGCAGAACGTATGATAGAGTCGTATAACGCACGAATTGAGAAGAAAGCAGTCTATATGCCCGACGATATTGCTGAATATATAGCAGATAAGAAAGGTTATATTACGATTCTATTTTCTGGTGACAGCGGCTTTTATAGCGGCTGCAAGAAAGTGTGTGATAGATTGAAGTCTGAAGGATACGCAGACGTAAGGGTAATCCCAGGAATATCTTCAATTTCCTATATTTCATCGAAAACTGGTATACCATGGTCAGAGTCTGAGATATTCAGTATACATGGAAGAGGCGGTTCCGACAGAATAATGGGAGAATTGTATGATAAGGTGATTCATAATGAACGGATATTTTTGCTTATGTCGGGACTGTCAGATGTACATCGTGTGGCAGAAGAATTACAGTGCTGTCCGCAAGTTGAGATTGTATTGGGGCGGAATCTATCATATGACGATGAATCGGTTGAAGTTCTAAGTCCACAGCAATGCATGTCGAAGACAAAAGAGGGGCTATATACAGCTATAATACTTAATCATGCACCGCTCGCCAGAAAAGTGACGAACTCGCACAGAGATGACGAGTTTATCAGGGGAAAAGTTCCTATGACAAAGGAGGAAGTTCGTACCATATCAATAAGTAAGCTTGGGCTGGATGAGAATGCGGTTGTATGGGACGTGGGAAGCGGAACAGGTTCTATTGCTGTGGAAATTGCAGGATACTCTCCGAAGATAGAAGTGTATGCGATAGAATGTAAGGACGAAGCAGTAGCGTTAATCAAAGAAAATGCCGCCAAATTCAAAGTTCACAATGTGAAAGTCTGTCAGAGCAAAGCACCACAAGGGCTGGAAGAACTAAATAAACCATCGCATGTATTTATAGGCGGAAGTGGCGGAGAACTTGAAGAGATTCTTGATATAGTATATAGCAGAAATCGGACTGCGAAGGTTGTAGTAAATGCAGTAAGCCTTGAAACAATTGCACAGGTGACCGCACTTGCCGCGACATTGCCAATACGTGATTTTGAAGCGGTTACACTGTCTGTAAGCCGTTCGCGAACGGTCGGAAAGTATAACCTGATGCAGGCGGAGAATCCAGTGACAATATTTTCATTCCAGTTTTGTGAAAAATAGGATGATATGAGCACGATGATATGAGCACGATAATAAGAGCACGATGATAAGAACGCTATAATGTGAACATTATAATAAGAGCACGATAATAAGAGCACGATAATAAGAACGCAATAATATGAATCCAAGAAGCAAAAAAAATATAGTAAATGCAAATAGTACAGTAAATGCAAATAATGCAGTAGATGCAAATAATACAAATAACAATCTAAATGATGCTATAGGCGCCGATAAGGCACACTTCCATCTTCCAGGTTTGTTTGAATTCTACGAATTGTACAAGATATTTCTGCCATTGTTTCGTGAACACAGGGAGTATTTCTACGAATGGTGTGATATCGGGTCGATATATGGAGCACCAGCGGATTGCATCTGGGGTGGCGGCAGAGTGGGATTTGGTTATCACGATCCCAAAGAAGTGTTAGAATTAATGGAAGAGTATGGAATATCTGCACGGCTTACCTTCAGCAATTCACTGCTGGAGAAAGAGCATCTTACGGACAGAAAATGTAATATGCTTTGTGATATGTTCGCAGACGGTAAATCGGCAAAGAATGGTGTGATAGTCCATTCCGATTTGTTAATGAATTACATCAGGCAAAAATATCCAGAATTGTATTTTGTATCATCCACCACGAAAGTGCTGACTGATTTCAGGCAATTTCAGGATGAACTAAAAAGGGATGATTTTCTGTATGTAGTACCAGATTTTCGCCTGAATAAGGAGTTTGACAGGCTACAAGAACTGCCACAGCACCTAAAAGATAAAGTGGAATTTCTCTGCAATGAATGCTGCTGGATTGACTGTTACGACAGGAAGAACTGCTACGAGAATGTAAGCCGCAAGAACTTAGGTGAAGACTGCATGGAGCATGAATGTGTGGCACCAGGCGCAAATGAAGGATACAAATTCTCAAAAGCAAAGGAAAATCCAGCTTTTATAGGTATAGATGATATCCAAAATACATACATTCCAATGGGATTTTCCAATTATAAGATCGAGGGAAGAGGTCTGGGCAGTGCCCTGATTTTGGAATTTTTATTGTACTATATGACAAGACCAGAGTATCAGATACATGTAAGAGAGCATGTGTACCTTGACAGTATGCTTGATTTGTTTTAGATAGAGGGGACGATATTGAAAGGAATTATGATAGCTGCCATAAAAAGCGGCAGCGGAAAAACAACAATTACATGTGGCCTGCTTGAAGCTATCAAGCAAAGAGGACATGCAGTCACAGCGTTTAAATGTGGACCTGATTATATTGACCCAATGTTTCACAGGAAAGTGATAGGAGTTGCATCGCATAATCTTGACACATTTTTTTCGGATGATGAGCAGATAAGGGAACTATATGCCAAAGAAGGCGCGGATAATGAAATTGCAGTCATAGAGGGCGTGATGGGACTGTTTGATGGTCTTGGGGGAATCCGGCAGGAAGGCTCATCCTACCATCTTGCAAAAGTGTTGCAAATACCGATAATTCTTGTAATTGATGCGCATGGAATGGGAAGGACAGTTGTGCCGGTACTTGCAGGAATAAAGGATTATGATGAAGCCAATCTTATAAAAGGCGTAGTCTTAAACAATACGTCGGAAGCCTTTGCAAAGACCATTGCTGGCATTATAGAGGAGGAAGTGAAGATACCAGTAGTAGGGTATGTTCCTAAACTGCGTGATATAAAGATAGAAAGCCGATATCTCGGGCTTCGATTGCCAGAAGAGATAGAGGGAATAAAAGAGCAGCTGGCTGAATTTGCAGGTCAGCTTGAGCAGACTGTAAATGTGGATAAGCTGCTTGAAATAGCGGAGTCTGTTGATAAGGTGGGAGTAAGCAATCGCGGATCACAATGTGATAATCAAAGCAGCGCCAATAAATATAATCAAAGCAGCGCCAATAAATATAATCAAGGCAGCGCCAATAAATATAATCAAGGCAGCCCAAATAAATATAATCAAAGCAGCGCCAATAAATATAATCAAAGCAGCGCCAATAAATATAATCAAAGTAGCCCAGATAATGATACAAAAATACACATAGCGGTTGCAATGGATGAGGCTTTTAATTTTTATTATGATGAGAATTTGCAGATGCTTAAGGAATATGGTGCAGAACTTGTATATTTTTCACCTATCCATGACAGATGCCTGCCTGACAGTATCAATGGCATACTATTAGGCGGCGGATATCCAGAACTGAAAGCCGAAGAACTTTCATCCAACATCAGCATGAGAGAGTCAATAAAAAAGGCTATACAATCCAACATCCCATCAATAGCAGAATGTGGTGGATTCATGTATCTGCATGACAGCATAAGGCTAGAGGATGGTTCAGTATATCCTATGGTGGGAGTGATAAATGCAGAAAGCAGCTATGCAGGTAAATTGGTGAGGTTTGGATATGTAGAAATAAATGAAAAAAGAAGCCTCTTTTTAAAAGAGGACAGATGCATCAAAGGACATGAGTTCCACTATTTTGACAGTACAGATAATGGAAAAGATGCAGTTGCGACAAAGCCAGTGACGGGGAAAAACTGGGAATGTGTCCACGCGGGAGTAAATCACTGGTGGGGATATCCACATTTATACTATCCGTCAAACCCTGATTTTGTTGAACATTTCATAAATGTCTGTTCAAAAGTAAAAACCACGTAAGCCATGGACTTACGCGGTTGGTGTTTTTCGTTTTTTTCTGCTATGCAAGGATTTAATGAGTACATATCCATAAGCGAAAGCTAAAGCAGTAATGAGTGCATAGAAAATTTCAGCCACAAACATTGGAAGATTAAAATGATATGGGATAAAGAAAAGTTCCATTTTAGCAATAGTGTGGATGAAAATACACATTCCCATGTAAAGCTGGACCTTCCTGGTGCGGACGCCGAATTGGGCGATAAAAGTAAGCGCGATACACATGAATATCATAATAATTTTCTCGACGAGCATAACACCTGCATATTGTGCGTCAAGCCCATAATGCGAGATGTCTTTGCCGGTTACAAGGTTAAATGCAGCCTCAGCAATGAAGTATCCCCAAGTGCATATTCCTGTAATCCATCCCTCGCCAATTCCCATTACGGCATTTCTTCTTCGACTGCTTGACCAGTGTTTTTTGCTATTTCTGAGCCAGAGAATGAGGAAGCGCACAAGTTCAGTACATACTGCGACTATAAGACTGGTAACAATTCCGTAGAACCAGTTATTGCGCCATAGCACAGTGGAATCACCTGGCAGGTATGACAGGAGGCGGTATACAAGTGCGTTGAGCCCCTTGATACCTATCAGATATACAAGAACACCCATGAGAAATGGGGAGAGTATACTCCTGCCGTCTTTGCGCAAAAATAGCAAACTTACTAGCGGAACAATAAATAGTATAATCAGTGTAAAAAATAATAGAAACTCAAACATGTTAATCTCCTCTCAGAATAACAAAACAAAAGGTATGCGATTATGACAAATATATCAATAGCTCTGGCTGCATTGCAGGATGGCCAGGTTCTTAAAATTAACCCACAGGGTACAAGTATGTGTCCATTTTTCTATGGAGGCAGGGACAGCGTATATGTTGCTGTGCCTCAATTCCCACTAAGACGAGGCGATATAGCCTTGTTCCTTAGAAGAGATAATACATATGTGATTCACCGTGTATACAAAGTAAAGACTAAGCAGGGAACCCGCGAGTACTATATGATGGGTGACAACCAGAACTTCATAGAAGGTCCGATTGACGAGTCACAGATACACGGTGTTGCAAAATCGATTGTCAGAAAAGGCAAAGTAATCGACTGCAAAAAGAATATGCTATATCGTTTCTGTTCAAAACTGTGGCTAATTCTGCGTCCGTTTAGACCAATACTGATAAGCATGTGGAATAACAGTAGGTTTAAAAATCACTAATCATCCGATTAATCTCATCCTGCGACAGTACATTGCACTGCTGATCTCTGATAGAATATACACGATTACATGTGCTTAAAACAGTTGGTCGGTGAGTTGTAAGTATACATGTGCGGGCGTGTTTGTCGCGCATGATATTTTTAAGGAGCTCGCGTTCTGTATCTATGTCGAGAGCAGATGTTGCCTCATCAAGCAGCAGTATAGGTGATTTCCTGATAAGTGCTCGGGCTATTGAAAGACGCTGAGCCTGTCCTTCGGAAAAACCGCCGCCGCGTTCACGAATCTCGGTATTTATACCGTCAGGAAGTCTTTCCACGAATTTCCATGCACAAGCCATCTTGAGCGCATCGATTATCTCCTCATCAGTAGCATCCTCTTTTACATTGCGCATATTTTCAGCAATAGTGCCAGAAAGCATGGTATTACCCTGAGGGACATATGCCATTATCTGTCGCACGGATGCCGATAATTCCATACATCTTCCATCCTCAGGAAGCGAATCTCCAGCACAGATATAGCCGTGTCCCGCCTGTCCCTCAATAATTGCAAGAATGTAGCGCAGCATAGTTGTCTTGCCTTCACCTGATGGACCGACAAATGCGACAACCTCGCGTGGAAAGGCATCCATATCTGCGTCGCTGAATATATTTACGTCTGTATTTTTGTAGGCATAAGTCACGGAGCGAACATGAAGCCCGATACCTTCTGCCTTATGCTGTTCGTAGAAATCCTTTACTTCATCTCTCTTTGAATAATCCTCTTTTGGCATATCCGTGATATCCATAAGCCTTTTGGCAGCATTGGTAAGCGAGATAGATGTCGGGAAAAGCGTAATCAAATTGTTGACAGTGGCGGTAAGAGTTCCCGATAAAGACAGAAACATCGTCATAGTACCGTAGGTAATTGCACCAGTCCAGACCTTATAAATACCCCAGCCCTGAGCTGAATATGTGATAAGCATAGACAAAATAGTAAGCAAAATGGCATTAAGGATTGAAGCTTTCTGGTATTTCAAGCGAACGGAAATATATTCTTTCTGCAAAGCTCGAAGTCTCTTGGAATACATTGGCAGAAGGTCAAAAGCTTTAAGAATCTGGATATTGCCAAAGGACTCCTGATTAAAGCTGGATACCTTGCTGGATATGGAAAGAGTACTCATGTTGTTTCTGCGCATGCGCCGCATGGATTCTCTTGAAATAAGTATGCTAAGTGGAATACCGGCCAGCGCAAAAGCTGCAAAAGATGCATCATATCGAACTACCATATAAAGTGCTGATATAAACTGGAAAGTAAAAATGATAGTGTTGGGAATAAGTGTAAGTATGCCATTGGCAACAACACCTACATCGCCGCTCCAGCGTGCTATAAGATCTCCGGTATGATAGTCATTAAGAGCCTCCCATTTGGACGTCATTATAAGGTCAAATACATCAGTCTTGATGTAGTTTTCAACGGTCAGATTAATTTTGGTAGATATGTAGCTTGATATCTGTCCTATCATGGTGCTGATAATCGTCACAACGAACATTGAGGCAAAAGTAAAAAGCAGCTCGCCTGTCTTGTGACCTGTGATTATATCAACGAGGTCTCTCGATACAAGACTGCTGACGAGTCCGACAATTGTGCCAGACATGCCAAGCAGGGTATATAGGCATATAAGCCAAAAATGTGGTTTGGCGTACTGATATACCCAGCGGAGCTGTTTTTTCATCTCGATGAGCCTGCCTTGTTTAATTTTTTGAATTATCAGACGTAGTTTAGTAATCATTTTATCTCCAAAAAAGGCATCACAAAATGTGATGCCCTTAATATCCGGTAATTTAAGTACTGCGAAAATTAATTATCCGCAGTAAAAGATTATGAATAGTTGCATATGTATGAAGTACAGTATACACGCGCAGGACAATCTTGTCCAGTTTGTCCGACAGATCCATTGTAATGAGAATCGCTGGCTACAATCTGAATAATAAACTCAAATCTCTCTGTAGGATTGAAATGCCCATTTCTGTAGATGGTAAATCCACTCTTGGAAACATTGGAAACTGTGTATCCGCTGCTATCTTTTACGGAGGCTAATTCAAATCCTTCACATATGAAATTCATTGTAATTCCCTCACCGGATTTAGAGCCAGCGTGAACACCAGTGATTGCAAGCTCTGAATGATGCCCAGTGTTGTGACCTCTCCAGCTTGTTGTAATTTCCCATTTGTCATCGGATGGCTTATGTGGGGTGTCAGGTGTACCACTTGACGCATATACAGGTTCCATCGCAAAATCGTCTATTGCTTCAAATACAGGTGCTTCGAATTTTTTCATATACTTATCCTCGCATTATATCATTATATTGTTATATTGTTATATTTTGGTAACTATTTAGAAATATTGTAACTATTCAGTACAGAAATATTTTAAATTAGCAAAATCATATTACACAAATTTGTAGGTAAAGTCAAAAATCCTTACGAAATTGTAATATTTACGAAATTGTAATATTTTTCCGGGCGAGCATATCAAGAAAAGCATCAAGGCTTGCCTTTACCTCAGGAGTCTCATCATCAGAAGCATCAAATTCTTTGATAAGAGCCACTAATGCATCATCATATTCAGGGTGCTTTATAAGAGTCTGGGCGATGATATATCCGGTTTCATTAAGCTTTATTATGCTCTTGTTTCTCATAATCTCCTGACCAACAGGCAAAAGGACATACTGGTCGAAGACTTTTCTAGGCAGATAAGTCTCTATTTTTTTCATATAATATCCTCCAAAAAATCGCGGACCGTAAGTGCAGCTTCGGTAGAAATATTGCATTGAAGGCTGGCTGTGACAATATGAGGAATCATCCTCTCGATAATATCCATGTTGTCAGACACAAGCTTGCGGTTCCAGTTAGGCGCAAGACAGCGGGCGCACATGTTGATGGCACCATCAGCATTGCCAAGCCTGGTTATCTCATTGAAGGTATTCTGATGCAGAAAAATAATACCGCCAAGAGGCGTATCACAAGTGGTGTAATTGTCAGAAGTACCGCTCCATGGTAGAGCGCCAGCATAAACTGTTCCATTTTCTATATAGGCAAGACAGACATCACCGTTAAATATCTGGTGGTCTATGCCAGCTTTCTGCCACAGGCTGACGTGGGTGGTTTTCCCGACACCTGAGGAAGCTGAAAACATGTAGACCTTGTCCTTATATAAAATAGAAGCAGAATGTATCGGAATGCAGCCAAACTTTTGTGCGTGGAAGAAAAAACTATCCCGCACGGAATATAATAAAAGCTCCGCCCCGGTTGCAATGTCTGGGCTGTCATGCTTTGTAAGTTCTACATCATATGTATCATATCTGCCGATATCATCAGACTTTATGTAGATAATAGCTTCATTTCGCTGTTTAAAAACCTCATAACCATAGACAAGCTTTGGATTTTTATAGATGATAACAAAGCTCTCAGGTTTCTCAAATATATTAAGAAGAGGTGTGGT
Organism: uncultured Agathobacter sp.; assembly: GCA_934359755.1. GTDB lineage: Bacteria > Bacillota > Clostridia > Lachnospirales > Lachnospiraceae > Roseburia. The sequence continues at coordinate 24,050 of CAKRLV010000012.1, forward strand.
GATAATCCATGTCTCGCCATGCTTAAATTCAAATGCATAAAGGAGATCTTCGCCTGAATAATCAAAAGAAATATTTATATCAGCCTCTTTGTCAGGCGCAGAAATCTTAAAGTCTTCAAGTTCTTTTTGAAGCGTCAGTTTGTCATTATCAATTGCGAGAACAAGATTCGTAATCCTGTAATAATTCATAAAATACCTCTCTAAAAAAATATAAATATATTTTATCAATATAGATTACAGTAGTCAATATGGTGGAAGTATGCTATATTACTGACGTAATGCGTCAAATCAGGTTAATTCTGATTAATCGCAAATGAGGGGCAAAATATCTTTTGAACCTCATATAATAAATATAGTTTACGAAAAGAGGGATAAAAATGGTAAATCCAGCAGCAATAATGAAGCTTATGGGAGCTAGAAACAAATTTGCGCAGACTCATCCAAAGTTTGCAGCGTTTTTTAAGACAGTATTTGCACAGGGAATTAATGAGGGGGATGTAATAGAAATTACTGTAACCAAAGCGGACGGAACCCCTGTCACAGCAAACATGAAAGTGCAGAAATCCGACCTGGAGTTACTTGAGGAGTTAAAGGGGTTAGGTGGTAAATAATGTTTGTTCCAAGAAAAATAAAAAAGTATATAAAGAATAATTTACAGGGTGTTGCCCACACGACGTTTAATCCAAAGGGACCAGGTGTTGTACGAATACATCTGATACCACCGAAGTATGAGAAGAACAAGCTTGAACCGGCAGTTGTAATAATAAATGGTCAGGATATTATTCCGTTGAATTATTCATGGACAATTCTTCTGAATGAATACATCGCCCAGGTTAATAAATACAACGAGCGCGAGGTAAGTGATTCCGAAATACAGGATATACTAAGGGGCACGTTCAAGCAGGTTCACAAGGTCTTTCCATACATCAGAAAGAGAAATTTAGAGAATGATCTGTACACCATAATGAATACATTCAAACAGATTGCGTATGGACAGGAAGTTGATGCACATATAGGATATATGAGCCTTAGAGAGTATGCATCGTATATGAAGGCACCACACAGAATGGATCTTATGGTTAGTGCCATGACAAGAGATGGAAGCTGGCACTGCAATCAGAAATGTGTGCATTGCTATGCAGCAGGACAGGAACATGCGAATGAAAAAGAACTTACCACACAGGAATGGAAGAAGATAATAGATAAATGCAAAGAGGCAGGAATTCCGCAGATTACTTTTACAGGTGGGGAACCTACCATGAGAGAAGATTTGGTGGAGTTGATTGATTACTCGCAATGGTTTGTCACACGTCTTAACACCAATGGAATCAAGCTTACAGAGGAATTGTGTGCGGATTTATATGAAGCATCACTTGACAGTGTACAGATTACATTCTATTCATGGGATGAAGAAATCCACAATAATCTTGTGGGGGCGAATGCATATTCTGCAACAGTAAAGGGAATAGAAAATGCATTGGCGGCAGGCCTTAATATAAGCATAAACACACCACTTTGTACGGAAAATGCGGACTATAAGAAGACGCTTGAATTTTTGCATGAAAAAGGTGTTACTTACGTGACCTGCTCGGGGCTTATCACAACAGGAAACGCAGCCACGACAAAGTCAGAGAATCTGCAGCTTACCAAAGAACAGATTAAAGACATACTAAGGGATGCAACAGAGTATTGCTTTAGCAATGGAATGGAAATCAGTTTTACTTCGCCAGGCTGGGTGGAAGAGGAATTCTGTCAGCAACTTGGCATAACACCGCCTTCATGTGGCGCATGTCTTTCAAATATGGCAATTACCCCGATGGGATATGTAGTTCCATGCCAGAGCTGGCTGTCTGATGAGACACTCGGCAACATGTTGGAAGATGACTGGGAAGATATATGGAATAATGACAAGACCATAAAGCATCGCCAGTTTTCAGCGCAGATGCAGGGAACGTGTCCACTTAGGATATACCGCGAAGATAAAACAGGAGGAGCCTGTTAATGAAAATACAAATAAAGAGAATAATAAACATATGTGTATGTCTGGCATTTTTCCTTGGAATATTTGGAGCAGGGAAAGATATAGTATATGCAGGGGATCCCACAGATGAAATCCTTGATTATGAGGTGACAGTGGACGTGAATTCGGATGCGACACTCAACATCAGATATCACATCGAATGGGAAGTGTTGGAGTCTACTGAAAATGGACCTGTAGATTGGGTCAAAATAGGCATCCCGAATACACATGTATTAGACTATGAAGCACTATCAGATAATATCTCCACCATAGAAATCGACAAATCAAACGGAAGTTATGCGAATGTATATTTTGAATATAAGTATTATGCGCATGAGGTTATTTCCTTTGATTTTGAAATACGTCAGGATTATATGTATCAGGTAAATCTGGATGATACATCAGATGATAGTGAAAAAAGTGGAACAGCCACATATTATTTTACGCCAGGCTGGTTTAATGAGATAGATGCAGATAAGCTTGTCATAAAATGGAACTGTGACAAGGCGGTAAGCTGGACGCCGAATTGTTTGATTGAGGACGGATATCTGACATGGGAAGATGAACTTCCGATGGGAGAGAAATATTCTGTGAGTGTAGATTATGATCTCGATGCATTTGACTTTGATCTGGACAAGGAATATGAGCAGTCAGCTAACAAGAGTTTTAAGATTCTGTTCTGGGACTGGTACGATCCAGATGAACGAGTAGAAATAATAATATTTACTTTAGTAGTACTCTACAAGCTGTTTGATATAGGCATTGGTATTGCGGCATATTTTTCGGGAACAGGTTTCGGAGAAGAAAAGAAGATCGAACGTACCAAGATTACATATTATACTTCCTGCCCGAACTGTGGTGGAGTAAGAGCCGAAGGCAAGGATGTCTGCTCATTCTGTGGAACTAATATGATTAAATCAAAAGAAATCATACGAGAGAAGAAAGCTACAGGTGAGGATAAGAAGGCGCTTAAGTTCAAGAAGTCAGGAACATATCAGTATGGTTCAGATCCTAATGTATTTGTCAGAGTTCATGTGACAAAATGGGTAAGACCAACTGGTAATGGAGGTTCAGGAGGACATAGTTCATGTGCTCACAGTTCATGTGCCTGTGCGTGTGCCTGCGCTTGTGCTGGTGGCGGAAGAGCTGGATGTACTTCAAAGGATTTTATGGTGATTGATCCTGAGAAAATCAGACGAAAATCAAGAAAAGTGCGCATGTGAAGCGCATCGTGAAAAAATAAAAAAACATACTAGAAAAAGCCGACGGGAAATCGGCTTTTTCTGAGGAGTTTAGTTATGAAAATGTTTATTAATAAAAAGGGAATATAAAAAGGAAATACCTTTTTACAAGAATTATAATATCACATAGATGGGAAAAAGGTAATATCCAATATGTACAAAATTTTACACAGTAAATAGTGCAAAACTTACAAAAAACGACAATCCATTTTTATTATGACATAAATTTGTTGGGCAATATATATAGAAGAGAGTATGATAAAAGAGGTTGTTATTAGTATGGTCAAATTTGAAGTAAAAAGCAGTAATCGTTTTCAGAAAAAAGTTGATTTTTTTCATATGTTTTTCAGTTGCCATACGGAGTATAATCAGGATATAAATAATCAGGATTAGAGTAATCATATATGAGTACCGAAACAGGAGGTTTTATAATGGTAAATATAGATAGAGATAGAGTCAGAAAGACATTTGCAGACTACACAGACAAATATGATTCTTCTGACGAGAAGATAAAGCTTAAAATAGATCATACTTACAGGGTGGCGGGGCTGTGTGACAGGATAGCTGATGATATAGGTCTTGTCGGAGAGGACAGAGATATAGCATGGCTGCTTGGTATGCTTCACGACGTCGGAAGATTTGAGCAGATTAAGAGATACGGAACTTTCGACGATTCAAAGTCGGTGGATCACGCGAAGTTTGGTGCCGATTTACTTTTTAATGAGGGGCTTGTGGAAGATTACGTGCCAGGACTTCTTGCCGATGAGCAAAGACCATTGATAGAGCTTGCGATAAGACAGCATAATACATATCGGCTGCCAGCAGATCTCACAGAGAGGGAAGCGACATTCTGTAAGCTTATCAGAGATGCGGACAAGATAGATATCTTTAAAGTAAATATAGATACACCTATGGAAGAAATATATGATGTAACAACAGAAGAATTGAAAAATGGAGCAATTTCGGATGAGGTTCTTGCGGCATTTGATGAGGAGCATTGTATATTAAAGAGCATAAGAAAAAGTGCGGTAGATCATCTGGTGGGCCATATTTCACTGGCATACGAACTTGAATATCCTATAAGCCTTAAGCTTGCAGTAGAGCAGGGATATATAGATAAGATGATGAATTTTAAATCATATAATGAGAAAACAAACCAGCATATGCAGCATGTAAGGGAGCATATGCTGGAGTATATCAGAAGAACTCTCGTCTGATTAAATTCCTACAATATCATCAATCTTCTTTAGTTCCTCATCAGAGAAATCTGTGTGGCCTATGATCTTGATATTATCAAGAATCTGAGATGGCTTTGACGCTCCGATGAGCACGCTAGTTACCTTGTCATCCTTGAGAATCCAGCTGAGAGCCATCTCGGCAAGCGTCTGTCCTCTTTCTATAGCGATTGCATTTAATGCCTGAATCTGTGAAAGCTTCTCAGGTGTAAGTGCAGTCTCTTTGAGGAAACGTCCATCTGTTGCGATGCGGCTGTCAGCAGGAATTCCGTTCAGATAGCGGTTGGTAAGAAGTCCCTGTGCCAATGGCGAGAATGCTATAATTCCTTTTCCAAGTTCATATGCAGTATCTTTTAATCCATTATTTTCAATAGTCCTGTCGAAAATAGAATAGCGGTTCTGGTTGATTACAAAAGGACATTTCAGGTCGGTTAAGATTTCTGTTGCCTTTTTAAGTGTAGGTCCATCGTAATTTGAAAGTCCGACATAGAGGGCTTTTCCACTTCGAACGATAGAGTCGAGCGCGCCCATGGTCTCCTCAAGTGGTGTTTCAGGATCCATTCTGTGATGATAGAAAATATCCACATATTCAAGACCGAGACGTTTCAGGCTCTGATTAAGGCTTGCGATAAGGTATTTGCGGCTGCCCCAGTTGCCGTAAGGTCCCTCCCACATATCATATCCAGCCTTTGTGCTGATGAGCATTTCATCACGATATGCATGAAGCTCTTCAGCGAAAATCTTGCCGAAGTTGCGCTCAGCACTGCCGTAAGCAGGACCATAATTGTTGGCAAGGTCAAAATGTGTAATTCCGTTGTCAAAAGCAGTAAAGCACATCTGTTTCATATTCTCATAGACACCGGTATCACCGAAATTGTGCCATAATCCGAGAGAAACCATCGGCAGCTCTAAGCCACTTTTGCCACAGCGGTTGTAAACCATCGTGTCGTATCTTTTTTTGTCAGCAATGTACATATAAATACCCCCTGATTAGTTGTTTCTGTTACCATTTAGGTATCATATCCAATTATAGCACGCACCCATTATGAAAAAAATTGAAAATTTTTCGATAAAGGGAAAAAATATTTGGGAAAGAGATAGGAACAATTGAGTTTTTAGTGATAATCCGCTATACTATATTAGTAGTATAACGGATTATTTTTACGTTAGGAAAGAAAACATGAATGTTATGTTAGTGGGATATATAATTTCAGACTTTGTGCTGTATATTCTGGCATATAGAGTGGTATTGCATGCCAGAGTAAATACACAAAAAATCCGATGGATATTAGCAATTTGTATGCTTACATTTATTCATGCAGTAATCTATAGAATATATGGAGAAAGGTGGACTACAAATTTAACATTGTTTTCCATGCTCGTGATTCCAATATTATTATTTGATAGATCGCAGATTAGGCAGAATATATTACTGTATCCATTTGTGGTGATTGAGTCATCTGTGGTAACCATCTGCATTTCATTTATTTTAGCAGCTGTAACAGGAGTATCAGAGCATGACATTGCCTTAAATAATTTTAACTTGAATAGTAACTGTTCAGCCTTGATTATAACATTTATGATGAAATATTTCGACAGGTAATAAGTAAATGCACATGTCATTCACGGCCAATTTTTGGCATTATATGCCTACTGTATTGTGTATAGATGAAAAATATGTAAACTTAAAGTTGAATCGATTCAAAATGTAAGAGCGTATATAGGGGGCTCTTCTTGTAGTGCATCAGGTGCATATGCTGACACGGGTAGACAGTATAGTAATGGAGATATTTATAAGTCGGCTACATTAACTTATTATGCTTCAGGAAATCGTGCTCAAGTGTTTTGGTTTCCAATGGCATATGCAAAATATGGCAAGTAACCATATGGAACTATAATAATTTTATAAATGGGGTATTCATGTATTGAATACTCTATTTATAATTTAATACAGAGGCAAATATGATTTTAAAGAAAAGACTTATCAATTTAACTTTATTTCTACTGGTATGTGTATTGCCGATAATGAGCATCATAATGGTTCATAATTTATCTCTTAGCAAAACAATTCAGATGATGAGCAATGGTGTGTTTGGCAATACGTCCAGTATTATTACTACGGGCAACTCGGATGAGAATTGTAAGGAAATAATATATGATAAATTTTTGTCGGAGGGGCTTTCCTGTGCTATTTATCTGGATGATAAAAGTAATGATGAATATAATATCAGATATCTGGCATATACCAAAAAGTACAAGGTCATGCCGATGATTTCAGGCAGATTTTTTGAAAAAAAAGATTTTACGGAGAACAATAATATCGCGGTAATCGGAAAGAATATAAAAAATACATACAAGAGATCCGGTGAAACTTATATCCAAAATGGTGGAATTGAATACAGAGTGATAGGTGTTCTGGGATATGAGGATGATACTCCTTTTGATGATTACATCTTTATCAATCTCTTATCCTGTAAAAATGATGAATTGAAATTGTATGTAATTGATTTTATGGACAATATAAGTCAGGAATTATTTGATGGATATATCAATGATATAAGCAGTAGGATTAAAGAAATAAATATACTTTCTGAAACAGCTAGTTTTGCTGATACAGTTAAGGTAGATTTTAGCACATTTGTTTATTTTGTCGGACTATTTGTAAGTTGCATACTGTGTATATTACTTATATCACTGCAATGGCTGATTTATCAGAGAAGAGAAATAGCGATTAGAAGATTGGTTGGAGCTTCAAAAGAACAGATTACCTTTTGGATACTGGGTAAATATGTTTTTTATCTTTTTACTTCATTTATTGTAGGGGTAATATATTGTTCATATTTCTATCCATCATATAAAGCCTCTTTTTTTGAAGCTTATGTTTTCAGTTCGATTATAATTCTGTTATTTATGTTTATAAATATTGGAATAATAAAGAAAGATTCAATAGAGGAGGTAATTAGATCTTGATACGAATTTATACAAGAAGAGTAATTGAGATATTAGGTTCTAATACCTTTGTTATAGGATTAATGTTATTACTGACGACAGTTACATTTGTCTTGACGGCAAGTATATATGACAAGCAAAAGCAAAGTCAGAAAATAGAGGAAGTATATCAGGCGAATTATGGTCAGTATGAATTTTATTGGTGTAACGAAGATTTAGATGATCTTGAATATAATTATTATATGTATGGTGATACTTCAGGGACACAATATAATAATCTGATAGAACTAGAGAAAAAACTTTGGGAAGAGAAGCAGATTAGATTCTTGACTTGTAATGCCCAAAGTATAGATTTAGAAAATAATGTGGATGATATTTTTCTGTGTGGTTATGAGGATGGTAATACACAATACGATAAAATTGAAGTTGACGGTAAACAGTATTATGCATCAAAAGGTTTATTTGTAAGTGATAATTTTCTGCAGGTAAATAATATAAAGATGATGGAGGGGCGGGGATTTACCGAGGAGGATCACAAGTACAAGTCCGGGAAAAATCAGCCAGTCATACTGGGAAATGCGTATAGCAGATATTATCACGTTGGGGATACTTTTAAGGGTGAATTTGTTGGAGAAGAATTTACTTTCGAGGTAGTAGGGATTATGGATGTCAATTCATTTTTCCTGTCATCAGGCAAAAATGATTTCGTGTCAACTGAGAGATATATATTAATACCAGCATTGTTATGTGAGGAGGATACAGAAACTGCAAGAATAATGGCACTTTTAAATTTTAATGGGACAGTGCAATCTGATATTGGTGAGGATAATACTGTAAAAGTAATTGATAATATGTTAACAGACACAAATCTAAAGTGGAATTATATATTGCATAATCCAAACAGCAATGAAAGTAAATCAGGTGCCATTGAAAAGTATGGAAAAATGACCAGTCAGATTGCTGGACAATTCAAAATTCTTGTCATGCTGATTGTTGCATTTACAGTATTTGCGTTGCTGCTTAATATATTTAGTATATTTGAAAAAAATAAATATAATTTCGGTATAGAATTACTGTGCGGTGCAAGCACTAGAGATGTAGTATTTGAAGGAATAGGCTGCATGGTGTTTGTATTGCTGATTAGTGATTTAGGAGCAAGTTTGATTATGCTTGCGCTTGTAGATAATTTAAGCAGTATACTCATTTTACAGTTAATTGTGATTGGGATAATGATAGTCTCATTTACAATATGTTATATGTATATTAAGAGCATGCAAATCGGAGATATTATAGGAGGCCGCGAATAATGTTAATTTCAGTTAAAGACCTTGACGTGGTATATGGCAAAAAAAATAGTAAGGTAGTCGCATTAGATAAAGTCTCACTTAATGTTGAAGAGGGAGAATTTTTGACAATAATGGGAAAAAGCGGATGTGGAAAATCCACGTTGCTTAATGTTCTGGCAACGCTTAGATTACCGACTGGCGGCCAGATACTCTTTGATGGTGAGGATATATTTAAAAAGAATGATAAGGAGTTGGCAAAGTTTAGAAACAACAATATAGGTTTTGTTGTGCAGCATTTTGCGTTAATTAATGAGAAGACAGTATATGAAAACATAGCATTACCGCTCAGATATGCGAAAGCGGAAAGCTGCGACATAAGAGAACGTGTAGAAAGTTTGCTTAAGCAGCTGGAATTGTCTGCAAAGAGAAATAAGTATCCATTTGAACTCTCAGGTGGTCAGTGTCAGAGGGTGGCAATTGCCAGAGCTTTGGTGACAACTCCCAAATTGATTCTTGCCGATGAGCCGACAGGATCCTTAGATGAAGAGAATGGAAATAATATTATGGAACTGCTAAAGCAGGTTAATAAACAGGGGACAACGGTTGTAATGGTTACACATGATTTGGACTTCGCAAAATATGGGGATAGATGTATACATATGAAGGATGGAAAAATTGTTTCGTAATATAAAAGAGCCAAAATATTTATAAAATGCAGGTAAAATAGGCTTTATGTTCTATTGAAAACTTTAACGTGATAAAGTACACTGTGTAAGACATAAAATTGAAAAGAGGGAAACCTCGGGAATATGAATTACAAAGGAGAAAAATTATGTTAGTTGTAGTATTGCTTTTACTTGCATGGTTGTTTAATACGTGGGACATTATATTGTTCAGAAATCTTGCTCTTTTATTAATTGTAATTTTAGCTATTTTCGATTTCATAAGAAGCAAGATGTATGCGAAAAAAATTACACCAACCATGGATTTTATTATTTCATGCTGTTTTTTGACGAATCGTTATTCAGATTCGGATGGATATGAAATTGGTGCAGTCGGCAAGAATTTGAGAAACAGATTCAGGATGAGACGTGCGCTGCGTGGACCATGGGGAATTAAGAGCAAGAAGGGTTTCTATAAGACAATTCAGTGGCTTGAGGAAGAAGGCCACAACAAAGAGTGTATGCAGCAGATAGAGCATCTTCACGAGAACCCGGAGGGATTAACGAATAAGGGAATCCTGCATAGAATAGACGATAGCTACCCGGAAGTTGGAATAATTGCATGGGATTTATGTCGTCTTTGCAATGTTGTTACATGGGGAACAATTGCAGGATATATTAAGTATCAGGATGCAATTAGCATCTGTGTCAGAGCCGGAAAGAAGCTACAGGCGAACTTCAATTCATGGGATGACATGATAAACAATTATCTACTCGGATACCGCTATTGGTGTGGAGATGAAGAGAAGATGAGAGCCAGAAAGAAAACATATGATGTATGGAAGGCAAATGAGAAGTCTAAACTGTACAAGGGGGACTTCCATGTCAACCTCGATGAGAATGATGTAATTAAGCTGAGAAAAACATTCTTCTAAGAGAAAGAGATAGGAACAATTGAGTTTTTAGTGATAATCCGCTATACTATATTAGTAGTATAACGGATTATTTTTACGTTAGGAAAGAAAACATGAATGTTATGTTAGTGGGATATATAATTTCAGATTTTGTGCTGTATATTCTGGCATATAGAGTGGTATTGCATGCCAGAGTAAATGCACAAAAAATCCTATGGATATTAGCAATTTGTATGCTTACACTTATTCATGCAGTAATCTATAGAATATATGGAGAAAGGTGGACTACAAATTTAACATTGTTTTTCATTTCCGACAATGTAATTGCAACTGCAGTAACAGCCAACTGTGGGATAACAATGATTGGACCAACACCGATAAATGGCAAATGTTCTTTTTTATCAACATTATTCTTCACTTTCTAATCCTCCAGATATGAATTTTTCCTTGAGAACCATCTCATCAGCCTATGTGCAAATACCAGATTCAGCGCAATAACTGCAGTTCCAATTAGACTGTAAATAATTACCTGATACGTGGAATAATCAAGTAGCATCATGCTTTTGTAAATTACATATAGACTAATCGGCAGGGCAATAATACTTGTGATGAAAGCCGGTATATATTTTCTTATCACAACCGACTGAACGATATGTACCAGAAAATGTAGAGTGCAACCAATGAAGCCACCAAGCCATAATGCATACCAATCGGTAACAATAGAAATGATGCAAAAGAAAATGCATACGAGCAATTCTTCAAATACTGCAAATGCAAACCCCTCTGATGTCACCTGTTCATACGGTTTCAGAAATGCAGGGTACTTTTCTTTGAGGAATTCCCGATTATGCTTCAACCAAGGAATATAGCCAATAATCTCCTCCATATCGTGAAATATAAACAACAATGGAAATAACCAAACATACTCTAACATATTATTTTCCCCTTTTTATTCCAGCAATGCTATGGTTAGTTAAAACTAATTGAATTGTACCACATTTATGTCTATTATGTAAAGCACGCCATATTGGTCTTTCAGTTTTTTTGGTATGCAAATATTATCTGCTCCCTTCGAACCAATAAGCATATTTCATACTTCATGGGGCAAGTCCGATAAGTCTTATTTGCATAAATAGAATCTGCGATTTTTCACTCATCGTAATTAAGGTGTCTAATCAAAATAAATACCGAAAGGAAACCCTTTATGTATAGTTTAAACACCTTAGCTATCGTATACAACACTAATTTTAACAAACCCTGTATTGCTGGGCTTTTCAAGATATCAAAACGAAATATTCCTAACTTCCAAGGTATGGATAGCGCATTTTGAGTTCTAAAAAAATGTATATTATGTTATACTGAAAATGATTGTAAAACAAAATCAAAAGAAAAGAGGTGTTATGTAAATGGGAATATATTTTAATCCAAACAATATGAGTTTTTCATCTGATAAGAACAGTAAAATATACGTCGATAAGACAATACTTATAGAGTATTTAAATGGTAATCTATGTAAAAATACCAAATGCCTTGCAGTAAGCCATGCCAGACGATTTGGAAAATCTCATGCAGCGGGAATGATAGATGCGTACTACAGTTTAGGCTGCGATTCGACCAAATTGTTTGAGAATACAAAGCTTTCCCAAACACCTGATTATAAGAAATACATGAATAAGTATAATGTTATTCATTTGGATATTTCTTCGTTCTGGGACTTTCATAAGGATGATATTATTGAGACAATAATTGAATACATCTGCGATGAATTAAAAGAGGAAGGACCAGCAGACATTGATTTTAGCAAAAGTATTAATTCAGTACTTGCACAGATTTACATGAAAACTAACATTCCATTCATAATAATTATCGATGAGTGGGACTGCATTATCAGAAACAGCGGAGATGAAAAGCTGGTTCATAAATATCTACAGTTTTTACACTCGCTTTTCAAGTCGGAAGAGTCGAAATCATTTTTGGCATTGGCATATATCACAGGAATTTTGCCTATAAAGAAAATCAAGGATGAATCGGCACTCAATAATTTTACAGAGTATACGATGATTGACTCATATCCAATCACACAATACTATGGATTTACGGAAGATGAAGTAAAAGACTTGTGTAAGCAGTATGATATGGATTTTGACAGTATGAAAGCTTGGTATAATGGATATTTGATAGATGATTTGCATATGTATAATCCTAATTCAGTATCGATGGCATTGACCAGACATAGATTTGATTCATACTGGAAGAACACATCGTCATTTGCATCCATAAACACCTTCATCACTATGAATTATGAAGGTCTGAAAGATGACATAATGACAATGCTTTCAGATGGGAAAGTCTATGTAAATCCAGATTCATTCCAAAATGATTTTTCTACAGTAGCATCAAAGGATGACGCACTTACAGCATTAATCCACTTGGGATATTTAGGATATGACAGGGACGATCAAAGCGCATATATTCCGAATTATGAAGTGAAGAAAGCTTATCAGGCAGCACTAAGTACAGGAAGCTGGAAAGAAGTTGCTAAATCTATATCAAGATGCGACGAACTGCTTCGAGCTACCATAAATAGTGACAATGAAAAGGTTGCCGAGCTTATTGAAATAGCCCATGACACTTACACTTCAATACTAAAATATAATGACGAGAACTCACTAAGCTGTGTTCTTACAATGGCATATTTCACAGCCCCAGGATATTACAATATCGTAAGGAAAATGCCAGCGATGAAAGGCTTTGCAGATTTTGTTTTTATACCAAGGGCAAACGCTGGAAAAAGACCAGCCATGGTAGTTGAACTAAAGTATAATCAGTCAGCAGATTCAGCCATTACGCAGATAAAAGAAAAAAGATATCATGGTGTGCTGGAAGGATATAGTGACAAAATTCTTCTTGTCGGAATTAACTATGATGCAGAAGGAAAAGATAATAAACATCATACATGTATAATTGAAGAGTGGAATTAAATAAATGCTAACTACACAGAACCACTTAGGATAAGAGAAACTATTCAGAACCACCTAGGATATTTAGGATAAGAGGAACAATTCAGAATCACCTAGGATATTTAGGATAAGAGAAACTGGATACATCAAATGTATACTATGGTATACTGAAAATGATTGTAAAACAAAATCAGAAGAAAAGAGGTGTTATGTAAATGGGAATATATTTTAATCCAAACAATATGAGTTTTTCATCTGATAAGAACAGTAAAATATACGTAGATAAGACAATGCTTATAGAGTATTTAAATGGCAATCTATGTAAAAATACCAAATGCCTTGCAGTAAGCCATGCCAGACGATTTGGAAAATCTCATGCAGCTGGAATGATAGATGCGTACTACAGTTTAGGCTGCGATTCCACAGAATTGTTTGAGGATACAAAGCTTTCCCAAACACCTGATTACAAGAAATACATGAATAAGTATAATGTTATTCATTTGGATATTTCTTCGTTCTGGGATAATTTTAAAGAAAATATTGTTGAAAAAATACAGGAATATATAGTAGATGAATTAAAGCAGGAGTTTGGTGATAAAGTCGATTTCACAAAGATGTTTAGTGTAGTCCTTATGTCTATATATAATTTGACAAATACACCATTTATAATAATTATCGATGAGTGGGACTGCATCATCAGAAATAGCGGAGATGAAAAGCTGATTCATAAATATCTACAGTTTTTACACTCGCTTTTCAAATCGGAAGAATCGAAATCATTTTTGGCATTAGCATATATCACAGGAATTTTGCCTATAAAGAAAATCAAGGATGAATCGGCACTCAATAATTTTACAGAGTACACGATGATTAAGTCCAAACCGATTACGCAATACTACGGATTTACAGAAGATGAAGTAAAAGACTTGTGTAAGCAATATGATATGGATTTTGACAGTATGAAAGCCTGGTATAATGGCTATTTAATTGATGGACTTCATATGTATAATCCTAATTCTGTATCAATGGCGCTCAATAATCAGGATTTTGATTCATACTGGAAGAATACATCGTCGTTTGCATCCATAAACACCTTCATCACGATGAATTATGAAGGTCTGAAAGATGACATAATGACAATGCTTTCAGACGGGAAAGTCTATGTAAATCCAGATTCATTCCAGAATGATTTTTCTACAGTAGCATCAAAGGATGATGCACTTACAGCATTAATCCACTTGGGATATTTAGGATATGACAGGGACGATCAAAGCGCATATATTCCGAACTATGAAGTGAAGAAAGCTTATCAGGCAGCACTTAGTACAGGAAGCTGGAAGGAAGTTGCTAAATCTATATCAAGATGCGACGAATTGCTTCGAGCTACCATAAATGGGGACAATGAAAAGGTTGCCGAGCTTATTGAAATAGCCCACGACACTTACACTTCAGTGCTTAAATATAATGACGAAAACTCACTAAGCTGTGTCCTTACAATGGCATACTTTACAGCCCCTGGTTATTACAATATCGTAAGAGAAATGCCAGCGATGAAGGGTTTTGCAGATTTTGTTTTCATACCAAGGGCAAACGCAGGAAAAAGACCAGCCATGGTAGTTGAACTAAAGTATAATCAGTCGGCAGATTCAGCCATAACGCAGATAAAAGAAAAAAGATATCATGGTGTACTGGAAGGATATAGTGACAAAATTCTTCTTGTCGGAATCAATTATGATGCAGAAGGAAAAGATAATAAGCATCATACATGTATAATTGAAGAGTGGAATTAAATAAATGCTAACTACGCAGAACCACTTAGGATAAGAGGAACTATTTAGAACCACCTAGGATATTTAGGATAAGAGGAACTATTCAGAACCACCTAGGATATTTAGGGTAAGAGGAACTATTCAGAACCACCTAGGATATTTAGGGTAAGAGGAACTATTCAGAACCACCTAGGACACTTAGGATAAGAGAAACTAGATATGGTATACTGAAAATGATTGTAAAACAAAATCAGAAGAAAAGAGGTGTTATGTAAATGGGAATATATTTTAATCCAAACAATATGAGTTTTTCATCTGATAAGAACAGTAAAATATACGTAGATAAGACAATGCTTATAGAGTATTTAAATGGCAATCTATGTAAAAATACCAAATGCCTTGCAGTAAGCCATGCCAGACGATTTGGAAAATCTCATGCAGCTGGAATGATAGATGCGTACTACAGTTTAGGCTGCGATTCCACAGAATTGTTTGAGGATACAAAGCTTTCCCAAACACCTGATTACAAGAAATACATGAATAAGTATAATGTTATTCATTTGGATATTTCTTCGTTCTGGGATGATTTTAAACAAAATATTGTTGAAAAAATACAGGAATATGTAGTAGACGAATTAAAGCAGGAGTTTGTGGATAAAGTCGATTTCACAAAGAAGCTTAGTGTAGTCCTTATGTCTATATATAATATGACAAATACACCATTTATAATAATCATCGATGAGTGGGATTGCATCATCAGAAACAGCGGAGATGAAAAGCTGATTCATAAATATCTACAGTTTTTACACTCGCTTTTCAAATCGGAAGAGTCGAAATCATTTTTGGCATTGGCATATATCACAGGAATTTTGCCTATAAAGAAAATCAAGGATGAATCGGCACTCAATAATTTTACAGAGTACACGATGATTAAGTCCAAACCGATTACGCAATACTACGGATTTACAGAAGATGAAGTAAAAGACTTGTGTAAGCAATATGATATGGATTTTGACAGTATGAAAGCCTGGTATAATGGCTATTTAATTGATGGACTTCATATGTATAATCCTAATTCAGTATCTACGGCATTGACCAGACATAGACTTGATTCATACTGGAAGAACACATCGTCGTTTGATTCGATAAATACTTTCATCACTATGAATTATGAAGGGCTGAAAGATGATATAATGACAATGCTATCAGGCAAAAAAGTGATGATAGACACAAGGTCATTTAGGAATGATTTTTCTGAAATAAATTCTAAGGATGACGCATTAACAGCACTTATTCATTTGGGATATTTAGGATATGATATTGATAGAAAAAGCGGATTTATTCCGAATTATGAAGTATCGGAAGCATTTCAGATGGCTTTAAAAGATGGGGAGTGGAAAGAGATAGCGAAAGCTATATCAAGATGCGACGAACTGTTGATGGCAACAATTGACGAGGATGCTGAAAAAGTAGCAGAGATTGTAGAGCAGGCCCATGATACCTACACTTCAATACTAAAATATAATGACGAGAACTCACTAAGCTGTGTTCTTACAATGGCATATTTTACAGCACCTGGTTATTACAATATCGTAAGGGAAATGCCAGCGATGAAGGGCTTTGCAGACTTTGTTTTCATACCAAGGGCAAACGCAGGAAAAAGACCAGCCATGGTTGTTGAACTAAAGTATAATCAGTCGGCAGATTCAGCCATAACGCAGATAAAAGAAAAAAGATATCATGGTGTGCTGGAAGGATATAGTGACAAAATTCTTCTTGTCGGAATTAACTATGATGCAGAAGGAACAGACAATAAGCATCATACATGTATAATTGAAGAGTGGAATTAAATAAATGCTAACTATTCAGAACCACTTAGGATACTTAGGATAAGAGAAACTGGATACATCAAATGTATACTATGGTATACTGAAAATAATTGCAAAGCAAAAATCAGAAGAAAAGAGGTGTTATGTAAATGGGAATATATTTTAATCCGAATAATGGAAGCTTTATGAAGGATAGAAATTATGAAATATATGTTGATAAGACGGAGTTAATAACTTATCTGAATAAGTACATCGGAACACCTAGAAACTGCCTTGCAGTAAGCCATGCCAGACGATTTGGAAAATCTCATGCAGCTGGAATGATAGATGCGTACTATAGTCTAGGCTGCGATTCGACCAAATTGTTTGAGAATACAAAGATTTCCCAAACACCTGATTACAAGAAATACATGAATAAGTATAATGTTATTCATTTGGATATTTCTTCGTTCTGGGATGATTTTAAACAAAATATTGTTGAAAAAATACAGGAATATGTAGTAGACGAATTAAAGCAGGAGTTTGTGGATAAAGTCGATTTCACAAAGAAGCTTAGTGTAGTCCTTATGTCTATATATAATATGACAAATACACCATTTATAATAATCATCGATGAGTGGGATTGCATCATCAGAAACAGCGGAGATGAAAAGCTGATTCATAAATATCTACAGTTTTTACACTCGCTTTTCAAATCGGAAGAGTCGAAATCATTTTTGGCATTGGCATATATCACAGGAATTTTGCCTATAAAGAAAATCAAGGATGAATCGGCACTCAATAATTTTATGGAGTACACGATGATTAATTCATATCCGATCACACAATACTATGGATTTACAGAGGAAGAAGTAAAAGACTTGTGTAAGCAGTATGATATGGATTTTGACAGTATGAAAGCCTGGTATAATGGTTATTTAATTGATGGACTTCATATGTATAATCCTAATTCAGTATCGATGGCATTAACCAGACATAGACTTGATTCATACTGGAAGAACACATTGTCATTTGATTCGATAAATACTTTCATCACTATGAATTACGAAGGTCTGAAAGATGATATAATGACAATGCTATCAGGTAAAAAAGTGATGATAGACACAAGGTCATTTAGAAATGATTTTTCTGACATAAATTCTAAAGATGATGCGTTAACAGCACTTATTCATTTGGGATATTTAGGATATGATATTGATAGAAAAAGCGGATTTATTCCAAATTATGAAGTGTCCGAAGCATTTCGGATGGCTTTAAAAGATGGAGAGTGGAAAGAGATAGCGAAAGCTATATCAAGATGCGACGAACTGTTGATGGCAACAATTGACGAGGATGCTGAAAAAGTAGCAGAGATTGTAGAGCTGGCACATGATACCTACACTTCAATACTAAAATATAATGATGAGAACTCACTAAGCTGTGTCCTTACAATGGCATATTTTACAGCACCTGGTTATTACAATATCGTAAGGAAAATGCCAGCGATGAAAGGCTTTGCAGACTTTGTTTTCATACCACGAGCAAACGCAGGAAAAAGACCAGCCATGGTAGTTGAACTAAAGTATAATCAGTCGGCAGATTCAGCCATAACGCAGATAAAAGAAAAAAGATATCATGGTGTACTGGAAGGATATAGTGACAAGATTCTTCTTGTGGGAATTAATTATGATGCAGAAGGAAAAGATAATAAGCATCATACATGTATAATTGAAGAATGGAATTGAAAAATGTAATTAAAATAAATGTAATTAAAATAAATTTAATCAAAGGGCTGTCCCGTGTGTTAAAGAGACAGCCCAATTTATTTGTAATTATGCCCGACGCCCGAAGCGTGGCACGATTATACTTCCACCACAATCACTTCACAGCTATCAAGCTTTAGTTCAGGCGAAGCAATTTCACTTTTTCCAGAGTTCGACAAAAGTACCTGTCTGACTGGATGCTCCAGTGAGATGCTTACTGCATTTTCACCGAAATTAGCAGCAATCAGAACTTCCTTATCTTCATCCTTGCGGTAATATGCCATAACCGAGTCCGTGTCCTGATAAGCAGGAATGAATTCTCCGTAGGTAAATACATTTTTGTACTCGTTTGATTTACGAAGTGCTATGAGGCTGCGGTAGTAATTAAGCACTGAATCAGAAGCATTTTCCTGGCTTGCAACATTAATATTTTTATAATTTTCATTTACTTTCAGCCATGGTGTTCCAGTGGTAAATCCAGCATTTGGTTCATCACTCCATTGCATTGGAGTTCTGGCATTATCACGGCTCATGCGGTTGCATACTTCGAGTGCTTCTGCTTCCGACAAGCCAGCCTCGATTGCGGCATGATACTGATCCTTTGTGCCGATATCATTGTATTCGTCAATGCTATTCCATTTTGCATTCATCATACCAATTTCCTGCCCCTGATAGACAAAAGGAATACCTCGCAAAAGGACACTTACAGTTCCAAGCATCTTAATGCCAGCGGGATTCTGGGCATATTCAGGAAGGAAGCGAGATGCACCTCTTGGCTCGTCATGATTTTCAATTATATTGGCCTCCATTCCACATTTTTGAATGGTCAGCTGTGAGTTAATAATGGTAGAACGCCATGTCTTAAAGACCATAGGTGGCGCGTCATACCATCCGTGTTCCCCATCACTTAACGAATGGGCACTGAAATCGAAAATAGTAGAAAAATGTCCGTCATCACCGATGAATTCAGGGCGTTCATTTTCTTTCATGTTGAATACTTCTCCAACTGTAAAAGCATCGTATTTCTCAAAAGTATTATGTTTCATATCCTCGAGGTAATCTCCGACGCCATTTACACTCTCGACCATTTTCCAGCAACTTGCCATTCCATCGGCACCGTCAGGTTCATAATCAGGAAAATTAAGATCCTTTTTTATATTCATAATGGCGTCAATTCTAAATCCGGCGAGTCCTTTATCGAGCCACCAGTTTATCATTTCATAAAGTTTCTTGCGCAGTGTTGGATTTTCCCAGTTCAAATCAGGCTGCTCTTTGGCAAACATATGTAAGTAATACTTGTCTGTTCCAGGTACTGGTTCCCAGCAGCTGCCACCAAAATAAGAACGATAGTTGCTAGGTGGATTGCCGTTTTTGCCTTTTCTGAAATAGAAGTAATCAGCGTATTCGCCGTCAGGATCGGCGAGAGCTTTCTGGAACCATTCATGTTTGTCTGAGCAATGGTTGATTACAAGATCCATTATTATGTACATATTGCGTTTTTTTGCTTCTGCAAGTAATTCGTCGAATTCTTCCATTGTTCCGAATTCTTCGGCAATTGCATAATAGTCAGATATATCGTATCCCTGGTCAACAAAAGGGGATTTGTAGATAGGGGACAGCCATATTATGTCGATACCGAGCTTTTTAAGATAATCAAGTTTGGAGATTATTCCTCTCAAATCACCGATACCGTCACCATTACTGTCCATAAAGCTTTTTGGATAAATCTGATATGCTACTTTGTCATGCCACCATTTCTTTGTCATTATTTTGCCCTCCCAAATTGTTCTGCAATGTATTATACTGTCATTATAAGAACGAAATAGTACTTTTTCTTGCATGATTTTGTCTTTGTATAACACAATAATGCTCTATGTAAAAGAAGTGAGAATTATGAAGAATTGTATCTTCCGTATAAAAGAAGTGAGAATTATGAAGAATTGTATCTTCCGTATAAAAGAAGTGAGAATTATGAAGAAATTATATCTTCCATATAAAAGAGGTGAGAATTATGAGAAAATTATATCTTCCGTCTATTGAACAGAAAGAAGAGGCAAAGCATGGGGAAGCTTTTTTCCCAGTGCAGCGGTATATAACAAGAATTGCAGCAGACTATCCGTCTGTCACGACGCACTGGCATGAGGAGGCGGAGCTTACCTTGATTACAGAGGGAGATTGTACATATCAGATAGACCTGGTGAATTATGAAGTAAAAAAAGGGGATATTTTATTTGTTCCGCCTTTATTTTTACATTCAATATCGAGGGCAACGAGTGAGGAAATGATTTCGGAGACATATGTCTTTCATCTGAATTTTCTGGGGGCAAATTCCACGGATATATGCGCGACGCGCTATCTTGCACCGATGATGAGACAGGAATTTGCTATGCCATGCGTCATTAGCCCGGCGCATCCAATGTATGCCAGAGTCAGAAAGCAGTTCGACGAGATTGCAGAGGTATACACAAGCCAGATTGTGGGTTATGAGCTTGAAATAAAGTCGCTGTTGCTCAAGACAATATTTCTTTTACTGCCGTACAGCAAGAGGGTGGATGTGTCTGATGCGGGAACACCTTCAGACAAGCTTAAGATAGTATTGGACTATGTAGAAAAGCACTATGAGGAAAATATCACGGTATCGCAGCTGGCGAAATTGTGTTATTTCAGTGACTACTATTTCATGCGGTTTTTTAAAAAACATATGAATATGACCTGCATAGAATATATCAATAATCTCCGCCTTGAGAAAGCGGTGGAGCTGTTTGAGCATGGCAGCACTACAATAACAGAAGTGGCAATGTCAGTTGGTTTCCGCAATTTATCCTATTTTCACAGGGCGTTCAGAAAAAAATATGGGATGACGCCCAAGGAATTTATGAAGTCTATGTAAATAGAAAGTGGTTTTGCATGCCGTAGAGACATGTAAAACCACTAAGTGTGCTGCATATAGCGTATAAAATGATACCATTTGACCTTTTAATCATAAAATCTACAGAAGACATTCGGATATATTCTTTGCACTGGCACAAACAGAGCCTTGAATCATCTGGCTGTTGCCGCCGCCCTTGGCACTAAGCTTCGTGCGAAGTGTATTAGCAAGTTCCTTGCAATCGACGGTCTTACTGCCGATTACATAATTGTATTGTGCATCTTCCGAGTCGGATGCTGCGTCGCCTACAAAGAGGGCACACACGCCATCGTGATTTTCCATAAGACCATTTACGACATTGCGTACAATCTTGGTATCGATGCCACTTTCAAAAACAATAACATCTTTCTGGTCGGCAGGAATGTCTGCAAGTTTCTGCTCAAGTGCTGCCTGTTTTACAGATGCAAGCTGTGAAGACAATGCCTGATTTGTATTTTTTAATTTAGTGACAGTGTCTATGAGATTTTCCTGACCAGTTGTAAGAAAATTGGTCAGCTCATTAATAATAGCGGATTTCTCGCGGAAAGCCTCAAGCATACGGAAACCGCAGAGGATGCTGATACGCACACCGCCCTTATAATTCTGGATACTCATGACTTTTAATCCGCCGATTTCACCAGTTTTTCTGACATGTGGTGCGCAGCAGGCACATACATCATAGCCTGTGACAGTCACAATCCTGACCTGTCCTTCGATTTCGATTTTGCTTCTATATTCGAGGGATTTAAGTTCCTCTTTGGAAGGATAGCTTACGATAATATCAACATTTTTGCTGATGGCGTTATTAACTTCGTATTCAATATCAGCAATCTGTTCAGCACTCATAACACCATTAAAATCCATTGTGACAATCTGGTCGCTCAGATGAAAACCCACATTGTCAAAACCGAATCTGTTGTGAACAATGCCCGAGAAGATATGCTCACCTGAGTGCTGCTGCATATTTGAAAATCTATGCTTCCAGTCAATTTCTCCTTCAACGGATGCTCCATCATCTAAAGGTGCAGACAGCGTGTGTGTAATAATGCCATTTTTAATCTGGACATCAAGTACATCCGCTTTTCCGAGAGTTCCTTTGTCAGGGCTTTGTCCGCCTTCCTCTGGGAAAAATAAAGTCTTGTCGAGAATAACATCATAGTAAGTCTTATCAGATTTAGTAACTTCCTTGCATGATAAGACTGTTCCAGTAAAACTTGTTGCGTAGGCGTCTTCATCATAAAGACGGATTGTTTCAGTTGTGTTCATAGCATGTCTCCATTAAAGCGTAATATTAATTTTTGTGCCGTTGCCTGTTATATCAGAATAGATATTATTGTAGGCAGCGGTTCTCATATGTGCGGTTATAGAGCGAAGACTCTTAGTATAACCAACATCTTTATCAAAAACCTTTTTTATTTTATCAGTTCCAGCCGCTTTTAGCAAAGTTTCATTTACTTCCATAGAGCCATCACTATTTATACTGATTCCGATGTCTTTAAGTTCATCCGTGTAATCAGAAGACAAACGCTTTAGCTGCTTGGTATAACGTTTCAAATCGTCAGAATCAGCTGAGGATTCGAGAGCATTGTTGTAGACATCAACATATGCAGCTACCGTGTTTATTATATTATCTTCGTTGGAATCAGAGGAGTAGTCATAGCTGTTGAGCTTGTGGGAAGCTTTCTTCAGCGCAAGAGAGTCCTCATATGCAAGTTCCACATGACTGAAATCAGCGCGCTTGCTGGATTTACTTATGTCACGGTTATTTGAATAAAATAGACGCAGGTAGTAACTGCTTGAATTTGAAAGTCCTGAACTTATTTTTGTGCTCATAGTATCTCCTCTCGTATCTATAATTTCTGTCTAAGTAGTGGCTCGGAATGAGTCTTTACATGATATACATGCTTCGCACTCCAAAAACTGTAACTGCTTTGCACTCCATTATGTATATGTCGGAGAGCATGTATGTGTTCCGAAGAAAACAAATACGGACTACACCGAGGCTCTGCTATGTAAAGCAAACATCATGATGCAGCGATTATTGATAACCTATCCATAATCAATCTCGGTGTTAACTTCGTATTTTTTTCTGAGGAATATCGTACATGCTATGCCGACATCAAATGCACTTTAAGTGCAAAGCAATCATAGTCCCTAAAGTGCGAATCCCCAAATCATGTAAACAGGAATTCATATAGAATTGTATCGGCAAAAAATATGGAATTTATAACCTTTTTTTTAATCGTTTTATCTTGTATAATATAAAACATAATGTAACCTTACACAAGGTTGCTAAGGCGTTACAAGAACTGTAATTAATGTAGAAAAGGTAGGAGGATATTATGCGCAAAGAGTTGTTTGGAAAGACAAGTGAGGGGAAAGAGGTCTACAAATATGAGATAGGCAATAAGAATGGGATGAATGTTGTAATCACAGATTACGGTGCAACTGTAGTTTCAATATTTGTAAAGGATAAAGACGGCAATACAAGAGATGTTGTATTAGGATATGATACAGTTGAAGATTATGAGAGAGGTACATGCTTCTTTGGTGCTATCGTTGGAAGATATGCGAACAGAATTTCAAATGCAGAGGTTACAATAGATGGAACAGTTTACAAATTAGAGGCTAATAATTTTGAAAATTCCCTTCACAGTGGAAAGAACTGTGTAGCGAATCTTGTTTGGGACGTAAAAGAGCAGACAGATGACAGTATTACCTTTTCTATTGTCAGCAAGGATTTAGAGCAGGGATTTCCGGGAAATGCTGCAATTGATGTTACTTATACAGTTACAGATATGGGAGAACTGTCTATTAAGTATCATGGTGTGTCTGATAAGACTACTACTTTTAATATGACAAATCACTCATATTTCAATCTTGGTGGCTCAGGCTCAGGAAGCATAGAGAAGACAATTTTACAGATTAAAGCATCACATTATACGCCAGTTTCAAGTGCAAAGGCAATTCCTACAGGTGAAATTGCATCTGTTGAAGGAACTCCTTTTGATTTCAGAGAGGCGAAGGAGATTGGACAGGACATCAATGCTGACAACGAACAGCTTAAGTATGGCAATGGATACGACCACAATTTCGCGATTGACAAAGATGGTGATGGTGTAGAACTGGTTGCAACTGCATACTGCAAGGAATCTGGAATTAAGATGGAAGTGTTTACTGATGCAATCGGAATCCAGCTTTACACAGCGAACTTTATTGATGGCAATATTGGAAAAGGAAATATACGCTATCAGGATAGGGCAGCTTTCTGTCTGGAGACACAGTACTTTCCAAATTCTATCAATGAGCCTAATTTCGTCCGCCCGGTATTTGCAGCTGGCGAAGTGTATGAGACTACTACAGTATATAAATTTTCATAATTGTTCAGAACCACTTTATATATAAAATAGACAATAACTATTCAGTTACAAATGGACATAAATTTTTAAGTGAGGCGAAGGTCTATAAATATTGCAATGAACAGATTGCAGTTTTAATGGACACAAATTTTTAAGTGAGGCGAAGACATGAAGATAGTATTTCTGGATGTTAAGACAATAGGAGAGGACATAGATTTATCAGGATTTTCAGCACTTGGAGAAGTTATTAAATATGATTTCTCGACATCAGAGCAGGCGAGGGAGAGAACACGCGATGCAGACGTGATTATACTGAATAAGGTAGAGGTCAACGAGGCATCAATTGGTGAGGCAAAGAACCTTAAGCTTGTATGTGTTACGGCTACGGGCACCAATAATCTGGACAAGGAATATCTGGCTAAGCGTGGAATTGCATGGAAGAATGTTGCGGGATATTCGACAGAGACTGTTGCACAGCATACATTTGCGCTGTTGTTTTATTTATTTGAAAAGCTTAATTATTATGATAATTATGTCAAATCTGAAAAGTATGTAGGGGATGTTTCCTTTACACATTTTGACCATGTTTTCCATGAGTTAAATGGCAAGACATGGGGAATAATAGGGCTTGGTAATATAGGAAGAAGAGTGGCAGATATCGCTAAGCTTTTTGGATGCAGAGTGATATATTATTCGACATCTGGCAAGAATAATCAGCCAGGCTATGAGCGTGTCGAATTTGATGAACTGCTGGCTCAGTCAGATATAGTTTCAGTACATGCACCACTTACTGATGAGACTAAGGATTTGATGGATGCAGCGGCTTTTTCAAAGATGAAGTCATCAGCAATATTCTTAAATCTTGGAAGAGGACCGATTGTGGTAGAAAAGGATTTAGCAGATGCACTTGATGATGGAGTAATTGCAGCTGCTGGACTCGATGTACTTAGTGTGGAACCGATGCAGGAAGATAATCCTCTTCGCAGAATAAAGGATAGTGAGAAGCTTATCATCACTCCACACATTGCATGGGCAAGCGTGGAGGCGAGGACAAGACTTATGCAGATAATTCTTGAACAGGTCAAATCATTTTATGAGTTGTCATAATGATATATCACTTGCATGGCATACCGCTTAGGAACGACAGGTTACCGTATTCGGTAGTAAGCTTTTTTTGCTCCTTTGCGGTGAAGCCTGAATTTATAAGATGATACAAATTCATGAGCCGCATATAGTAGTGATCAGTTGCCTTATTATAAAGGTTTATAAAGGATTCATCACTGGACTCGCCAGTCCATGGGTGAATCCATTTTTTGTGCGCAAGGTTGAGTGGATCGACCACAAACTGATACAAGTCACTTGCAACCATAGGTGATAAAAATGGATGTTTAAGAGTAAGCTTTTCAACCAGTCTTATCAGAACTTTCTTCTGACCGGATGGATCATGCATGAGCCGTATCCCTATTTTCATGAAGCTTGCAGCAAGTCCTACGTCGAGGGCATGTACATTTAGCTGTGGATAGGTGTTTTTGTAGGCATATGAAAGCATATGTGATATTACGCTGCGCTGCATAGGTGTAAGAAAGATGGTTGCATTCTGATGAAATTCAGAGGGCAGCAGATATTTTTTGGAATATAATAGTTCGTTGTCAATTTCGGTTTCAAAATATGCGTGCTGTCCGTAGTAATCATAGACCTTAGGCGGATTGTTGGCATCATAGCCTGTGAATGCGTACACATATGGATGGATAGCACAGTCGAGCGTATAATGCCCCATAAATCCTGCAATATATGCATCCGCAATTCCTTGTTTCCTGGGGTTATTATCATAAAAGCTTCTACTTTCCAGAAGATATGAGAAAAAGGTCTGTGTATCTTTGCGGTGAGCGGTGTCGCCGATATTTTCCCTGTGTATGATATGGGATGGAAGATAATAGAAAAATACATCGGGCCCCTGCAGTCCAAGTGTATAGGCACTATGGTTTCTTTTTATATTTCTTTTAAATTTGCTGGCGGGAAGAAGCTTGTACGCATCTACGCCAAATAAATAATGAGTTACAAATCCTGGCATGTTTTCCTCCGTAGTTAATTAGAGAGTTTTGTGAGTGTTGCAGGTCACTAAGGTATACATCGAATTGCATGCAAGCATGCATCGATGATACTTTTTGACCTTTTGACTCTGATATCATCATAATAACAGTATAACATATAATTGATACAATTGAAGTTTTGGTGTAATATAGACTGGAAATTTGGTTGTTGTGTTCAAGGCGCAATAATAGAAATGAAGGTAACTATAATTAGAATAGTTACAATGGAGTAACATTTATAATGAAGATACAAATTGAAGACAGAAAGAAAAAGGTAATTGTGGCTGCAATTTTGATGGTGGCATGCAGCGTATTTACTATGTTCTCTATTCAGTATTTGCTGTTGGAGTGGGAATTATTTATGAGAACGACAGATGATATTCTTTTTTTGAATGTAGTCTGTTGTCTGGCATTTTATTTATTTGTACAGCTATTTACCAATAATGTGGCGATTACCTGTATTATATCGCATGTGCTGCTGCTTTTATTTGGATTAGTGGACTTTTTTGTATATGAGTTTCGTGGGAACGAATTTTCATTTGCAGACATAAGTTCGGCATTCACAGGTCTGAGTGTTGCAGGAAAATATAATTTTTCTATAAACAATAGATGTATTATAGTGATTATTGCGGCAATTGCATTTATAATTATAGTATCACGTTTCAAAATCTGCTTTGAAAAGAAGTGGATGATGCGGATAGTTGATGTTTTACTTTTGATTATTTGTTGTATAATAGTCGTATATAATTCTATGTACACAATTACCGAGACGTGGGAGCAGAAAGGAACATATCGCAATGGCTACATATTGAACTTTTTGCTTGAAATCAGAGATAGTTTTGTTTCAGAGCCAGATGGGTATTCTTTAGATACGGTAAGTGAGCTTGAGGATGAGTATGACGGCAAGGATGGCAGCAGGTCACAGTCTGATGTCAAGAACCCGACGATTATTGCGATAATGAGTGAATCTTATGCGGATATGAGTGTTGTGGGTGATTTTGAAACAAATATTCCTGTTACACCTTTTACAGATTCGCTCAAAGAGAATACGCTGCGCGGGCATGCACTGTCATCAGTTTATGGTGCGAAGACTCCTAATTCAGAGTGGGAATTTCTTACAGGAAATTCCATGGCATTTCTGCCAGATGGTTCGGTTGTGTATCAGCAGTACATAGACAAGGAACCGAGCACACTTGTTACTACGCTTAAGGATAATGATTATACATGCGTGGCTATGCATCCGTACTATGCGTCAGGATGGAACCGAAGCACGATATATCCGACTATGGGCTTTGATGAGACATATTTCATTGATGATTTTGACCAGACCAATATAATCAGGGATTATATCAAGGATCAGGAACTTTTCGATAAAGTTATAGACCGGTATGAATCTAAAAAAGACGGTGAAAATCTTTTTATAATGGGCATCACAATGCAGAACCATGGCGGATTTGGTGAGCCATATGATAATTTTGATGAGCAGGTTTACAAGATAGGAAGGTCATATACGGATGCCAACCAGTATTTTTCTTTGCTCCATGAAAGCGATAAGGCGATGAAGAATCTTATCACATATTTTCAGGAACAGGATGACCCGGTTGAGATTATATTCTTTGGTGATCACCAGCCTGGACTGTATAGTGAATTTATCAAGATTTTGAATAACAAAGGTGTATCAGGACTTACTTTGCAGGAACTTGAGAATTTATACACGATACCATTTTTTATCTGGACCAATTACGATACGCAGGAAGAGGAGATGGACACGACCAGTATCAACTATCTGTCCACACTTGCGCTTGAGAGAGCGAATATAGATTTGACGCCATATAATCAGTTTCTGGCAGATATGATGGAAGTGATTCCTGCCATCAATTCAAGAGGATATTATTCTAAGTCCAGGAATGGATATATGCATATAGATGAAGCTAGTGATGAAGAAAAGGAATGGATAAACAAATACAATATTCTGCAGTACAATGGAATGTTCGACAAGAATAGAAGCAGTGTATTTTTTCCATATTACAAGGGAGAAGAATAGTGAGATTACATGATTTATTAAAGTTCAACGATATAGTTATCCAGTGCCACGACAATCCGGATGCGGATGCGATAGCCAGTGGTTTTGCAGTGTATTGCTATTTGAAAGCAAATAATAAAGACGTTAAGTTGATTTATTCTGGAAGAAATACTATAAGGAAAAGCAATTTGAAGCTTATGGTGAATGAACTGCATATTCCTATTGAACATATAAATTATATGAGGGAGCCAGAACTTCTTGTTACTGTTGATTGTCAGTACGGCGAGGGCAATGTGACGATGCATAATGCTGAGAATATTGCTGTAATCGACCACCACAGAATAAGCGGCGAGCTTCCATCGATGAATGAGATTAAGTCGGATTATGGTGCATGTGCGACGGTTTTGTGGGAGATGCTTACGAAGGAGAAGTTTGATGTGAATTCAAACATACTTTTATCTACAGCTTTGTACTATGGATTGTATACAGATACGAATGAATTTACAGAGATTTCTAATCCAGTGGACACGAAGCTTCGTGACAATGTTGTGGTTGACAATTCACTCATCACCAGATTCCGAAATGCAAATATGTCGCTTGAAGAACTTGAGATTGCAGGAACTGCTTTGCTTAAGAGCGATTATATAGATGATTACAGATGTGCCATCGTAAAGGCAGGCAGATGTGATCCCAATGTGCTTGGTATCATCAGTGATCTGCTTCTGGCGGTCGATGTGATAGACACATGTATGGTTTTTAATGTGATGCCTAATGGTGTGAAGATATCAGTCAGGAGCTGTGTCCCGGACATTAAAGCGAATGAACTTGTTATGGAAATCTGTGAGGGTATAGGTTCTGGTGGTGGACATCTTGCCAAGGCTGGTGGTTATATACAGATGGAACTTCTCATACCTGAGTATCTGAAGTTCTGTGATAAGATGCGCAAGCTTCCAAGAATGAGACTTCGTGATGATGAGAGAATGGAAGTACCGACTGATTCTGGAATAAAAGATTTATTGGAGAGAAAAATGCTTGACTATATTAAGAAAAACAGAAGCAAATCATTAATAGAAGCAGTTATTTTTGATTTGGATGGAACACTGTTGAATACACTTGAAGATTTATGCGATGCCGTAAATGTGGCACTTAAGACTAATGATATGCCAGAGAGAACGCTTGAGGAAGTAAGACAGTTTGTTGGCAATGGAGTTAGAACTCTTATGGTAAGGGCGGTGCCCGACGGAGAGGACAATCCTCTTTTTGAGAAGACATTTTCTGACTTTAAAGAATATTATGAAGTTCATTGTAAGGATAAGACTGGTCCATATCGTGGAATCGTAGAGCTGATGGAAGTTCTTCACAGCCGTGAAATAAAGATGGCGATTGTCTCAAATAAGATAGATTCAGCGGTCAAAGAACTGAATGATTTCTATTTCAGTGAATACACGGAGGTTGCAATAGGTGAGATGGAGGGTGTTGCGAGAAAGCCTGCACCTGATACCGCACTTAAGGCACTTAAGGAACTCGATGTTCCCGCTGAACGGGCAATTTATGTAGGTGATTCAGATGTTGATATACAGACTGCCAAGAACGCAGGAATTGAATGTGTAAGTGTCACATGGGGATTCCGCGACAGAACATTTTTGCTTGAGCATGGAGCAACTAAGCTTATAGATTATCCGCTTCAGCTTTTACAATGTATGGAAAGAAAGAATGATTAATTTGGAGGAGATTTAGATGGAAAGCAGAATAACAGGACACACAGGTTTACTTGCATTACTTGGTTCACCAGTTGGACATTCAGGCTCACCTGCTATGTACAATTACAGTTTTGAGAGACTTGGAATTGATTATGCATATGTTGCATTTGATGTAAAAGAGGATCAGATGCCAGAAGCTATAAACGCTATGAAATTATTCAACATGAGAGGATGCAACGTCACAATGCCATGTAAGACAGCAGCAGTTGCACTCATGGATGAACTTTCTCCGGCAGCAAAGCTTATAGGCGCAGTAAATACTATTGTCAATGACAATGGAAAGCTTACAGGTCACAACACAGATGGTATTGGATTTGTCCGTAATCTCAAAGAGAATGGTGTGGATGTAAAGGGCAAGAAACTCACTATCGCTGGTGGCGGCGGTGCAGCGACAGCTGTTCAGTGCCAGTGTGCATTAGATGGTGCGAGAGAGATTTCCATTTTTAATAAAAAGGATGCATTTTTCGAGCGTACACTTGCAACAGCAGAGAAGATTAAGAATGCTGTTCCAGGTATTGTGGTAAATGTATACGATATTGATGATGTTGCAAAGATGACAGAAGAGATTAAGAGCAGCGATATATTTGTCAATGCTACAATTGTTGGAATGAAGCCTATGGATGACCAGAGTGTGGTCAAGGATACATCCGCATTTTCACCAGAGCTTGTAGTATGTGATGTGGTTTACAATCCAATCGAGACAAAGCTGCTTCGTGAGGCAAAAGAGGCAGGATGCAAGTGTATCGGTGGAAAGGGAATGCTCCTGTGGCAGGGTGTTGCCGCATTTAAGCTGTATACAGGTCAGGACATGCCTGTTGAGGAAGTAAAAGAGAGATTTTTCTCATAGAAATAAAGCATACAACGAGATATCGGAGAGAAAGCATGGATAAGAAAATAGAACAGAATATTTTCCTGATTGGATTCATGGGCGCAGGAAAGAGCACCATCGCTAAGGTTCTTCAGAGAGAGCTTGGCATGGAACTTGTAGAGATGGACGAGCGAATCGTAAAGGAACAGGGAATGTCTATAAATGATATTTTTGCGCAAAAAGGTGAAGATGGATTCAGAGATATTGAAAGTCAGCTTGTAATCGACATAGGAAAGAATAAAAAATCAATAGTATCATGTGGAGGCGGCGTTGTTGTAAGACCACAGAATGTCGAGAATATGAAGAAATCAGGCAAGATAGTGTTCCTTACTGCGACACCAGAGACTATACTTGAGCGAGTTAAAAATGGCAAAGACAGGCCACTTTTAAATGGTCATATGAATGTAGAATATATATCTGAACTTATGGAAAAAAGAAGACAGATGTATGAAGATGCGGCAGATGTAAAGGTATCCACAGATGGCAAAACTGTCGGAGAAATCTGCACAGAGATTATAAGGGCTGTAACTAGATAATAAAAATAAAGAACAGCAAAAATAAAGAACAAATTTAGAAGTTACAGGAAATATATTAAGAGAGAGTAGCTGTGAAGTCATACAGTTACAAGAGGATGATAATGGAAAATATTTTTAATTATGACAACAAATTTTTCAGGGCGCTTAATAAGCTTGTAGATTGTGTACTACTCAGTGCGGCATGGCTTATATGCTGTATTCCGATTTTTACAATAGGAGCATCTACTACGGCAATGTACTACGCAGCGCACAAGACACTTGTCAGAGGAAAAGGATACATACTTAGCTCATTCTGGGAAGGCTTTAAGTCGAACTTCAAGAGAAGTACCGGCATATGGCTTATTCAGCTTGTGATTATGGGTGTTCTCGCTGGTGATATTTATATCACACATGCAATGCTGAAAGCAGGAAACAATATGGGTATTATCTATTATCTGTTTCTGATTATGATGGTCTACGCAGTTATTTGGATGATTTATACTGTAAGTTACGAGGCAAGATTTGAAAATACATGGAAGAACATCATTAAAAATGCAGCAATTTTTTCTGTTTTACATCTTCCATGGTCGATTTGTATGCTGGCACTTCTTTTGGTTGTAATATTTGTAATCATAGTTATGCCACCATTTATCTTCCTTTTTCCAGCAGCGCTCTTTGCAAGTTATGCGATGATACTTGAGAAGAAGGTGTTTAGAAAGTATATGTCAGAAAGTGACCTCCAGAAAGAGTTGGAGGATGATAAGTACGACGAGACGTAATTAAAGATGCCGAGGCTGCTTTTGGATAATTGAATAGTAATTTTTAGAAGGTCACAGGGCGTGTAATGAGTTGCCTTGTGACCTTTTAAATATTATTATAAAATTTTATTTTTATTCGGACATAATATAGTCGTTTTTTGTATTATAAGTGAAAGGAGGTATGAAGTGGGAAAAGTAGTTCGATCAAATGAGGAAATTGAAAGAATATATCGAGAATACAGCAACACAATATACCGTATTTGTTTCGCTTATATGAAAAGCGTGCCAGAGGCAGAGGATATGGTTAGTGATACCTTTTTACAACTTATAAAAAAGGGACCAGTTTTTGAAAATGCTGAAAATGAAAAGGCGTGGCTGATACGAGTAGCTATAAATTTGTGTAAGAATTCCTTGAAACATTGGTACAAAAAATGTGTACATATAGATTTAATTAAAGATACTCATGAAGACGAACATCATGTGGATGAAACTATGGAGGTGATAAAAACCATTCCATCAAAATATAAAATAGTTGTCTATTTATATTATTATGAAGGTTATAATAGCAAAGAAATTTCAAAGATTTTAAAGAAACCATCATCGACTATCAGAAATCATTTGACAGAAGCTAGAGAGATTTTGCGAGAAAGGTTAGGTGACTTTGAATGAAAAAAAATATTATAGCTGAATCATGGAACAAAATCGAGTTAGATAATGAATCAGATGCAAGGATATTATATGGATTGAAAAAAGCTAATGACAGGCAGACAAAAACGAAGTATAGAGGAATTTCGATACCAGTTGTAGCAAGCATATGTGCAATTTTGCTGGTATGCTCTGCTTCTGCAATAACATATGCATATTTGGTGGCAACAGGTAAACTATCGTTTAATCAATCGAATCCACAGTCTCAAAACAATACAGATGTAGTATATGAATTTGAAGATGTTAAGATTGAGGAAAAAGAGTTAAAGGGCAAAATTAGTGAATGTAAATCAGTTATCGCAGAGCAGGTGGAAAATTATAATGGGTATGGTTCTGCAAGTCCATATGCTGTAGAAAAAGAATTTTCAAGCATTCATGAAGCGATAGATTATATTGGATATAGCGGACTAAAATGGCCTCAAAAGGATAAATCAGAATCAGATTCAAGTTGTAATGTTATTGTGGAAGGAAATGACAAAGGTCTTATTACAAAAGTTTCGTTAGTTAGCAACTATGCGTTATCAGATCAAATAAATGTAGATATGTCTGCTGAAATATTTACAGATAATTATAATGGAAAAATCAGTGTAGGTGTCACAAGCTACTCTGATGCATTTGAAGGTGTCGATTATTCAGGAAAATTAGTAGAAACAAACGGAAGACAATTCTGGATAGTAGATTCTACTGAATTTGAAGATGAATGGTTGGAAAAAATAGTGTACTGGCAGGAGAATAGTGTTATTTATACTTTAAATATCAGATATAAAGGAGGAGATAAAAAAGAGGTAGACGAATTTGTAACTTGTTGGATGAATGGTTTTTAGAAAGGAAGAAATATGAAATTAAAAAAAATTTTATTTGGTGTAGCGTTTTCAATTATAATTATAGGCTCAGGTAAAATTAAAACAACTGCGACTGAAATGGAAAACGAGGAACTCTATCCTATAACTGTTGAGTCGGATGATTGGTTTGATTATTCTGTCGAAGAGAAGAGTGAGATGTTAAAACTTGATAGTGAAACTACTAAAGAAATGACCGACGAACAACTTGTAAGAGCTATTGCTGATTATCCGTATCTGATTGATATATATATATGCGATACATTGAATGAAGGGTTAGAAAAATTTAAGGATAACTGCGATGCATATAAAGAATTAATGGAAAGGAAAAATGGAGTCGATAGTTTTGTAAAATATAGTAAACAACTTATATTTGAAATGGAAAAGGAACCACGTGAAGATGGAAGAACTGAATTTGTTACATTGGCACTTAAGGATATTGCAGAGCAATTAAAAGCAAATGCAAAGGTAGAAGTTTTAAATATTACTTCAAGGATATCTGGACCTGTAACACCAAAGGGAAGTGGAGTACCATATTATGTAATTGCAGAAAATCACACCTCTTCATATCATGCGGCAAGAGATAAGGAAACCGTAAATTCTTATGGAGTTACGTTGGTTAGAAATGGATCATGTAAATATAATTGTCATTCATATGCTTGGTATTCAACGTCATCTTCAAATTCTTATTGGATAGATAATCCATCTATTTACATGACTGATGGCAGCTACAAGAGAATATATAATGGCGGAGTGTCTGCTTCAATTACTTCTTATGGTTTTAAAACCAATGATAAGATATATTATGCGAAAAATACACACTCTGCCATATTTGTAGATAACCCAACAAATGGTGCTCCGTTGGCAACGCTGCGAGTAAGATCAAAATGGGGACAATTAGGAGTATTTGAACATACTATTACGAAGGTTCCAAAGGATTATGATTATTCAACAGTGTCTGCGTGGCACAAAAAATAGGTTATAAATCTTAATTACTAATATGATCAAATATTAAATTATTATTATAGTGGTTCTGATTACTCATCTGGGAATTTGAATTTTTTTGGATATAATTTAAGATATTAGGGAGGTTATTATGCAAGGAAAATATCTTAAACAGCAATGGTGGTTTTGATGCTTACGACATGTCTTACGGCTTGCTCTGGAGAAAAACAGAAAGAAACTCTGAAAGAAACACAGGTTAGTGTTAAAAAGGAGACAGAGCATAATTCAAAATCAACAAAGGCATCATTTTCAACTGATTTGAATCACGATGGAAAACAGGAAAATTTGATGATACAAGCAAAGTCAACGAATGAAGTGGACCTTACTGTGACGGAGAATGATGAGGTGCTATATGAGGATAAAGCATATATCAATAAGTCACTTGGTGAGCAGTATTATCTTGTTTCGCAGGATGGAAATGATTATATAATGAAGTATGGACCATTGGTCGATCATGACGCAGCAACTATTTGATATGAAGTATTTAGCTTAGATGAGAATGGAAATAAGCAGACATTGGATTCGGACGAGATAGAGGTGTCATTGTTTGAGGTTTCACAGATGGATAAGGAACGCTGGAAAGTTTTTGCAGAGAAGGAAAATGTATATTTTTCAAATGCTATACTCCTATTCAGTGGAACTGACGGAAAATTGGTCATGGGGAATGAAGAGGAAACTATCCAATATAATGAGAATTTTGCATGGATGGTATCGTCATCTGAGAAAGGAGATTCGGCAGACGAAAATTTGGATTTGTTTATTCAGGAGTCGAAAAGAGATTATTAGAACTGATAATGAGAATGTAGATTAGTTGACAAATATAATGTTAGTTACTATAATGTGACCTATCAAAATGGTAGGAATTGTGGCGGATACCAACAGGTGTCCGCCTTGATTGTGTTAATTGTGATTAGGAGTAGCAAATGAGTGAAATTACGATATCTGAGTTGAATAAAATACCGCAGGAGTCATATGTACTTGTTGATATAAGAGATGAGGGCAGCATACTTTATGGAATTATCCCAGGAGCTGTGAATATCCCCGTAGAACAATTTGAAAATAACGTGGAAGATTGCCTGAGGCAGATTGACAATGCTGGAAAATCATATGAGGCGGAAAATGCTGTAGCAGATTGCGGTAATAAGAAAATAATTATATATTGCCAGCGAGGTCAGAAATCAGTCGAGATAGCGGAAATGCTTGAATCATATGGCCGCGAGTGTTATAGCCTTACAGGTGGATATAATGCATACCTTCTAGCTATGATGAATCAGGAAAAAGAAGATGATGACCTACAGGAGAGGGCTGAACTTAGTATCAGAAAGAAATTTCATAAGCAGATTTTTTCACCTTTTGCAAAAGCCTGTAAGACATATGAGCTGATAAAAGAGGGTGATCACATAGCTGTGTGTATTTCTGGTGGTAAGGATTCAATGCTCATGGCAAAGCTTTTTCAGGAGATACAGAAGCACCGTCAGGTGAAATTTGTTCTCACATTTTTGGTGATGGACCCAGGTTACAATAAGGAAAATCGTGCATTGATAGAGAGTAATGCCAGAAGACTTGGAATTCCAATTCATATATTTGAAAGTGATATATTTGACGCAGTTGATACTGTCGAGAAAAATCCATGTTATTTGTGCGCTAGAATGAGAAGAGGATATCTGTACAGCAAGGCAAAAGAACTTGGCTGTAATAAGATTGCACTCGGTCATCATTTCGATGATGTAATTGAGACAATACTCATGGCGATGCTGCACGGTGGACAGATTCAGACCATGATGCCAAAGCTTCATAGCACGAACTTTGAAGGGATGGAGTTAATAAGACCATTGTATTTAGTCAGAGAAGAGGATATCTGTAAGTGGAGAGATTACAATGGATTGCACTTTCTCCAGTGTGCATGCCATTTTACGGAGACTTGCAGTACATGCCATGAAGATGGAACCACTTCGTCAAAGAGACTGGAGACTAAAAAGCTGATTGCGCAGCTTAGGGAGACTAATCCATATATTGAGAAGAATATATTTAAGAGCGTGGA
Source organism: uncultured Agathobacter sp. (assembly GCA_934359755.1). Classification (GTDB taxonomy): domain Bacteria; phylum Bacillota; class Clostridia; order Lachnospirales; family Lachnospiraceae; genus Roseburia. The sequence goes on from CAKRLV010000012.1 coordinate 61,528, forward strand.
GAATGTGAATCTTAAGACTATAATTGCTTACAAGAAGGATGGGCAGAAGCATTACTTCCTTGATGACTATTAAATTCCTGCTTGAGTTGTGGCTCGGAATGAGGTGGTTATTATTTATTTAAGAGGGATGGATTTTAATTTGCCGATATAATCAAAGATGTGGACTGCAGTATATTTTGTGCGCTCCCAGTCCTCGCGTTAAGATTCTGCCTCATTCCTACCGATAGCTAAAGAAGTTATTACGATATAACATGAAATTGCTTTGCACCACACAGCATAAATATCGTACATGCTATGCCGACATCCAACACCCTTGAAGTGCAAAGCCTCATACACTCAAAGTGCAAATCATGTAAATCATGTAAACAAAAGTTGAGCAAATAATAGGGAGAATGCTATTATGAACAAATCTAATTTACGAAGAAATATAGTAGAGCAAATCAAAGAAGCACAAATAAAACTTGGATTCGCAAAGGAAATCATCAGATTGTATTATCCAGTTGCGTCATTATGTGCATTGCTTGAAATAGAGGAAATGCATGGAACAGAATTAGTGCATCAATTAGAAGCGGATGATGAGTTGAAGAATACAATGCTTGGACATATAAAGTTTGCACTGTGCAAGGGTGAGAGAATAGAGGTTCAGATTCCTGTCGAAGGCGCAGTTTATGTCCATGAACATATAGAGAATCCTCCATTTTTGATAGAGATAATCAATTTGTTTTCTCATGGACATACTCATGAGGAAGAAAATGAGGGTGAACATCATGGAATTACTATTGATGATATATGTGCATGTTTTGCAAAGTATAATAGTAGCTATATCTGTGAGAAGATGTCTCCAGATACGGATTTCGATTATGTATTATATTTTCCGAATAAAGAACCAGATGAATGGTATTATTGCGTGAAATTCGAGATGAATCATGCGATATATCATAGATTCACCTATACCGATTACAAAAATTTATTATAGAAGAAATATGATAATGAATCATATTTTATGTTGGAATTTCTCAAAACGAATACCTTTTAGATTGAAATAATGTTTTTTGGCTGAAAGGCTGTTTTTTAGGCTGAATGATAGTTTTATTGCGGATATATATGTGTTAATATAATTGTGGAGAATGGATTTGAAAATAAGTATAAATATAAGGGGGATATGTGAACACAAATATAGCAAGTACTATAGAAATCAATCATCTTACTGCTAAATATGATAATAGTGTAAAGGAGATGTTGGCTGATAAGCAGATATTGGCACGAATATTGAAGTATTCATTAGAAGAGTTTTCAGAAGTTGATTTGGCAGATATTATTAAATCGATGGATGAACCTGTTATATCAAAGATGAGAATGGAGCCTGGTTTTACAAATACAGATAAGATAAACAAAGATTCGGAAGAAGATAGTGTAATAGGTGAAGGTAAGATTTACTTTGACATAAGATGTTCAGTTTATCTTGGAAATGAGCCGATAAAAATATTAATCAATATCGAAGCACAAAATAGTACAAATCCATCAAAATTAGGATACCATATTGATAATAGAATAATATTTTATCTGGGAAGAATGCTATCAGCACAGAAAGAGGTAGAGTTTACACATTCTGAATATGACAATCTTAAGGCTGTCCGCAGTATATGGATATGTATGGATTCTGCTGATGATGAGGATTCAATTAACAGAATTGTATTGACCGAGGAAAACGTATATGGAAAGCAAATGCATCTTGAGAATATACATAAAGTTCAGGGTGTAATAATAAGGCTTAGAGAAAATGAAGATGCCGAGGCGTCAAAAAATGTACTCATAGCAATGCTTGAAGAATTACTAAAGAAAGACGATGCTGAGAATAAAAAGCACAAGTTACAAAGTGAGTTCGGAATTGAGATGAGTGTTGAGACGACAAGGAGGGTGAATGTTATGTGTAATTTAAGTGAAGTGATGCTTGAATATGGAGAGGAACGTGGAATAGCAATTGGAGAAAAGCGTGGAATAGAACAGGTTGCGGAAAACATGATACGCGCTAAGAAGTCGGATGAGGAAATTCAACTGCTGACAGGGCTGGACTTGTCCCGTATAAACGAGCTTAAGAAAAATTTGAAATAATAGATTAAATTAAGTACAGCACACAACTATACCAGATAATGCAGATATTTTGTCTGGTTAAATTGTGTGCTGTATTTTTTATATTAAAATCTCTAGAGAAATGTCATTCATTACTTTTAATATCAAGCTAAGCTGGTGAGTGTTCATCAATTTCTTCTTTGATGAACATGAACATAAAGCTTATGAACAAAAAGGCGCATGAAAGCCATATAGTGTGTGCTCCCATGAATTGTATAAAATATTCACCGATTCCTGCACCGCATGCAAAAAGGAAAATGATTCCGAAATAACACATTGTTTTCTGAAGAATATTTTTGTCACGGGTGCGCATATATGCGTACAGTGAATCCATACCACTTCTGATATTACCGATACACATGGTACTTGCAAATGGGTAGCCGTTCACTTTTCTAAATGTCTGTACCTGCATTGCGCAGGAGAAAGAGACAATTGCATTTGCAATAATGTTAAACTGTGATGGTAGAAAGGCAACAGCAAAAAGCAATAGTATTTCAAGGATGAGCACAAGCTGTCTCCAGTGGATTTTTCTGCTTTGTTTAAATCTGGCACGAACCATTTCCGCGGCAATTATTCCAATTGCAAATGAAATCAAAGGAATGAGATAGTGAATTGCACCGCCCCATTTTCTGGAGATAATATTTTGCGACAAAAGCACGATGTTACCAGTCTGGGCGTTGGCGAATACGTTTCCTCTGAATACATATGTGTAGGCATCCTGAAGACCACCAGATAATGACAGGAAGGCAACCATCAGGAATGATTCTGACATTTGTTTTCGTTTATTAGCTTTCATATAGAATACCTCCACGCTTATAAATCTATAACCTTAAGTATTTTATCATATATGTCAAATATTTAAAAAAATACAAAATTAGTACTTGAATACCAAAAAGTATGCGTATATAATGTGTGAACAATATTAATTCGCAGTGAAATTTTGATTCGCTAGAGAGGGTTGTATACTTTGATTTAAGAGTAAGATGGAGGGCTATTTAATGAAAACTGATATGACAAGTGGAAATCCTATGAGGATCATTCTGTTGTTTTCAATTCCCGTTTTGATGGGGAATCTTTTTCAGCAATTTTATAATATGGTTGACACTATAATTGTGGGACAGTATCTGGGTTCTGATGCGCTTGCAGCAGTTGGTTCAACAGGCTGTCTTATGTTTCTGGTGCTTGGATTTGCTAATGGAATAGCGCAGGGGTTTGGTGTTATGATTAGTCATGCTTTCGGTGCACGGAATGAGAAGCTGCTTAAGCACTATGTGGCTCTTGCCCTGATGCTTACTGTAATTGTATCAGCAGTGCTTACTATACCTACGGTCTTGGCTTCGAAGCAGTTCCTTTTATGGCTGAATACGCCAGAGAACATAATTGATATGGCTGATGCATACATAAAGGTTATATTTGCGGGGATATTTTTTACTATGTCATATAATGTTGCGTCAGGTCTTCTAAGAAGTATTGGTGACAGCAAGACACCATTGTATTTTCTTATACTGTCATCTATACTGAATATTTTTCTGGACTTTTTCCTGATAGTATTTGTTAAGCTGGGAACTGCCGGGGCAGCTTATGCGACTATTATATCCCAGGGAGTGTCAGCAGTATTGTGCTTCATAGTGATGTTTAAAAAGTACGAAATATTGAGGACAAAAAGGTCAGATTACTATATGGATTTTGATGGAGTGTATCATATGCTTTGTATTGGAATCCAGATGGCACTTAACTATTCGATAACTGCAATTGGAACCATGATTTTCCAGGCGGCAGTAAATGTATTTGGCTCGAATGTAGTTGCGGCTTTTACAGCGGCATCAAAGGTGCATAACATTGCGACACAGACGATGCCGACTCTTGGTACTGCGGCAGCTACATACTGTGGACAGAATCTTGGAGCGGGCAGATATGACAGAATATTCAAGGGAATGAAGGCGTGTTTCTGGCTATGCATAGGGTGCACTATTGTGGGAGCAGTGATTAACTGTCTCGCAGGACCATATATGATAGGGTGGTTCATAAGCAATCCTACTGCCGAAGAGATGAAATATGCTATGCAGTATCTATATCTGGCGAGTGCATTTTTACTTCCTCTTGCATGGATATTCGCCTACAGGAATGGACTTCAGGGATTGAACAGGGGATTTATACCAATGCTCAGTGGAGTGATGGAACTTGGTGCGAGAGGCCTTGCGATATTGATTCTTGCAAAGCCACTTGGATACATCGGTGTTTGTTTTGCGGATCCAGCTGCATGGATTTCGACAGGAATTCTGCTTATAATTACGTATTTTGTATGGAAAAAGCAGATGAAAAAGGTAATGAATGAGAGACGCAGATAATGCCTGACAATACATGACACGCGCAATATGGCAGGGCAATTACAGGCTGAGTAAGAAGGTTGATTATGAAGATTAAGTTTGCACAGACAATAAGAAATTACGACAGAAAGAATTTGATTAAGGATTTAGTAGCTGGAATTATCATTATGGCAGTTTCGATTCCGATATCAATGGGATATGCGCAGATAGCGGGACTTCCAGTAGTGTATGGGCTTTATGGTTCTGTTTTTCCTATTATACTGTTTGCTTTGTTTTCGACATCGCCACAGTTTGTATTTGGTGTGGACGCGGCACCAGCGGCATTAATTGGTGCGGCACTTCTTAGTATGGGTGTTGAAAGCAGCTCAAAAGAAGCGATGGCGGTTGTGCCGGTTTTTACTTTTTTCGTGGCATTATGGTTGTTAGCTTTTTACTTTATGAAAGCTGGTAAGCTGGTTAATTATATATCTGCACCTGTTATGGGTGGATTTATTACTGGAATTTGTTCGACAATTATTCTGATGCAGGTGCCAAAGCTTATGGGGGCATCGGCAGGGACAGGCGAATTGTTTGAACTTGCCAGACATATATGGGAGGCATCACACAATATAAATATTTATGCACTTGTAATGGGAATAATAGCATTGGCGATTCTTCTCATTGCAAAGAGGATAGTTCCGAAATTTCCTATGGCGGTTGTACTTATGGCAGCAGGTGCACTTATGACATATTTTGGACCTGTGAAAAAGTGGAATGTGCCAACACTTTCTGCGGTAGAACCTGGAATGCCAGCGTTTAGTGTTCCGGATTTTTCGGCTGTACATATTAATGAAGTTATTATGATAAGTCTGTCTGTTGCAGTGGTCATAATGGCAGAAACACTTCTCGCAGAGAATAATTTTGCACAGAAAAATGGATATAGAATAGATGATAATCAGGAAATTTTTGCTTTTTCACTTGGCAATTTCGTGGCGGCATTTACAGGTTGCTGTCCTATAAATGGGTCGGTGTCGAGAACTGCAATGAGTGAGCAGTACGAGGGCAGGACACAGCTTACTGGAATAGTTGCAGGACTGTCTATGATAGCGGTGCTTCTTTTTGGAACTGGATTTATAGGCTATCTGCCAATTCCGATACTTACGGCTATTGTGATATCAGCGCTTATGGGAGCTACAGAATTTCATCTTGCAAAGAGATTGTGGAAAGTAAGCAGAACAGAATTTTTTATATTTGTAGGTGCTTTTTTTGGAGTATTAATACTTGGAACGATAAATGGCGTTTTGATAGGAATAATTTTGTCATTTGCAGAGATGATAATACGTACATCTAAGCCAGCCAGATGCTTTCTGGGTGTGCAGCCGGGGCACAGCCATTTCCGCGACATGAAAGAGAGTGTGAACATACATGCCATAGAGGGCGTGATAATATACCGGTTCAACAGTAGTCTGTTTTTTGCAAATGCACAGGTGCTTATCCGCGATATCGAAGACAATTTAAAACCAGATACAAAAGCTGTGATAATTGACGCGGGTGCGATAGGAAGTATTGATATTACAGCGGCTGACGGTATAGCAATTCTTTATCGTTCATTAAAAGAAAAAGGGATAAAGTTCTATATGACAGAGCATATTGCAGATTTGAATGAGCAGCTTAGAAGACTTGGGCTTGGATATCTCATAGAAAAAGGCTGCGTCAGAAGAACTATTCACATTGCACTGAAGGATATGGGAATAAATAAGCCGTATCCGCTTGAAGGTGGCGTTGATAATGAAGAAAGAAGTGCATCAAGAAAGCGAGCTGACAACAGAGTGCAGGAATTTGTCTGGGCTTTCGGGCAGGAGAGCGAGGATCAGATAGAGAAACAGATACGTCTTCAGATAGAACAATTGAAGAAGACAAAAGATGTCGAAGAGCTCATGCATGGACGTTGGGCACACATGGATGAATTTGATGAAGATGAGTGGCTTGAACATCTCGAGGAACATTTGAAAGAAATCGTCAATATTTCAGGTAAGGATGAACATACACTTGCAGCCAATATCGAAGCCCACAGAAAAGAGGTTCATGAGAGAATTGCACATGAGCATCCAGAACTGGCAGAGAGATTCGCAGAGCGCAGGCATCTTCTTGATAAGCATTTAAGGGAGCGCAGGCCAGACGTATATAAGGTTATTGAAAAATTGCGGCAGGAATAATAAGCGATAAGAATATTTATCTTTGTTTTCCACATACTAACTCCAAAACTAATATATAGCAAAGAGTGGGGAATCGCTCTGATTAAAATATGAAGTTGGAGGAAAATATCGGAAAATGAAGGCAACAGGCATTGTTCGTAGAATAGATGATTTAGGAAGAATCGTAATCCCAAAGGAAATCCGAAGAACACAGCGGATTCATGAGGGTGATCCTATTGAAATATATACAAGCAGAGATGGGGAGATAATGTTAAAGAAGTATTCCCCAATACTTGAAATGGGGGATTTTGCAAATGATTACGCAGAGAGCATAGCTGCGGTAACACGCGGCCTGGCATGTGTCACAGACAGGGAATGTGTGATTGCGGCAGCAGGACCCAAAAAGAAGGATTATGCTGGAAAAGCGCTTTCTGAGGAATTAGAAAATATAATGAAAATGAGGACAGGCATTAAGCGTGTAGAAAAGGGGGAAGAACAGATAAAACTTGTTCCTGATGACATGGAAAATCACAAGAGTCAAGTAATCGCCACTATTATGTCAAATGGTGACTGCATGGGAGCTGTGATTTTATGTGCTGATGCAGAAGAAAATACTGATATGGAAACGGCTGTGAAAATAGTGCAGACAGCTGCAACCTTCCTTGGAAAACAATTACTTTAATCATAAAACGGTCACATGAATATTAAAAAAATAGAAAACTTTAATTCGTGTGACTGTTTGTGTGACCAACAGAGTGTATAGTATAAGGTGTAAAGGTTAGATGTAATTGATTTTAGGAGGAATATCCATGAGAAAGTTATGTGGAAGTATAAGAAGAATTGCAGTATTTTTTATGGTTGTAATGCTTACAGTTCAGACAGCAACAGTTACACCTGTTTTTGCAGAGGGACAGGATAACAAATTGCAGGTAGAGATTTTTGTAACAAAGCACGATGATCGTGGAACTTCAAGAGAAGACTTCTATTACATTGGAAAGGCAAATATTACATATCCTGCGAATGTTTCATTGGATGCTATATATGATGACATATTAAAGCAGGGCAAAAATGAACTTTCATGGAGCGATGCACAGCACTATGGAGTTAAGGTTGATTTTGATATACAAAGCGATGAATTTGCCACAGAAAAGAACTGCCAGGGTTCAAAACAGTACAACAAATTAGATAATATCAAGAGCGACGAAGAAAAAGAAATGAATGAGTCTTTTTCATGGCTTAGAATAAGAAGACGAAAAATAGGACATTGGCATATTGATGGAGCTCTTGATTTTACTAAGAAGCAGACATATAAGGTAACATTTCGTGATGCGGATGGTACAATTTTAGACGAACAGGATGTTAAAGAAGGTGAGTCTGCAAAAGCACCATCAAATCCAACAAAAGAAGGATATACATTTACAGGATGGGACAAGTCACTTGATAATATTTCAGGAGACACTGATATTACAGCAGAGTATGAGGTAATCAAGAACAAGGTTACTTTTGAAGACGAAAATGGAAATAAAATTAAAGATGTAGAGGTTGAATATAACGGAAGTGTATCAGAAAATGATATTCCACAAGCTCCAGAGAAGGAAGGATATACTTTCGTAGGATGGGATACAGACCTTGATAATATCACAGAGGATATAACTGTAAGACCAAAATACGAGAAGAATGAAGAGCCAGAGCAGCCAACAGAGCCAACAAAGCCAGAGCAGCCAACAGAGCCAACAAAGCCAGAGCAGCCAACAGAGCCAACAAA
>CAKRLV010000013.1 GCA_934359755.1 uncultured Agathobacter sp.
GGCCTCCTATGATTTTAATATTTTATCATAGAAGACCATTATATTGTCTAATTTACAGAAATTTTTTCACAGGCTCGGGTTCTCTCATATCTAAACCTCAAAGTGATGCTATTTCTATTTTACCTATTTCTTAATTTTCACTGATTTTCCTGAATTCTTTTTGTTGAAGTAATTGTTATATTTTTTATATAATTTCTTTGCTGAACCACTTAATTTAATTGTTTTAATGTAAGAACCATTTAATGAATCTCTACACCCTTTCTTTGTTAATTTATTGCTCCTTATCACCAATGTAGTTAGCTTTTTATCTCCGCTAAATGCATTTGCACCAATAACCTTAACATTTGATGCTAGTGTTGTTTCTTCTGTTATGTTCTCAAAACTTGTTCCTTTGGGAAGAACATATCTTATGTATTCATGATTCTTTTCAAGTGCACCCTTTTGGTCAGAACGATTAGGATCGCAATAATAAATTCGCGTTCTGATTTCACCGTTTTCATCACACTTTAAATTCCATCTATCCTGAAATTCATGTCCATTATCTGTGCTTATTACTTCAAACAGTTTTTGAAATAATTCAATACCAAGAACTTCAGTTAAATAGTCAAAAACTCTATTGACCTCATCCTGCGTTTGTTCTTCCAAAAGAAACATAAGCATTAACTTACAGTTTCTAAAAAGCATCGTCAAAAAACATGGTTTTGTGCCTTTAACACCCTCCACCGTATCCATTTAGACGATATATGCAGGCTTATTCTTATTTACATATTCTTGAAACTCTTTATAGCCTCTATCTTTTCTAAATGCACGATCTTTTGTACTAGTGGCAGTTTTTTTCTTTCTTGGTTTGTATACGACCTTACGACGTAAATCTATGTTTCTGGCTTCGAAAACACCACTATCGATATAGGAGTAAATAGTTCTTCTTGAACAAGCTATTTCCTCTGCCTGAGAAGCATAGATATGAGCTATTGATTGTCCCTTTTTAATGAGTGTAGACAGCAGGTCATCTAACTTCTGAATGCTTTCAGACGTTTGATTAATACCTTCTCTGCTTGTCGTCCTCAGTGCTTCATAGGTATCCTGAGCGTACTTGGATGAATATATTTTTCTATCCATCATGCAGTTCGTTTTCTTTGGACAACCGTTACATACATATGGAGGCTTAGCAAGTTTTTCGCACTGTCTTGGCTTATAGTGGTTACAATTTTCGCTACATCTTGCCTTTCTGCAGGTAACACATTTACGAGTGCATTCATTATCTCCGCATCCATGAAGTATCTTACATACATTGGCTTTCGGCTTAGAGGCATCGTAATTATTAGCGCAAGGTATAGGTGCAAAGGCATCAGGCTTACGTTCTTTAATAACAGAATGACGTCTTACCTCTTTAGATATGGTGCTAGGATCCTTATTTAAATCTCTAGCAATAGTTCTAAATGATTCACCATTATTTAGACCTTGTTCTATACGAATTCTTCCTGATAGATCTATATGCTTCTGATTGCCTTTTGGTCGGTTCTTATTCATAATAACCTCACTTTCTGCACAAGCAGGCAATCAACTGCCTTGACATTGTACAAAAAATGAAGTGTAAAATCTATGCAAGAGTTAAAAAATACATTCAAGCAATAAAAACAAGCACCCTGAACATAAGTTGCCATATAATGAACATGAGTTGCCATATTGAGCATAAATCTCATCATCCACAACAAATGAATCTCCACTATGCTTAATTCCATTCAACAAAATTTATCTACAGCAAGAAAAAAGGACAACATTTCTGTTGTCCATAAAAGTATTTTTTTAATTTTAAATGGATGTTAATCCGGCTCTTTCGAGCATAGTCTTTTAACTCAACATTGCTGTTGCATATATTATTATATACAATAATACGAAAAAGTCAACCGATTTTAAAAATATAATTCGTCAAATTTTTCCTTGATTTTTTTAATATTCTCCGGTGACAACTTAATTCCATACAGTTTTTCTGAAGTAGATGTAGGATAGTATATTCTCATCTTGCTCATCAAACACATTTGTCCAACCTGCGCTATGGTTCCACGTGATAACTTTGAAATTTCGGTTTCACAATATGCTTTTTTCTTCATTAACTTTTTATACTGGTCATCCTTAGAGATTAGAGCATTACCGTTTTCGTCTTTTTCGTCATATTTCAGCAATCTTTGTTCGATTTTACGCAGCTTATCTGTTTGTCGATTCACTTCCTTTTCAAAAACCTTATCTCCCAAATAGACCTCTGTTCTTGTATCAATATCTTTTTCGGTTTCACCTTCATCTAATGACTTAAAAGGAATAACCATTAAAATCTTACTAGATTTACTATTATCTTTATCAATCACAGCACCATAATGTAATCCACCAGCCTCACTACCAACATTAAATCCAAAATTAGCTTCGAAAATACTATATTGCTCATATTTTATCAGTTCATCGTATTTAAACGACTTTTCATTCGGTAATATGTATCCACTCCAATCATTCAACCAATATAATAATTTATTGGCAAGTGAATAATCCATATTCTTCAATGTATTATAAAACTGTGTAAAAACACCTTTGGCATTTTTCTCTACAGAATTCTTGTTGCTTTTATTATCAATAAACACACCTGAATAGTTAAATTTTGGCATATCATTCCCCCTTTGACATGATTAAATATTATATACCCGAATAAAACAAAAATCTACAATATTTTTCACATCACTCAAAAGCATCAATACCCAAACTTCTTTAAATTATTTCTATATAAAATAGACTAATTTATCACTCTCATTAATTCATTATCATCAGAACGCCAAACTATCAATTGCATTCACCCAAGCCTGCATTTCGTCTTCTAAAGCAAGTCGAACATACTCAAGTGGTTCATCTATTGCCAAAGCATTAAGCAAATTTTGTGAGCAAGGAGTTATTCTTAATCCATCTTCAGCCTTATTACAATCAATCCGTAATATGTAATTTTCAAATGTGGTTACATCAATACTGTTCGTTTGAGGGTTATAGTCTGCATATATCAATCCTTTCTTGAAAATGTATTATAAGCATTCCATCCAGTTCCAACTGCCATTTTCATAATTTGTTATAAGTTGTTACCAGACTTTCTTTCCCTTATTTTTTCCCTTATGAGGGTTCGTAAACAAGGGGAGAACGATATAACACGATACAAGATGTGACGGAGAGGACACTCACGAAAACTTTGGTGTTTTCAATGGTTTGCCGAGATTTTTATAACAAGATATAACAGTTATTAAATATCCTCAAATACCTCAAGTGAGAATTCAAATTTTTTGTTGTTTTCAGTCTCTTCGCAAGACTGAAATTTACCTAATTATCACTTTTTATCTTTGTAAGCATATCCAAAGTTGATTGGTGGTGCAGTTACAGACACATATACAAATTCTTCATTTCCATCATTTAATAAACCATGGACATCTTTGTCTGCAAACCTAACAACATCTCCTGCACAAAACTCTCTCTCTTTATCATCTCCAAGTAATAATTTGCCAGTTCCTTTCGTTGCATACCATATCTGTTCTGATACATCATGTGTATGTCTTGGCTGACATGCACCAATTTCAAGATGCACCTCTGTAATTGTTACCCTTTCACTTGAAGAGTTTTCCGGATTTAATAACTGCCTTGAAACCACGCCAGGATTTTGTAATCTTACAATACTATTGCTACTAATAAATTCCATCGTTTCATTCTCCTTCTCAATATAAGACAAAATCGACAACTTCAAATCTTCTGTTGTTTTCAGTCTCTTCGCAAGACTGAAAGTTGTCAACTACAATTCTTTCATCATACACAATGATTCTGGCATCGAAATGTAGGGACCATAATTATCCATTTTTTCAAATCCTACTTTTCGATATACATGACATGATTCTTGTAGCAGTTCTCCAGTTTCAAGAATCAACCTCTTGTAACCTAGCTCTTTTGCCCACTCAATTAATTCAAGAACCAGCTTGGTTCCTATTCCTTTTCCCTGAAATTCATCTCTGACAAATACTCTTTTCAGTTCGGTTGCATCATCAATATCATCATACTGATATTCTCTAATTGCTCCTGCACCAGCGGCTCTGCCATCAACATATACAACTATAGCCTCTTTAATTTCATCGAGCTGATTGTACTGTTTGTATTTGTCTCTCTTAATCACTCTTCCTACACGCCTATCTAAATCCATATCCAATAGCTGACAGTTCATAATAAAGTCTTCATTTATGCCAGAACATCTAATAAATTCTAAATCAGCCATATTCAGTCGTCCACCTACGTTAAGTAAATAAAAACTTACAAAATCTACAAATTCAAATTCTATTTCCAAGGTCTCTTTTTCTCTGTCCATCCCTTTGATTTCCAATGTTCAACATCACGAGGATTAAAACCATTCTTCTGCATTATATGCATAATCCAAAACATTCCCTTGGTTTTTATCCCTGGTTTAACATTTCCCGAATTATGTATAATTTTCTTCGCAATACTTGATGTTGTTTTGTCAATTACTCTCTTTTTCTTTTCGCTTACGCCGTTCCAATCGACCGCCGCAACACCAACTCCATATTTATATCTTTTAGCTACTCCCCAGAAAAACAAGCTGTCCATCATATCTTTATTTGTCGATTTCATACCAGCTCCGGCAGCTGTGGATATGCATACTCCTTGTTTCTTAAACATAGATTCTTCTGGACTATGCACCATCCATCTGTATCCGTAATGGTCTAAAAAAGCTTTCATCGCCCCAGTCGCATGAAATACATAAACCGGACTGGCTAAGATAATAACATTTGCTTCGTGAAATTCAAATTCATGCGTGCTTTCAACTCTTCAAAAAGCTAAAAGTTATCTCTCCTGCAAATATTCTATTTCATAGTTTCAAACTCATTTCTTAGTATCGAAAAATACAATCTACCAACATATTCTCCGTTCATATAAAAATAGTCTCGCAATGTTCCCTCATATACAAAACCACATTTTTCTATTACTCGTTTTGACGGTGCATTAATAATTTTTGTACAAATTTGAACCTTGTGCAAATTCATTCTATCAAATCCGTATGCAATAACTGCCTTTGTTGCCTCTGTTGCAAAACCTTTACACTGAAAATCTGAACCAATACAGTATTCAATTTCAGCAAAATGATTCTTACTATCAACCAAAAAATATGCTATCTGTCCGATACACTCACCTGTCGTTTTTTCAACAACAGCCCAACGATAGTAGTCATTTCTCTCATAAGAACCGATATACTTGTCAAGCAATCCCTTTACTTCATCTTTAGTAGAGTACACAGGTTCAGAATACAATGATTGTATTTTCTCGTCTGCAACCCAATATTTTAGCATTGCGTCATCATCTGTATATTCAAACCTTCGGAGTATTAATCTCCCTGTCTCTATTGTATTTGTACCAATATGTGTAAGCATTATTCTACCTCTGTCAACTTCAAATTCAACTTCCTGTTTACTTTGTTATTTTGCTATTGACATTTCCTTTAACAATTTTACTATTTTATTTCTGTTTTTTCCAATCTTCATAAAGGTTGGAAGATGGTCCGCTTGTGTCCGCATACCCATTTCCAAAGGATTTGGACTTTCTCGTAGCTCTGCGCTCAAATATTCTATTAGATACGATAGGTGTGCTCTGTTTAATGCCCATACCGGCTTGCTATCAAAAAAACATAAAAACCAAAGTTCTAAACCAAAAATGGATTCATATCCATTTTCAATTTGCTCGTAGCATCCATAATACCTTTTCTTTGTTTTTTGAACCTTTCCTTGCATTACATGTCCACAGTAAGGGCATGCTACATGGAGAGCCGGATAATTCTTTTTTGCTTCCTCTGTAATATCCACCCTATAGTATCTTCCGCAATTATCACAATGATTATGGACATCATAGCGGTACTGGAATTGCTCTTTTTTCATAGATTTAGTACATGCTGTGCATGAAAATTGATAAATTCCTTCTTGCTTCGATACTATACCACGTTTTCCACATTTCGGACATTTAACATCAATACCTGTTTTTATAACCGTATAAGGTGTATATGTAGAATATTTTTCATCTGTAACACGTTTCAATACTATTCTCCTTATTCATACCAAACTAACAAAGCAGGCGGTGAGATTTGCACCCACGAAATCGCCGCAGCTCCCCCATTGCATACATGCCAATCCCGCATTCGCGACCGCGTTACTTCTTTGCCACACCCAACGTAGAATTCAAATTTTCGCTCTCTATTTTACCACGAACGTCCCTAATATTCCACTCATATTTTTCTTGATTAATTAAGGCGTACTACCCATTCTTACAGCAATCCGCCTGTATAGTTACCACACCTCTAAACTGTCCTCTTTTCTGTAAAATCTAAAAGCATTGAACCATTACGTCAAATACTTAAATCAAAAGGGATTAGTAGTTACTATTTAAGAAACAAATGCGGAATCAACTGTTTAGACAGCAAAACTATTCAACGCTTGATGAACGACCAATCTGTTTCTACAAATACACTAAATTCTCTATGCAATATTTTAGACTGCGAAATTTCAGATATTATAAAATTTATCCCTGATACAACCACTCAAAAATAAGAGGTCTTTCTTCTATACATAATATAGTAGATTTACCTCTTTTTTATTTAAACATCCGTTCCCTTTATGTTATACTGTTATTGTGTAGTTGAAATGAAAGTAGGATGTGATTTTCCGATTATTAGATGCCCTCTAGTTTACAAAGGAGGGTGATGCCAATGAACACAATGGAAGTTCTTACACTTTTATTAGTCGTTTTTGCGGCTCTGTCTTACATAGATAATCGTAATAACAAAAAGAAATAGCATCCCAACCGACCAAAGTTAGATGCTATTTCATATTTAGTATTCAACTGAGGGCAAATCGGATATTACATCCGATTCACTTTCTAAACAAATTATACACTAGGGCATTTGAGAAATCAAGTGCCCCTTTTAATAACCATGACAGACTTAGTTAAAAATCGTTACAGTTCATTTAAAATGTCTCTACAATGCATAGGACTGTAATCGCTCAGTAATTAACGCTATGGCGCATAGCTTGACAGCGCAGTGTCAAGCTTGCGTCTGACCAATAACAAA
This sequence comes from uncultured Agathobacter sp., assembly GCA_934359755.1. GTDB lineage: Bacteria > Bacillota > Clostridia > Lachnospirales > Lachnospiraceae > Roseburia. The sequence continues at coordinate 7,142 of CAKRLV010000013.1, forward strand.
TTGCATCCACCAATGCTTCATAAGAACTTTCATCAGCCTCTACAATCTGACCGCATTTATGCTTTCTGAGTTCTTCCGTTGTTTTCACTCCTATTGAATATGCGACATCTATCTCCACAGTCTCTGGAAGTGCCTCATAGAATCTTCGCACATTAGATGCACTTGTAAAAACTGCCTGCACATTGCCACAAACTTCCTGAAATGCTTTTTCATCAATTGCCATTTTTATATTTTCATATGCGACAATTTTTTTAAAATTACAACATTCTCCAAGAACATTTTCAATATCAGTCGAGGATTCTTTTGCCGTAAATAAACACACATTAGATTCCTTTTCTAAAACAGTTCTAAGTTCCTCACCAAGCCCTTTTCCAGTCTCATTTTTTGCGACAATATCCGCCTGTATATAGTACTTTGAAAGTTCTTTCGCTGTGGCTTTTCCGACAACACCTATTTTACAGTCTGACAAAATTCTTGCATCTGTTTTTGCCATTTTCATGTTTTCGAAAAATGCTCTGACTCCGTTCTTACTGGTAAAAAGAATCCAATCAGATTCTTGTACTCTTTTCTTAAAATCTGCGATAAAAACAGGTTCAATTTTGCCTGCTTTTATTGCATGCACATCTGCACCAAGTTCCCTCAATCTGGCAATCAGCTTATTTTGTTCTTTATAATCGCTTAGGCTTTTATCGTCGCATATACTTCTATCGTCGCATATATTCTTGTTAGTGCATACATGATATGACTCTATATAAGGCACATAAATCTGTCTACCAAAAAGTGGTCTTTTTTCAAAAAATGATAGCCTTTCGTTCAATCCTACGACATCTCCAACGACGATTATTGCTGGCGATATCAGACCTGCTTTTTCAATTTTCTCTCCGATATCTGCCAATGTTCCGACACACTTTTTCTGTCTTGCTGTTGTACCATTTGATATAACTGCAATTGCTGTATCAGTACGTCTTCCAGCTCCCATAAGCCCTTCCGCTATGCTTTTTACATGGGCAAGTCCCATCAGAAATACACATGTGATTGTCTCATCTGTCATAAGTGAATAATCTATATCTGCCTCTTCATCTTTCCTGCTATGTGCAGTTATAACCTGAAATCCCTTTGCGATTCCTCGATGTGTAATTGGAATTCCCGCATCCGCAAGTGCCGCTACTGACGAACTTACCCCTGGCACAACTTCTACTTCCACATTTCTGTCTGTAAGATAAAGTGCTTCTTCTCCGCCTCTTCCAAACACATATGGATCGCCACCTTTTAATCGGACAACAAGTCCATGCTGTTTTGATTTCTGATACAGAAGTTCATTAATATCATCCTGCTTCATCACATGCTTGTGATTTTCCTTACCAACATATATAAGTTCACAGCCTGGCTTTGTCGTATCAAGCAATTCGACAGACAACAATCTGTCATATACAAGACAATCTGCTTCCTTTATGTACTTCTCACTTTTTAAAGTAAGCAGGCCCACATCTCCTGGTCCTGCTCCTGCTAACACTACTTTTCCCATATTTAAAATAATTATCCTGATTTCTATTTTATAAATTAGTCAAGTTCACCCTGAATACAATCTACTGCTTTCGCAACCATTTTTCTGCCGACAATGTAGATATTACTCTTCTGCCGCTTTCCTTCATCTAAAACATTTATACCATATTCACTGACATCATCACAGCTGACATCATCACCATTCGCATCATCACCACTGATATCACCGCAACCGACATCATCACAACTCACATCATCACCACTGATATCATCGCAACAGACATCTTCACAACTGATATTATATTCACTAACATCATCGCAACTCACATCATCTTCACCGACAATAGTCGCAGCAATACTACTTCCATCTTCTCTGCCATACATGGCACGAAGCTTCAATTTCCCGTCAGAATCATAATCACAGTAAGCTGCAACTGGTGTGTGACAGTTTCCACCTATCATCTTTAGAAAACCTCTTTCTGCGTTGACACATATATCGGTCCGTTCATCCGATAAAGCATCCAGTTTCTTAATAAGGTCATAATTATCAGCCCTGACTTCAAGTGCGAGTGTTCCCTGCGCAGGTGCTGGAATCATATCATCAACCGAAAGATATTGTGTAATTTCAGCTTGTCTTCCTATACGCTTTATTCCGGCTGCCGCAATCACAATTCCGTCTAATATTAAGCCGTCCTTGTAATTATCATCGCACACGATTTCTTTATTATATAATTTTCTAAGTCTGGTATCGATATTTCCGCGAATCCCCACCACACGAAGGTCGGGTCTTATTTTTAAAAGCTGGAATTTTCTTCGCTTACTTCCAGTTCCTATAACTGCTCCCTCTGGCAATTCATCTAGTGACTTCACATCACGAAGTATGAGAACATCCCTTGAATCCTCTCTTGTCCACGCCTTTGAAAAAGTAAGTCCCTTTGCTGGCTCATCTGGCATATCTTTTAATGAATGAACTGCCATATGAATTTTACCTTCAAGAAGTTCCTCCTCAATTTCTTTGACAAATATTCCCTTGGAACCTATCTGGTCGAGCTGACGATTCTTCTCAATATCACCTGTTGTCTTTATAACGACTGCCTCGAATTCGTCTTTCGGATATGCACTTTTTAATCTATCAATTACCAGATTTGTCTGCACTAATGCAAGCTTTGATCCTCTGGTTCCAACAAAATACTTCATTTACCGCTCCTGCAAATTATGATTGACTCATAATATGCTTTTGTTCATATTACTGTTTTTTATACTGCATTTCATTCTGGCAGTTTTCCTGTTTTTATTGCAGTATCAACTATATCTTTAAAAACTGCCCGCCGCTGTGCTTCCGTCGCATAATTATGTATGATATCTTCCCTGATACTTCCCATATACTCACACAATTCTCCAAGAAAAGGTGTAAGGATATCCTTCTCTTTTGCCTTAAGGTACTGCGTCAGCACCGGACTGTTACCACTGCTTGAAAAGGCTGCTACAAGCTCCTGTTCTTTTACGTAAGATGGAAAAATAAAACTACAATCCTCTTTCTGGTCAACAGCATTTACCATTATTCCTCTTGCCTTGCAGCACTGTGAAATATCATGGTTTAACTGCTCATCATCTGTTGCTGCAATGACCAGCTTCTTCCCATCACAATCGCTTTCCTCGAAAGCCCTTCGAACCACTTCTATATCATACTCTTTTTCTTCTATTATGCGTGATATATTTTCACATATATCTTTGGCAACCACAATCACTTTTGCATCAAAATCCAAAAGTGTCATGACCTTCCTATACGCAACCTGCCCGCCTCCTACAACGAGGCATGGCTGATTTGTTATATCTACAAACATTGGAAAATATGCCATATTACATTACTTTCTTTCTTGAACCATATCCATTTAATATATTGATAAAAGCTGGGCGAAGCTTTATCGCAAATGTAGCTGCTGATACGCAAAGTATCATATCTGGAATTACTGTTATAAGGCAGTAATTAACCACAACAACCGACCATGTAACTGGTGTATGTACATAGAAATTATTGATGCAATAAAAATAGATAGCGCCTACTGTGTAATATGCAACAAGTCCTGCCATTGCTGGTAATAAAAGCGCAACTGAATGAAATTTCTTCACTGCGTCAGTTAATGCTCCTATAATATATGCTGCAAGTGCAAATCCTAGTAAAAATCCAAAACCTGGTCTGAATATATATGCAGGACCGCCACCTGCTGCAAATACAGGCACACCCACAATTCCTATACAAAGGTATACCACGACGCTGATTGTCGCAAGCTTCTTTCCAAGAAGAAATCCTGCCATAAGTACGAAGAACCACTGCAACGTAAAATGCATTGTGTACATAGGAAGGGGAATATCTATCTTAATAAATGCTCCAACTGCTATGAGCGCCGCAAAAAGTGCACATGTTGTTAATTCCCTTGTTGTTAATCCTTTAGTTTCTTTTTTCATATTTTCTCCATTCTTATCTTCTTATCCGCTATCTTTGTTCTTATTCTAGATCCGTTCTTATTCGTTATCTCTGTTCTTATTCTATATCTGTTCTTATTCGTTATCTCTGTTCTTATTCTATATCTGTTCTTATTCGTTATCTGTTCTTATTCGTTATCTCTGTTCTTATTCGTTATCTGTTCTTATTCGTTATCTATGTTCTTATTCGTTATCTATGTTCTTATTCGTTATCTATGTTCTTATTCGTTATCTCTGTTCTTATTCGTTATCTCTGTTCTTATTTGTTATCTCTGTTCTTATTTGTTATCTCTGTTCTTATTTGTTATCTCTGTGTTATGGTTAAATGGGGTACGAAAATGCAAAGCATGTAGTAATCCGATTAATCACATATAAGTGGCAAAAGGTACGTTGCCCCACACAAAACCACTGTGCAGACAAACGTATATATTCACTTCAAATATACAGCATAAAAATAATACCATCCCGACATAAAAAAGAAAAGTCATAAAAATAAAGATTACAGCCCATTCAAAGTGTATCCACGATGTCTGAGCTGTAATCGCATACATAAGCCTTAATTAATCACATATTAAAAATAATATTCGTCAGAATAAATTCTTAAATCCTCTTTTGTCACTTTTCCATCTTCTATATGGAACGAGTTGAATACAGGATTATCTGCCATAAGCGACATAATCATATAACTTGCGTTTGGATCATACGCAAGCTTTATGTCTTCATCCGAAGGTCTTGATGGACTAGATGGATGAGAATGCCAGTTGCCAAGTGGCTTTAATCCATTCGCTCTCATATCCTTTATCGCTTCCAGCTGCTCTTTTGGATCTAATGTAAAATGATCCTCCGCATGGTCTACATTAGTCAGATAATATACTTTTGTTATAAGTCTTCCACTTTCGTCCTCCTCGCCTGCAATCAGCCCACACGCTTCCTCTGGAAGATGTTCTTTTGCATACTTTGCGATCTCGTCCAAAAACGGATATTTCATTCTAATTATACTCATCATCTACCTCCATTAACGAGGTGCATCAAATCTGCTTGCAGTCTCCTCGCACACTTCCTGCTCATAGTCAATTGGTTCAAGTATAGTTGGGTGATCTCCACAAACTGCACAGTTATGAGTATCCTTTGGAAGCTTAATCTTACGAAATTCCATTGTAAGTGCATCATATGTAAGTAAATATCCGGTAAGAAGATCTCCTACACCAAGCAGATACTTGATTGCTTCCATTGCCTGAAGTGAACCGATTACTCCACCCATTGCTCCGATAACACCAGCCTGCTTACATGTAGGTACTGCATCCTTTGGTGGTGGATTCTTGAATACACATCTGTAACATGGTCCTTCTCCTGGAACATAAGTCATGAGCTGACCCTTAAATCTGATAATTCCAGCATGTGAAAATGGCTTTTTCTCAAGCACACATGCATCATTAATCAAGAACTTCGCCGGGAAGTTATCTGTTCCATCAATGATAAAATCATACTCTCTGATAAGTTCACGGATATTTGTAGAATCAACAAACATACGGTATGTATTAACTGTGACATCAGGATTCATAGCATTCATTGTCTCTTTTGCAGATTTAACTTTTGCTTTTCCGATATCTGCTGTACCATGGATAATCTGTCTCTGAAGATTTGATAAATCAACTTCATCTGCATCTACGATTCCAATTGTTCCGACACCTGCTGCTGCAAGATACATAGCAGCTGGTGCTCCAAGGCCACCTGCTCCAATGATAAGAACCTTGCCTTTTAATAATTTCTTCTGACCTTTCGCTCCCACCTCTTTTAAAATAATATGGCGGGAATAACGTTCGATCTGCTCATCAGTCATTGCCATTAGCATCCACCTCCCATGAAATACAGAAATTCTACATTATCTCCATCTTTTAATACTGTTGTTGCTTTTTGATCACTAGGAACAAACTCATCATTTATTGATACTGTTACATATTCTGGCATATCTACATTCTCCTGCTCGATAAGCTCTGGTAATGTAAGATTATCCTTTACTTCTTTCTTCTCTCCTGCAACTGTGATTGTCATCTCATAATCCTCCTAAATAATTTTCTCTACTAATGCTTTAAGGTCTGCTGGCTTTTGTGCCCCTACAGTTCTTTCTACCACCTGTCCGTCCTTTACAAATAAAAGTGTCGGATTGGCAGTTACCTCATATTTCTCCGCTAAAGCAGCATCGAAATTTGTATTTACTTTATATACATTAAGTGCGTCCTCATAGTCATCCTCAATTCCGCCTAATACTGGCGCAAGCTTCTTGCACGCAACGCATGAATCAGAATAAAAATCAACTATAACCGGCTTATCGCTCTTAAGTACTTTCTCTTCGAAATCAGCTTCACTAATTCTTGCCGCCATTTTATTCCTCAACCTTTCTTACATACAGCGTGTATGTTCCGTCCTCATTGTCCTCAAGTTTTAATATCTTATGTCCTTCTTCTTTCATGCTTCTTGGAACATTCTGCACCGGTTCTCCATCGTTCATACGGATTGCAAGAACCTCTCCATCATCAAGCTCCTCGATTGCCACCTTTGCCTTTACGAATGTAAGCGGGCAAACCTTATCTGTAATATCTACCTGTTCATCAAATGCTATATCTGCCATATTCTTTCACCTTTCTATTTAATATTTACTAATATGGGATTATGTTACTCTTCTCCCTTATATGCTTTGTTTATGACTTCCTTGAATTTCTCCTCACCAGTTCTTTGAAGAGTAAATCTGAATCTCTCACCTGCGTTTGCATTTTCTTCAAAATAATTGATAGCTGCATCAGTTACTTTAAACAAAGTCTCTTTGTCTCTGATAATAGGAACAATCTGTTCACCTTTGTATATCTTATTTCCAAAAAGTCCGCCAAACGATACTATGTATCCTGGATTTCCAACCCATGCATCTGTCGGACAGCTCTTAACACATCGTGCACAGTTGTTACATTTATCTCTGTCAATTGTAATTTTACCGTCTTCCATCTTAAGTGCGTTCTCCCTGCATGCCTTTACACATACGCCACACTGTATACAGTCGTCATGGTTGCACTCTACTGTCATTCCACCTTTGATACCAATATCATTTTCCTCTGATTTCAGACAGTTGTTCTGGCATCCTGTAACACCGAATTTGAATTTATGTGGTAACTCTCTTCCGAAATATCTCTCATCAAGTTCTTTTGCAAGAGTATATGTATCGATACATCCGCTAGGACATATCTCTGATCCCTGACAGGCTGTCACTGTACGAACTCTTGGTCCACATACACCGGTTCCAACTCCACCCTTTGCAAGTTCTTCCTTCACTTCATTGATATCCTCGACTTTAATAAATGGAATTTCTATTCCTTGTCTGGATGTCATATGCACATATCCATGTCCGTATTTCTCTGCCACTTCAGCAACGACCTTGATATTTTCCGCTGTAAGATTTCCGCCTACCACAGCTAATCTAAGTGAAAAACATCCCTTTTGTTTCTGTCTCATGAATCCGCCCTTTTTAAGAGCTGCGTAATCTACTTTCTCTGCCATTTTACCTTCCTCTTTCCTCTCTAACTAACCATGTATTTTCTTAAATGCCTGTGCAAAATCCTCTTTGATGTCGTCTATATCCTCAATTCCGACACTCACTCTTATAAGGTCTTCAAATACTCCAGCATCCTCTTTCTGTTTCTCTGTACTGTGAAGACTTATTGTTGAGCCTGGATGGATAACAAGCGTCTTCGTGTCACCTATATTTGAAAGTGTATACGGAATGGTAAGGCTGTCAATAAATTCAAATGCCTTTTCCTTGCTTCCAACTCGAAGTGTGAGTATTGCACCATATCCATTCGTCAGCTGCTTTTTTGCTATCTCATGCCATTTACTGCTTTCAAGTCCTGGATAATTGACTGTGATATCACTATAATTTGATTCTATCCATTTTGCCAGTTCAAATGCATTATCACATTGTCTCTCCATTCGAAGCCCAAGCGTCTCAAGCCCGATAATATTCAGATATGCATTGACTGGCGAAAGACAGGCTCCTGTATTTCTAAAAAGTCCATTTCTAAGTTTTGCGATAAAAGCCATAGGACCATATTTCACGTAATCTGCAAGTCCTGGATATTTTTCCTTATCCCATTTGAACTTTCCGCTGTCTGTAAGTATTCCGCTTATTGAATTACTGCTTCCATTTATGTATTTTGATGAAGAGTTCACTACAATATCTGCACCATGCTTAAGCACCTGTATCAGGTATGGTGTCGATGTAGTATTATCAACTATAAGCGGCAGTCCGTGTGAATGTGCAACCTCGGCAAGCCTCTCAATGTCTGTCACATCGAGACAGGGATTTCCGATTGTCTCTGCAAAAATCAATCTTGTATGTTCATTAATTGCTCCCTCTATCTGCTCCCAGTTGTTATTCTCAACATATCTTGTCGTGATTCCAAAAGCTTCAAGGTCTGTGAACAAATCAATTGTTCCACCATATAGACTTGCGCTTGATATAATCTCATCACCGCTTCGCAGGATATTCATAAAAGCATTCATGAGTGCTGCCATGCCTGATGCGCATGCTATAGAAGCAATTCCACCTTCAAGCTTTGTGATTCTGTTCTCAAATGCTGTTATCGTTGGATTTCCCACTCTTGTATAACAATAACCTGGTGCTTTATTTTCAAAAATCTTTTCCAGGTCAGCTGCACTGGTCTGTTCAAATGCACTGGTCTGGTATACTGGTGGTAAAGTCGAGCCATTTGTCTCTTTACTTACACCGGCATGCAATAAACTTGTATTGAATTTCATCGCCTTATACCTCACATTGTTTGTTTCAACTTAATCTGATATTATCCTGTTTATCTATAATCAATATATAAAATTCGTAACTTTTCAGCAGCTTACATTTATTATAAATTTTAACCCTGCTGCAGATATTCAGTCGCACTGTAAACTGCATTTGCGCCATCTGCTACAGCTGTGACTACCTGACGAAGCTGCTTCGTTCTGACATCTCCTGCCACATATAATCCTGCCTGCTTAGCCGAGCCATCAGGAGTATAAGTAATGCCGTCTTCCGCTGCAACTACATAGCCTCTATCATCTATCTGCGCCAGGTCTTTTAAAAGTTCTGACTGTGGCATGCTGCCGTATGCAACAAATACTCCACTTACATCAAGACTTCTTCCACTTTTAAGTCTGACTCCTGATAATTTGTCCTCACCGTATATTTCAGTGACCTGTTCATTTAAAACAAACTCAACATTCTGTCTGCTTTCTAGTAATGCGACTGTACTCCGTGCACCTCTGAACTGTTCTCTGCGATGAACCAGATAAACTTTCCTGCATATGTCTGCCAGATAAAGAGCATCATCTAAAGCTGTATCTCCACCGCCGAGCACTGCAACATCTTTCTCTTTAAAAAATCCACCGTCACATATTGCACAATACGATACTCCCTGACCGATATATTTTTCTTCAACAGGTACCTGCGCTTTTCTCTGATGCGTTCCAGCTGTGTATATAACAGCTCTTGCCTGTTCTACCGTGTCATCCTTAAATCGGATCTGGTACAGCTTCTTAGAACTCTCTTCTGTAATTGTTATCTGTGTTACTTCTTTTTCAATGAATGGAACTTCAAGAAGTACTGCATGTTCCCTGAACTTTTCTCCCAAATCATATCCATTTGTATTGGGTAATCCAAGGTAATTATTCACATTTCCACTTTCTACAATCTGACCAGTTCCCAGATATTCCTTCTCAGCTACCGCCACACTAAAGTTTGCTCTCTTTGCATATATCGCGGCCGAAAGACCTGCCGGGCCACTTCCAATTATCAAAATATCGTACACGTCGCACCCTCTTTTAATTTATAAATTTTATTGGTTTCTTTGAATTGATAGTATTCCTACTAGCTAAGTATGATATTATCAAAAAGGCTTACTACAGTCAATACATCACCTTATACGTAAAAACAATAGTTTGTTATAAGTAAAATTTATAGCAAAACTCCCTCCTCGGCTGTAAGTGATTTAACTTACCATACCTTGAAGGGAGTATTAATATTATGCTCTGTTTTTATTGATGTATACGTGTCCGGGTTGTTTAATTTTCCGACACTCTCTTAGATATATTCCAGTGAATTAACGATTCCACCATCATATACAGACTGTTTCTTGATGTAATCAGCCACTTTTTCTACATTGACACCATCCTTGTTCCAGTCCTTTGTGAACTCGATATTCTCACTTGATAATACATTCTGCTGCTTTTCATTTATGAGAAGAAGTACAACTATACCCGCACGGTTCAGATGCTTAACTACATTCTCAAAGTCCTCTCCATCCTTTGGCGCATAGAGATATGTATGTCTTCCGTCGATATTTAATACCTTCTCGACGTCTTCAACAAATCCACGGTTAATTCCATCCACACCATCTACAAAGACTGCTGTGATAGCTTTCTGTCCCTTGATTGCAGCTCGCACGTTTCTATCCACTCTGCCCTCATAAAGACCACTTTCTTCTGTATGGACTTCCTCAACAACACCACAGGCAGATGTCATATCACTTACTCGGTCAATCAGGATAAATTCGCCAAGTGTCTTATGATTCTTGAATAAATCACATACAATCTTATCTGCAAAAGAAATCTTGCACACTGCTATCTCATTCTTATGCAAAGTCTCAGCCGGAGTCTTCTCTCCTGTATTTACATCAATTGCATATTCTATGCTTGTCACAATTCCTGGAATTGTCTTTGTGCCTAACTTGAAGAAGAAGTTCTTTCCCTTAAACAGTTCATCATCATCCATCCAGAGAAGTGTAGCTGTGATAGAAGATGCAACCTGCGCTCCTGATGCGACTGTAAGCACACATCCTCTTGATACATCCACCTCTCTGTCAAGCTGGATTGTTACAGGCTGTCCTTTAAATGCACTGTCTGTATTTTTGTCACCAACATGTATACTTTTAACATGTGCTGTCTCATTACTTGGAAGTGTTGTAATCTCATCTCCAACCTTCACACTGCCTGCTTCAATCTGTCCCTGGAATCCTCTGAATGTATGGTCAGGACGGCATACTCTCTGCACTGGCATATAAAATCCTGCTTCATTGTCGTCATCAGTAATATCAATAACCTCAAGATAAGACAATAATGCTGGTCCGTTATACCATACGATATTTTCAGACTTCTTCGTTACATTGTCACCCTCTGTTGCAGATACAGGTATAATCTGTACATTTGCAAGTCCAAGTTCCTTAGTAAGCTCATCAATCTGTTTTGTAATCTCATTAAAACGATTCTCATCATATCCGACAAGATCCATCTTATTTACGGCAAATACGAAGTATCTGATTCCCATAAGTGCGCATATTCTTGCGTGTCTTCTTGTCTGTACAAGTACACCCTGCTTTGCATCAATAAGGATAACTGCAAGGTCAGCAAAGGATGCACCAACAGCCATGTTTCTTGTGTACTCCTCATGTCCTGGTGTATCAGCTACAATAAAGCTTCTCTTATCTGTTGTAAAATAACGATATGCAACATCAATTGTAATTCCCTGCTCACGCTCTGCCATAAGTCCGTCGAGAAGAAGTGAATAATCAATCGCACCTCCACGGCTTCCTACTTTACTATCTAACTCTAATGCTTTCTCCTGATCGGCATAAAGAAGTTTTGAATCATATAAGATATGTCCTATCAGGGTTGATTTTCCGTCGTCCACGCTTCCGCATGTAATAAATTTTAATAATCCGCTCATTTTAAAAATATCCCTCTCTCTTTCTTCTTTCCATGCTGCCTGCTGCCTCATTATCAATTACTCGTGTGGTTCTCTCTGATGAAACAGCACTCAAAGTCTCTTCAATAATTTCATCAAGTGTAGTTGCTGTTGACTCACATCCACCTGTAAGAGGATAACATCCCAGTGTACGGAAACGCACACTCTTATGCTGGATTTCTTCGCCTGGACGAAGCTTCATTCTGTCATCATCAACCATGATTATATTGCCATCTCTATATACTACCGGTCTTTCTTTTGCAAAATATAAAGAAGGAATCTCTATATTCTCGCGCTTTATATACTGCCAGATATCCTTCTCTGTCCAGTTTGACAATGGGAATACTCTTACTTCCTGTCCTTTTTGAATCTTTGAATTGTAGAGTTTCCACATCTCTGGTCTCTGGTTCTTAGGATCCCATGCATGATTTTCATTTCTGAAAGAGAAGATTCTCTCCTTTGCTCTTGACTTCTCCTCATCACGTCTTCCACCACCGAAAGCCGCTGTAAATCCATACTTATCAAGTGCCTGCTTAAGGGCCTGTGTCTTCATGATATCAGTGTATGCAGAACCATGGTCAAATGGATTGATTCCCTGCTTAACACCTTCTTCATTGATGTATTCAAGCATCTCTATTCCCTTTTCTTTTGCAACTCTGTCACGAAACTCTATCATCTCTTTGAATTTCCATGTTGTATTTACATGTAAAAATGGAAATGGTGGCTTCTCAGGATAAAATGCTTTCATAGCAAGATGAAGCATTACCGAGCTGTCCTTTCCTATCGAATAAAGCATTACTGGTTTCTCACACTCAGCAGCCACTTCACGAATTATGTATATTGCCTCTGCTTCAAGTTCGTCAAGATGTGATAATTCACCCATGTTTTTTACCATCCTTTTCTAAGTTATTTGTAATCATTTAGTATCTTTACTATATCCCACTATTTTCGCAGCTATATCATATCTGTTAATACTTATTTGCCTCGTTTTTGTTGATTATAATCTGCTCTCTTGTGCCATCCCGCTTATCTATATTCCATGTCAGCGTATCCGGTGTGGAATCAACAGTCATTACACTTCCCATTCCGCCAATGTCAGCCCCGAGATAAAGACCAATTGCTCCAAAATGGCACTCCTTTATACAGGAAGCACATCCCCAGCAATCCTTTGGATATCTGATGTATGCTTTCCTGTCATCCCTTTGATATATCAGACTTCCAGGACATACATCTGTACAAAGACCGCAGCCTTTACACTTTTTAGAATCAATCATTATGCTCATAGCATGCCTCCCTCTCTACAAGATTTCTGTATATAATCTTGATTTGTCCATCTTCGTATCTTGAATTTACATACTTAAGCCAGTTGTCACTCTTGTGCGGATAGTCAAGGTTCTCTGCAAAACTATGCCATCTTGTCTCTTTCCTTGCCCCAAGATGTGCAATCAATGCCTGACAAACCATAAGTCTTTCTTTTAGTTCATAGACAAACATAAGCTCATGCATATCTGTGGCGTTCAGACCGTCTGTAAGCTCTGTAAGCTGAGCAATTTTCTCTTTTGCAAGTGCAAGCTGCTTACCGTTAAACTGATAATGTGTGGAAATTCCTCCAGCATAATTATCCATGATTTTCTGCATTGCCTCTTCAAGTGCCTCTGTTGAAAACTGCTCCACTTTTTCTTCAAGAAAATGGTTGTACTCGGATACCTTGTTTTCAAAATCATCATCTGCTTTCCCGACTCCCTTTGTCTCAGTCACCCCGGCAGTCTCACCTTCAGCATCAAGATGCTTTATCATATCAATTGCAGCAATCTCACCTTCAACCATCGCACCTGTTACATATTTCTGTGGACAGCCACCAGCCACATCGCCAGCCGCATACAAACCATCAATTGTCGTCTGTCTGTTGGTGTCAACCCAGTATCCACTCGCTGTATGTCCACCAACTATGTATGGCTCTGTTCCTTCTATCTCGACATTCTGCTCACTTGGGTTCCTGCCTGCCTCAACCCATTTAAGAGTCTGGCTCGGTGCCATATTAAGGTACGCCTTGCGAAGCGATTCGTCCTGCTCCTTAGATATCCCCTCTGTCCTAAGATAACAAGGACCGCGTCCATTTATATTCTCCATAACAGTTCCAAATACTCTCTGTGATGTTGTAAGTCCATATTTGTCCTCGTACACCTCACCCAATGAGTTTACCTGCTTTGCTCCTACTCCCTGTGCGATAGTTCCAGTCGGAGCAATCGTATCCTTACATCTAAGGGCTATAAATCTCATCTCGAATGTGGTCATCTCCGCTCCACTTCTTAGTCCCATCGCATATCCTGCACCTGTGTTAAAAGGTGGATACCACATCTTATGTCTTGAAAAACCTGGATTGTTCGGTCTGTACAAACCAGCTGCTCCACCAGTTGCACAAAGAACCTTTTTAGCTCTTATCTCATAGGCTGTTCCATCTTCAATCGAAAATCCATATGCACCCTTTATTTTATTGTCCTCTACAATATAATCTGTAATATTTATACGATTTATTATAGTCACATCAGAAAGTGCCTCTACAGCAGACGCAAGAAGTGGCTTGATATTTTCTCCGTTTATCTTGATGTTACGGTTTCCTCTTGCAACATACTCTCCATTTTCATCTTTTAAAATCACAAGTCCCAAGTCTTCCATCTTCTTTGTGACACGATTAAGTCCCTGCGACATTGTAAGAAGTAAATCCTCTCTTACGATTTCATCTGCATCTTTTTTTGCATACTCTACATAGTCCTCTGGCTTTCTGCCTTTTACAATGTATGCATTTATCGCATTAACTCCTGCTGCAAGACATCCACTTCTTTTGATGTTCGCTTTCTCTGCTATAACTATTGAATAATTTGATTTCTCACGAATTGTAAGTGCCGCATAACAGCCAGCAGTTCCACCTCCTACGATAAGGATATCCGTATGTATAATCTTTTTGTTTTCAATTCTCATATCAATCTCCTTAATTAAATATAGAATACATCCTGTTCCTGCATCTCGCTGTTTTCCACCAGATATGTCTTCTTTTCATCAAATATATAAAGGCGGTAAATCAATACATGTACTGTCTCACCGACACTCACCAGATCTTTTTCAAGAGACCTCTCTCCGATTACTTCTATTCCATTTATATTGACCGTTACATCAACACGGTTTCCTCTGAATACAACATCCGTTATTATTCCTTCCTCAGCCGCTGACATATATCGGTTGAGATTGCCGCTTTTGGAAATCTTGATAAACTCAGGTCTTATAACTGCTCTTTTAGCATTTTCTACAATTTCAAATCCTTTTAATCTGTCATAATCCTCAACTACAGTTGAATGACCGATGAACTGCGCTACAAATGGTGTATCTGGCGATTTGTATATCTCAAGTGGTGTACCCATCTGTTCAATCCTGCCACGGTTTGTGATTATTATCTCATCTGCCACCTCAACAGCTTCGTCCTGATCATGGGTGACAAATATGCTTGTAATTCCAAGCTTCTCTACAAGTTCCTTAAGCCATATTCTTAGCTCGCTTCTCACCTTCGCATCTATAGCAGCAAATGGTTCATCAAGAAGCAGTACCTGTGGATTTGGTGCAAGTGCTCTTGCAAAAGCAACTCGCTGTCTCTGTCCGCCTGAAAGCTGATTCGGATATCTGTTGCCCATATTTGCAAGCCCCGTCATCTCAAGAAGTTCGTTTACACGCTGCTTTATCTGCTTTTTAGGCATCTTCTGAAGTTCAAGTCCAAATGCAACATTCTCATACACTGTCATGTATCTGAAAAGTGCATAATTCTGAAAAACAAATCCTATGCCTCTTTTGGCTGCCGGGACATCGTTTACCCTCTTACCATCTATGTAGATGTCACCATCATTAGGTGTCTCAAGTCCTGCTATCATACGAAGAAGCGTGGTCTTCCCACTTCCTGATGGTCCAAGAAGTGCCACAAGCTTTCCCTTTTCTATTCCAAAGCTTACATTATCAGAGGCCACAAAGTCTCCATATTTTTTGTATATATTTTTCATTTCTACGTACATACACTGAATCTCCTTTGGCCCGATTAATGTTTTTCTTTAAACTTTCTTTCTACGATATTCCTTGCAAAAAGAATAATGAGTGCAATTATCACAAGAATAGATGAAACTGCAAAAGCAGCTGTTATTCCTTCATCTGTTCCCGACATGTATAAAGCATCAATTTCAAGTGGAAGGGTAAATGTCTCTCCCCTTGTCTTTGATAGGGCATTGACAGCACCAAACTCGCCTAACGCTCTTGCTGTACAAAGTATAATGCCGTATATAAGTCCCCATTTCATCTGTGGAAGAGTAATCTTTCTAAAGATAGTAAGTCCTGATGCGCCCATAAGAGCCGCAGCTTCTTCCTCATCCTTCCCCTGTGCGTTAAGCACTGGAATTATCTCCCTTGATACAAATGGAAATGTCACAAATATTGTAGCAAGTACAACACCCGGAACTGCAAATGTTATCCTGATATTTGTTCCGAAGAAATCATTTATTGCTCTTATTGCGGGGTACATCCATCCAAGTCTTCCAAAAGTCATAAGATATGCAAGTCCTACTATTACTGGAGATATCGAAAATGGAATATCGATTATGGTTGCAAGAATCTGCTTTCCCTTGAAGGAGAATCTTGTAAGCAGCCATGCTGCCCATATTCCGAAGAATGTATTGACCACTACAGCAAACAGTGTTGCTATGACTGTAACTTTCAGTGCTGATAACACATACTCTGTCGATATCGCTTTGATATAGAATTTGAATCCTTCTTTAAGTGAGCCGGCGAGTACTGATACAAGAGGCACCACAAGCATCACCGCTAAAAAAAGAATTGTGATTGTAATAAGACAGATTTTTGTGATTTTCTTATTTCTTTCAAGCTTTTTTTGTTCTTCCATGTCTGTGGCTCCTTTCCTTTTATTGCAGAACTCATACCTGCTTACTTTTAAATCAGTATATTGCTATAACAGATTCGTTCTCTTTGACTGTCTTACCTGAACTATATTCACAAACAATAGCAGTAAAAATGAGATTATAAGCATAACCAGTGCAATTGCTGTTGCGCTTGCATAATCTATGTAACTTAACTTCTGCATTATCACGTATGACACAACCTGTGTCTTGTTCTTTGCACTGTTTCCTGAGATATAAATTACACTTCCGTACTCTCCGATTCCTCTCGCAAAAGCAAGACCAAATCCTGTAAGAAGTGCTGGCTTAAGTTCAGGAAGAATAACTTTGAAAAATGTCTTACCTGGACTTGCTCCTAACATAAAAGCAGCCTCTTCGTATTGACTATCCATTTTTTCAAGAATAGGCTGTACCGCTCTTATTACAAAGGGAAGTCCGACAAAAACAAGCGCAATTACTATTCCAAACTGTGTATACGCCACTTCAATACCGGTCTTTGAAAGTACACTTCCAAATAATCCAGTACTCGAATACAGCTTCGACAGTGTAATTCCTGCAACCGCTGTTGGAAGGGCAAAGGGAAGCTCTATAAGAGCATCCAAAAGCCATTTGCCCGGGAACTCATATTTAACAAGTGTCCATGCCACAATCAATCCAAATACTACATTTATCACTGCTGCCATAAAAGAACTGCCAATACTTGTTATGAAAGCATTTCTGACATTCGTTTTCATTATCAGTCCAATGAAGTCAGATGGCGAAATTCTAAGCGAATACACCAGCACTGACGCAAGTGGAATAAGTACTATCACAGAAAGCATTGTAATCACAATTCCAAGCGAAAGATGATAGCCGGGTATGACTTCATTTTTTATGTTCTTTGATTTAGTTTTGCTGTTCTTAGTTGCTGTAAATTTCATCAAACATTGCTCCATCATCAAAAAATGTCTTATAGGCCTCGTTCCATCCGCCAAAATCATCTATCGTAGAAAACCTGATATTCAGATCAAACTTATCTTCATACTGCTTCAGTATCGCTTCATTTGTCGGGCGGTAACCGCTGTCGCCTATCAGTTTCTGCGCTTCATCACTGTATAGATAATTCAGATATTCCTCACAAACCTCAGCCGTTCCATTGCTTTTTACATTGTCATCAACAATTGCTACGCTAGGCTGTGCTAATATGCTCACGGAAGGATTTACCAGTTCATACTCATCTGGATATGAATCCATCGTAGTAAAAGCTTCATTCTCCCACGCAATCAGGACATCTCCCTGTCCGTTCTCAACAAATGTCGTAGTGGAACCTCGTGCTCCTGAATCCATAACAGTGACATTGTCATATAATTTCTTCATGAAATTCTTCTGCTTCTTCTGGCTGCTAAAGTTCTCCCTCGCATAACTGAGTGCTGCCAGGAAATTCCAACATGCTCCGCCACTGCTCTTCGGGTCAGGCGTGATTACTTCTACTCCCTTTTTAACCAGATCATCCCAATCCTTTATATTCTTGGGATTTCCTTTCCTTACAAGAAAAACTATAGTCGATGTATAAGGCGATGAATCCTTTGGAAATTCATCTATCCAGTTCTTTTCAATCAGTCCTGTGTTCTCAATCAGGTCAATGTCATGCTCAAGTGCAAGTGTCACCACATCTGCATTGCATCCCTCAACTACTGAACGCGCCTGCGCTCCCGAACCACCATGTGACTGGATTACATCCACTTTCTTGCCATACTGTTCTTCGTAGTGTTTCTCGAATATTTGGTTGTATTTCTCATAGAACTCTCTTGTTGGATCATAAGATACATTCGTGATTGTGACTACGTTATCCTTACTGTCTTTTGCACATCCAGTAAGAAAAGTCATCGTCAACAAGAGTGCCGCCATAATAGCTTTTCTTCTCATACCTAAATTCCATAACCTTCACTTACTTTATTTACTCTGCTTATCTTATTTACTCTGCTTGTCTTATTTACTCTGCTTGTCTTATTTACTCTGCTTGCTTTATCTGAGCTACTTTACTTCAAATAACTGTGTCGACAGATATCTTTCTCCTGTATCAGGCAGTAGCACAACTATATTCTTTCCTTTATTTTCAGGTCTCCTGGCAAGCTCTGTCGCTGCATATATTGCTGCGCCTGATGATATTCCCACTAAAAGTCCATCTGTCCTTGCAACCTGTCTTGCCTTGTCGAAAGCGTCTTCGTTCTCTACTGCGATTACTTCATCAACTATATCCATTCGCATGACTTTCGGAATAAAGCCGGCTCCTATTCCCTGAATCTTGTGTGGTCCCGGCTTTCCACCTGACAGAACCGCTGAGCTCTTTGGCTCAACTGCTACAATCTTCACGTCAGGATTCTTCGTCTTAAGTCCAAGTCCTGTTCCTGTGATTGTTCCGCCGGTTCCTACTGATGATACGAAAATATCTACTTTGCCATCCGTATCTTCCCATATCTCCTGCGCTGTTGTTACCTCATGAATCTTTGGGTTTGCCTCATTCTCAAACTGCTGTGGAATGAATACATTGCCATATTCTTTCTCAAGTCTCTTAGCTTCCTCAATTGCACCTCTCATACCTTCACGTCCAGGTGTGAGTCTTATCTCTGCACCAAGTGCTGTAACAATCTTTCTTCTCTCTACACTCATCGTATCTGGCATAATGAGTATAAGATGAAGCCCCTTTGATGCTGCCACAAACGCAAGACCAATTCCTGTATTTCCACTGGTAGGCTCAATAATTATCGTCTCCTGATTTATCTTGCCATCTGCTATTCCCTGTTCTATCATTGCTGCTGCCACTCTGTCCTTAACACTTCCAAGTGGATTGAAATACTCAAGCTTTGCTATAAGCTTTGCATCAAGCTCGAACTCTTTTTCATAGTTAGTTATCTCGAGAAGTGGTGTGTGACCAATCAACTCTGTAAGTTGTTTTGCAATCTTTGCCATAATTGTCCTCCTTCTGCATTCGGCATATATTTCACAATAATTATTTCTAGTAACAATCTTTTGTATTGCTCATATATCCGTTCGTATTTCTTATTAACTCTGTATATTTACTACCAGCTCTGCATTTCCTACTAATTTTATATGATTAATAATATATGAGAAATATTACCACTTACACTGTTTTTTGTAAACGCTATTAGTATTACGAAAAAATGTTAACTGGTTATAATTTTTTGTTATAACCAATTCATGTATTAAAGTCACTCTTTCCTGCCTAAACAAAAAACGCATGAGATATTTAATATCTCATGCGCCCTATACTTATTCGTGCACTGCACCAATTAATTCTTTAATATCATTAACCTGATATCTCTTCATATATTCTTCGATTCCAGCAACAACTTTCTCTGTTGTGTGCGGATCTACGAAATTGCCAGTACCAACGGATACCGCAGTAGCACCAGCAAGAATCATCTCTATCGCATCATCTGCATTCATAATTCCGCCCATACCGATGATTGGAATATTTACAGCCTGTGCGCTCTGGTACACCATTCTTACCGCAACCGGATGAATTGCAGGACCTGACATACCACCTGTCTTGTTGGCAAGTACAAATTTTCTTCTATTTATATCAATCTTCATTCCTGTGATTGTGTTAATCATAGAAAGAGCATCTGCGCCACCAGCCTCTGCTGCTTTCGCCATAACTGTAATATCAGCCACGTTCGGAGAAAGCTTCATAATAACAGGCTGCTTTGCACGCTTTTTAACCTCTTTTGTGATAGCCTCGACTGCCTTTGGATCCTGACCAAAAGCAATTCCACCTTCCTTCACATTAGGACATGAGATATTAATCTCCATCATATCTATAGGTTCATCTGCAAGTCTCTCAACCACTTCGATATATTCCTCTGTAGTATGTCCACAGACATTTACAATTATCTTTGTATCATACTGCTTAAGAAATGGAATATCTCTCTTACAGAAAAGCTCTATTCCTGGATTCTGTAGTCCAACAGCATTGAGCATACCGCCATATACTTCTGCAACTCTTGGAGTAGGATTTCCTGGCCATGGAACATTCGCAACACCTTTTGTCACTACTGCACCAAGCTTATTCAAATCTACAAATTCTCCGTATTCCTGCCCTGAA
Source organism: uncultured Agathobacter sp. (assembly GCA_934359755.1). Classification (GTDB taxonomy): domain Bacteria; phylum Bacillota; class Clostridia; order Lachnospirales; family Lachnospiraceae; genus Roseburia. The sequence goes on from CAKRLV010000013.1 coordinate 27,957, forward strand.
CCAAAAGTTCCTGAAGCTGTCATAACAGGATTCTTCAATGTAACACCGCAAAGTTCAACACTTGTATTCATTACAGCTCCACCTCCCTGGCATTAAATACCGGACCTTCTTTACAGATTCTCTTATTGTTGACATTAGAATGATGATCCTTTTCTTTGCTATTGCATACGCATGCCAGACACGCACCAATTCCACATGCCATTCTCTCTTCCATAGAAATATAACATGTCATATCATTAGCATCTGCATAATCTCTTAATGCACGAAGCATAGGTGTAGGTCCACACGCATATATAACATCTGCCTTAAGCACATTTGCCTTTATTGCATCCACTACAGTTCCCTTAGTTCCAACTGCACCATTGTCTGATGACACAAAACTCTCAGCCTGCTCCTTGAACTCATCAAGAAGGAATGTATTCTCATCACGATATCCCATTACAATCTGCATCTTAGGAACATCACCTGATGCGTTGATATCTTTCGCTAACTGCAACATAGGTGGCACACCAATCCCTCCACCTATAAGGAATGCACTCTTGCCTTTTTCAACTGTAAATCCATTGCCTAAAGGTCCAAGAATCTTTATTGTATCTCCTGATTGAAGTTTAGAAAATTCGTCTGTTCCTGTACCCTCACCGGTAACACGGTATACAAGACGTATTGTATTTTTCTCTTTGTCAATGCCACACAAACTGATTGGTCTTGGCAAAAGCTTAGAAGGATTGCTGCTGTATACAGATACAAACTGTCCTGCTCTTGCTGCTTTTGCAATATCCTTAGTCTGTAGTGTCATATCATATATGCCCGCACCAAGCTCTTTTTGCTCAACTACTGTGGCTATCTCCTGAAATTTTTCCATATCTGTTCTCTAACTTTCTATGATATATTAATACGTAACTCTATGCATTATCTACTCTGTAAAGCCCCTGCGATATCTGCAATCATGTCCTCGACAGCCATTCTTGATGCATCTGCAAAGTTCTCAGGAGTAATTCCTTTTTCTATATATTTGTCCTGCTTGTAAGCTGCAATAATTCCTCTTGAAGAATTAATGATTGCACCAAGTCCATCCTCATTGAAGAAATGAACAAGATCAGCGCCCTTTCCGCCCTGTGCACCATAACCTGGCACAAGAATGAATGATTTAGGCATTACCTTACGTAAAATCTTACCCTGCTCTGGGTATGTAGCGCCAACAACAGCACCTACGTAGCTGTATGAATCTCCCATGCAGTCACTTCCCCACTCAGCTACTTTCTCTCCAACTAATTCATAAAGAGGACGTCCATCTACCAATCTGTCCTGGAACTCTCCGCTTGATGGATTTGAAGTCTTAACAAGGATAAATATTCCTTTCTTCTCCTCTTTGCAGACATCTACGAATGGCTTGATTCCGTCTGTTCCAAGATATGGATTTACTGTTGCAAAATCCTCGCTGAATGTAGAATATGACTTGCTTCCAATCTGAACCTTTCCAAGATGTCCTGTAGCATATGCTGCTGATGTAGAACCGATGTCACCTCTTTTTACATCTCCAATTACAACAAGATCCTTCTCATGACAATAATCAACCGTCTTCTGGAATGCTTTTACACCCTCAACACCAAACTGCTCATACATCGCAATCTGTGGTTTTACTGCTGGTATAAGGTCATATGTAGCGTCAACAATTGCCTTGTTGTACTGCCAGATAGCCTCTGCTGCTCCAGCTGGTGTCTCTCCGAACTCCTCAAATGCCTTCTTCTGGATATGTTCTGGCACGTATGAAAGCATTGGATCAAGTCCAACTACTATTGGAGCGTTTGTCTTTTTTATTTTGTCTACAAGTTTATTTATCATGATATATTCCTTTCCTGTATATGTATTTCTTAATATGTAATACTATTTTTATATCGGCAAAACAGCCATCTAGTATATCGTTTCGTAAATAACTATACCAATCGCGTAGAATGCGGATTCGAGTGTGCAGGTATAAAAACGCAGGCGTAGTGGGCTACGCCAAGGCTTTTCTACCTGTACAATCGGATTTGCAGACAAGTGAATGGTGTAGTTATTTCGAAAACAATGTACTAGTACATTATATAAAAATTCTTCCAAAAGTCCATGCTTATTATTTATCTTCGTATACAATCTTACCATTGCACAAAGTATACTTGACTTTTCCAGTCACTTTCTTCCCATCAAATGGAGTATTTCTTCCCTTGGATGCGAACTTGTTCTTGTCTATTGTGTATGTCTCATTTGGATCAAATATCACCACGTCAGCAAGCTTGCCTGGGGCGATGTCTCCTGCATCAAACTTCATGATTCTGGCTGGATTGTAACTCATGCACTCTGCCATCTGCATAGGTGTAAGCACACCACCGAGCACAAGTTCATTGTGTGTAAGACATGCTGCTGTCTCAAGTCCGACTATTCCAAATGGAGCTTTCTTCATAGATGTATTCTTCTCTTCAAAAGCATGTGGCGCGTGGTCAGTCGAGATAACCTCCATGATGCCATCCCTCATTCCCTGCTTTAATGCCTCAACATCCTCTTTGGTTCTAAGAGGTGGATTCATCTTGTAGTTGGTATCCATATCTGTATCCTGTGGATCTATCACTCCATCCACCTTGTCCGGTACATATTCAGTGATATCGTCCGAGCAAAGCGTAAAATGATGAGGACAAACTTCTGCTGATACTCTTATTCCGTCTTCCTTTGCCTCTTTTACCATTCTCACCGAATCCTTCGTAGAGCAATGGCATAAATGAAGCTGCGCACCAGTCTCCTTAGCAAGAAGAATATCTCTTGCAACAATTATGTCCTCTACGGCATTGCTGATTCCTGGCATATCACATTCCTTTGACTTTGCATCAAGGTTCATAACTCCACCGTTTACAAGATTTATATCTTCACAATGTGCAAGCACAGGGATATCAAGTCTTGCTGCTATCTTCATCGCCTCTCTGTATATGTTCGAATCCATAACAGACTTTCCATCTTCACTGATAGCTGGGCATCCGGCTTTCACCATCTCTTCTATCTGTGCAAGCTCCTTTCCCTGCTGTCCCTTTGTAACTGCACCAACCTGATACACCTTTATGCAATTTCCGCTTTTTGCTTTTCTATGTACATATTCAATCACATCTGGATTGTCTGCTACAGGCTTGGTATTCGGCATACAAAGTACTGATGTATATCCACCATGTGCAGCCGCAGCCATTCCTGTAAAAATGTCCTCTTTATACTCAAGTCCCGGGTCACGGAAATGTACATGCATATCTATAAAGCCCGGCATTACATAGCACCCGTCTGCCTCTATCACCTGGTCTGCTTTCCTGTCTATGTCCTTTTGTATCTCTAAAACCTTATCATCCTCTATCAATACATCTGCCACTTCATCCATCTTCGTAGCTGGATTTATTACTCTTCCGTTCTTTATAAGTATGGTCATTGGGTTTCCTCCTGTCAATTTTGTGGTTTTAGTATACCATTCTTTGGATATATTTAAAAGCTTATAGTCTCACAAAAAACCTCCAGATACCGAAATTATATTTTCCGATTCTGGAGGTTCACATATTCAATATTCAATTAATCACACATAAGCGGCAAAATACTTTTTGCCCTCATATCATTAATATTTTGAAATATAAATCTGATGGCAATATGGCTCATCAAGATTTACGTACTTCTTGCCAACTTTCTTCTGTAATACTACTGTTACATAATAATACTGACCGCCTTTTAATCTCTGCTTACCAAATTTAGTAATCTTTACGCTGTTCTTAGTTGTAGTAGTTACTTTCTTGTATCCACTGTTCTTGCTCTTTGAAATAGAAACAACAGCTCTGTTTGTTCCTTTAAGCTTAGCCCATGATGCAGTGATTACACGATTTCTGCTCTTTACAGAAGTCTTAGGATTTCCAATGTATGTCCATCCAGACCACTCACCATACTGCTTTGCACCAGCACTGTCAATTACATAAGCACGTACTCTTACCTTATATGCATTATTCTTTTTAAATGCGCTATGCTGTAAACCAACACCAAAGCTGCTATATTTTGGCTCATCAAATATTTTAACTTTTGTATCCTTGCTCTTGTAAGCCGTATCAACTTCATACTGATAACCATCAGCATTTTTTCTTTCATCAGTATTAACAGAGTAAGAATTATTATAACTAAAATAATTCTTTACAATAGGAGCTGTACATTTTGTTGGTTTTACTTTAACTCCTGTTACATAAACAACTTTTGTTCCTTCTGCAACTGCACCACTCGCGCTTACACAATATGGTCTCACACTAACTTTGTATAAACTATTTTCATCAAGATTCTGCAATACAACTCCACAGTCTTCTGTAGTAACATTTGTCCAAGCCTCTGAACTCATATCATAACGGCTATATCCTACAATATATCCTGTCGCACCAGCAACTGGCTCCCAGTTCAGCTGAATACTATTCGTACCAGCAGCACCAGAATATGTAATCACTGGCTCAATATTAGAACGTGTAATTACTTCAAACACATTCGAAGGTGTGCCATATTTTTTGTCATCTCCCCATCCATTACGCGGAACAATAGAAACATAATACTTAGTTCCAGCCTGCACGCCAGAGACATATGCTACACCAGCATCAGTAGTAGTGTATCCGTTGTATGGTGTACTGTAGTCAATTGTATTAGGATCCTGCGATAAAAATACATCAAAACTGCGCGCATCTGTTCCCGAATACGAATAACTAACTCGGAAAGACGAATCTTCTGCATCAGTCTGTGCTGTAATAGTTGTCACACCTGTTGGTGCTACTACCTCTTTTTGAATATCTGTTACTGGTTTTACATTAAGGTCTGCCGCCTGTACATCAGTTGAAGATGCGCCAAAAGCAACAGTCGCTGTAAATGCAACAGCTAAAAATAGTTTCTTGATAGTTGTCATTTCTATTCTCTCCTCTTTCTTTATAAACAATCTACGTTTGGTATTATAACACACCTTGGTCACACGAGCGGTCACACAATTTCAAAATATATATTTTTTCACTTCAGGACCAATCGTCAATTTGCGACTCCATGTGCGCCCTCAAGAATTGCATTCCTACGGAACATTTTGCATTGCCATAAAATTCATTTTACTTTATATAAAATGTCCTCTTTATACTCAAGTCCTGGGTCAAGGAAATGTACATACATATCTATAAAGCCCGGCATTACATAGCACCCGTCTGCCTCTATCACCTGGTCTGCTTTCCTGTCTATGTCCTTTTGTATCTCTAAAACCTTATCATCCTCTATCAATACATCTGCCACTTCATCCATCTTCGTAGCTGGATTTATTACTCTTCCGTTCTTTATAAGTATGGTCATTGGGTTTCCTCCTGTCAATTTTGTGGTTTTAGTATACCATTCTTTGGATATATTTAAAAGCTTATAGTCTCACAAAAAACCTCCAGATACCGAAATTATATTTTCCGATTCTGGAGGTTCACATATTCAATATTCAATTAATCACACATAAGCGGCAAAATACTTTTTGCCCTCATATCATTAATATTTTGAAATATAAATCTGATGGCAATATGGCTCATCAAGATTTACGTACTTCTTGCCAACTTTCTTCTGTAATACTACTGTTACATAATAATACTGACCGCCTTTTAATCTCTGCTTACCAAATTTAGTAATCTTTACGCTGTTCTTAGTTGTAGTAGTTACTTTCTTGTATCCACTGTTCTTGCTCTTTGAAATAGAAACAACAGCTCTGTTTGTTCCTTTAAGCTTAGCCCATGATGCAGTGATTACACGATTTCTGCTCTTTACAGAAGTCTTAGGATTTCCAATGTATGTCCATCCAGACCACTCACTATACTGCTTTGCACCAGCACTGTCAATTACATAAGCACGTACTCTTACCTTATATGCATTATTTTTCTTAAATGCTCTGTGCTGAAGATTTGCTCTGTAGTAATCATACTTTGATACATCAAATGTCTTTACTTTAGAATCCTTGCTCTTATATGCAGTATATACGTCATACTGATATCCATCAGCATTTTTTCTTTCATCAGTATTCATATAATAGTTATTGCCTGAATTATAATAGCTCGTTACGATAGGGGTTGTACATTTTGTTGGTTTTACTTTAACGTTGTATACATTTCCCGTTCCTGAACCAAGTGCTGTAACATTATTTGAGCTTACACGATAAGGTGTCACCTTAACATTATATTCACAATCTTTGTCAAGATTTGATAATACAACTGCGCTGTCTGCGGTAGCAACCGTTGCTGCTGAATCTATATTAAGATCTGAACGATAATAATTTACAATATATCCTGCTGCTCCGGCTACTGGATTCCATGCAACCTGAATGCTGTTTGTACTGACAGCTCCTGCATATGTAATAACCGGCTCTCCATCAGGACATGTAATCAGTTCGAATACATTAGATGGTGCACCATATACCTGGCTATGGTTATATGAATAACCATTGTAAGGTCTTACAACTGCATAATATGTAGTACCTGCCTGAAGGCTACTAACAGATGCACTTCCTGCGTTCACATAAGCTGATTCATAAGGTGTATTCAAGTCAATTGCATTAGGATCCTGTGATAAAAATACATCAAAATCTCTAGCGTCCGTTCCTGAATATGCAAAGCTGAATTTAACAGAACCTGTTGAAGCATCTGTCTGTGCTGTGATAGTTGTTGCCCCTGTTGGTGCTGCTACAGCCTCAGCACTCTGTAAATCTGTCACTGGCTTAACATCAACATTGGCAGCCTGTACATCAGTTGAAGATGCACTAAAAGCAACAGTCGCTGTAAATGCAACAGCTAAAAATAGTTTCTTGATAGTTGTCATTTCTATTCTCTCCTTTTTCTTTATAAACAATCTACGGTTGGTATTATAGCACACCTTGGTCACACGAGCGGTCACACAATTTTAAAAATATATATTTTTTTCACTTCAGGACCAATCGTCAATTCGCGGCTCCATGCAAAAACCAGCTGTCTATATTAAGACAGCTGGTACCTCATTTTACTAATAAATTTACTAAACTCTATTGATCACTATTTTGATTTAACGGTAAGAATATACACTTTTTCCTGTAAGACTTGCACTTGCATTTGCAAGATCCTGTTTGCCTTTAATCTTAAGTTTAGCTTTCTTGATTGTAACTGTGAAATCCTTTGTAGAACCACTTGCTACTGTCATGCTCTTTGCTCCAGAGTATACACCGATTACTTTTCCGTTCTCGTTTGTAACTTTGATTCTCATACTCTCAAGCTTCTTAACTGTGTATCCGATCTTGTTTACGTATCTTACTTTTATTACAAGATTACCCTTGCGGTCATAAGACATATTGTAAACGTTAGCTCCTGAGTTTCCGTATGATACATCTGCTGCTGTAAGCTTTGAAGCTGTATATACATTCTTTCTAACATTTACTGTACATGTAAGCTTCTCACCTGTTGTAAGAATAGCTGTAATCTTACATTTACCAACTCTCTTTGCAGTTACTTTACCATTCTTAGCAACTGTAGCAATCTTAGTATTTGATGATTTCCAAGATTTAACTTTTCCGCCGCTAACTTCAAGTTTCTTGCTGAAACCAACTGTGATAGCTGCTCTCTCCTGATTAAGCTGTGCTGTTTCTCTTCCAGCATATAACAATAAGTAGTTTCCTGCTGCTGAATTCAATACGATGCTGTAGTTTCCAGCTGTAAGGTTAGCCTGTGCGCTTCCAATTGCAGCTTCATAAGACGGATCATATGTACATGCAACCGCATTCTGGCTTACTAATGCACCAGCCTCATTGTAAATAGAAGCTGTGATTGTGTCAGAGTTAGCTGCTATAATGCTTACGTACATTGTACAGTCTGAGTCAACATTAAAACCGATAGGTGCTGAATCAACACCAGCTGCAAGTGTAATAATGTCTGCCTCGCTGCTAGGCTTGATAAAATACTTGATTGAATCTGCTGCTTTAACTTCTGTTGTATTGCCAATTACAGCAAAAGAAGTCATAGCGATTGCCAAGGTAAGTACAAAAACTAATGTTTTCTTTAATAAATTCTTCATTTCTTCTACTCCTTTATCCCATAATATTTTGTACAATAACTAATATACACCTTTTCGGTCACACGAACGGTCACATAAAACCTTTTTGTCGAAAATGCACAAATAAAGCCCCTTATTTTAATCAAACAGGGGCTAATTCACAAATCAAAGTGATTTATATGCTGTTATATCTACTTAGCTGCAATCACATCAGCCATATCATAAAGACCTGCTGGCTTTCCGCTTAAGAATTTAGCAGCTTCTACTGCGCCTTTTGCAAATACAGCCTTGGAATATGCAGTATGCGAGAATGTGATAACTTCATCCTGACCTGCGAAGATTACATCATGCTCACCTACTATACTTCCACCGCGGACTGCTGATATTCCTATCTCGTATTTGTCACGCTTCTTTCTCTCTTTGCTTCTGTCATATTTGTACTCATACTTATCATCAAGCGCATCATTTAAAGAGTCTGCAAGTGCAAGTGCTGTTCCACTAGGTGCATCAAGCTTCTGATTATGATGCTTCTCAACTATCTCCATATCAAATCCTGCTGGTGCAAATACAAGTGCAGCTTTCTTAAGAAGTTCCATGAGTGTGTTGATTCCAAGTGACATATTAGCAGACTTAAGAATAGCAGTCTTCGCACTTACTTCATCAACTCTCTTAAGCTGCTCCTCACTAAGACCTGTTGTACAAAATACGACTGGCATCTTCTTCTCTATACAATAATCAAAAAGTGTATCCACCGCATTGGCATTTGAGAAATCTATTATTACATCAGCCTCTACATCACAGTCAAATATATTTTTAAAAACCGGATAATCGTTCTTTATTCCATCGTATAAATCAATTCCTGCTACGATTTCAACCTCTGAATCCTCTTTGCAGATTCCTGTAATGCATTGTCCCATTTTGCCATTACAGCCATTCATAATTACTCTAGTCATCACATTCTCCTTTGTCCGATAGCTCTATAATATTATGCAAGCTTAAGGCCGTATGCCTTCATAACCTCAGCAAGCTTCCTGGCATTCTCTTCTCCCATCTCGCACATAGGACTTCTAAGTGGTCCTACTTCCATTCCCATGAGATTCATTGCCTTCTTAACTGGAATAGGATTCACTTCTGAGAAAAGTGCATCTACAAGTGGAAGTGCTTCCTTCTGAATCTGCTGTGCAGTCTTGATATCACCATTGAAAAAGCTCTCACAAAGCATATGAACCTTAGCTGGTGCAATATTGCTCCATACTGAAATCACACCCTGTGCTCCAATCGAAAGAAGTGGAAGTACAAGTCCGTCCTCTCCTGAATACATATCTATTTTACCATCAGTAAGATACATAGTCTTAGATGCCTGAGCCATATTGCCTGTAGCTTCTTTAAGACCAACGATATTCTCTTCGTTTTTGAACAATGTAGCAACTGTCTCTGGAAGAAGATTACATCCTGTTCTTCCTGGAACATTGTACATAACAATCTTACACTTAGTGTTCTGCGCAATCTGTGAATAATGCTTAACAAGTCCAGCCTGTGTCGCTTTGTTGTAGTATGGTGTCACAACAAGAAGTCCATCTACACCTGCTTCCTCAGCCTCCTGTGACAACTGGATTGCAGTTCTTGTACAATTAGAACCTGTTCCTGCAATAACTGGAACTCTGTGCTTTGTAAATTCAACTGCTGCCTCTATTACTTTCTTGTGCTCTTCCATTGTAAGTGTTGAACTCTCACCAGTTGTTCCTGCGATTATGATAGAATCAGTTCCATTATCTATCTGGAAATTGATGAGTTCTTCAAGCTTATCATAATTTACCTCTTCATTGTCCTTCATTGGTGTTACGATTGCGACACCAGCGCCTCTAAAAATTGCCATATTATTCTCCTTATTAATTAAAATTAGATAGTCACTTAAATATTTTCACCGTATCAAGCTATAAACTTTATTATATAAGCTTTGTCTTCATCAGCCATTACGTAAAAAGACCGACTAGATTCAGCCGGTCAAAAGTTGTCTATTATCATTAATAGGTAACATCGATAGCTCTCCATCTAGTGATGACAGTCATAAAACTATTAATCTTATGCCCAAGGACATAGCCACAGTATCAAAGTCCTTTCGGCGCTCATCCCTTTCACACATCATCATATGTCACTGCAACATCAAATGCACTACTGATAACTCACGCAACCTCTATCTATTATTTAGTTAAAATACTAGCACTATATCAAACCTGTGTCAATGTGCTATTTATTTTTCTGGAGTAATATTGTATATCTCCTGCGCGTACGAACGTAATCTGTCATCTAAGACTCTTCCCGTACAAATAATTGTCATATCGTCGTTCTTGGCTTCTATAAGCTCCTTAATTTCTTCAATCGTGATTACCTGCTCATCGACAAGTCCTAGCACCTCATCTAAAACAATCAAATCACAGACACCTGTACTGACGACTTTCTTTCCATAATTGAATCCATTTTTGAGATTCAGTATCTCTTCCTGTCGTCCCTCTTCATCAAGCTCATTGAATGGAACATCCGATTTAGCGAAATTAAAATACTTAATCTCCGGCTCCAGCTTCGCAAAGAAATTCTTCTCTGGCTCATTCTTTCCTTTAAGGAACTGAATAATAACAGCTTCCCTTCCCGCTGCCGCATTAAGGATTGCACTACCTATTGCCGCATTAGATTTTCCATGACCCTCGCCATAATAAATCTGCACTACACCTTCACTCATATACTTGCCTCCATATTTAAGTCGCTTTTAGCAAACCATATATGTAATAATTGATTACGATACCACACAATTAAATTTTTTGCAAATATACTACTCTATAAACTCAATTTTACTTACCGATACTTCATATGCTGTCCTCTGTTCTACCTGATCCTCATCAATCTTTTTGACGTAATCCCTGCTCTGGATTCTGCCCCATATCTGAACATGGGAACCTACTTCAAAGCCCGACGCAAATCTGGCATTTCTCCCCCAGCATATGCATGGAATATAATCCGATTTACCGTATGACCTGTTGACAGCAACTAACAGATCAGCGATTTCTCTTCCAAGTGGCGTCTTCCTATATATTGCCTCCTTACAAATATATCCATCAAGGAAAATCTGGTTAGCTGGTTCTTCTTCTACTTCAATCAATTCAAGTTCTCTTGCAAAAACAGTCAGTATCAATCTGTTTTTCTTTTCTTCATGTCTGTTAAAAGACCTGAATTGCCCTCCAATATACACCTCCTGCCCTATATAATTAGCTGTTACATCAATAAGCCTCTCTGAGACCATCACTGGTATGTAATCCACGAAATCAGAAAGTCTTCTTACTGATACCTCCATCATATAAAAGCCTTCGCCGTATACCTCGTGACTATATGAGAAATCAGAAATGATCTCCCCTACAATTGATACCTGATTGTTTTCGCACATTTTATCCGCCATGAATATTCTCCCTTCCTTTAGTAAATACTTTCGCATTATATTTAACATTTACTTTCTAAGAAATTTCACAAAATTTGTCGATAAACGGGCAACAGTCTTTACATTTGCTAAAAATGTGATAAAATGTGGAAGTTGCAAATCCGAATAGCATATGAAAGAAGGAATATATGAAGACAACAAGAGATGATATAAGAAATATTGCAATCATCGCCCACGTTGACCATGGTAAAACTACCCTTGTGGACGAATTACTAAAGCAAAGCGGTGTGTTCCGTGAGAATCAGGAAGTTCAGGAACGTGTCATGGACTCAAATGATATCGAGCGTGAAAGAGGTATCACAATCCTCTCAAAGAACACTGCTGTTCAGTATAAAGATATAAAAATTAACATCATTGATACACCTGGACATGCCGACTTCGGTGGTGAGGTTGAGCGAGTTCTTAAGATGGTTAATGGTGTTGTACTCGTCGTTGATGCTTTCGAAGGCGTTATGCCACAGACCAAGTTTGTAGTTATGAAAGCACTTTCGCTTGGACTTCCAATCATTGTCTGCGTGAACAAGATTGACCGTCCAGAAGCAAGACCTGATGAGGTAATTGATGAAGTTCTTGAACTTTTCATGGATCTCGATGCTTCCGACGAGCAGCTTGACTGTCCATTCGTATTCGCATCTGCAAGAGATGGATACGCTATGCTCAATATCGATGATGAGCCAAAGGATATGACTCCTCTTTTTGAGACTATCGTTAATTACATTCCAGCTCCAGAGGGAGATCCTGATGCAAATACACAGGTTCTTATCTCAACAATCGATTACAATGAATATGTTGGACGTATTGGTATTGGTAAAGTAGACAGCGGTACTATCAAAGTAAACCAGGAAGCTGTCGTTGTTAACCACCATGACCCTGATAAGCTTTCAAAAGTCCGCATCAGCAAATTATATGAGTTTGACGGACTGAATAAAGTAGACGTACAGGAAGCTAAATTTGGTTCAATCGTAGCAATTTCCGGTATCGCAGATATTCATATCGGAGATACAATCTGCTCACCAGAAGAGCCAGAGGCAATTCCTTTCCAGAAGATTTCAGAGCCAACTATCTCTATGAACTTTATTGTAAATGATAGTCCTCTTGCTGGACAGGAAGGAAAATATGTCACATCAAGACATATCCGTGACCGTCTCTTTAAAGAATTAAATACTGATGTATCGCTCAGAATCGAAGAGACAGACAGTGCTGATTCCCTTAAGGTATCAGGACGTGGTGAGCTTCATCTTTCTGTTCTTATCGAGAATATGAGACGTGAAGGATATGAATTTGCAGTTAGTAAAGCTGAGGTTCTCTACAAGACTGATGAGAATGGCAAGAAGCTTGAGCCAATGGAACTTGCATACGTAGATGTTCCTGATGATTTTACGGGTGCTGTAATTTCCAAGCTCCAGCAGCGAAAGGGAGAACTTCTTAATATGGGTTCAATTGCTGGTGGTTACACACGACTAGAGTTTAGAATCCCATCCCGTGGACTTATTGGATATCGTGGCGAATTTATGACTGACACAAAGGGAAATGGTATCCTTAATACTATATTCGATGGTTATGAGCCATTTAAGGGTGAAATCGCATACCGTTCTACTGGTTCACTTATCGCATTCGAGACTGGTGAATCTGTTGCATATGGTCTTTTCTCTGCACAGGAACGTGGAACACTCTTCATCGGACCTGGTGAAAAAGTATATGCTGGTATGGTAATCGGACAGTGTGCTAAGGCAGAGGATATCGAGCTTAATGTATGTAAGAAAAAGCATCTTACAAATACACGTTCTTCATCTGCAGATGAAGCGCTTACACTCGTTCCACCTAGAGTTCTCTCTCTTGAGCAGGCAATCGATTTCATTGATACAGATGAGCTTCTTGAGATTACTCCAAAGAGCCTTCGTATCAGAAAGAGAATTCTTGATCCAACACTTCGTAAACGTGCTAATATGAAACGAGGTTAATATTTTATCAGATTTGAAATGATGATTTCATATGATAATTTCATATGAAATCATCATATAATTTTATTGGATTAAAAAAATCGGTATCGCTTTCACGATACCGATTTTTATATGCATTCTTTCTAAAATCCACTTGTATTCTCATTGTTCATTCTCCAATCTATACATCTTTGGAGATACTCTACATATTTTGGATTTTTGCACATTCCTTTTCCTTCAACATCAGAAATCTTAGCGACATCCATACCATTACATGCAGTAGTCTTCATAACAATATTAAGTGGTTCAACATCTGTATCATTTGATATATATGTACCAATTCCAAATGCCACATTAGCTTTGCCACTAAAATATTCATACAGATCATTGGCACGCTTAAAATCCAGACTATCACTAAATAAAAGCGTCTTGGTTCTCGCATCAATTCCAAGAGACTCATAGTGATGTATCATCTTTTCGCCCCACTTATACGGGTCACCACTATCATGTCTTACACCGCTGAACAATGTAGCATACGTCAGCTGAAAATCCCTTAAGAAACAATCTGTGGTTATAGCGTCTGTGAGTGCGGTTCCATTTAGCACTCCATATTCTTTTACCCATGCATCAAGTGCAAACCAGTTAGAATACGCCGGATTGTGCTTATGATTGCCCTGCCCTACACACATTATCCATTCGTGAGCCATTGTACCAACTGGTGTGAGATTATATTTTCTGGCAAGATATACATTCGATGTTCCTACAAATGACGAGCCTGCTAATCTGGCATCTTTGAGCTTCTTGATTGCAAGTTCCTGTGCCTCAGCCGACAATCTTCTTCTTAAGCCAAACTCGCTAAAGGCACCTATCTTATATTCACCATCTACAAGCTTCTCAACTTTCAGGTTCAGTTTCTTCTTGAAACTTTCATATAGTGTATCATAGTCATGAGCCATTCTAAAATAGACTTCATTGACTATCGCAAGTGTCGGAATTTCATACATAGATGTATTTATCCATGTCCCTTTTGTCTCGATACTTAATCCACATTCGCCTGCATCTGTTATCTCAAAGTCCTCATATCGTGGATTCCAGATTCTAAGGAAATCAATATATGAGCCCTTAATCCATTTGATATCATCAAGATAATCAAGTTCATCCCCGGTAAACTTAAGATCGCAGTACGCACGTATCTGCTCCTTTATCTCATTTACCATCTCTTTAGTAAAATAAACATCTTTATTTCGACACTTAAAACTCCATGTCGTCTTATAGCTTGGAAACAGATGGTATATAGCCTGTCCCATCGAAAATTTGTATAAATCTGTCTCAAGTAAACTATTTATAATTCTATCCAGCTTCACAATAGCTCCTTCTGCCTGTGCATAATTTTATAATTCTATAATGCTTTTATTCTCTCAAGAGCTTTTACTGTATTCTCATGATTACCAAAAGCTGTAAGTCTGAAATATCCTTCACCGCTTGGACCAAATCCAGAACCAGGTGTTCCAACTACATTGGCATTCTCAAGAAGATAGTCAAAGAACTCCCATGATGTCATATTATCAGGAGTCTTAAGCCAGATATAAGGCGCATTAACACCACCAAATACTGTATAACCAGCATCACTTAATCCCTGTTTAATAGTCTTCGCATTATTCATATAATAAGCAACCTGCTCTTTAAGCTGCGCTTTTCCTTCTGGTGAATACACAGCCTCTCCTGCTCTTTGAACAATATATGGTGCACCATTGAACTTAGTTCCATGTCTTCTTGCCCACATTCCATGAAGTGATACATCACCACATTTAAGTTCCTTAGGAACAACAGTAAATCCAAGTCTCATGCCTGTAAATCCTGCATTCTTAGAAAAACTTCTTAGCTCGATTGCACATGTCTTTGCCCCTTCACACTCATATATGCTGTGTGGTACATCATCATCACTGATATATGCTTCGTATGCAGCATCATAGAGGATAACAGCTCCAATTTTGTTAGCATAATCAACCCAGTCCTGTAACTGTGACTTATTGAGCGTTGTACCTGTTGGATTGTTCGGACAGCAAATATAAATCATATCAGGATTCTCTTTTGGGAACTCAGGTACAAAATTATTCTCTGCTGTAGTTGGCATATAAATGACATCGCTCCATGTCTCCGTCTTTGCATTGTATGTACCTGTTCTTCCTGCCATAACATTGGAATCTACATAAACCGGATAAACTGGATCACATACTGCAATCTTATTGTCCACTGCAAAAATTTCCTGAATATTTGCCGAATCACTCTTTGCTCCATCAGAAACAAAAATCTCATCTGCTGAAATGTCACAACCTCTTGCCTTGTAATCATTCTCTGCAATTGTTGTTCTTAAGAATTCATAGCCAAGGTCAGGTGCATAGCCATGAAATGTCTCTGCCACCCCCATCTCATCTACAGCTCCATGAAGAGCCTTTATAATAGCTGGTGCGATTGGAAGTGTCACATCACCAATTCCTAACCTTATGATGTTCTTGTCTGGGTTTGCCTGCTGGTATGCAGCCACCTTCTTTCCAATTGTGCTAAAAAGATAGCTTCCTGGTAATTTCTGATAATTATCGTTTATTTTAAACATTGTGTCTCTCCTTTCAAAAAAGTAATATATCGTAAATTTATCACTTTAATTCGATGATGTAAATAACTTTTTAGATTTCTCCATACAGACTCAAAATCATTTGTGATATTTCGACTAATCCTGTACCATCTTCCATGCTCCTCTTCTGAATGTATCTGTGTGCCTCTTCTTCGCTTAGTCCATTTCTGTCCATAAGTTTGGCTTTCGCTTTATTGATAAGATCCTGATCTTCTACACTTCGTACTTTAGGGCTTCTTCTTGCTTTCTTCTTGTACCTCGTCACATATCCGTCCATCATCTCGATGGTCTGCATAAGTTCATGAATCTTAAGCGGCATTGAGAGACTTATCAGATTCTCTACATTATTGTCGAGCACATTTGTCGCAGATGCAATGAGCAGCATCTGAAAACCTTTAGGAAGATATTCATAAATCTCCGTGTACATCATGTCAACAAAACGATACCCACACACTATAATTCCAGATTCTATATTATTTACACTGGCAAGTGCCTGCGCGCCTGTAGTACATACTGATACAACCGAATATCCACTTTGAGCCAATATTTTCTTAATGTTATGCGCAACTGTTTCCTTAGGAAACGCTACAATAATATTGTTCATTAGTTCACCTGCTATATCAGATTAGATTTTGTATAAGTATTCCTCAATTTCCCAATTGGTAACATATGCACGATATCTCGCCCATTCTGCCTTCTTTGCTTCAATATACTTCTCACATACATGCTCACCGAGAGTATTCTCCACAAGTTCATCCTTCTTGAGTTCTTCAATAGCCTGATTCAAATCTGTAGGAATACACTCAAGCTCCAGGTCACGCTTTAATTCCTGTGGTATCTCAAATATATTCTCATTCACCTGTGCTGGTGGCATTATCTTGTTCTCTATTCCATCAAGTCCTGCTGCAAGACATACCGCAAGTGTAAGGTATGGATTGGCTGCCGGATCCGGATTGCGTAGTTCAACTCTTGTAGACTCACCTCTGCCGGATGGTATTCTGATAAGTGGACTTCTGTTTGTCGCTGACCATGCTATATTAATAGGAGCTTCAAATCCCGGAACAAGTCTCTTATATGAATTGACAAGTGGATTCGTAATAGCAGTCATTCCCTTGATATGCTTCATGATTCCGCCTATAAAATAATATGCTTCCTGACTTAATCCAAGCTCATCATCAGCATTATCAAATATGTTCCTGCCATCTTTGAATAAAGACATATTAATATGCATTCCTGAACCGCATACTCCAAACTTAGGCTTTGGCATGAAACTTGCAAACAAGCCATGTCTTTTGGCAATTGTCTTTACCGCAAGCTTAAATGTCATAATATTGTCAGCAGTCTTTACTGCTTCGTCATACTTAAAATCAATCTCATGCTGTGCTGGCGCAACTTCATGGTGGGATGCTTCGATTTCAAATCCCATATCCTCCAGTGTAAGTACCATGTCTCTTCTTGCATTCTCGCCAAGGTCGATAGGTCCTAAATCAAAATATCCACCTTTTTCATGAGTAAGCGTAGTTGGCTGTCCATTGTCATCCTGATGGAATAGGAAAAATTCACATTCCGGACCAACATTGAACTGATATCCCATTTTAGCCGCCCTTTTAACCTGTTCCTTCAACACATGTCTTGGATCGCCCACAAATGGAGTACCATTTGCACAGTATACATCACAAATTATTCTTGCCACTTTTCCCTGCTGTGGTCTCCATGGGAAAATTGCAAAAGTATCAAGATCTGGATACAGATACATATCAGATTCCTCTATTCTTACAAATCCCTCTATAGATGAACCGTCAAACATAATCTTGTTGTCCAGGGCTCTCTCTATCTGGCTGACAGTGATGGCTACATTCTTCATCGTTCCTAAAATATCTGTAAACTGAAGTCTGATGAACTCAACATCTTCCTCTTCGATGATATTTAAAATATCCTGTTTTGTGTACTTACTCATTTACTCTCTCCTTTAAAAGTTTTGCAAAAATCTACAACGCGCTTATACTCCATATTGCCACCAAATATATCCAACGCACTTCCTATGGTGACATTTAACTTGTTCTTTCCAAGAACACCTATCGTCTCTAAATCCTCAAATGACGAAACACCACCCGCATAAGTAATAGGTATCCTGCCCCATTCTCCAAGGATTCTTACAAGCTCTGTCTCTATTCCATTCGCCTTTCCCTCCACATCTACTGCGTGGATAAGAAATTCACTACAATACTGCGATAATTCATCCAACAGTTCATTGCTTATTGTGACTTCGGTATAATTCTGCCAACGGTCTGTCACTATATAATACGAAGACTCAAGTCCTTTTTTCCTACACGACAAGTCAAGTACTACATGCTCAGCCCCCACCGCTTCAACAAGCTTATGAAGGTTATCATAGTTTATTTGTCCATCTTTAAATACATAAGATGTAACTATAACATGGCTTGCTCCTGCCTCTATAAAAAATGGAGCATTCTGCGCATTTATCCCACCACCAATCTGTAGTGTTCCTCTTTGTCTCGACAGTGCTATAAGAGCCTGTTCTTTTGTCTTCTCGTAATATTCACTTCCGACTGGATTAAGTAAAATTATATGCCCGCCTGTAATTCCAGACTTTGCATACATATCCGCATAGAATCCAGCATCCTGCACGGACACAAAATTATCAATTGCCTGATTTCCCTCATCCTTGAGCGAGCTTCCAACAATCTGTTTTACTTTTCCATTATGAATGTCTATACATGGTCTAAATTCCATAAAATATCCTATCCCTAATATAATACTTAAATATAATACTTATGATTTCTTCATTTGGCTATATAAATTATAAACTAATTTCTATATAGTAATTATTAATTTTTCTAATAAGTTATATAAATTTTTAGAAAGCTGACTTATGACTGCTTGACACATATTCATTAATTTGCTATCATCATACAAATTACAATTAATTACGAAGAAAGAGAGGAAAAAATAATGGGTACAATTATCGGCGAGGGAATTACTTTTGATGATGTTTTGTTGGTTCCACAGTATTCAGAAGTTACACCTAATATGATTGATTTAAAGACAAATCTTACTAAGAAGATTGTCCTTAACATCCCAATGATGAGTGCAGCAATGGACACAGTCACTGAATCTAAAATGGCTATAGCAATGGCCAGACAAGGTGGTATTGGAATTATTCATAAAAATATGTCTATTGAAGCACAGGCTGATGAAGTTGATAAAGTAAAACGTTCTGAGAACGGAGTTATCACTGATCCATTCTATCTCTCTCCAGAGCATACATTACAGGATGCCGACAACCTTATGGCTAAGTTCAAAATCTCTGGTGTTCCAATCACAGAAGATGGAAAGCTTGTCGGCATCATTACAAATCGTGATCTGAAGTTTGAGACAGACTTCACTAAGAAGATTAAGGAATCTATGACATCTGAAGGTCTCATCACAGCACCTGAGGGAATCACATTAGATGAAGCCAAGACAATTCTTGCAAAAGCAAGAAAAGAGAAACTCCCAATTGTAGACAGCAGCTACAACTTAAAAGGACTTATCACAATCAAAGATATTGAGAAGCAGATTAAATATCCACTTTCTGCCAAGGACGCTAAAGGCCGTCTTCTCTGCGGTGCCGGAGTTGGTATTACAGGCAATATGATGGAGCGTGTAGATGCCCTTGTTAAAGCAAATGTTGACGCTATCGTTGTTGACTCTGCACATGGTCATTCACTCAATATTCTTAATGCAGTTAAGAAAATCAAAGCAAAATATCCAGATTTACAGATTATCGCTGGTAATATTGCAACAGGAGATGCAGCAAGAGCACTTATTGAAGCTGGTGCAGATGCTGTCAAGGTTGGTATCGGACCTGGATCTATCTGTACAACTCGTGTTGTAGCTGGTATCGGTGTACCACAGGTTTCAGCAATCATGGATTGTTACGCTGTAGCTAAAGAATACGGAATCCCAGTTATCGCAGATGGTGGTATCAAGTATTCTGGTGATATGACTAAAGCAATTGCTGCTGGTGCAAGCGTATGTATGATGGGTTCTATGTTCGCAGGATGCGACGAGGCTCCAGGAACATTTGAATTATTCCAGGGTAGAAAATACAAAGTATACCGTGGTATGGGTTCTATCGCAGCTATGGAGAACGGAAGTAAAGACCGTTACTTCCAGGAGGGTGCAAAGAAGCTTGTTCCAGAAGGTGTTGAAGGTCGTGTAGCTTACAAGGGAACTCTTGAGGATACAGTATTCCAGTTAGTTGGTGGAATCCGTTCTGGTTTAGGATACTGTGGATGTCCTAATATTCCTGCATTACAGGAGAACGGCAAGTTCGTCAAGATTTCTGCTGCATCACTTAAAGAGAGCCACCCTCATGATATTCATATCACAAAGGAAGCTCCTAACTATAGTACAGATGCTTAATTATTTAAAATATTAATAAAGAGGTGAATTTTTTGAACGCTGGTGATATACCACAACTTATAATTTTAGTAATACTTCTGATGCTGTCAGCTTTTTTCTCTGCATCAGAGACTGCCCTTACTACTGTAAACAAAATACGTATGAGAAATTTATCAGAAAGCGGCAATAAAAAGGCTGGCAGAGTTCTCCGCGTTACTGAGGATTCTGCTAAGATGCTTTCTGCCATTCTAATCGGTAACAACATTGTAAACCTATCCGCATCTTCACTTGCCACAACACTTGCAGTAAACATATTTGGAAGTGTAGGTGCCGGTATTGCTACTGGAATACTTACTCTGCTTATTCTTATATTCGGAGAGGTATCCCCTAAAACAATGGCAACAATTTATGCTGATGATATTTCACTACATATTGCTTTCCTCATTGAATATATTGTAAAAATACTTACACCTGTTATCTTCATTGTAAACAAATTATCAATGGGTGTACTGTTTCTGATAGGGGTAAACCCAAGCGACAAGAATACAACTATGACTGAAGAAGAAATCCGTACAATCGTAGATGTAGGTCAGGAAACCGGTGTAATCGAAAATGAAGAGCGTGACATGATTCATAACCTCTTTGATTTCGGTGACGCCGAAGCTAAAGAGGTCATGATTCCACGTATCGATATGACTTTTGTTTCTGTAGATTCAACATACTCAGAAGTAATTGATATCTTCCGTGAATTTATGTTCACTCGTCTTCCTGTATATGAAGACACTACAGCAAAGGTCATCGGTATATTAAATATCAAAGATCTCCTTCTTTGGACATCGGAACATGATATTTCTGAGTTCTCCATAAGAGATATAATAAGAGAACCTTACTTCACTTTCGAGCATAAGAATACATCTGATTTATTTTTTGAGATGCGTCAATCATCAATTTCAATTGCTATCGTACTCGACGAATTTGGTGAAACCGCCGGTCTTATCACTTTAGAAGATCTCCTCGAAGAGATTGTTGGAGAAATTCGTGATGAGTATGATGCTGATGAAGTCGATGATATTACACAGATTAGCGACAGAGAATATATCGTACTTGGCTCTGCCAATCTCGATGATGTAAGTGACAAACTCGGTATATCGCTTAAATCTGATGTATATGATACGGTCGGTGGTTACTGTTTAGAACAGCTCGACCATCTTCCAGAACGCAACGAAATCATAATCACAGATGATAATATTCTTCTTAAAATTAACAGTGTAGAAGAGAATCGTATTTCTAAAGTATACATCAAGCTCCCAGAGCATTCACAAGAACATTAAAATAATTCGTATTATTTTTCCAGCAGGAGTCCTCACAGAGGCCTCCTGCATTTTCATTTACAAATTCTCCATTTTCATCAACAAAATACTTCTTGCTGATAAATCTTATTCTCCCAATATTATCCTCAGATGTCTGTTCTCCTGTATCGCAAATATAAACCTTTATATCCTGTGTTGCCACTTTATCTAAACTATTCTTAGCCTCAAATGTAAGGTCAACCACCGTATCACTATCTATATTTGAAAATGAATCTGCGTTATAATTCAACAGTCTGAAACTATTATTGCTGTTGACACCATACTCTATCGTTCCATCTAACTCATCATAAGCAGATGCGTGGCTTGCAATCTCACTCTCTGTAATTGTGCCTGCATTTGCATCCTCTACTGAATAATAAAGATCTCCAGCGTTTATAATTGGAATTGAATAGCAAAATGTATACACATATATAACAGAATTATTCTGATTCTGTAATCCAAGTCCTCTTACAATGCTCTTAATACTTATCTTACTGCCCGCTGAATATGCTGGCTCAACATCGCCTGAATTAATGCTAAAGCCCCTGAAATCCTCCCCTCCTGGAAGTTGTATTTCATCAGTATATTTGACATTGATATCCGAAAGAGTCTCTGCCTTTGGTCCCACAAAATGAATCGTATACTCGTTCGGTGTCCACTTTGCGTACAAATTCTTAGTAGGCGTATTGCTGTTTATCCAGCTTTTATTTATTGCCTGATTTGTCGTGTATGCCACTGCTCCATTCCAGCTGTCTGCCCAGCCCTCAAACTGATATCCGCCCTTTGTCCATATGCATCTCTCAATCTTTTGATTAGGAGCAGTATAATAAACTATCTGCCTGTAGGTCTTACTGTCTGACTCTGAATGATTCCTGTGATATATTATATTAACCGAAACCGGTCTTGCCTCCGCTGTTAATGTCACATCCTGACTCGCATAGAAACTATACGTCAATGAATTACCATTCTGTGGCGTCCAACCCACAAACTGATATCCTCTTTCGATGCTCGCTGTGACAGTGACTAACGTTCCATAACAATATACTCCAGATCCTTTTACAGATTCAATTCCTGTTCCACACGCTATATTTACTGCATAGAACAGATTGAGTATGCGCTTGCTAAAATAGCTTTTAAGTGCGTCTTTTGCAGTCTTGCTCCAATTTGCCGCTGATTTAATTCCTGCATATGTCGTATATACCGATCCCGATTCAATTCCAGTGTCATTCATCGCTCCTCCAGCCTTGCCGTTTACCGTTACAACCATACATGCGTCCAGTTGAAGCTCACACTCTCCTCTGTTAAGTGCCGCAAGTGTATCAGAATTAAGTCTCTCTTTCAGCTTTGAGAGTGGCAATGCATACAGCGCATATTTATATCCATCTTTTGTCCTGGAATTTTTAAGCTTCATATAATTTCCATTCAGCTTAAAATACACCACCTGAAGCGTATTATGATCTGTGTCTGTGAATGTCATCTTCCAGCCAATCGTCTTATATCTGGTAGATGATGTCGATGCATTTCCTCTTGTATCACAGAAAATATATCCATTTACAGGCGATCTTGCATCAAATACCGCATCATTTCCATAAGTCCTATAATATGTATATGCATCATCCCATGTTCCTGCATATGCCTTCTCATGATTAAAAGATAAAAGTACTGTGAGAGCTATAGCTGCACACATACATACTGATATAATTGTTCTTACTATTTTCATATATTAATTCTCCATATCTTTATCTACTATTATTGTCTTATTGCATTCGATTGTTTTGTGAATACCACCTGGGATTATAAATAGTTCCGTAACTGCAACAGAGATTATTCCCTTTTCCATATCACATACATTCACATTAATATGCACTTCCGAATCAGACTTAATGCTCTGCCTTATGGATGATACTAATTCCGAACTTACAGACTCATTGTCCGGCAATGTTATATCTGGATAAATCTGATACTTCTCATAGTACTTCTCCATCGTATTCTCCATAACATAGGATAGACACTTGTCCACCTCATTTTTACGTACATACATGCTGTACATTCCAAGAGAATACGCAACTGTATATATAATTACAAAACTGCCAATTATTCCCATTATAATATTTTTCATTTTTTCACCTTCTGTTCACGGGAATTCTGAGTTTAGAATATGACTTTCTTCCATTCGAACTATAGACCTTAAGATATAATTGATATATCCCTGCTTCTGAAAATGTCACATTATCATTTACTCCAAGAAGATCACTGCATATAATCTCTCCGTCAGACCTGCATATCCGATAAATCTTGTAATCCCCCGAAACACCATTATTTATTGTCAGAAAATCTGATACCTTTATACTTTCTCCTTCGTATATCTGGTACGTTCTGTCCAGCTTAAGTTCTGGTGTCTTAACCGTCTTGTACTGAATATATGAATCCGAACTTGTGCTTGAATTCATATGTACATCACTTGATGTCTTAATCAGATTTCCTGATGCCATCACAAGTCCATGTCCGCCATTATAGTTGCCATTAATCACAACTGCAAATATAAAAAATAATACTATCATGGCAATTATCATAGCTCCATATTGATTAATTATCTCTTTCAATCATCCCCCTCCAATCATCATCCTCCTCTTAACTTCCGCGACCTAACAGCCGCAACCTAACATCCGCAACCTAATCCGCCATCTAACATCCGCAACCTAACATCCGCGACCTAACATCCTCCATTCAGCCACAGAAGTATCATCCGAATCAAAAGTCCATTATCTGACAGAAAAAAATTGCCAATAATAATTAAAAATCCCAGCGTTCCAGCCATTGCCATAACCATCTCTCCGTATTGTTTAATTACCTCTACCATTTCTTACCTCACAACATCCATCTAATAGCATCCACCTGACATCATCCATCTATATCATAAGTGAAAATCCACTGAAGAAGGTCACCACTGCAATTCCAACCACAGCCATAGCCAGTCCTCCACCAAATTCTTCAATTATATCTCTCATGTTCTCTCCTATCTGGCATAGCCTTCAAGACTATGCTCACTATCAACCCCAAAATATACAAGCAATGATTTAAACTTAAGTTCCACTCTTGCCATCACTACATCAGCCTCCTGTGGCACCTGACTCTTGTCGGTACATCTTATCTCCGAATTATCAGCTCCGTACATAGTAACAGTGAGCTGATATCCCTTTGCCTGTGCAGCATCAAAACAATCCTTAATAACTTCATAATAGAAATCACTGTCCTCTATCTCATTTACCATTGCAGCATGCATATTCTGGGCGGCCATCACCTCCATGAATGAGGATAGAATTCCTGCCGATGTCACCACCATAGTCAAAATCAAAAATACTCCCAGAAATGTCTTCATTATCTGACTCATATCTTCCTCCTTATACTATCTTCGTGGAGAGGAATGTAAGTAAGAATACCGCCATGTCTATAAGCAGCTTAAACGATGCTGTAAGCACTGGCGCAAGAAAAAGAAGATACATTCCGCTGTTCTTATTGCGAAGACGAACAGTATCTGCCGCATCCATCATAACAAGGTTTCTTGATATTAATTCTTCTATCTGTTTATCTGCATTACAGCTGTTGCCAATTGACAGAGCATACAACATTCCTACTGTCGAATGAATCTCTGGCAGATCAAATTCCTTAAGAAATAAGTGATATGGTCTGGACGATTCCGGATCAATCTCAAGTCTGTCTATCAATTCATTTAATTCTCCATAAAGAACTTTAGGAACAGTCTCTAATGATTTGCGCAACGCCATCTGAACATTTTCACTCTGTAATAACAACGCTATATCAAGCAGCCATTTAGGGAATGAACTGCTGATATTCTGACACAGCCTCTTAGTCGCCAGTCTGCGTCCTATAATATGCTGATTCATACATACCGCTGCTATAATAAGAGCAATAGCAATTCCCCAGGTCTTCCTGAAAAAAGCACATACTATCGCAATTGCAATTGGAACAATTGAAATCAGCAAAGATACTCTCTTATCTTTCTTCTCATCATAATTCTTAAATTCTTCCATCTTTCTTGCGTAGTACTCCTCATTCTCCATCTCATCTAACCTTATCCAGTCAACCATCAGACTTTTCTGTGCTCGCAGGATAATCAACTGATCTAACACTATAATAGCCGCACTTAATATCTGCACTATCCAGTTCTGGCTTATATCCATATTCATCACAGGCAGATACAATATAATTCCACAGATAATAATAGAAACCATTACCGACATAACAATCTCAGTAAACATCTTCTTTCGCTCTGCGATAGCTGCATCAATCCTGCAAATCCACCGATTCTTGTCTTCTAACAATAGATTAACAGGTTCTGCAATCTCGCCGCCATAGAACTCAACATGGCTCATGAATCTATGAATTGTCCTGATTCTCTCACACTTATATTCATCCTCTATCTTCTTCATGGAATTGAGTAAAATCTGAGAATCATCAAATGTAAGTATCATATGGTCCAAAGCCTCTTTTACCACATTTTTCATATTCCCATCACGAAGCGTACTTGCTACATCCTCAAAAGCTCTTACAACCTTTCCTTCTTTTACAAATGCATATAAAAGGGTATCAATGTAAGCCGATGTATCTTCATACCTGACAATCTGCTGCTTTGTCTGCTGATATCGCTTTCTATGCAGCGGCACCATACATAGAAGATACACGGCAACAACCGCTGTAATAATCCAGTTTAATTTCAGCAGCAGATGCACTACATAGACACCAATAAGTACTATCATATATATCATGCACTTTCCTCCTCGAGTATAGCCTCTTTAAGCATATCGCTGCTAAAAGGATCTTCTATTCCAGCTCTTGCCATACGAGTCCTTATATTCTCTGGAATCTTCTTAAGTACATACTTGCCATCAGATACAGCCATAATTATCTGATTAGTATAGTTGCTTCTGTCAAAAAAACATAACTGGTCTATGCACCTGTAGAGTGTCCCGTCTTCTTTGCTCTTCTTACGAATTAATATCCCGATATCAATTGCCTGATATATATCATTCTCCATTCTGTCTGCATCAGTTCTGCTTTCAAGCATATTTAGAATTCTATCTGGAATATTTCTTACATCGTCAGTATGGATTGTCGTCATCCCGCATACTCCTGTACTCCAGCTCTGCAGAAGATACTTTACTTCCTTAGAGCGCGCCTCAGAAAGCATAATCCACTTCGGATTTAATCTAAGACATGCCTTTATTGCATCAGCATAACCAAATACATCATCAGATACTTTCATCTCGATACAGTCCTTGTCAGGATTTGTCACAGAATATCTTATTTCCATAGTATCTTCTATCGTGATTACACGCTCATTCGCCTGAATATACTGCGACAAGAATTTAATGCATTCTGTCTTCCCTGCGCCAGGACTACCGCAGACAACAAAATTTGCCTGTATTTTGACGCAGTTAAGTAAAAGTGCCAGAACTTTTCTTGTACAGAAATCTTCTCTAAGCGCGCGTGATGCTGTAAGCCTGATAAGAGGAGGTGTCTTACGAATACTGATACTTCTGCCTGATTTAGCAACAGATTCATGTATTATTGTCACTCGAAGTTCACTCGTCTCTGCCTCAAGCTCTGGATTTCTCTTATTGAACTGCCGGCTGACTACATTGGCGATTCTTTGTGTAAACTGCTCAACAAATGCAGTAGTCATATTCTGTTCAACAAATTCCCGGCTGACCTTATAGCGTTCATTGTATATATTGGTAAGCCATATTTCCTTACCGTTATAATCTATATCTGTCACATCATCACTTGATATGAATTTCCACAACGGGCCAAAGTATTCCTTTCCAAGTTCCATAATCAATGCCCTATAGATGCATTAGCATTCGCCTGCGTAACGAAATTGTCAATAAGCCCCGTAAAAGCCCTTCCAATCGCACTATTTCCATCCGTACCAATAACTGCTGTAATTACGATTATTACCGCCAAAATTGCAACAACAGTGATGAGTATTCCGCCATACTCCTGAAAAATTTCCTTCATAAATATTTCTATCTCCTTTACATAATTGTTCAAGTTCAAGAAACATATATGCAATATTAAATTATAGTAACGGACATAAAAATTCCGCCACAAATCCTCATATGGGATATTGCAGTGATCTACTGCCATGAATTAACATTTAAAAAAGATATTTTATATAATACACTATTTTTTTAATTTGTAAATAGTTAATTGGATTTTTTACTTTTATTTTTTTGCCACATACCTTATAATGTAATTAATTAATAGGAAGAAGGTATTAATTATGCCAACACAAAACTCAAAAAAATCTATTGGAATTATTTTTCCAAGTATAAGCAGGCATTTCAAAGATTCTTTTTTTGACTCGCTTGTGAATGCCTTTTATGAGCGGCATTATTATGTATCAATGTGCATGACCAATAGTGGAATTGAGATGGAAAGGCACTACATACAAGAACTTTCCAAGACATCAGATTGTCTTGTTCTTATGTCATGCGCTGAAAGCTACGAACAAATTAAAGACGTTATTCCAGAGAATATTCCTACGATTTTTGTCTTTAACCAGCCAAAAGGATGTACACAAACCTGTATTCTTGAAAGCGATTATCAGGCAATCTACCAGGGCATTTTCTCTATTATAAATCAGGGATTTTCAAAAATGGCATTCGTATGCTCATCATACAACTCATCTTATACACAGTCCATCTACAAGACTTACTGCGAAGTTCTGTCCACCGCAACCGGTGCAACTGATTTCGACCGCAATGTCTTCGAGGTAAATGAAATTCGGAATTTCAATCCTAAGAAGCTGCTTGACAAACTTACCCGTCAAGGATTTGATTCTGTTTTTTGTACCACCTCACCACTTACTACAAGTATGATTGATACTATAATCATCTTCCAGCCTGAGAATTCCAGTTTGCGTATGCCAGTTATCGGCTATTCATACTTAGATACACTGCTCTCGTGCAGGTTATTTGCAAATATTATTTCTCCATCATATGATGCAATAATCAATCTGGTTGTACAGCAGGCACTATATCAGATTAGTCATCCTGATGCTGAAAAAAGAGCATACCTCCTAAAAGGTACGCTCCGTACAAATCAATTAACTTAACCGTAGGTATATTAAATCTGGCGAACATTGTTTGCCAGATTTTTTGCTTCTTTCTCATTGGCAATGTTCTGGTCTGTAATGTCCTTTATTCCATCCGTGATATTAGACATACTCTGACTGAGATTCTCAATAGCATCTGCTGATTCCTGCGATGCTGTTTTGATTGCTTCTACAGCCTGTGTTGATTCCTCTACCTGTTCTAACAGATTCTTAGATGCAAAAGAGAAATCCTGCATCTTATCAAACATAATCTTCGAATCACTCTGATACTTTCTTCCAACTTCAACAAGCTCTGAATAACTTCCCATCGTCTTGTCCTTCATGAATGCGACAACATTCTCTGCCTCATTGGCAAGCTCAGAAACCGCTGTAAGAACAGTATTTGAAATCACTTTAATCTGATTTGCAGTCTCGCTCGAATTAGCAGCAAGCTTTGTAATCTCGTCTGCAACTACAGCAAATCCACGACCTGCATCACCAGCTCTTGCTGCCTCTATGGATGCATTAAGAGCAAGCAGGTTTGTCTGTGATGCAATCTCCATAATATCTGCAGTAAGGTCAAGTATCTTCTCTGCTTCCTTTGATTGATCTATCTTCTGAATAAGTGCCTGCTCTACTGCATTGGCCTTGTCTTCTACTTCTTTTCTCTGCTCTTCTGAACGAACCATTATGTCATATGCTTCATTGTTGCTGTTCTGCGCATAATCAGCACCTTCTTTAGCTTCTTCATTGATTCCCTCAAAAGCTCCCTGCATATCTTCCATGACATTTGCAATATGGACAATATTATCACTCATAGCATGAAGTGAAGTATCAAACTCATTCATAACTGATGATACATCATCTGCATTATGTAATATGTCACCGACAAATGAATTTACATTCTTAATGGATTCAGCCAGCGCATTAGCATTCGCTGTAACCTCTGCCATCATTTTGTTAAACTGTTCCTTTTCGCTTTCGCTGATAACCTCAGCATCATTTTTTCTTCCAAAAATACCCATTACTTGCACCCCTTATACTTTATTGGCGTAACGTAACTGTTCAGTACCTTCACAGCGGCGTAACAACAATCGCTTATCTTTGTCACGTCCCTCTATAAATCTAAAAAATCAGGCGTTACCGCCTGATTTTAGTGTACCAAAAGGACTATTTTTTGTAAAGCATATTTTTAACACTTACTAATCTTGTTACAACAACAAATACCTTTGCAGCCTCTGTCAGCTCATCAATTGATGGATATGTTGGTGCAATACGGATGACTGAATCCTTTGGATCTTTCTTGTATGGGAATGGAGATCCAGCTCCTGTCATTGTAACTCCAGCCTCTTTACATAATTTTACGATTTCTGTTGCGCAGCCTTCCATAGCCTCGAAGCTGATGAAATATCCGCCCAATGGATTAACCCATGAGCCAATGCCGCGTGATGCTATTTCCTCAGAAAGCATCTTGTCAATAATCTCGAATTTAGGTCTTATAAGCGCTGCCTGCTTCATCATATGAGCATTGATGCCATCTATATTCTTGAAATATTTGACATGACGAAGCTGGTTAATCTTGTCATGACCAATTGTCTGGATTGTAAGTCTCTTCTTGATATCAGCAACATTTGCCGGTGAAGTAGCAATTCCTGCAATACCTGAACCTGGGAAGCTTACCTTACTTGTTGAACAGAACTCAAATACCATATCTGGCTTTCCTTCTTTTGCACAAAGCTCAATGATATCTGGAAGCTGTGCCTGATTATCCTCATATAAATGATGAACAGTATACGCATTATCCCAGAAAATTCTAAAGTCATCTGCTGCTGGCTTAAGCTTAGAGAAACGCTCAACAGTCTCTGTAGAGTATACTATTCCCTGCGGATTAGAATATTTTGGAACACACCAGATTCCCTTAACTGCTGGATCGTTGTTCACATACTGTTCAACCATATCCATATCTGGTCCATTCTCTGTCATTGGAATATTAATCATCTCAATTCCAAAATCTTCTGTAATTGCGAAATGTCTGTCATATCCAGGAACCGGGCAAAGGAATTTTACCTTATCAAGCTTACCCCATGGAGTATTGCCACATAATCCAAAAATAGTTGCTCTGGCAATCTGGTCATACATAATATTAAGACTTGAGTTACCATATACAATTACATTCTCTGGCTTTGTTCCGACCATATCAGCAATAAGCTGCTTTGCCTCTGGAATACCATCTAAAACTCCATAATTTCTAAGATCTGTTCCGTTTTCTGCTGCTATAACATCCTTTGATGTAAGTACATCAAGCATTGGCATTGAAAGTTCAAGCTGATCCTGTCCCGGCTTTCCTCTTGACATATCAAGTGCCAGACTAAGTTCTTTGATTTTCTCGTACTCTTTCTCTAATAATGACTCTTCCTGTAAAAGTTCCTCTTTTGACATTTCCTGATATTTTTTCATTTATTTTTCCTCGCTCTCGCCTTTTATTTTCCTAAAGTATTCTTTAATTGTAGCTTCATAGCCATTGTCAGATGGCTCATAAAAGCTCTCATCTTCAAGTCCGTCTGGTAAATACTGCTGCTTCACATAATGGTTCGGATATGCATGTGCATATTTGTATCCCACACCATGCCCAAGTTTTCCTGCTGACTTATAATGTGTATCCTGCAGATGTGTCGGAATCGGTGGTGTCTTAGTCTCTTTAACACAAGTCATCGCCTTTGCAATCGCTTCGTAGGCCGCATTGCTTTTCGGTGCACTCGCCATATATGTGACTGCCTGTGCCAGAATAATCTGTGATTCAGGCATTCCAACTCTCTCAACTTCCTGCGCGCATGCTGCTGCGACAACCATCGCCATAGGGTCTGCATTACCAATATCCTCTGATGCCAGAATCATAATTCTCCTTGCAATGAACCTGACATCTTCTCCTGCATACAACATTCTTGCCAGATAATAAACTGCTGCATCAGGGTCAGACCCTCGCATGCTTTTAATAAAAGCAGAAATAGTATCATAATGATTATCGCCTGTCTTATCATATGATATGACACGCTTCTGGATACACTCGCTTGCTACATTTATATCTATATGAATGATTCCATCTTCACTTCTGTCTGTGGTAAGCACTCCAAGTTCTATCGCTGTAAGTGCTGCTCTTGCATCCCCATTTGACACATCTGCCAGAAAATCAAGCGCATCCTCGTCTATCTTCGCATTGTAGGAGCCCATGCCTTTTTCCACATCAGTGACAGCTCTTCGCAGCAATTCCTTTATATCATCATTGGAAAGCTTCTTAAGTTCAAATATGACTGACCTTGAAAGTAAAGCACCATTCACCTCAAAATACGGATTCTCCGTTGTCGCGCCTATTAAGACAATCGTTCCATCTTCTACATATGGAAGCAGGTAATCCTGCTGTCCTTTGTTGAATCTGTGAATCTCATCAATAAACAGAATTGTCTTCTTATTGAACATCCCTTGATTGTCTTTCGCTTTTGCCACTACCTCTTCCATATCTTTCTTGCCTGCTGACGTCGCATTTATCTGCATAAACTCTGCACTCGTCGTATTGGCAATCACTTTGGCAAGTGTGGTCTTACCCGTACCCGGCGGCCCATAGAAAATTATTGAACTGATTTTGTCGGCTTTGATTGCCCTGTACAAAAGCTTATCTTTGCCGATGATATGCTGCTGACCAACCACTTCTTCTAAAGTCGTCGGTCTCATTCTAGAGGCAAGCGGCGATTCTGATTCTTTCTGCTGCTGTCTCATATACTCAAATAAATCCATCTTATCCCCTTAACTCTTTCGTCAAGCTATGAATTTTTCTTGTATGAATTATTCATTTTCTTTCATATAGAGGTACATTTCCCTTATAAAAAATAAATTTTTGCATGAAAAAGTACCAGAAAATTCATTTTCTATATTAGAATACATGAATTTCTGGCACTTTACAATAGCAAAGTAAAAATTCTACTTTATGCTACAAAACATATACTTTATTATTGGTTTACTCGGCAATTCGTCTATAGTTTAGCGAGGATTTGCAACTAAAGAACCGTCGACGAGGTCAATAACTATGGTCTGTCCCGTCCTTATGCCATCTGAAAGAATCAGCTTAGCTGATAATGTCTCAACGTGCTTCTGCAAAAATCTCTTAAGAGGTCTTGCACCATACACAGGGTCATAACCATTGTCTATAATATACTGTGTTGCAGCATCTGTGAGTTCTACACTTATCTCTTTATCTGCAAGTCTCCTGTTTAAATCCTTCATAAGAAGTGTGATAATATTTCCAATATTATCCTTTGTCAGAGGCTTAAACATGACTATTTCATCAAGTCTGTTCAAAAATTCTGGTCTGAAATGACCTTTTAATCCTTCCATAACCATTTCCTGTGCCTCTGGCTTAATGCTTCCGTCCTCACTTATTCCATCAAGAAGTTCCTGCGAACCGAGGTTACTTGTCATGATAATGATTGTGTTCTTGAAGTCAACAGTTCTTCCCTGCGAATCAGTGATACGTCCATCATCAAGCACCTGTAAAAGTACATTGAATACATCTGGATGAGCCTTCTCTACCTCATCAAAGAGGACTACTGAATATGGCTTTCTACGTACTGCCTCAGTAAGCTGTCCGCCTTCGTCATATCCAACATATCCTGGAGGTGCTCCTATAAGTCTTGACACTGAATATTTCTCCATATATTCACTCATATCAAGTCTCACCATATTGCTCTCATCATCAAACAGACATGCTGCCAGTGCTTTGGCAAGTTCTGTCTTACCTACACCAGTTGGTCCAAGGAACATGAATGAACCTATTGGCTTTGTAGGATCCTTTATACCAGCCTTTGAACGAATGATTGCCTCTGTTACTTTTGTGACACCCTCATCCTGTCCAATAACTCTCTTGTGAAGTTCCTCATCAAGATGAAGAATCTTATTACGTTCGCTCTCTGTAAGTTTTGCAACTGGTATTCCTGTCCATCTCGAAATAATCTTGGCGATTTCCTCATCACTTACGCTCTCTCTTATAAGAGTAAGCTCATGATTCTTAAGCAAAGACTCTTCCTGCTCTAACTGCTTTTCTAACTGTGGAAGCATACCATACTGTAATTCAGCGGCTTTCTCCAAATCGTAAGACTGCTGTGCTGTCTTGATATCACGCTTTGTCTGCTCAATGCTCTCACGCAGCTTGCTGACCTTCTCTACTGCACCTTTTTCTTTTTCCCATTTGGCTTTCTTGTTGTTTAAATCATCACGAAGTTCTGCAAGTTCCTTCTGCAGATTAGCAAGTCTCTCCTGACTTAAATGGTCGTTCTCCTTCTTAAGCGCTGTCTCTTCAATCTGAAGCTGCATAACCTTACGATTTAACTCATCAAGTTCTGTAGGCATAGAATCAAGCTCTGTCTTAATCAGTGCACACGCCTCATCAACCAGGTCTATTGCCTTATCTGGAAGGAACCTGTCTGTGATATATCTATTAGATAAGACTGCTGCTGTGACAAGTGCTGAGTCTGCAATTTTAACACCATGGAAGACCTCATAACGCTCTTTCAGGCCTCGAAGAATAGAAATAGTATCTTCGACTGTTGGCTCATCAACCATAACTGGCTGGAAACGTCTCTCAAGTGCGGCATCTTTCTCGATATACTCACGATATTCATCAAGAGTGGTGGCACCTACGCAGTGCAGTTCACCTCTTGCAAGCATTGGCTTAAGAAGCTGACCTGCATCCATTGCTCCGTCTGTCTTACCAGCACCAACTATTGTATGAAGCTCATCTATAAAGAGGATAATCTGTCCCTCTGAATTCTTCACATCCTCAAGAACCGCTTTAAGTCGCTCTTCAAACTCACCTCTGTACTTTGCACCTGCAATAAGTGCACCCATATCAAGTGCGAATAGCTTCTTATTCTTAAGTCCCTCTGGAACGTC
The DNA here is from genome assembly GCA_934359755.1 of uncultured Agathobacter sp. Taxonomy (GTDB): domain Bacteria; phylum Bacillota; class Clostridia; order Lachnospirales; family Lachnospiraceae; genus Roseburia. The sequence goes on from CAKRLV010000013.1 coordinate 62,878, forward strand.
ACCCTTTACAATACGCTGTGCAAGTCCTTCAACAACTGCCGTCTTACCTACACCTGGTTCACCGATAAGGACCGGATTATTCTTTGTCTTCCTTGAAAGGATTCGTATGACATTTCGTATCTCATCATCCCTGCCAATTACAGGATCAAGCTTCTGCTGGCGGGCACGCTCTACCATATCATATCCATATTTCTCTAATGTATCATATGTTGCTTCCGGATTGTCAGATGTAACACGCTGATTTCCTCTAACAGTAGAAAGCACCTTTAAGAATCTGTCCTTAGTAAGCCCATATTCTTTAAAAAGTTCTTTCATTGCTTTATTAGGATGCTTCAAAAGACATAGGAAAATATGCTCTACTGATACATATTCATCACCCATAGCTTTGGCTTCATCCTCTGCATGAATAAGTACATTGTTCAAATCTTTGCCCACATACAGCTGACTGTCTCCACTTACCTTAGTTCTGGCAGCCAACTTCGATATTGCATTCTGTGTGAAGTGATTCAGATCTATATCCATTTTCTCAATGAGCTTTGGAATCAGACCATCTTCCTGCTGCAGCAATGCAACCATAAGATGTTCCTGCTCAAGTTCCTGATTTCCATAATCATATGCAAGCTTCTCGCATGCGTTTATCGCCTCGATAGACTTCTGTGTAAATTTCTGTATATTCATAAAGACACCTCCTTACCTTCTTTATTAAACATTATTTACTTTTTACGATTATGTTATACACCGCTATTAGCACTCTGTCAAGGTGAGTGCTAATATTTTATTTTTTATTTATAATTTATGTTATTCAAACTCCAATTAAAATAATAGCCTGATGTGATTTCTGTTCGTCAGACCAGAGATTAGAAACGTGTGCCTTGCGTCGCACGTAAATAAAAAAGAGGTCTTTGACCTCTTTTTGTAATTTGTTAACATTATTATTTTCCTGAAGTTGCTTTCAGTCGTGTCATGGCACGGGCCAGCGAAGCTCTTGAGTGATAGTACTCCTGGATGCTCTGCTTCTGGCGAAGCTGCTCCTCGGCTCTCTCCTTTGCCTCTCTTGCTCTTGCTATATCGATTTCCTCCGGGCGCTCGGCAGTCTCGACAAGCAGTGTCACACGGTTGTTGACTATCTCTACGAAGCCCATTCCTACTACCGCGTACTCCCAGTTGTCACTACCCTCCGGCTGAAATCTCATCTCGCCCTCATCGATGGCTATGACCATATCCTCGTGGTGGGCGAGGATTTCCTTCTGGCCATCGAACTCAGGGACTATTATGGAACGACATCTTCCTGAGTAAAACACTCTGTTAGCAGCTATTACCTTTAGATAAAATGTATTTGTTGCCATACGATTTGTCCTTCCTTATGCTTTTACTGCTGCATAGTCTTTGCTTTTTCCTTGACGTCCTCGATTGTTCCGACATTGAAAAATGCGTTCTCAGGATACTCGTCCATCTCACCGTCTATGATAGCTTTAAAGCCCTTTATGGTCTCCTCAACTGGCACATAGACACCCTGTATACCTGTAAAGTTCTCAGCTACGTGGAATGGCTGTGAGAGGAACTTCTGGATTTTTCTTGCTCTGTATACAAGCACCTTGTCCTCATCTGCAAGCTCCTCCATACCGAGGATTGCGATGATATCCTGCAACTCCTTGTACTTCTGGAGAATCTCCTGTACCTTTCGTGCTACCTGGTAATGCTCCTCGCCTACGATGTCAGGCTCGAGGATACGTGATGTAGACTCAAGCGGGTCTACTGCCGGGTAAATACCCTGCTCAACAATCTTTCTAGAAAGAACTGTTGTGGCATCCAGATGTGCGAAGGTTGTAGCCGGAGCCGGGTCTGTGAGGTCATCGGCTGGTACATATACGGCCTGTACCGATGTTACTGAACCGTTCTTGGTAGATGCGATTCTCTCCTGCAGCTCACCCATCTCAGTAGCCAGTGTAGGCTGATAACCTACGGCTGAAGGCATACGTCCTAAAAGCGCTGAAACCTCTGAACCTGCCTGTGTGAAACGGAATATATTGTCGATGAAAAGCAGCACGTTCTGATGCTTTTCATCCCTGAAATACTCTGCCATTGTAAGTCCTGTCTCAGCTACACGCATACGTGCTCCTGGTGGCTCGTTCATCTGTCCGAACACTAAGGCTGTTTTTTCCAGAACTCCTGATTCCTTCATTTCTGTCCAGAGATCATTTCCCTCTCTGGAACGCTCTCCGACTCCTGTAAAGATTGAGTAGCCGCCATGCTCTGTTGCGATATTGCTGATGAGCTCCTGGATGAGGACTGTTTTTCCTACTCCGGCTCCTCCGAAGAGTCCGATTTTACCACCCTTTGCATATGGGGCAAGGAGGTCTATGACCTTGATTCCTGTCTCGAGGATTTCCTCTGCTGGGTTCTGCTCCTCAAATGTTGGTGGCTCTCTGTGGATTTCCCACTTTTCTTCTGTATCAGGCTGTGCTCCGCCGTCGATTGCCTCACCTAGCACGTTGAACAGTCTGCCTAGAGTCTGCTCTCCGACAGGTGTCTTGATGCCGGCGCCTGTGGCTGTTACTTCCATATCTCTGTGAAGTCCCTCGCTGGAAGCAAGCATGATACAGCGTACTGTATTATTTCCAATATGCTGTGCGACTTCCATCACACTTTTTTTGTCACCATTTAAAACTTCTAGTGCGTCTCTGATTGCCGGCAGGTTCTCATCCTCGAACTCTACATCGACAACAGGACCCATAACCTGGATAATTTTTCCTGTTTTCATCAAAAAGCCTACTTTCTCTTTTTCTTCTGCGATTTGGCACCGGCTATTACCTCTGTAATCTCCTGTGTAATCGCTGCCTGTCTGGCACGGTTGTAAAGAATGTCAAGCTCTGCAAGCATGTCCCTCGCACTGTTTGATGCGGACTGCATCGCCATCATTCTGGCGTTCTGCTCGCAGGAGAATGACTCTACAAGAGCACCATAGACAAATCCAACAACGTAGTTTGGTACGATACGATCCATGACCGCCTCAGGTGATGGCTTAAGCGCCAGCTCCTCCCTCGGAATGTCTATAGGAATCTGCACAGTGAAGTCTGCCTTTTTCAGCGGCAGAAGCTGTGACATCTGTGTTTCCTCCTGAATCGCATTTATCATGCTGGTATAGATAATATAAACTTCGTCCAGCTCGTTATGTAGATATAGCTCCAAAATTTCTTCTGCAATATTTCTGGCACGGTTGAGTGTCGGATTCTGAACTGTGTAGTGGAACTGTTTTTCAATCTCAATCCCACGTTGTTCAAAATAATGACGACCAAGCTCTCCGAGTACGAAAAGTGAATGGTTCGGATGATCCTTTAGGTGCTCCTCAGCCATTTTAAGGATATTGTGGTTGTATGAGCCCGCAAGTCCTTTGTCGGCTGTGATTACGATATATCCTACCTTTCTGTCCTCAGGCAGCTTATCCTCGTTGGTCTTGAAATAGATGTCCTCCATATCAGGCAGATGCCTGAGTATTCGGCTCATCTCTGATTGCAGTGTGAAGAAATACGGCTCTGTATCTGCCAGCATCTTTTTGGACTTTTTCAGCTTCGAAGAAGAAATCATATACATGGCATTTGTGATTTTAAGCGTATCATTGATACTTTTTATTCGATCCTGTATTTCCTTCGTGTTTGCCATAATACTACCTGTTACCCTTTATACTCTTTTACTGCATCCATGATTTTATTTACGAGCTCCTCATCAATGGCTCTGTTCTCTTCGATTGTCTGTCCGATTTCCGGATAAGAAAGATCCATGTATGAGAGGATATCACTCTGATATTTCTTGACCTCTTTTGTCTCAATTGTGTCAAACACACCGTGGTTTGCCATGATAAGTGTCATTACCTGCTCATGCAGTGACAGTGGGTGGCAAAGTGGCTGCTTTAAAAGCTCCATAAGTGCTTTTCCATGTGCAAGCTGTGCCTTTGTGGCATCGTCAAGGTCTGATGCAAACTGTGTGAAGACCTCCATCTCCCTGTACTGTGCCAGATCGATACGGATGCTTCCTGATGCCTTCTTCATGGCCTTTGTCTGGGCTGCTCCACCAACTCGGGATACTGAAAGACCTACGTTTACGGCCGGTCTCATACCTGCGTTGAAGAGGTTGCTCTCTAAGAATATCTGTCCGTCTGTGATAGATATTACGTTGGTAGGGATGTATGCTGATACGTCTCCTGCCTGTGTCTCGATGATTGGGAGTGCTGTAATTGAGCCTCCGCCCAGCTCATCGCTCAGACGGCTTGATCTCTCGAGCAGTCTTGAGTGGAGATAGAATACGTCTCCAGGATATGCCTCACGTCCCGGTGATCTCTCGAGCAACAGTGAAAGTGCTCTGTATGCTACCGCATGCTTTGAAAGGTCATCATATACGATAAGTACATCCTTGCCCTGATGCATGAAATGCTCTGCCATGGCTGTTCCTGCGTATGGTGCGATATACTGCAGTGATGCAGGATCGCTGGCTGTTGATGAAAGCACGATTGAGTAATCCATTGCGCCGTGTTTTGTCAGAGTTGACACAATTTTGGCTACTGTAGATGCTTTCTGGCCAATCGCTACATATATACAGATAACATCCTTGCCCTTCTGGTTGATGATGGTATCTGTGGCAATTGATGTCTTTCCTGTCTGACGGTCACCGATGATAAGCTCTCGCTGTCCACGTCCGATTGGGAACATTGAATCGATTGAGAGGATTCCTGTCTCAAGTGGTGTATCTACTGACTTTCTGTCCACGATACCCGGTGCCTCATTCTCGATTGGTCTGTACTCCTCCTCTTTGATATCGCCTTTTCCATCAATAGGCTCACCTAAGGCATTGATGATTCGGCCTATAAAGCCTTCGCCTACAGGGATTCCGGCTTTTTTCTTTGTTCTTACTACTTTGGTTCCTTCATGGATTCCGTGGTCTCTTCCGAAAAGGATTACTCCGATTTCATTCTGACGGATATCCTGAACCATTCCTTTTACTCCATTATCGAATACTACGATCTCACCGTACATGGCATGGTCGATGCCGTATATTGTGGCAATTCCGTCGCCGACGTAGATTACCTCGCCGGTCTCACGGCTCTCGGTATCGAAGTCGAAATTCTCTATCTCGCTCTGGATAATGGAGATTATGTCTGTTGCACTGATTGCGCCCACAGGGGTCACCTCCTGGTCAATTTTCTTTCAAGCTCACGAAGCTTTCCTTCGTAGCTTCTGTCATACTCTGTATTAAGAGTCTTAATCACATATCCACCTAAAAGTGTTTCGTCCACTTTCTGTGTAAGGGATATTTCATATTCCGGATATTTGCTTTGTAGCAGCGCCCTGGCGTCCTTTGCTTCCTCGTCGGTTGCGGCCTGTGCACTGATAAGTTCAGCTCTTATGATATGGTTTTTCTCATCCCAGTATCTGTAATATGCCTCAAAGATTTCATTCATGTCAGCGGCATATCCAAGCTTTACCATTTCCTTTATGAAGCTTGTGATAAGCTTTGGCTCACTCTCAAATCCGTATACCTTTTCTATGATGTCATACTTTTTGGTCAGTGGTATAAGTGGATTTGCAAGCGTCTGTGCAAGCGTTTCTGTCACAAAGTATACTCTTTGTGCTTCCTCCACATCACGACGTTCTACAGCCAGCCTGTACAAAACTATCGCATTATTTACTGCTGCCTGTGTCATTAGCTTCACCTGTCTTTACAATCTTTCTCGCTGCTAAGATGGCAAGTTTTGCAATTTCAGCCTCAGCGGCCTTTGTTGCCTTATCCTGCTCGCTAGCAATGTCCGCTTTTGCTTTTTCAAGCATTCTGTCTGCTTCCTGTCTGGTTCTCTCAAGAGTCTTCTCCTGCTCTGCCTCGGCTCTTGACCTGGCATCGAGGATTATCTGGTCTGCCTGAGTCTTTGCACTCTCGAGCTTCTTCTGATAATCGCTCTTTAAGCTTTCTGCATCGTCCTGACTCTTCTTTGCTTCTGAAAACTGCTTCTGAATCATTTCCTCTCTCTGATTGATTACGCCCATCACGCGGTCAAAGAGGAATTTCTTAAATATCCAGTACAGGAAAAGCAGATTGACTACTGTCCATATTATGTTCCATGGATCAATTTTTAACATTGCTCTACCTTCCTTTCTGTTTCATCTGGTTGTAACTGTCAGTTAC
>CAKRLV010000014.1 GCA_934359755.1 uncultured Agathobacter sp.
TTCCAAGATTGTTTTTTAATTCCGTTGCTGTAATTGACATAAGACCACTTCCTTTCTTCGTACTATTATTATACTCAATTCGTACGATTATATCAATGTTTTCGGATGATTTAGACTTTCTCCACGCACTTTCTTGTTACTGTACAGACGCGCTGTCAAGCTATGCGCCCTAGCGTTAATTACTGAGTGGATTCACGCACATATTACCAAAAGTGATTTTCGAATTGAATTTTAACCTAATAGTATTAGAGTCGCAAAACGCGAAAAAGACCTCATAGAACGGTTTTATCGCTCTATGAGGTCTTGTATTCTCATTATTTGCTGTTCCCAAACTAAAGCTTAGCCTCTGAGACTAAATATCCTTGCCTTGGGATAATGAAGATAAAATACTAGTTAGCTTTTCCAACTGATCCGAATAATTCCATCTTTTCTTTAACAGTTGCTCTGATTGCATCTGCTCCTGGAGCAAGTAACTTACGAGGATCGAATCCCTTTCCTTCTAAGTCTTTTCCAGCCTCGATGTATTTACGTGTAGCATCTGCGAAAGATAACTGGCACTCTGTATTAACGTTGATCTTAGATACTCCAAGGTCGATAGCTTTCTTAATCATATCCTCAGGAATACCTGTACCACCGTGAAGAACTAATGGCATAACACCTGTCTTCTGCTGAATAGCATCAAGTGTCTCAAAGCTAAGTCCAGCCCAGTTCTCTGGGTATTTTCCGTGGATGTTTCCGATACCAGCTGCAAGCATGTCTACGCCAAGATCAGCTACCATCTTACACTCTGCTGGATCTGCGCACTCACCAGCTCCGATTACTCCGTCTTCTTCTCCACCGATTGATCCAACTTCAGCTTCGATTGACATTCCCATACCATGAGCAACTGCTACTAACTCTTTTGTCTTAGCAACGTTCTCATCGATTGGATAATGTGAACCATCAAACATGATAGATGTAAATCCAGCTTTGATACATTTGTAGCATCCTTCGTATGTTCCATGATCTAAGTGAAGTGCTACAGGAACAGTGATTCCAAGTTCCTCATCCATAGCCTTAACCATAGCTGCTACTGTCTTGAATCCTGTCATGTACTTTCCAGCACCCTCAGATACACCTAAAATAACCGGGCTGTTTAATTCCTGTGCTGTTAAAAGAACTGATTTTGTCCACTCTAAGTTGTTGATGTTGAACTGTCCTACTGCATAGTGACCTTCTTTTGCTTTCTTAAGCATTTCTGTTGCAGATACTAACATTGTTTTTCCTCCTGTTCTCTGGCTTACCGCCATAAGTTAACTTGATTATATTACATTTTGTTTAAAAAATAAAGTTAAAAATATAACAATCTTATCAGACTGTTACATAATATACATATTACTTATCACCAATTTATTCTGTTTTGCCACATGGTACAATATACCAGTTCTCATACTCTACACTACTATTTCAACATGCTGCTTTAAATTCTCGATAAGTACCTCATCGTGGTCTCCACCATATTCGCCATCAAGTGTCCATGCAATTTTGTCCTTAGATGTAATCTTAAGTCTGCTTGTCTTGAATGAATCTATCATGTCTGTGTCATCGATAAAGTTGGTAAGGCTTGCAAGAATCTCGTTAAGCTCAATCGGATTCTTAGGTGTTCTGATAAGTGTAACCTCGAATTCACCATCATCAAGCATGACATCATCACCTGTCATCCCCTTAAATCCACCTACAGAATGCGAATTAGTTATCATTCCGAAAATATAATTAGCATTGAACATTCCGCCATCATATTCGACCTGCATCGGCACGCTTGGAATGTCACCAAGCTGCTTTGCACCTTCAAGGATGTAAGCCGCATGCCCTAAAATATTCTTAAGATGCTGGTCCGTCTTATATGAGACAGCTGTAAAAAGACCAAATGCTGCAACATAGACAAATGTATCTCCATTAAATTCACCGACATCACACGGAAACAAATTATCTCCCACAGCTATCTCTGCAGCTTTTACCATATCCTTGGGAATCTTTAGTGAATTAGCGAAATCGTTGGTACTACCCGCTGGAATATAGCCAATCGGTATATTCTCACCACTTCTGTTTAGTCCAGTGACTACCTCATCAAGAGTACCATCACCACCACTGCATATAATTCTGTCAAAATTCTTTGCTTCTGTCTCTATCTTGGTTATAGCATCTCCCTGAGATTGTGTTGTATAAATTGTAACCTCATATCCTGCTTTTACCATGATATCAACGATATCAACCAGACTATTTTTGATTAGTCCCTTGCCTGATCTAGGATTAAAAATAAACAGTAATTTTTTGCTCATAATATACACCTACCTCAAATCTTCTGCCATAGCTGACAGCTTTCTTAATCGATGATTTACCCCCGATTTGCCAACAGGAGGATCTAAATATCCTCCAAGTTCCTTAAGCGTCGCCTCTGGATATTCCAATCTAAGAAAAGCCATCTCTCTTAAATTCTCTGGTAAATTATCAAGTCCCACACAATCTCTTAAAAACTCAATATCTTCTACCTGCTTTACCGCCGCATTCACAGTCTTGTTTATGTTGGCAGTCTCACAGTTTACTTTTCGATTTATGGAATTGCGGACTTCTTTCAGGATTCTCACATTCTCAAGATTCATAAGTGCCACATAGGCTTCCATCACATTAAGCATATCAACAATCTGGGAGCCTTCCTTCAGATACACTACCTGATGCCCTTTCCTCTCGACTACCTTGGCATCGGTGTCAAAGCTTCTCATGACTTCCTGCACCTGTTTTGCCTGCTCAATAGTATGGCAGACTATCTCAAAATGATACGATTTGTTAGGATCACTCATAGAACCGGCAGCAAGAAAAACACCTCGTATAAAAGCCCTCTTGCAGCATGTATTCTGTAACATAAGATTGTTCGTAGTAGCCCCTTCAAGTTCTGTCCACTTAAAAGTCTCCATTATATGCCTGGTATCTTCCACGCTTATTGACTTTGAAATATCCAAATCAAACACTCGTCTCATAAGTATTGCATACTTTTCAATCAGAATCGGATTCTCAGCCCTGAAAAACAGAGTACCAGAAGCTGGATCAATCTGTCCCTCCAGTTCTATCATTCCCGCAAGTTCCGCCATCTGACAATGCCTGCTTTTGCTATACTGCCTGCCTAATTCTTCTTTGATATCACTCGAAAATGACATATTATTTTCCTCTTAATGCATCCTTTTCTATATCCCTGTGATTGATTTTCAGACCGAATTCACCTTTGCCCTGAAGCCGCTTGTAGAGTTCATTCGCCAATGTCACCGATCTGTGCTTTCCTCCTGTACATCCAATAGAAATAACAAGCTGGTTCTTTCCTTCTGATATATAATTAGGAATGAGAAACTCTATCATATCATCAAGTTTCTCGATAAACTGCTTTGCTTCATCAAACTGCATGACATAATCCTGAATTTCTTTATCATTACCAGTCTTCGCCCGAAGTCCTTCAACATAATACGGATTTGGTAGAAATCTCACATCCATTACTATATCCGAATCCGATGGAATTCCATATTTGAAACCAAACGACAAAATAGTAACAAAAAGGTTCTTATAGTTCTGATTGTCTATAAATATCTTCTCGAGTTCAATCTTAAGCTCTCTAGTGAGAAGCTGGCTTGTATCTATTATGTAATCTGCCTTCTTCTTGATTGATTCTACCTTTTTACGTTCAAGAACAATACCTGTATTTATCCTCTGTTCTTTAGCGAGCGGATGATTACGCCTGGTCTCCTTATATCTCTTAATAAGTACCTCATCCTCAGCATCAAGAAAAAGAATCTCATAATCAAAATTCTTCTTCTCTAACAATTCAAGCGTACTATCGATATTATCAAATCCATCTCCGCTTCGCACGTCAATCCCAACTGCGACTTTTTCAATTTCTTTATCTAAACAGGTCGTAAGGTCTGCAAGTTTATCCAACAATGGAATCGGCAGATTATCAATACAATAAAATCCCATATCCTCCATCATCTTCATCGCTGTACTTCTACCTGCACCGGACATTCCCGTTACAATCACAAACTTCAAATTAGAATTCTCCTATCATCTTTACCTCAGGCTCAAGTTCTACTCCTGATAGCTTGAATACTTTTGATTTAACATCTTCTATAAGCTGTAACACATCAGCTGCTGTCGCACCGCCCTTGTTCACCACAAAGCCGCAATGCTTCTCTGATACACATGCACCACCTACAGTATAACCTCTAAGTCCTGCATCCTGTATAAGCTTTCCTGCAAAATATCCCTCAGGACGCTTGAACGTGCTTCCTGCACTCGGATACTCAAGCGGCTGTTTCTCTATTCTCTTATCGCGAAGTTCAGCCATAGCGTTCCTTATCTCTTCTGACCTGCCTGGAGAAAGTTCAAAAACAGCTTTTACAACAATATATCCATTCTCTGGTATACAGCTGTGCCTGTATGACAAATCAAGTTCATCTCTGGTTAGAGTCTTAACGTCTCCAGATGCCGTCACAACATCCGCAGATATTATTATATCTTTTATTTCGCCGCCATAAGCCCCAGCATTCATAACAACAGCTCCGCCTACGCTTCCTGGTATCCCGGATGCAAATTCCATACCGCTTAGACCTGCATCTGCAGCTGCATTGGCTGCTTTTGAGAGCATAGTTCCTGCACCTGCAGTCATCGTATTTTTCTCTATCTCTATACTTTCTGCTGCTCTCCCTATCTCTACAACAAGACCTCTTATTCCCTTATCACCGACCAGAAGATTGCTTCCGTTGCCAATAACAGTTACAGGAATATTACATTCCTTCGCAATATCTAAAACAACTGGTAATTGAGTTAAAGAAGGGGTGGCAAAAAAATCCGCCACTCCCCCTATTTTAAATGTTGTATGTCTGCTCATTGGTTCGTCAGATAGAATTTTCATCTCTGGTAACGCTTCTAATACTTTTTCATAAAAATTCATATTATGCTTCCTTCAAAAATGCTATATAGCCTCTTAATGCTTCATACAAATCAACCTTGCTGATAATCTCCCATGGTGCATGCATATTAAGTACTGGGACTCCGCTGTCTATTACGTTCATGTCGTAATTAGCAAGAATATACGCAATTGTTCCACCACCGCCCTGGTCAACTTTGCCAAGTTCTGCTGTCTGCCATGATACATCACTTCCGTCCATAATTCTGCGCAGCTTTGCTACATACTCTGCATTAGCGTCATTAGAACCACTCTTACCACGGGAACCTGTATATTTATTAAATACAAGACCCTTTCCAAAATATGCAGAATTCTTTGATTCCATAACTGATGGGTAATTAGGATCCATAGCTGCAGATACATCAGAAGAAAGTACTTTGGAATTCTTAAGCGCACGTCTTACTGCAAGTTCACTGTATTTACCAGTCATGTTCATCACTTCTGCAACACAATTCTCAAAGAAACGTGACTGCATACCTGTTGCACCGACGCTTCCGATTTCCTCTTTGTCAACAAGAAGACAGACACTTGTATACTCTGGCACATCAATCTCAAGCATTGCCTTATAAGATGGATAAGCACATACTCTGTCATCATGTCCATATCCCATTATCATACTTCTGTCAAGTCCATAATCTCTTGCCTCTCCAGCCGGAACCACCTCGATTTCTGCTGAATAGAAATCATCTTCATCTATTCCATATTCTTTTTCAAGGATAGTAAGGATATTAGCCTTAACTTTCTCCTTGACATCATCATCTTCGCTATCCATAGGAATTGAGCCTATAAGAATATCAAGATTCTCGCCCTCGATTACCTTTGCTCCCTTTTTGTCCATCTGGTCTGCTGAAAGATGGATAAGAAGATCACTCACACCTACAACAGGATCACCTGGCTTATCGCCAAGATTGATTTCTACTTTAGTTCCATCCTTCTTGCAGATCACACCGTGAAGTGCAAGTGGAAGTGTCACCCACTGGTACTTCTTAATTCCGCCATAGTAATGTGTATCAAGCATTGCGAAATTAGTCTTGGCAGCACCATCTTCGTACAGTGGAACCTGTTTTAAATCCATACGTGGTGAATCAATATGAGCACCTAAAATGTTCATTCCCTGCTCAATATCCTTTTGTCCTACGATAAAAAGAGCAAGTCCTTTTCCATAATTATTTGCAACGATTCTGTCTCCAGCTTTCAAACTTTTGTTGGATGCAATAAGCTCATCCATATCCAAAAAGCCATTTGCTTTTGCGTCTGCGTAGATAAAACTGGTGCATTCACGCTCGGTCTTGCAATCAGAGATAAACTTACGATATCCCTCTGCAAAATTAAATACCTCGTCTCTTTTTTGTCCTTCTGGGTATTTTGTCCATGCGCTGTTTTCTTTCATGTTAATCCTCCGAATTACTCTTTGCTAAATTTGCCTGTACTCTTCGGTACAGCTCCTGGGCTGCATTGTAGCCCATTTTCTTTTGTCTATGGTTAACTGCGGCTGTCTCGCAGATAACTGCAAGGTTACGTCCTGGACGGATAGGCAGTGAATGGCATACTACCTTGTTGCCTAAATACTCTGTATATTCCTCTTCCAGTCCAAGTCTGTCATAATCTGCTTCTTTCTTCCAGTCTTCAAGCTTAATAACCAGATCAATCTGCTGTTTTTCTTTAACACACTCAACACCATAAAGTGTCTTTACATCAATAATACCAATGCCCCTAAGCTCGATAAAATGACGTGTAATATCTGGTGATGTTCCCATAAGTGTATGCTCGTTAATCTTGCGGATTTCAACTACATCATCAGTTACCAGACGATGTCCTCTTCTGATAAGCTCGAGCGCTGCCTCACTCTTACCAATTCCACTGTCACCTGTAATCATAAGTCCCTCACCATATACGTCTACAAGTACTCCGTGTACTGTAATGCAAGGTGCAAGCTGCTCGCCTAATGCATAAATCAACTCTGCTGTAAATTCAGATGTAGAACGTCCCGTTCCAAGCAGTGGAACACCATGTGCCTCCGCTGCTTCAAGAAACGCCTGATCTGGAAGAAGATTCCTGCAAAAGATAACACATGGTATATCAAAACTTAAGAATTTGTCATAATTCTCTCTTCGCTTTTCCTCTGAAAGTCCCTGTGTATATGCATACTCAACATTACCAATTATCTGAACCCTCGACTGTTCAAAGTGATTAAAATATCCGGTCAACTGTAACGCCGGCCTGTTTACATCACTGCATGAAATCTTACGACTCTTCAAATTTATATCATTAAAACTCTTAAGGTCCAAAAGATCTACAATCTTCGCAACACTAACTGACATTTTATCTTTATCCATTGGTACGCCCTCCAATATAATTATATAATCTCATCTCTTTCAACTCATGATTATACCATGTTTTCCTTGTGAAAAAAAGCATAAACTGCTTCTGCCGACTGCTGATTCATTGATTCCGTCATAGCTAAATCCTCAGCCGATGCATTCTTTATATTCTCAAGCGACTGATATCGTCTCATGAGTGCTTTTCTTCTTGTCGGTCCAATGCCTTCAATATCATCAAGCACTGATTTAACCTGAGTCTTAGAACGAAGTGACCTATGATATTCTATCGCAAATCTATGTGCCTCATCCTGTATTCTTGTTATGAGTTTAAAGCCTTCACCATGCCGGTCTATCGGTATTTCCTCGTTGTTAAAATACAGACCTCTTGTCCTGTGAAAATCATCTTTTACCATGCCACATACAGGAATATCCAGTCCCAGCTCAGAAAGCACCTGTTGGCAGACGTTTACCTGACCTTTTCCACCATCCATCATGATAATGTCAGGAAAGCGGTTAAAACTTCCAACTTCGTCTGGAAGATTCCTGTCCTGTATCTCTTCCATTTCCTGCATTCCATGTGTAAACCTTCTGGTCAACACTTCATACATTGAACCATAATCATCCGGGCCTGATACTGTTCTTAGCTTGAACTTCCTGTAGTCGCTGCGCTTAGGTTTTCCCTTTTCATATACTATCATTGAACCGACTGTCTCAAAACCATTTATATTAGATATATCAAACGCTTCCATTCGATTCAGGTTTCTGATTCCAAGAAGTCCCTCTATCTCCTTAACAGCACCGATTGTTCTTCCTTCTTCTCTCTTTATCCGTTCCTTATCCTGCGCCAGAACAAGCTTTGCATTCTTCTCTGCGAGTTCAACAAGCTTCTCCTTCATTCCTCTTTGCGGCACTTTGATTGAGACTTTTCTTCCTTTTTTTCCAGACAGCCATTCTTCTAACACCTCAATCTCATCTATAGAGGTCTGCAGCATAATCTCCTTTGGAATGAATGGCGTTCCTGAATAAAACTGCTTGATAAAGGTACTAAGGACATTCCCCATAGCCTCATCTGTTCCAACTCTTACATGAAAATGATCTCGTCCAATCAGCTTTCCATTTCTTACAAAGAAAACCTGTACAACCGCATCTGTATCATCATTTGCAAGTGCGATGATGTCCTTATCTTCGCCATCTGTGTGCGTAATCTTCTGCTTCTGTGCAATCTGCTTTACATCTTCAAGCAAATCTCTGTACTCTATCGCTTTTTCAAATTCCATAGCCTCTGACGCCTGTTCCATCTTCGTCTGTAAGTCCTTCATAACAGGCTTATAGTTGCCATTTAAAAATTCAAGTACACCATCTATCTGTTTTTTATATTCCTCTTTGCTTACATATCCCTGACATGGTCCGCTGCACTGATGGATATGGTAGTTAAGGCATGGTCTGTCAAGTCCTATATCACGCGGCAGCTTTCTATTACATGTACGGATTTTGTATATTTTATTTATCAGATCTATCGTACTTTTTACAGCGGCGGCTGATGTGTATGGTCCAAAATATCTCGACTTATCCTTTTTCATCTCTCTTGAAAAAAGTACTCTGGGATAGTCTTCCCCAACAGTCACCCTTATATACGGATATGTCTTGTCATCACGAAGCATCGTGTTATATTTAGGCGTATGTTCCTTTATCAGATTACATTCCAGAACAAGTGCTTCCAGTTCGGAATCTGTAATAATATATTCAAAATGGTCTATATGCTCAACCATCTGCTTTTTCTTAATTCCCTCATCATGACTCGGTCTGAAATACTGATGCACGCGCTTTGTGAGACTCTTCGCCTTGCCTATATATATAATTGTATCTGAAATATCGCGCATAATATAAACTCCCGGTTGATCCGGGAGTTTTTTAAGTTCATCTTTTATATTGAAATTGCCTGCCATTATTATTCCTCAAAGATACTATTAGTATCTGGCATAAGATCATTCTTTGGTGCATTCTCATCCTCTGGCTCTGGAATTCCTTTCATCTCTCTGAACATCTTCATGAATTCCTTACCAGTAATAGTCTCCTTCTCATATAGATACTGCGAAATTGCATCAAGCACTTCTCTGTTCTCAGTAAGCATTGAAGCTGCTTCACTGTAACATGCATTGATAATATCAAGTACCTGTGTATCAATCTCTGATGAAGTATCCTCACCACAGATAAGACCTGCGCCACCACTTAAATACTGATTCTCGACAGTAGCCAGACACATCATTCCGAATTTATCTGACATACCATACATAGTAACCATAGCTCTTGCTATCTTAGTAGCATTCTCGATATCATTAGCTGCACCACTTGTAGCTGACTCAAAAACAACCATCTCAGCTGCACGTCCACCCATATAAGTAGTAATTTTAGCTAAAAGTTCATCCTTAGTTTCTAAGTACTTCTCCTCTTCTGGCGTCTGGAGTGTATATCCTAAAGCTCCCATAGTACGTGGGACGATGGTAATCTTCTGCACTGGCTCAGAGTTCTTCTGTAGTGCAGACACAAGTGCATGACCAACTTCATGGTAAGAAACTATTCGTCTTTCCTTATCGCTCATAACACGATCTTTCTTCTCTTTACCACCTACTGCCACAAGTTCAAATGCATCAAATAAATCTTTTTGATTTACAAACTTTCTGCCGCTCTTTACTGCAATAATAGCAGCCTCATTAATCATATTGGCAAGATCTGAACCCACAAGTCCTGCTGTCGCAAGGGCAATTGCATCAAGGTCTACTGTCTCATCCATCATTACATCCTTAGAATGTACCTTAAGTGTCTCAAGACGCCCCTTCAAATCCGGCTTATCGACAATAATTCTTCTATCAAAACGTCCTGGACGAAGAAGTGCCTTATCAAGTACTTCAGGTCTGTTAGTCGCTGCAAGAATAAGAAGTCCCTTTGATGTATCAAATCCATCCATCTCTGCAAGCAGCTGATTTAATGTCTGTTCTCTCTCGTCATTGCCACCGCCATATTTAGAATCACGGCTCTTTCCGATTGCATCAATCTCATCTATAAATATGATACAAGGTGCCATCTTCTGTGCTTCCTTAAATAAATCCCTCACTCGCGATGCACCTACACCTACGAACATCTCTACGAAATCAGAACCTGCAAGTGAAAAGAATGGCACTCCTGCTTCTCCAGCTACTGCTTTGGCAAGAAGTGTCTTACCGGTTCCAGGAGGTCCTACAAGAAGTGCTCCCTTAGGAAGCTTTGCACCTATCTCACGGTACTTATCCGGATTATGCAGAAAGTCAACCACTTCTTCAAGTGATTCTTTGGCTTCATCCTGTCCCGCTACATCCTTGAATGTAACACCTGTTGACTTCTCAACATAAACCTTGGCAGTTGATTTTCCAACTCCCATTCCCATGCTTCCGCCCATTTTCTTTGCAAGGAAACCGAGTAAAATCCACAGAATAACGAGTGGTATGATAAAGCTTAATATATTAAGCAGCCAAGCTGATGTATTGTCAGGAACAGTAGCCGAAATTTCTATAGGCTTGCCTTCGCTTGTCTTTGCCTTCTTAATCTCATTGATAAGGTCAGGGTCTGTAACTTTTCCTGTATAATAAGTAATTCCATATGATGATTTGTCCTTCACAAGAGTATAATCAATCTCATATGTACCAAATTCTATTGTCTTGATGTTCTTCGCATCTAGCTGCTCCAGAAATTCAGTATACGTAGTCTCTTTAGAACTCATATTAGAAAACTGGTTCGTAAGAAGTGATACTATAAACAATGCTACGAGAGTAACAAGAATAAATCCCATTATCATCTGTCCATTGTGATTGTTCTTATCCCCATTATTACCGTTATTGTTCCCACCATTGCTGCCATTGTTTCCCGGATTACCATTTCCAGGGCTATTATTGTATTGATTTGGTGCTTGATTATCCATTAGTTCCTCCAAATACTGAGCGTACTACTCAGATTAATAACCTTATTATATGTAAAAGGGTATTCAAAATCAACCAGTACTTAGTTAATTTTTCCTTATAATTATAAACAAAAAATTAAATTGTTTTAATTTCAATATTGATTTTAGTGAAAAATTTTTGTATGATGAGGAGTGTATTTTTTTTATTTAATATTCTCGGAAAGGTAAATACAATGCAGAAAATTGGATTTGATAATGACAAATATTTGAAAATGCAATCCGAAAGAATTAAAGAGCGTATCGCCAATTTCGGCGGTAAGCTCTATCTTGAATTCGGTGGTAAATTATTTGACGACTATCATGCTTCAAGAGTATTACCTGGATTTAAGCCAGACAGCAAGATAAACATGCTCACACAGCTTAAAGATGAAGCAGAAATAGTTGTAGTAATCAACGCTTCTGATATAGAGAAGAACAAAGTCCGTTCTGATCTTGGAATCACTTATGATGTAGATGTACTCAGACTCATAGATGCATTCAGAAGCTACGGATTATATGTAGGAAGTGTATGTATGACACGTTTCGCAGGACAGCCTAGTGCAGTCGCATATCAGAAGCGCCTTGAAGCTCTCGGTCTTAAGGTATACAGACACTATTCTATCCCAGGATATCCATCAAACATTCCATTTATCGTAAGTGATGATGGATATGGCAAGAACGACTATATCGAGACATCGAGATCGCTTGTCGTAATCACAGCCCCTGGACCTGGAAGTGGAAAAATGGCAACATGTCTCTCGCAGCTTTATCATGAATACAAGCGCGGCATCAAGGCAGGATATGCCAAGTATGAGACATTCCCAATATGGAACATTCCACTCAATCATCCAGTCAATCTCGCATATGAGGCTGCCACAGCAGACCTTAATGATGTGAACATGATTGACCCATTCCATCTTGAAGCATATGGCGAGACAACTATCAACTACAATAGAGACGTAGAAATTTTCCCAGTTGTAAGCGCTATGTTTGAAAAGATTATGGGTGAGTGTCCTTACAAATCACCTACAGATATGGGTGTAAATATGGCCGGATATGGTATAATAGATGACGAAGTAACAAGGGCAGCCGCCAAACAGGAAATCATCCGCAGATACTTCCAGGCTCTTTGCTTAAAGAGACAGGGAGCAGCCGATGACGAGCAGATTCTTAAGCTTGAACTTCTAATGAAGCAGGCTGGTGTCACTATCGCAGACAGACCAGTTGTAGCAGCCGCTAATATCAAGGCTGAGACAGAGGGCGATCCTGCTGCCGCAATTGAACTTGCAGACGGACGTGTCATCACTGGTAAGACAAGTGCTCTTCTGGGAGCATCTTCGGCAATGCTTTTAAATGCTCTTAAAGCTCTCGCCGGAATAGACGATAATATAAAACTTATCTCTCCCGAGACAATCGAGCCAATACAGGATTTGAAAATTAACCACTTAGGCAATAAGAACCCTCGTCTTCACACTGACGAAGTTCTGATAGCACTCTCAATCAGTGCTTCAACCAATGAAGATGCCAAGAAAGCTGTAGCACAGCTACAGAATCTCAAAGGACTGGATGTTCATTCAAGTGTTATTCTGTCTCACGTAGACATTAACGTCTTCCGCAGACTCGGAATAAACCTCACTTGTGAGCCAACATATCAGAATCAGGCATTGTATCATAAATAAATATTTAAACTATTTTAGGGCAAAGGCGCCCCCTATGGGGTTCTTTACCCTTTTTTTCTGGCAATTTTTAACAACTGTCCAGTAGCTTCACAGTACTGAACAGTTACCACTTTTACAATAAATTTTATATTAATCAGGAGGATTATCATGGACGTTAAGTATGTATTTGTAACCGGTGGAGTTGTATCTGGTTTGGGAAAGGGAATCACTGCTGCATCTCTTGGAAGATTATTAAAGGCAAGAGGATACAACGTCACAATGCAGAAATTTGATCCCTATATCAATATCGATCCGGGTACTATGAATCCAATCCAGCATGGAGAAGTATTCGTAACTGATGATGGTGCAGAGACCGACCTTGACCTCGGACACTATGAGCGTTTTATAGACGAAAGTCTTACCAAAAATTCAAATGTAACTACTGGTAAAGTTTACTGGTCAGTTCTCCAGCAGGAGCGACGTGGCGATTACGGCGGAGGCACCGTACAGGTAATTCCACATATTACAAATGAAATCAAGAGCCGTTTTTACCGCAATTACACCTCAAATGACATGCATATAGCAATCATTGAAGTAGGTGGAACAGTTGGTGATATCGAAAGCCAGCCTTTCCTCGAGGCAATCAGACAGTTCCAGCAGGAAGTCGGACATGAAAACGCAATCCTCTGTCATGTAACACTTATCCCATATCTTAAGGCTTCTGGCGAACTAAAGACAAAACCAACACAACAGAGTGTAAAAGAATTACAGGGAATGGGTATCCAGCCAGACATAATTGTATGTAGAAGCGAACATGAAGTAGACCAGGGTATCCGTGACAAAATTGCACTTTTTTGTAATGTTCCAACTTCCCACGTACTGCAAAATCTCGATGTTGAGTACTTATACGAAGCTCCTCTTGCCATGGAAGCAGAGAACCTTGCAAAAGTAGCTTGCGAATGCCTTAATATTGATTGCCCGGAAGCAGACCTTACAGATTGGAAACAGATGGTTGAAGATCTCCGCCATCCTGTAAAAAATGTTAAAATTGCACTTGTCGGAAAATATACAGCGCTCCACGATGCATATATTTCAGTTGTAGAGGCATTAAAACATGGTGGTATTCCAGAACATACAACAGTAGATATTCATTGGATTGATTCTGAAAAATTAAATGATGACAATGCTGAGGAAATATTAGGCGAAATGCAGGGAATTATCGTTCCTGGTGGTTTCGGTGACAGAGGCGTCGAAGGAATGATAAGTGCTGCTAAATATGCAAGAACTCATAATATTCCTTACCTCGGACTCTGCCTTGGAATGCAGGTAGCTATTATTGAATTTGCAAGACATGTAGCAGGGCTTAACGATGCTCACAGTATCGAGCTTGACCCAAATACTGCACATCCTGTAATTGCCTTGCTTCCAGATCATACTGATACAGAGGACCTGGGTGGCACACTCAGACTTGGTGCTTATCCATGTGTTCTTGATGAAACATCAAAAGCTTTTGCTGAGTACAAGACAAAGGAGATTTCAGAGCGTCACCGCCACAGATATGAAGTTAATAATGAATACCGTGATCTTCTTGTTTCAAAGGGACTTAAGTTATGCGGTACTTCTCCTGATGGAAGAATTGTTGAGATGATTGAGCTTCCTGATCATCCATGGTTTATTGCTACCCAGGCACATCCTGAGTTTAAGTCTCGTCCTAACAGACCTCATCCATTGTTCCATGGATTTATTGCTGCGGCAAACAAAATTCAAAAGTAGGACATTATCAATCAGACATGAAATAACCCATAGACTATTTTGAATTAATAGTCTATGGGTTTTTATTACATCTGATGCCGTACTACTTTAT
The DNA here is from genome assembly GCA_934359755.1 of uncultured Agathobacter sp. Classification (GTDB taxonomy): domain Bacteria; phylum Bacillota; class Clostridia; order Lachnospirales; family Lachnospiraceae; genus Roseburia. Next base: position 14,801 of record CAKRLV010000014.1, read on the forward strand.
ATTCGTCGCCGGAGCGATAAAACGGACACTCACGATAGCCACTCTGTACAAAGCGCGCCATATCATCCTCATCCATGTTCACCGAACAGTAATATGCTTCATCGTCCTCATCATATTCATTGTATGCACAAAAATCACAACATGCTTCCATTCTGCACCTCTATCATCTTAGCAATCTTTGTATTGTAAAGTTCTTTCAGAAATTGATTAAGCAGTTCCTTGCATTTGTCCCAATATGCGGATGTAATCTCATCCTCATTTTCAGCTGTGACACTAACATCCATCACCGCATCAGCAATCTCTGGATTAATCATATCAAAATTCTCTTCTACAATCGCCTCAAACTCACCGTAAGCCGCGCTTCTAAGATATATGATAAAATTCTTCTCTGTAATCTTGCCAAAGTCAGTATCGTCTGCAAAAAGCCAGTCAAGTCCGCCACCTAATACTTCCTCAAAATCATTGCGTACACTCTTATAGTCTACTTCACAATAGCTTTCTCTGAAAAAAGTATCAAATACCTCTTTATCTACTATGTTCTCTGCCATAAACTCTCCTTAAAAATTCAATCAGATTCCAGCATATTAAATACTATTTGAACTGGTTCTGAGTCTCGTCATAAGTATAATTAATCTTTGAAAGAGCTTCCTGTATGTACTCCTTAGAAGTCATATATGCCTTCGCAAGCTCATCTAAATTTGAATAATTATCTCTCAACTGTGTATTTACTACACTAAGCATCATCACAGGATCTTTTGGTAAATTCATGTCCGCCTCCTAGTCCTCAAATACTTGCTTAATACTGTCATAATGAAGGAAAATGCCCTGGTGCGCAAGTTCTTTTATCTCATCAAGTGTTGCAATCTTAAATCCGAGTGCTTCCTCTTCCTGTATCTTCACATCACTCTCATCAAAATCCAGTTCAAATCTGTATACATCCACGAAATAGTTATCCCCCTGTCCCGGATTCTCTCTATGGTATGTATATGCAAGACCTCCGTCACACTTTGATACATCAAGACCGACTTCCTCTTTTACCTCACGGCAGACTGCTTCAAATGATTCCTCTCCTGCCATAGCTGCACCGCCTGATACTTCCCACCAGCCTGGCGCCCATGCCTTTGTCATGACACGCTGTGTAATCAGAAATCTGCCATCTGGTCTGTGGATTACCCCAAGTACTGACAAGTGGTACTCACCATCCTTAAGTATCCAGTCATTTCTCTTCATAGTGCGTCCGGTTTTCTGCTTATTTGCATCATAAATATCCCAAAATTCCATATCAAACCTCTTTTATATTATTACATATTTACATCAAAAGCCATAATCACAATAGATATTAACAAATTATCTATATTTTCTCAAGTAAATCCTTGACATATTCCTTATAACTTTCACGCACATCATCTGGTCCGCTAATCATAATTCTTCCCGAAAATCCAGATACCCATCCATAAAACTGTGGACTCACTGCAACGCTTACTCTTGCCATAACATGCCCATCATCATACTTTCTGATTGGAACACTCTGACCGAACCTATCCACAAGTACACCTGTCATTCCATTATCCGCAATCAGATGTATCGTGCGCTCCATTCCCGCAAACATTCCAAATGTCTTCTTTGAAAATGACGCAATATCCACTTTTTCAAAAGCCTCATTACCAGTCCTCGGCATATCTGTAAGTTCAATATTCAGCATCTTGTCCACTCGATAATGCTTTAGTATCCCTGCCTCATCGTCATATGCCATCAGATAATAATTCTCATCCTCCCACATAAGAAGCCATGGGCTTACTTCATAGAAATCACCATTTTTTCTCAAATGCCTGTCTTTATTTATATCCCACTCAAAATAGTGATATCTCACCTTGACATCCTTTGCAATTGCCTCATAGATGACATCAACAATATAATAAATGTTCTCATTATTTGTCTTATTTCTGTCCGCCACCACAACCTGTCTGTGAAGCGTACGCGCATCAAATCTGCTTACCTTCTTCTCAAGCTTTGCGATAAGCTCACGGGATTTCTTGGTGGTAATAAATTTAGATGATTGCACCAGATCCACTAAAAGCTTAACTTCTGTCAATTCAAAATCCCGCTCCCCAAGAAAATAGCCACCATTTTTGCCAGCTACACGAATTATGTCATAACCATATTCTATGAGCGTATCTATGTCTGCATATATAGTTTTGCGCTCGACTGTTATTCCGTTGTCTGCAAGATGCTGTATTATCTGTGCTGTCGATACCGGATGGTTTTCATCTGAATTCATTCTAAGATAATCCAGCAGATATAGTATCTTTTGTTTCTGTTTTGCTGATTTAGGCATATCAACCTCTCTGCTTTTTAATATCTGACTTGTATTATATATTTTTTCGTCACTAAACACAAACCCAAAACATCACATATTACAGTATGTTTTATTTCAGTACACTCTGACATATTTTATTGCAATACATTCTGACATATTTTATTGCAATACATTCTGACATATTTTATCGCAGTACACTCTGACATATTTTATTACAATACATTCTGACGCATTTTATCACATACAAGGTTTGTCTTGCCAAACCTATTATGTTATACTTGGCTTATAAATATAAAGTGTGACTTTACTGGTAGCCATGCTACGGGTAGTTACACTACAGCTAAAAAATAAAATGGAGGGACACTATGGAATTTTCAAAATTAATTAACTTGCGTAGAAGCGTCAGAGCTTACAAAGAAGACTGTACTATCACCAAATCAGATATCGAAGAGATGATCCGCTGTGCTCAGGCAGCACCTACATGGAAAAACTCACAAACCGGAAGATATTATGTCATCACTTCCGAAGACAAAATGGCACAATTTGTTGCCGGTACTCTTCCTGAAATGAACCAGAGTAAATGCACAAATGCTGTTGCCCTTATTATCACAACTTTTGTCAAGAACCGTTCTGGATTCAGCCGTGACGGAAGTCCTGACAATGAACTTGGAAATGAATGGGGTGCATATGACCTCGGTCTTCAAAATGCACAGCTTATTTTAAAGGCACGCGAACTCGGGTACGATACACTTATCATGGGAATCCGTGATAGCGATGCAATCAGAAAGATTTTATCTGTTCCTGATGAAGAGGAAGTTGTCGCTGTTATATCTGTCGGAGTCAGAGAAAGTGATCCTGCTACACCACCACGTAAAGAATTAGAGAAAATTTGTAAATTTGTCGACTAAGATTATGACCAGAAAAGAACTAGCCCTAGAGGTAATCAAACGACTTAAAACTGAATATCCAAGAACCACCTGTACACTTGATTATGACGATGCCTGGAAGCTTCTTGTAAGTGTCAGGCTTGCTGCACAGTGCACCGATGCACGCGTTAATATGATAGTTCCACAATTATTCGCACGTTTTCCTGACATACGTGCACTTGCTGACGCTGATGTATCCGATATTGAGCAGATAGTCCGACCGTGTGGTCTTGGTAAAAGCAAGGCAAAAGATATCAGTGCCTGCATGCAGATGCTTCGTGATGATTTCGATTGCAAGGTACCTGAAAATATGGATGACCTGCTAAAGCTGCCAGGTGTAGGACGAAAAAGCGCTAATCTTATTATGGGTGATGTCTTCGGACAGCCTGCCATAGTTACAGATACGCACTGCATCCGCCTTTCAAACAGGATTGGTCTGGTCGATGACATAAAAGATCCAAGAAAAGTCGAAATGGCTCTGTGGCAAATCATCCCGCCTGAAGAGAGCAATAATCTGTGTCATAGATTTGTCGATCATGGGCGTGCTGTGTGTACAGCCAGGACAAAGCCTCACTGCGACAATTGTGTCCTTATGGATATTTGCCGCGAAGCCAGCACTAAGCAATAATACACAGTATTATAACTTTCAGCTCCCCATATGAATAATAAATTTAACCAGCTGTTTTGTATCTTCACAGTTACGAAACACAAAGTATATTATTCACGGGGAGCTGATTTTCTACACTTTCTCTACATTTTTTGTGGCAACTATATCCACTCCTGTATCTGCTGCATTCTTAACAAGCACATCACCGATTCTTACGGGTGCATTTACTTCCACAGACTTTAATTCATTAATCACCTCAAATATTTTATCTTTAGAAATATCCTCTTTTGTCTTGCAGGATACCATAGCCAGTTTTCCACCTTTTATACGCACTGTAGATGTCACGATTCTGGTAGGATTCGTAACCTCTTTTCTTGCATATGCATCCCCACGCGGACAAGTGTTTCCAGTAACAGATACAACTGTATCCTTTTCCTTCTCAACTACAAGACTGCAGCCTAAAGGACAGCCTATGCAGGTCAAATTTCTTGTCTCCATACTACGCCTCCTCTATTCTGATTGTAATATGCCCTAACGACTCAAATTCACTCAATTCAGCCTTATTTAATATCACCTGCTCCATCTCACCAGGTGCCATGACAGGACGCTTTTTCCGGCCTATTTCAACGTCATCTGCATATGTCACTATACAGCAATTCCGATACACTTCACCAACCCTGAATCTCACCGTCAGATTGTCTTCCATTTCCGTCGGACGAATATAGCTTGGAACAGTGTACCTTACGCCCCCTTCTGGCATAATCTCAACCTTCTTTGCATCATCACGCTTTCCGTCCTTTATAAAAGCAGCTGCATTCTTGCCGGCAAGCATAGCCTCCTGCGATACATAGTCAACAAGATCATGTACATGAAGTACATTTCCACACGCAAACACACCTTCCACATTTGTCTCAAGATTATCACTCACGATTGGTCCGGAAGTAACAGTACTAAGCTTTACCCCAGCACCTCTGCTTCTCTCCCTGCATCCCATCGCAAGGATAACCGCCTTTGCCTCTATCTCAAACATTCCATCCGTGCGGTTCATCGCCGTGACTATCTTATTGCCATTGGTCTTAGACACCGTAATATCCATAACCATGGTATTTATCTTATACTCAATCTTTCGCTCCATAACCTGCTGCTCAAATCTTGCTGCATACTCCGGTCCTGTAAGTTCTTCCTTGAATGTATGTAAACCAAATCCATTGTGAATACACTGGTTCAGAATTCCTCCAAGTTCCCGGTCTCTCTCAAGTATCAGTATGCTCTCAATTCCATTATCTCTCGCAGATACTGCTGCAGCCAGTCCAGCAGGTCCACCGCCGACAATTACCAGATCATAATTATTCATATCATACCTCCCAGACCTCTTTGTTATAACCGAATATAAATTTTGAATCGCCAGCATTTTTCGTAATATCAAACATGCTCATATGCAATTCGCGCTCTAAAATCTCCATCGTTCTAGGCAAACAAAATCCAGCCTGACATCTTCCCATTCCTGCTCTCGTCCTTCTCTTTATTCCATCCAGCGAACGAGCTCCAAGCGGTCTCAAAATTGCATCAATTATCTCCCCCTCTGTAATCATCTCACATCGGCAGATTATATTGCCATATTCCGGCTTTGCCTTTATAAGCTTATTTCGCTCCTCTATTGAAAGTGTATTCGGATTCAGAATTCCTTTTCTGATTCCTATAAAGTTTTCGTTCTTCCGTAGGTTAAGCTTATCCGCGATAAGACCTGCAATCATCTCGCCTATAGCTGGTGCCGATGACAGACCTGGCGACTCTATTCCGGCGGCATTGTAAAATCCATCCACATCCTTCGCCTCACCGATTATAAAATCCTCCCCATCCTCATGAGCTCTTAGCCCTGCAAAAGATGTAATTACTGTTCTGAAAGGAATGTCTTTTACACTGAGTTCACTTGTAGCATAAAGTGAATTCAAACCATCAGCCGTCGTATTTACGCCTTCCTTATCATCTACGTCATCCGCCGTAGGACCCACAAGAAGATTGCCATGTACTGTCGGTGTCACAAGTACACCTTTCCCCTTTTTCGATGGAAGCTGAAAAATAGTGTGGCTGACATGTGCTCCAGCTGTCTTGTCAAGAAGCATATACTCGCCTTTCCTTTTTCTAGAAGCTTCTCAAGTTCCGCTCCCGGCTGTTCCTTCGTCCTTACAACGAGAGAGCCATTCCTCTTAAAAGGAAAATCAAGTTCTTTAGAAAGCTCATCCATCATTTCATTTCCTCGTACATTAAGCCTGGCCTTCAGCGTTCCTGGTGTCGCATCAAAACCAGCATGAACAATTGCACTGTTCGCTTTAGATGTACCTGTACATACATCATCATCTCTTTCAATCACACATGCTTTAACATTGTACTTCGATAATTCCCTTGCAATGGCACTTCCAACCACCCCTGCACCTATAATTGCTACATCATACATATTCTTCATCCTTTCCGGCTTAACATTATTGTATATGAAATCAAACTTTCCTGTACAACAAAAAGAGCAAAGGAACTAAGCGAATTGCTTCGCCTAATTGCCTTTGCTCTTCTCTCAAGGTCAAAATATAATCACAAACATATTTGTTTAATTATAATAACATCTAATCCGTCAAATTGCAACCTTTAACTTACACGTCCACTTGCATAGCACTGAATTCCGTTTGTGAGATTGTAATGTTTCTCCTGGACATAAGCGCCACTGATTTTAAACCTAACACTCTTTGACCTCTTTGCTCCAAGGTTCATCTTGCAGTTATAGAATGTCTTTGAGGCAATTGTTGTATAGCCTGATGATGATTTAACATATACTGTAATATAATCCAGCTTATTTAATTTATAGCTGCGTCCATTGACCATCATTGCATCTACTACGATGCTGTTTCCGCTATAATATACTTTCTTAGGTACAAACTCTACAGCATAGTAATCATATGGATTTGTTGACTTATAGAATACAGCCTGATTTTTCTTAACTGTTACCTTACATTTGAGCTTGACTCCATTTCTCTTAGCTGTAATTGTACATGTACCAGTCTTCTTAGCTGTAATCTTACCGCTCTTGTTAACAGATGCTACTTTGCTGTTTGATGATTTCCATGTAATCTTACCACTTCCACCATATACAGATAAGTATGTCTCCATATTGTTGTATGTAACTATTTTCTTGCTTGAAAGTTTAGGATTCTTAACTATTACTTTACATTTAAGTCTTACACCATTTCTCTTAGCGTAAATATAGCAGGTACCCTTCTTTACAGCTTTAACTCTACCATTTTTGTTAACAGTAGCTACTTTCTTGTTAGAAGAAGACCATGAAATTCTTCCTGAACCACCAGTTACTTTAAGCTTATCCGTTCCTTTAATATAAAGTTCCATACGAGTGTTTGAAAGTGTAGGATTAGATACTGTAATAGTAGCAGATGCCTGAGTACCAGCTGATGAAGTACCAATAATTATTGCACTACCTTTCTTCTTACCGGTAACAACACCATTTGCATCTACAGAAGCAACACGGCTATTTGATGATGACCACCTTACACCGTCTCCGCCAGAGAAACTTACCTGTGCTTTCTGTCCAACATAAATAGAAGATGACGAAATACTTACACTTGGTGCAGTTACATGTACTTTAGCCCAACCTGTGCAATTGCCAACCTTTACTTTTATATCACATGAACCTGCACCTGTAGCAGTGATTACACCCGTAGGACTTATTGTGCACACATTTGTATTTGTAGATTCAAATGTGACATCTCCAATTGCATTGGCTGGTGAAATTGTATATGCAGTCTGTGCCTGATATCCAAGGTTGAGATAATAATCATTCTGTGTAAACTTTATAGAACTTGGCTTAATATAAGCATTAATTGTAACAGCCGCAGTCTGACCGTATGTATTTGTAAATGTAATAACTGCTGCTCCATTTCCTACTGCTTTAACATAGAATTTCTTGTTGTTCCAGCGGTCTCTTGTTACTGTAGCAACTGCTGGATTTGATGATGCAAAATTAGAATCACTTACAGCAAATGGACTATCAATAAAGAAGACCTTCTCCTCTTCACCGCTTAAATCATAAGATGCTGCTGCAATATTCTCGTCTGTGCAATTACTATCTGTATACAGATAAAACGGAGCCTCTCCTACTGTTATTGTAAATGTCTTCTGGCTTATCAGGTTTGCACCATTCGAATCAGAAAAAGCCATAACTGTAAGAGTTGCTGTTCCCTGCTTCTTAGCTGATAATTCTACTAATTGATTACGTGTATTTGTAACACGATCAGGGTTTGCAAAATCTACAATACTTAAATCCGAAAGCGTATATGTAAAATACTCTCCACATCCTTCCTTTACATTAAATGTCTTAGTGTAATGCTCTTTCATCGAAAGGTCAGACTCTTTCAAATCTAATGGATAATATGCTTTTATAGTGAATGCAGATCGGAAAACAGTGTGTCCGTCATCGTAATATCCATATACCGTAAATTCATCAAGTAGGAGGCTATCTGAGATACTAATAGTAACCGATTGACCCTTTGAACTTCCTACAATTTCGGCACCTGCCCCCCCTTCCCGTATTTCCCATTTTATGCTATGATTAGAATACACTGTAATTGTACTGTTCATCACAACACCTACAGATGATATAGGTGACACACTATCTGGATTAGTAAAGAAATATACCCTTCTATCTTGCGAGTAATCTGTTCCAGCTTTAACATTTGTCAAATCCCCAGTCACAATAGTGGTAAATACCATTGTAAATGCAAGGATAAAACAAATGATTCTCTTGGTTAATTTGTTTTCCATTTTGTTTCCTCCCTATTCTCTTGGCTTTAAAAACCATTTATAAAAGTATAACAAATCAGGCTACATCTTTCAAGGTTTTCTGCGACTATTTTCCTAATTCTCATATATATTTGCTCTAATCCTCATATCCATGCAAATTCATTTCCATTCACCCAAAAAGCAAGTAATATATTCTGCCATATTCCTGCAAATAAGTTATAATCATAAGTAGAAAACATTTACAAGGGGGATTATATGAATCAGGAATTTAAAGACGCACTCGATGATTCACCTATCATCGCCGCAATCAAAGATAACAACGGTCTGAAGAAATGCCTGACCAGCAGCAGTTCTGTGATTTTTATTCTGTATGGAGATATCTGTAATATCAGCGATATCGTTGATGAGGTCAAAAAGGCTGGAAAAATAGCTATGGTGCATATCGACCTGATAAACGGACTTAGTTCCAAAGAAATCACTGTCGACTTCATTAAAAAGTACACAAACGCGGACGGAATAATTTCCACAAAACCAACACTCATAAAACGTGCGCGTGAATTATCTCTATACACTATTCTTCGTCTGTTTGTAATTGATTCAATGGCATATGAGAAGCAGGCGGGCTTGTCTCTGACAAAAAGGATATATTTGAGATACTTGACGCTGGTGCAACATGTATTTCTTCCAGCAACGAAGAGGTGTGGTTTCTGTAAAAAGGGAAATAGCCCCAATGCACTTAGGCAATGGAGCTATTTCCGAGGAGTTTAGTTATGAAAATGTTTATTAATAAAAAGGGAATAATGCAAAGGGATGTCTCCCTTGCAAGTAATAATATATATGGGAAATATGTCCCAGATATGTACTCGTTATAAAAAAAATATAAACTATAAAGTTTTTATTTTATATTTTTTTTATAATTTACTCATTACTTTAACATTCGACCTTCAAATCTGCAATTTCAATCATTATGATTTTAGCAGCCTCCAGAACAATTCTTCCTTATCTGAATCGTGACAACTGTTCCTGAAATCAACTTTTCCAACACCATCACGTTCACAAAGCAAATCTGCCTCTTTAAGTCTTCGTCTCATCTCCCGTGCAGTTCCACCGCCGCCATCAAAGATCTGTACACCGTCCCCAAGAGTCTTCTTTATCATATTCTTCACAAACGGATAGTGTGTACATCCAAGCACTGCCGCATCTACAGGATTGTGTCTGTACTCAAATAATAATTCTGTGAGATACTTCTGCAAATCTACCCCATCTAAATCACCACGCTCTACAAAATCCATAAGTCCTGGACATGGGAGAGGTATAATTTCTCCCTGGTCATGATATTTATCCATAAGCTTATGAAATTTCTGTTCCCTGATTGTCATAGGAGTTGCCATAACCAGCACCCTGGGATGTTCCTTCGACTGTACTGCCGGTTTTACCGCTGGTTCTATTCCAACTATAGGAATATACGGATATGTCTCACGAAGTATGCGCACCGCTGCGCTTGTCGCTGTATTGCATGCCACCACAAGCCCCTTTGCTCCATTCTCAAACAGCCACTCTGCATGCTGACATGTAAGCTTACGCACCTCATCCGTAGTCTTAATTCCATATGGCGCATTTGCCGAATCACCAAAATATATATAATTTTCATTTGGCATAATCTTGATTAATTCTCTAAGAACACTCACACCGCCAAGACCTGAATCAAATACAGCTATAGGATTTTCTTTTTTCAAGGTAAATAACATATCCTGTACTTCCTTTCCATATTTTACATCGTAAAATTATGTGATATAATATCAACTATAAAGACTTTAGTTTGTACAGTCTTTATATAATACGTATTAAAGAGGGTTTCATTTTGAGAAAAACAGCACAACTATTTGACAACTTCAATGCTTGCGAAATCTGCAAACGCCCACTGCCTGAAAGCTATACTGAGAGCATATGCCCTGCATGTAAAGAGCGTCAGCTTTTTCATCAGGTTCGTGACTTTATTCGTGCCAACAATGTGAACGAATATCAGGTTGCAGAGCATTTCGGCATCTCTATCCGACAGGTAAAGGGTTGGATTCGTGAGGGAAGAATTGAATATAAAGAAGATGAGGCTTCCCAGAACAAAATCGAGGGACTTCATTGTGAACGATGCGGAGCCCCCGTGTCTTTTGGTTCCTTGTGCCCTAAATGTCTCAAATTGCTTAATACCCATGGTTATCAGACAAATAACACAACAGTATCTGACAAAAATAAAATGCGGTATCTCGAGCAGGAGTAATTATTCTCCTGCTCTTCTTATTACCTTTGAAGCGTTCTTAAAGCATACTGCATCCAAATACTTGCTATCGAGCTCAGCCTTGATAAGCACGTAGTTGTTGTTTGCGCTGTCCTTCAATATGATATCATAATAAGGGGTACCATTATTTCCAGATGTATAATCCTTTACTTTGACATTGTTGTCATTCTCATATTTGTATACACTTCTGTCACCAGCTGGTGCAATCTGAACCACATCATCTATGCTATACTCTCCAAGTGCCTTCCTGCGACTCTTGCCAATTACCTTTGCAAAACGAAGGTCTCCATCGAAATAAGAGTATTCATACTCAAGACCGCTCTTAAAAAATAGCCAATACCACAATGCTGCCAAAACAACTCCGATTACAAAAAATGAATACATAGAGCATGCTAAAACAATACAAGCTATTGCAAGGCATAGACAAAGCCATGCTATGAACGTCTTCACCATTGATTTTCTTCTCTCAATCAATACGTATACTTCAACCATAATAATTCTTATCCTTTCCTATTAGTGTTAATTTTGTTACTGTTCAGACTGTTAGGTGTGAACAATAACTAACTTTATAATAATAACAGATTTTTGACAATTCGTATAGATTTTTTCGCATATATTCGTTACAATATTTATACTTACCGGGAAAGTAGTAATTTACTATGCAAATCTTGTAATTTAGCGAGTTTAGCTGTGGTCAGATTATGAGAATGCGAAGCATGGAGTAATCTGCAAATTACCTTTTTACCTCATACCACAATTATCTTAGCAAAGGAAGGAAAAATTATGCAATATCATATAGACAAAAAAGAATTATACGATTTTGAAAAGAACATTCGACGCGAATGGGTGCTTACAAATGGTCTCGGCGGATACGCCGGAAGCTCCATCACCGGCGCGCACAACAGAACACACCAGGCATATCTGATTGCCTGCCTTCGTCCGCCAGTATCACGCTACGTTGTATTTTCAAAGACCAACGAATCATTTACACAAGACGGACAGACATACGATCTCACATGTGCGATGCACTATCACCACAAGATTTCTGACGGCTATAAGTTCCTTGATTCATTCGATTACGACGGAACTGTGTGCTACACATATAAAGCTGGTTCTATCACACTTAGAAAATATATAACACTTGTACAAGGCGAAAACACCTGTGCACTTGCATATGAGATAACAAATGAATCCAGCAAGCCTGCCAGTTTTTGTATAACTCCGCTTATGAATTTCCGTGAGCACAGCGACAACGTAACCACAAAGCAGCTTAATTTTGACATGCATACAAATAGCAAGAGCTTTACCCTTGTTCCGGAATCTGACAAAACAGTCGCTATCACACTCGCATTTAGTGACGGAATTCTCACAAAGAGGTCAGATGTATATGATATCGATATGCAGCTTCAAACCGAGGTAGACAATGAAGTGGACGGACTCGATACCCACTATATGCCATATGATATCAATTTTGAAGTTCCCGCCAATAGCACGTTCCACTTTTCACTCGCTTGTAATGTAACTGTAGATGGTAAGCAGATACATTTGGCAGAAACAGATGATACCATAAGCATCTTCTCTTCAAATATTGACAGCGAATTTGCTTTTGAATGCTGCAAACGCCAATTGGAATATGTAGATAACCTGATTAAAACAGCAGGATTAAATGATCCATTTGCAAAGGATCTCGTCGTAGCTGCGAATCAGTTTCTGGCATATCGTCAGTCTACCGGCTACATGACTGTACTTGCGGGACTTCCATGGTTTACAGACTGGGGACGCGATACAATGATTGCATTTACAGGGCTTACTTTGTCCACCAGACAGTACGACAGTGCAAGAGATATCCTGCTTACTTTTTCAAAGTACGTCAAAAATGGCATGATACCAAATATGTTCCCTGATGATGGTCAGGAGCCTTTGTACAACACTGCCGATGCATCACTCTGGTACTTCTATGCAGCGTATAATTATTTAAAATACATCAAAAATGACAGTCTTTTAACTGATGATGACTATAATAAGGCATGTGATTTCATCCATAAAGAAATCTATCCTTGTCTGATTCAGATAATTAATGGCTACAAAAATGGAACAGAATTCTCAATATATATGGATGATGATTCGCTCATACATGCCGGTGGCGGATTCGATCAGGTGACATGGATGGACGTCCGCGTAGGTGACTGGGTTCCAACACCTCGTCACGGCAAGCCAGTAGAAATTAACGCTCTTTGGTACAACGCACTTAAGACAATGGAGCAATTTGCAATAATGTTCGATGATGATTCAAGTGAATATACACAGCTTTCTGCGAAAGTCAGGAAATCTTTCTGCGAAAAATTCTGGAATCCTGATGCAGACTGCCTGTACGACGTAATCGAGGATAAAGATATCCCCGATCCAACAATAAGACCAAATCAGATTTATGCTGTTTCACTGCCATATACAATGCTCTCCAGTGAGCAGGAAAAATCTATTGTCGATGTTGTAAAAGAGAAATTATATGTCGGTGTCGGTCTTCGCTCCCTTGACCCAGACCACAAAGATTATCATCCGATATACCTGGGTGCACTTTCAAAGCGTGATGCTGCATATCATCAGGGAACAGCCTGGGGCTTTTTGCTCGGTGGATTTGTAAGCGCGTATACAAAAGTCTATGGCGCCGATGCTTCTCTTCTTGATGATATCAAAAAACATCTTCTCATGGGATGCATTGGTTCAATCTCTGAGATATTTGATGGGGATGCACCTCATACATGCCGCGGCTGCTATGCACAGGCATGGAGCGTTGGAGAAACACTTCGATGCTGCACAGAAGATTTGCAGATAAAATAATATTTTTCTCTTGACATCAAACATCAAGTCATGTACAATCTTTTTTGTTGTGAACGCCCAGTTAGCTCAGTTGGTAGAGCAACGGACTGAAAATCCGTGTGTCTCTGGTTCGATTCCGGAACTGGGCATTATATCAACAAAGATTGATATAATGACTTGATTTTTTTAAAACTATATATTATAATATCATATGTTGACAAGTTAACAACAGATATGCGGGTGTAGTTCAATGGTAGAACACTAGCCTTCCAAGCTAGATACGTGGGTTCGATTCCCATCACCCGCTTTTCCTTTTCTTTTTGTTCCAGAGAATGATGAGACAGTTCATCATTTCTCTGGTTTTTTTTATTTTTAAGATATGAAGTATCTTTCGGTAATAAAAAAGAAGCCATCCTATAAAGACGACTTCCTTCTATGTTCTATTGATATATTAGAAAAGATCAACTCTTCCGCTGAACTTCTCATTTATTACATAGTATGCAGAATACTCTTCTGGCTTAACATATACATTAATCTGCTTAATTGTTCCAGCCTTATGTCCTTCAGATACGAACTGAGCTTTGACTCTCTCCTCAATCTTCTCCAAATCTACTTCGTTATTCTGATACTGAACGATAACCTGTGTCTTTGCTGCTTCCTTTACAGCCGGCTTCTTAGCTGCTGTTTTCTTAGGAGCTGCCGGCTTCTTAGCTGCTGCTTTCTTAACAACCTCTTTTGTTGCCTCTTTAGCTTCCTTTGTTACTTCCTTAGCTTCCTCTACCTTTGTTGCCACTACTTCTTTTACAGCCTTTGCTACCTTTGCTGTCTTAGCTGTATCAACAGCCTTTACATCATCTTTCTTCTGCATCACATAATCCTCCTTGCATCTGACTATTCGCAAACTAAAAACTGCTCAATTGCACTAATTGCTTCTTGTTCGTCATCACCTTTTGCAACGATATCAATAGCCATACCATCAGTAGGATTAAATGCCATAATCCCCATAATGCTCTTTGCATTAATTCTACGATTATCACTTTCTAATGTAATCTCACTATCAAACTTGCATGCCACTTGAACAAGTTCAGCTATTGGATTGTCGTGACTTTCTAATACATTCGAAACAACGATACTTTTCTTACTCATATGTTCTCCTCTTTATGCAATTGCATCCGCATTAATACATTCAAAATATAACTCACTTCTAATACTTTTGCAATACATCCGAAATATTCTTGTTAAACTTTCACTAATCAATTACAAAAACCAACAATGATTTATAACAAAATCACAATCATATTACCTACCTTTTCATGTAAGTAATGAATCTGTTTCCACCATTTGCAAACATTTTATCAGCATCCTCAAATGTCGCTGACTTAACTTTGTTCTCTGATGGTTCATAATAATAAATGTGTGTTGATGAATAACCAGTCACCAGCACCGCCTTGCCATTGCTGGTCATAGCAAGAACCGGACTGCCCTGGCTTACATAGAATATAATACTCTGTGCATTGCAGCCTGATACATCTAATACCACTGCATCCGTAAGCGTACTGCTTATTACCTGTTTGGCTGATTCACCACCTTCCATAAGTGTGCCAACATCAATTGCCATCTGCTCATAATTCAGCATCGCGCTTACACATTTTACAACCGATGATGCATTCTTATCTGCCGAGCTTGGCTCAATTCCACTAAGTGGAGACGCTGACGTCTTTCTTGCGCGCATCCATACATAATACTGGCTGGAATCAACAACAACTCCCATATGCTCATTCGCTGCGTAAATAGCATCCGAAATGCTATCTGTTGCAAGAATTGCTTCACCTTTGGCATATACATAGAAACGTTCAAGATCTTTATCTCTTTTGATGTCTACTGTTCTATCTTCCTCAAGCAGTACTCCTTTAGAAACAATAAGTTTCGTCTTTGAATCCAATAAACTGTTTGTTGAAAGAACTACCTGTGTCTGCTTGCTGTCATCAGAATTATATATCGTATCTGTTTTTATTGTGCTTTCTGCATCGGCCTCTTTATTCATTATTGTATCTTTCGATTTAGAAGTCGAATCAGGATTGATATAAATTGTGTAATCTGAAACACTTATATCATATATCTTGTAACCGCCTGGCTTATAATCCTTTATCACATCTGTTTTGTCTTCTGACGTATTAAGTATCTTTAGGGAACTCATAGGGAATGTCGTATTTCCCGCTGCGTCCACAGATACATCTGAGCTTTTCGCTATTCCATATATGAAATCATCTCCGATAAAACCAAGTGGCTTAACATAATAAGAACTATCCTCAGAAATCTCTTTGATACTATCCGTCTTTAAATCCATCAGATATAATTTATTGCTTGAATACTTCTTGTCAGATTCAACCCACGCAACATACTTATTTGTCCCAGATACCGCATAACAGCCTGCCTCAAGTCCTGACACTTCCTTCTTTACCTTAAGTGTATTTAAGTCAAGCGTATACATATCTCCCTGTAAAAGCAGATAAACAATGCTCTTGTCATTCTCATACATAAGCTGTCCCATCTCCGCCTTTAACACTTCATAAGAAGCATCCGATGGAATGAACGCCTCTTCCTCAATAGTATGGGCCAGGCCGTCATAATGATACACTGATGTTCCAACCTGTCCCTCATGGTCGCCTCTGTTCATGTAACCATAAACGATAAAGTCCACACTTCCAGCCTCGTCAACTCTTATTATTTTGATGTCATGCTGGTTCCAGTTCTCTCTGTCATCGATACCTTCTGCACCTCTGAAGCTGAATACCTGCTGAATTTCATTGGATGTCTTATTGTAACACCACAGCTCGCCCTCCTGCACAAAACCAATAACATTTCCTGACTCATTTGATTTATATTCAACATCCTTGTCTCTTATGCCAAGTAATATATCAGAATCGTTATAAATGAAAGAATTTTCACCCCTGAAAATCTGATTCATAGTACGCTCATAATTAAGCACATACATACGTGTAGATGTCTGACGCAGCCTGAAATAATCCTGAACATTATAAAATTCCGTCTCACCTGCATCATTTACTCTATTGACTACATAATCGATAGTTATTACATTGTAGGACTCGTTAACCTCTTTAAAAGATATATGCTGGTCTCCATATACCTCACCGTCGAAATCTCCCCACATAACCTGATTGAGCGTACATGTCAGATCCACATAATTGAGTGTATTTGCATCACCCGTTGCCTGATCCAGATAGGTCGGTAAGAACTTCTTTCCTGCTTTTTTATCAAAAGTCTTCTGATTGAACTCTGTTGCAAAACTAAGGCACTCCCCGACATTACATGTAGATGTCTGGATTATTCTTGAATAATAATAAAGTTCATCCGAACCTGACTGTAATGTAAAAATCATCAGATATTCCTGATTCTCTTCGAGGAGATTCTGAACCTTTATATCGGCACTTATCTTGTTGTCAGAAGTACTAAAATCTGTCACATCTGCCTCTGCAACAAGCCTGCCTGCATCCATGCTCCTTATCTCATAGTGAATCTTATCAATAGTTTTGCCATATGTAGATATCTGCATAGGAAGCTTTCTATCACTATTTATCGGAATAATTGAATCACGCATCGCACGTTCATCCATCTTATTCACATAGCCATGAAGCTCGTCTATCTGCGTATCACCATAATAAAATGACATAACAGGCAAAGAGGATTCTGACATTGATGTAGTCAGATCCTCATTTACCCTGTTCATGAAAATGCTAAATAATATAATTGCCACAATAAAAACTCCAGTTATCACCAGAGGTTTTACAATTCTCTTGTTCATCTAAACCGCCTTACTGTCCTACCACCATCTGTTACATCTTCTGTGACGGCAGCGACGTCTGTATATTTCATTTGTAAACATGATTCCCACCATGCTACATAGCCAATTATCGCATCCTCTTTGACCATAATTTTCTGGTCCATGACCTCCTCGACCAAAGCCTCCTGGTCCGAAGCCACCAGGTCTGTGATGCTGTGCTGTCAAATTGCCCTCAATATCGATAGAGACATTATCATCACTGAAATAATCACTAAAATAATTTTTTCTGGCTACAGACGAACCTGTTTTAAATCTGCCAGATTCCACGCCAGCCTTATTAGCGCTGATTCCATGATTACCTGTATTATAATCCCCATCCTTATTATCATCAGTCCCATAATTGCCAGCCTTTTTATCACCAGTATTATCGCCGCCAATGATACGATTATAAAGACTCATAATCTCCATTTGGATCATATATCGGTCCGGTTCCTCATCGAAGATTCTACCGCCCTCGTATTCCAATTCATCGCATCTTTCCTCTACCATAGCCTGTATATCCGCTACCTCTGTAGGATAC
Organism: uncultured Agathobacter sp.; assembly: GCA_934359755.1. Taxonomy (GTDB): domain Bacteria; phylum Bacillota; class Clostridia; order Lachnospirales; family Lachnospiraceae; genus Roseburia. Next base: position 32,946 of record CAKRLV010000014.1, read on the forward strand.
AGCGACTTCATCCTGTCAATATCTTTTTCGTATTCCATCTCCATTACATAGAGATTCTGCATCGGGAAAGTCATATAAAAAGGTATCTGCTCCACATTGCACTCCAAATTTTCTATCTATTTAAAATATGCACTCCAGATAAATATGTGAAGCCCTGTATAAATATATAAAACTAAAAGATTGGTTTTGCAAGTAAAAGTACCTCTAATCCTGCAATAAATATAACAGCACCTATTAATTTTCTACCAGATATTTTCTCTTTAAGTATCATAGAAGCCAAAATTACAAGTATTAACAGATCAATTCTATATATCTGTTCCACTTCCATGCCGCCCTTTAAGGCATGCGCACGGTCCAGGCATATCCAGTTAAGTACAATTGCCACACCAGAAAGACAGTTGTAAATTCCATCAAGAAATGAAATTGCACGAAGTTTCCTGCCACTGCCTGTCGCAAAAGCAACTACCCATATAAGAATAGCCGCAATAAATAATTTATAAAAACGAAGCGATGCACCACCTGGTGATGACGCTCCAATGCTTTCAAGGATTGAAGAAGCTGTCAGAAATACAGCCGAAAGCAGTGCATATCCGCACCATTGCCATCCTTTATTATTTCCAACGAGCATAACAACTATGCCTGCCACACAAAGCACAATCGCAACTATCTGATTCGTACCTGGTCTGTTGTGCCAGTATAACACACCAAAGAGTATTATAAATATAATATTTAATTTAATCACTGGTGCTATATTTGAGACTTCCCCTGTGTGGATAGCCTTAAAAAAGCAAATAAGTGCCGCACCTGTTGTAAGTCCATCAAGAATCAGGAATATAGTGGAATTACGTCCCATAGACAGGATGCCTGATATTTTCACATTGCCATTCAATAAAATAAATGCACCTACACAAACAACTAAAATACAAAGTCCCGCACCTAATGACGGGTCTGCTTTTTTACTTCCCAATTTTGCTAAAATAGCTGCAACACTAATCAATGTTGCAGCAATAAGTGTATAAATAATCCAAGTCATATTATCCTCTGTTAACTATGCTTCACTTTTCGAATTCGAAACGCCAAAATATGCGTCTATTCCATTTGCAATTCCTGTCACCATCTTCTGCTGATATGAGCTGTCTTCCATATTTGAATCATCAGTTGGATTCGTCATGTATCCCATCTCAAGAATCGTAACCGGTACGGTGCTCCAGTTAATTCCAGTCATAGTGTCATTTGCAAGCACTCCCTGATTCTTCATTCCTGTCTCTTTGCAATATGAATCTAAAATATTCATGCTTAACTTGTAGCTGTCATCAGCAAGATTAGCCACATATGCATTCGAAGAAGATGGGGTAAGTGCCAGTGCTCCCGAAACAGAACTTGAATCCGTTCCATTTGCATGAAGTCTTACAGAAATATTTGCTTTCACAGATGTAGCATACTCTGCACGTTCTTTGTTGCTGATCTTGACATCATGGCTGTCTCTTGTCATGTAGACAGTGTAGCCTCTGTTTTCAAGTTCACTCTTGAGCAGTTTCGCTATATCAAGTGTAAGCTCATATTCGTATACACCAGTTGTAGTTCCCTTAGTTCCGCCAGTCACTCTTGCCTTCATAGTAGAAGAGCCCGGGCCATTTGGCTCGGTGCTACTTTCTCCTTTTGCCTGATGTCCGGGATCTAAAACTACTACATAATTATTTTTAGTTGTGCTGCCAGTCTGCTGTGTATCCTCCGCTGGCTGCTGTGTGTCTTCTGGTACTGCCTCTGCGCCAGTTCCATCTGCTGGCTGTGGCTGCGTAAGAAAATCACTCTTAACATAGCCATTTTGTCCCTCATACTCTACCTGTGTCCATCCGTTGTCCTCTGAAATATACTTCACATCTACATTCTCTGGAAGCGTGGTAACAACTGCGGACTCCGTATTTGGTTCCTGTCTGAGGTTAACACTTGCTGTCGTCTTGTAGTATATCTCTGTATCAACAGTCTGTGTATCATTTGGAACATATGAATTGTTTTTATCATCTGTCTGCGATTCGGTCTGAGTCTCAGGCTCTTTAGTGTTCGACTTGCTGTGTGATGCTATCACCACAATTATCGATGCAAACACACCGATAATTGCCACACATATAACAGCAAAAATAATACGCGCAATAATCACGTCTTTTCTATGACTAGGTTTCATATTTTTCTCCTAATAATTATTAAAAAGATCTGAAAATGGTGAATCAGTATAACCTTTTAACGAATCAAAGTAACTTTTTAACGAATCAATGATATTTTTAATTGGCTCAATGTCAATATAGAAAGTGATACCAATCTTAATCATCAATACAAGTACAATAATCACATATATTATCACTGTTGCAGAAAGAATATGTGTAAGTACATCATCCGCCTGGATATTAGTAAGTGGATTAGCCTTTATCATCACGATAAGTCCCCATATGCTTATAATGAAGAAGAACATAATTCCATATAATGGACTTATAAGCATTACAACTAAAGAAACAATAGTAGCTGGTATAAGTACTATGCTTCTTGTGGCTACAGCACCAAGGGCCATGGCAAATGAGATATGGTTTCCAGAAAGGATATTGGCACCAAGAACCATTCCAGCAAGTATCAGGCTAAATAACACCGAAAAGAACAGTGTTCCAAAAATAACTGCTGCATATGGAGGTGTAATTCCGTCCAGTCCCAAATATGAATAAACTCTCATCTCTGTAAATAAGCCAAATATCATTGTGACAATTGCCTGAATCAAAATGAATCCACCTGCTATCATAAAATCGCCTGCCCCGGCAAAAGCTCTTCCCTGTGATGAAGGTGCTCTCATAACTGCAACAAATGTATCCAATAATTTCTTAAAATATAATCCTGCTGCTGAAGGCTGCTGTGGTGCTGCATAAGGCTGTCCATATGGCTGCTGTGCATATGGCTGTCCCTGTGGCTGTCCCTGCATATATGGCTGTCCCTGTGGCTGTCCCTGCATGTATGGCTGTCCCTGCATGTATGGCTGTCCCTGTGGCTGTCCCTGCATATATGGCTGTCCCTGTGGCTGTCCCTGCATGTATGGCTGTCCCTGTGGCTGTCCATATGCCTGTGCCTGAGTCTGATCTGGTGTAGGAATCGCAGATTCCTGTACCGGTTCTTCCTTCACGGCCTCCTCTACTGCCTGTACTGGCTCTTCCTGTACTGGTTCTTCCTGCACGGCCTCCTCTACTTCCTGTACTGGCTCTTCCTGCATGGTCTCTTCCTGTACTGGCTCTTCTACTTCCTGTACTGGTTCTTCCTGTACGGTCTCCTCTACTGCCTGTACTGGTTCTTCCTGTACGGTCTCCTCCTGTACGGTCTCCTCTACTGCCTGTACTGGTTCTTCCTGTACGGTCTCCTCTTCTGCCTGTACTGGTTGCTCTGGAACACCAGCCCCACATACTACACAAAACTTTGCGCCTGGTCTGATCTCACTTCCGCATTGTCTACAGAAAAGCTTCGCATTAGTGTTTGATAAATCCATTTTATATTCCTCCATATGTTATTATGTGCATCATAAATCTTCTATATGCTAGAGCACATCATTAATACATTTTATATTACTTTTTACTTGATTTCAAGCCTTACCAACTCCACAAATACGTAAGTGTATCTGCGCACAGGTCACTCTGTACCCACTTACCATCTATATTTGTAATAGCTGTTCCATCCCAATAGTTACCATCCGCTGTCTGAGCCTTACCATCTGCATCCTTATAATGAATAATATAGTTAAATTTAACATCCACATAATTGCTATTACTTTCTGAACTTATCCTGACATTTTCAAAATTAACGCTTGTCACCTTGTAATCGCCATCGTTGAAATAGCTTCTGAGTTCCTCATACTCTTCCTTCTGTTCCTGGATGTTTTCATCTAAAATAGCAATATCTAAACTTTCAAAAGACTGATTATTGAGTGCCGCTGTATAAACAGTCTTTATATTCTCGAATACAATGTTTTCATATGATTTGACATAATCCTCTGTCATAGACATGTCCGTAAAATACTCCACATATCCTTCCGCTGCTGGAGCCTCAAAAGTACGATTCATTGTATTATAACCGTCAAGTACAACATCAACCTGATGACTTCCGCTAAACATCTTAGGAATCACATACACATCATAGTCAGCTAAATCATCATCTTTATCATCAGTAATATACTTCTTGTCAAGAGTCGCACCATCGAACGTAACACTAGCGCCCTTTAAAACTATAATCTTAGTATTTGATGCGTAAATATCACCCAATGAAATTTTCCAGCTATCATAAATGCCTAATTCCTTATATGAGCCTTTAGTAAGTGTAACACAATATTGATTTTTGCTCTGCGCTCCATCATTTTGATATTCAATAGTCGTCTCATTAACCCAGCCATCACTTTTCCTTGCAACATTATATGAGACAACCTTGCTAAGATTCTCTCTCTGTGCCAGATAATTCTCAAATGTCTTCACATTGATAAAATCAGATTTTTCAGCGTCTGTCATATTAAATGCTGCTTTAACATCGCCATTCGCAACCGTTACAAAGTATCTCTTCGCATACGCATCCCGCGAGAACTTGCCTGCAAGATAATTGTTCATTGCATACAAAGCAATAACGATTGCTATCACCTCTGCAATAATGACAAAAATCATAATCTGCGACTTAATCATCTTCGCTGCTGGCTGATACTGTGGCTGAGCTGCATACATCGCTTGTGGCTGTTGTACTGCCTGCGCCTGTTGTACTGGTTGTGACTGCTGCCCGGTCTGTGACTGCTGCCCGGTCTGTGACTGCTGCCCGGTCTGTGACTGCTGCACTGTTGGCATAACTTCAATTTTCTTGCCGCAGTACTCGCAAAAAAGTGCTCCGTCTGTTAGTTTCTGTCCGCAGTTTTCACAAAACATCTCCTACTCCTCCTCTTTTTCTTCTAAACTCTTAAGATAATCTATATTATCCTTCTCAAGCTGAGACATCTGATTCGAAATTGACTCCATATCAGAGGTGTAGGTACCTATATCCTGATACCACTTCTTGCTCTCAAAATAATTCTTATATTCTTCCTTTTCAAATGCATATCCATATCTGGCATACAGCTCATTGATTATCATACGAGGAATACTAGGACTTGGTAAATCGCCCCAATCCTTTGACATAATCTCTTCCATATCAGCATCTGTAATCTTCCTCTCTGTGATAAAAGGACAGATAAATGCCTCTGAATCTGCGGTCTCTGCGTCCTGCTCATCCTCTGCTTCATCTGCTGCCTGTTTGCCTTTTGAAATTTCAGCCCTTTGTCCATCAATAACAACCTCGGCAGTCTGCGTATCATCAGAAGTACTGTACTTGATGTTCCCCTTAATCTGCTGTGCCTTTAGTTTAGCTGTATTATTCATACTTCCAAGTACAATTCCCGTAACCAAAATTGCCACAAAAAGAAGTCCGAGAATAACTGCAACTATTACTAATGCTGGTTTTTTCTCTTTCATTTCTTTCTCCTTTAAAATTTAGTAATCCCTACTTTTGTACATATTCAGAATTTTATGATATGAGAGTCAAAAGGTATTTTGCCTCTTTAATCATTTTATTTTACTATATCATTTTCTAATATGCAATCTTGTCAAGAATTCCTGTTATGTGAGCAATCGTGACACCATAATTAGTCATCGCCACGTCCTTATCCTTTGCTGCCTGTATTCGTGACATGACATATTTCTTGTTAAACATGCACGCTCCACATTGAATAATTAAATCATATTCTGATGGGTCATCTGGGAAATCAGTTCCACGGACATGATCAACCACAAGCCCCTCTCCAACACGTTTTTTGAGCATTCCAGGTATCTTTACTGTTCCAATATCCTCTGCAAGAGGTGCATGCGTGCAGCATTCTGCAATAAGGACTTTGGAATTTTCTGTCAATGAGTCAATCGCTTTTGCCCCTTCTATGTAATAAGGCAGATCCCCCTTATATGCTGCAAAAAGAACTGAAAAAGAGGTAAGCATACTTTCCTTAGGCTTATTATTGTATACAAAATCAAACACCTGTGAATCTGTAATTATAAGCTTTGGTGGCTGTTTTAATACATCTAACATTGGTACAAACTTATCCGTTGTTACGCTTACAACCATACACTTTTTATCTAAAAGTTCCCTGATTGTCTGAACCTGTGGCAATATAAGCCTCCCCTTCGGAGCCTGTATATCCTGCGGCATGACAAGAACTACAAGATCATCCTCACTGACAAGATTCCCTGTTATAAATTCATCCCCGAAATTTTCCGGCATAAGACGCGCCAGCGCAGGGCGTACTGCCTCAATTCCCTCTCCTGTTCTGGCACTTATAGTAAGAAGCTCTGTTGTCACACCTGTAAACTTTGTCTTTATAAAATTGGCAAGTTCCTCGGCCCTTTTTACATCAACATCGCATTTGTTAATAATAAAAAGTACTGGTGTCTTTTTGCTTTTCAAAGCATTAAACCATTCCATTTCTTTTGAAAAATCGGCATCCTTACCTTCCTCTGCCGAGAGAACTATTACAGCAATATCCGTCTTTTCTACGGCAAGTTTTGTTTTCTCCACGCGCTTTGTACCAAGCTCGCTCTCGTCATCAAATCCCGCAGTATCGATAATCACACATGCACCCAGTGGACTTATCTCCATAGGCTTATAGACAGGATCTGTGGTTGTACCTGCCACATCAGCAACAATAGAAACCTCCTGATTAGTAAATGCATTTATAAAAGAAGATTTACCACTATTAGTTTTTCCAAATATTCCTATATGAAGTCTGTTGCTGCTCGGTGTCTCATTTAATGTTGCCATATATGCCTCCTTATTCTATCTACATTTAACTTTTTCCTTAATAAAGCAAATTCCCGACAGCCGAAGCCTCGGGGATTTTACTTTTGACTCTTATTTGTAATTAATTAGAAACGGAAATCTCTCTTTCCTTCTGCAATATCATGTATATGCTCATATGCAGTCTGCTTAACCTTTGGGTTAGGTATCTTCTCAAGTTCCTTATCAATAAGCTTAAGTCCTACCTCTCTGGTCTCTGGGCTTGCATAATCCTCAAGGTACTCCTTAAGTGTCATGAGTGCATTAGGATGACAGCAGTTAAGAATCTGCATGCTCTTGCAAAGTGCCATAAATCTGTCTCCAGTTCTGCCTTCTCGATAACATGCTGTACAAAAGCTTGGAATGTAACCCATGTCCATAAGCCATTTAACTACCTCATCTAATGAACGCTGGTCGCTCACATCGAACTGTGCTGAATTATCGTCCTCTGACTCAGGCTCAACATAACCACCGACACTTGTTCTCGAACCACCACTAATCTGTGAAACTCCAAGTGGAATAACCTTTTCACGGCAAACCTGTGACTCTCTTGTAGAAATAATCATACCTGTGTATGGAACCGCAACTCTTATGAGTGCACAGATTTTGGCAAATGTATCATCATCAATTCCATTATCGAAAACATCAGGATCGATATCATCTGCCCTTTTTATTCTTGGAACGCTGATTGTATGAGGTCCAACACCATGAACAGCCTCAAGATGCTCTGCATGCATGAGGATGCCTGCAAACTCATATCTGTACATCTCAAGACCAAAAAGAACTCCGAGTCCTACATCATCAATTCCCGCTTCCATCGCACGGTCCATAGCCTCTGTATGGTATGCATAATCATGCTTTGGTCCTGTTGGATGAAGCTCCTCGTATGATTTCTTGCAATATGTCTCCTGGAAAAGTATGTAAGTTCCTATTCCAGCCTCTTTAAGCTTTTTATAATTTTCAACCGTAGTTGCAGCGATATTTACATTTACACGACGGATTGCACCATTTTTGTGCTTAATACTGTAAATAGTCTTGATACTCTCAAGAATATATTCGATAGGATTGTTAACAGGATCTTCTCCAGCCTCAATTGCAAGTCTCTTGTGTCCCATATCCTGAAGTGCAATAACTTCTTTTTTAATTTCCTCCTGAGTAAGTTTCTTTCTTGCAATATGCTTGTTCTTTGCATGGTATGGACAGTAAACACATCCATTTACACAATAATTTGATAAATAAAGTGGCGCAAAAAGAACTATTCTGTTTCCATAATAATCCTGCTTGATCTGCTGTGCCAGCTCATAGATTTCCTCAATTTTCTCCTTGTTGTCACATGCAAGAAGCACAGACGCCTCTCTGTGATTTAAGCCTTTTCTAAGTCTTGCCTTCTCAATAATCTGGTCGATCAGTTCAATGTTATCCTTATTGGCATCCGCATATGCCAATGTCTCCCTGATCTCCTCATCTGAAATAAATTCCTCTGCTTTTAATGACTTTGCATCATACATAAATATACGCTCCTATCTTTTTGTATTAATATTGATTTCTATGGTTTCTGGTGAGAAATCATTGTTTTAGTGTTGAAAATTTATTTAAAATCGCCTCTGTCAACAACCACTTTGTATCCGATTCCTGCCATCCTGTTTTGCAGGCACATCCTACACTCTGCTGCCTCATCGCCAGTACAGATTTTGTTGTCATACAGTTCGTATTTTTTTCGCACCCCAACAGGTGACAAATTAGGCATCACTACATTTGCGCCCGCTTTTATTCCAAGCTCACGCCCCTGCGGATGAATTGTTCCAAGTGCTGTTGTCGCTGGTAAAAGCACATGTGGATGAATGAGTCTTATAATCGACAAAAGCCTTAGTGTCTGCTCTAAAGTTCCCGCCTTTTTATCACCAAACGGTGTAGCGTGCTGTGGAATAAAAGGTCCGATTCCAACCATATGTGGTGACAGTTTTTTAATGAACTGCATGTCCTCATATAGTGTATCTATAGTCTGATATGGTGAACCTACCATGAATCCACATCCAACCTGATATCCAATCTCTTTAAGATCATTAAGGCAGCGCATCCTGTTTTTAAGTGAAAGTTCACTTGGATGCAGCATGCTGTAGTGCTGTTCATCTGCGGTCTCATGTCTTAGCAGATATCTGTCAGCCCCCGCATCAAAGAACTTCTGATAACTTTCCCTATCTTTCTCCCCGATTGAAAGTGTGATTGCACAATCGGGATACTCTGCTCTTATCTTCGATACAAGATTGCATATCCGCTCATCAGTGAAATATGGGTCTTCGCCGCCCTGTAATACAAATGTACGAAATCCCAGTTCATGACCTGTCTTACAACATTCCAGAATCTGTTTCTCTGTCAGTCTGTATCTCTGAGCCTCCCCATTACTTCGCCTGATTCCACAATATAAACAGTCATTGCGACAGTAATTTGTAAACTCTATAAGACCTCTTACATATACATCTTTACCATATATCTCGTCCGCCACAGTACGCGCTTTATGATACAAATAATCTATGTTTTCACGCTCATCATCCGACATATTTAAAATTGTCTCAAGCTGTGATTTTTCAATATTCTGTTTGCCTGCAATTTCATCAATCAGACTTTTAAATCCTTTTTTTTCCATCCAGCCTCCGTTAATTAAAATGGTTCTATAACTCAATTATTATATTAGGAATTAATTTTCACTCTTTATCAATTGATGTTTGATAAGCTCAATTATCAGTATTTCCATACACATTTGAATAAATGGTCTTAGCTGTTATTCCATCAAGCCTGCCTATCTTCCCCGAAATAGTACTGATTATATCCTGCGGTGCATCAACTGCAATGCTTATGATGCTCACATCCCGCTTCTTATATGGCAGTCCCATTCTTCCAATTATATAACTTCCATATTCGTGAAGAATATGATTCAGAATTTCAACTGAATCTGGATTTTCAACAATAATTCCAATTAATGCAACTCTGGTTTCCATTTTTCCTCCAAAAAAAGCTGTATCCGAAGATACAGCTTTACTTTCATAATTCCATGCGCAATAAAACTGTCACTATAATGTGGCAACATGGCGCAGTCAAGTATACTGTATCTTCTATCTCAACGATTCTGTATCGAATGGTTTTGATGTCAGAAACTTATTGTATGTCTATATTAACATGTATATGATATTATTTGGTGTATTTTTTGGTGCACAATTTTTAATTCCTGTTTAGGTAGTGGCTCGGAATGAGGTTTTTTTAGTATTCGATGGGGATGGTACTTAGGGCTATGAATATAATCATAGCCCCACCTTGATTATAATGAAGACTTTGTACCATCCCCAAATATCAAATTGCCACCTCATTCCTATTTCTAATTAACAATTCAATCACCATATAACATAAATATGACTGTAATTATCAAATAAACTGAATTTTGAAGTATAGATTATTAATAATTTCATATGTACGTATATTCTACAAATAACTTTAATATAAGTCTATAAAGTAAATCTCAACACAATCCTGTATGAGTCTTTACATGAATTACATCTTTCGCACTTCACAAACTGAAATTGCTTTGCACTACACAGCATAACTGTCGGAGAGTATGTATGTGTTCCGAAGAAAACAAATACGGACTACACCGAGGTTCCATTACATAAAGCCAACACCATAGAGCAACAAATTGAAATAATCTATCCTCAATCAAGCTCGGTGTTGATTCCGTATTTTTTTCAGAGGAATATCGTACATGCTATGCCGACATCTAAGACTCTTAAAGTGCAAAGCATTACAACCCTAAAAGTGCGAAGTCTTTAAATAATGTAAACAGGAATTTAGTAACTATGCCCTATTGTTTTTACGCACAATCCATGTTATTGTTTCTATACAATAATTGATAGCGTACGATACCAATTTCTACTTGGTCATTTCACGGCACATGCAGTTCGCCAGTATTTCCAAGTATTTGTAACAATTTAATATTTCACATTTTAAGGAGAATTACTATTGGAGAAGATTACATCTGCTATTGCTTCTATCGAACAGATTTTGGGGAAATCTTGTTCTCGCACTGAAGCTATAAACTATTTAAAAAATTTCCCTGATGCTTTTACATTATTTTCATCTTTCAGACCTGAGTTTCAAAATAATGTTCTGAATTTTCTATGTGGTCAAAGCGGTATTGATATCACATTAGACAAGTTCTTTCTGCATATTCTTAATCCAGAAACGCATAGAGAACGCCTTGAATCTCTATTATCTACATTTTTGAAACAGAAAGTCACTATTAAGACTATTCTGCCAAGGGATGGTGTGCAACTTGCCGAGAGGGGTTCTCTTGTTATAATGGACATAATTGTCCAGCTGACAGATGGCTCTCTTATTGACGTTGAAATGCAGAAAGTTGGATACTTTTTCCCCGGACAGCGTAGCGACTGCTACTCTGCCGATATGATCATGCGGCAATATAATCGTATCCGAAGCGAAAAGAAAGCTGCATTTTCGTATAAAGACCTCAAACCTGTTCACCTTTTTATTTTGATGGAGACGAGTCCAGAGGAATTTCATGCCAATCCAAATGAATATATACATGAGCGACAGATTTCATATAGCAGCGGAATATCGCTGCCAAATCTTTCGCATATCACATATATATCACTTGACACATTTCATTCTGTAGTTCAAAATATAGATACAGAACTTGATGCGTGGCTTACATTCTTTAGTTGTACAGATGCTGAGCATATACTTAAGCTGGTTCAGAAGTATCCTCAGTTTCTAGATTACTACAAGGATATAGCCATTTTTAGGAACAATCCGAAGGAGCTGATTTATATGTTTTCAGAAGCATTAGAAATTCTCGATAGGAATACAGCTAATTATATGATTGATGAAATGTCGCAGGAACTTAAAACACTAAAGACTGACTTTGATACAACTAAGGAGAAATTAGACTCTACCAAGAATGAACTTGATTCTGCTAAGAATGAACTTGATTCTGCTAAGAATGAACTTGATTCTACCAAGAATGAACTTGATTCTGCTAAGAACGAGTTGGCAGATAAGGATAATACTATTGCCAGCAAGGATCTTGAAATTGAAGCGCTCAAAGCTCAACTTGCGCAACTTCAACAAAACAAATAAACGATAATAGCATATTGAATGAGCGTGAATATCGTTTATTGAATATTGTTTCGTTGAATATCAAATATCGAGGCAGACAAATGGCGGCTATACAAATAGCCGCCATTTATTGTACTTCTTTCTACAATTGTTCTGAGTTAATCATGCCTCCAAACGCTGTCTTCCACAGGATTTTTAAATCCAGTCCAAGACTCCAATTCTCAATATACCAAATGTCATATTCAACCCTTGATTCGATTGAAGTATCACCTCTAAAGCCATTCACCTGTGCCCAGCCAGTCATACCAGGTCTAATCTGCTGACGCACCAGATAAAGCGGCACTTCCTCTTTAAACTGAGATACATAAAATGGAAGCTCAGGACGGGGACCAATCAGACTCATCTGACCGACAAATACATTAAACAACTGTGGCAGCTCATCAAGACTGAACTTTCTGATAAAACTACCAAATCTAGTCTTTCGGTTATCATTATCAGTACTCCATCCATTATGATCAATATCCGTTCTCATGCTTCTGAACTTAAGCATCTTAAAAGGCTTCTTATCCCGTCCCACTCTTTCCTGACAGAAAAATACAGGACCGGGACTTGACAACTTAACACCGATAGCAATTATAATCATCGGAATCGCACATAAAATTATCAAAATCAGCGAGCCAACGAGATCCATTGTTCTTTTAACCATAGCCCATCCAATATTATCAAGTGGGGTTGCTCTGAGGTTAACCATTTTTGTCTTGCCGATTGTCTCAATCGTAGGATGAGCCGGGTAATAATCATTGAAAAATGGGATAAGTGTAACTCTCACGCCCTCTTTGTCAGCCGCTGTAAGCACATGCTTCATATGCTGAACCTCATGAGGCTCAAGTGCAACAACAAGCTCGTCCAAAGGATTTGCTTCAAGATAATCAGCTATATCCTCATACGCTCCCAGACATTTACCAAGAGCAGGATTCTCTACCTTACTAAAATATCCCGCGATCCGGTATCCGTATTGTGGATTCTTTTTAATATCTTTCTTGTACTGTACAGCAGACTTTCCATTTCCCACAATCGCAACATGACGAAGATTATAGCCCTGCTTGCGATAATAATGCAATATAAGTCGCAAAATTGCATGCTTCAGCACAACGAGAAAACTTGCTATTCCCCAGAAAGCAAACAATGCCCAACGCGAAAAGTTCATAACTCTTAATAAATATAGAATTGCTACCATAAACAAGGCACCTATACCATTAATCGCTATAATCTTGGCTGCCGCACCGCCAAGCCGCTTCATTCGCTGTGAACGATATACATGCGCTATATAGTACGTAAAAACAATGCCTAAACTAATCGTAGCCACAATGTAAATATATATAGGCGCTGTCATTCGTTCACTGACAATACCACTCAAGACTCTAAATCGTAAAAAAACAGCAATAAAATACGAAATAAAAATTAATACTGCATCAGATAGAACATTAATCCAATTCAGAAAAACCTGATTCTTTTTTACCATTTGTATCCCCTTTCCTTAAAATATACACTTTCAATCATAATAAAAGTATTATGTCCTCTTCTTTAATCATCATCTTCATCGTCATCTTCATCATCATCCCCATTTAATAATTTTCCAACAAATTTAACGATAATGCGGATAATATCAAACACAAGAAACATTAAAATAAATCCACCAATGCCGAACACAATATCGGCAAATTCCATACTTCCCGTATTCGTGACCTTCTGTCCAATTTCAATTGCAAAAGTAATTACAAGTATAAGTGTGAAAACATATATCCATGTAATAGTCATAATATGCTTGTGCTTTGCCAGCCAAAGAAAAATAGGATGTATTGCAAACACAAGCGCCATTCCCAGAATACCAATTACAAGAAAATGTAGCTGCTTGTCAGTGAAATTATACTCATAAGCATCATTTAACGCCATAATCTTGCTATGTATTACAGAAATTATCTCAATAATCGTATATAATATCTCTTTCATCTCATTACACCTTTACATTAATTTGTTCTGTTTGCAGAATCAAGTGCCAACCTGGCAAGACATAGCGCACCAATTATACCAGGCTTCTCACCAAGACCAGGTCTTACAATGTACTGATCTATATTCTTCTCAATCATATCGCTTTGAACATAGCCACCAAGCATATTCTTAACCTGCGCACGAACCATATCAAAAAGCTTATCCTGATGCATAACACCACCCCAAAGAATAATCTTCTCCGGTGAATATGCAAGAACATAATCTGTTATCGCCTGCGCAATATAATATGCTTCAAGCTCCCACACCTTATCATTGTCAACCAGAAGCTTAGGCTCCATTCCCCAGCGTTTCTCTATTGCCGGACCACTAGCCAGACCTTCCACACAATTCTTATGGAAAGGACAACAGCCCTCAAAACTATCCTCTGGATGACGGTTCAACAATATATGTCCACCTTCTGGATGAACCAGTCCATGCATCAAATTTCCGTTACAATATATTCCAACACCGACGCCGGTTCCTATAGTAATGTATATAGCATTGTCACATTCACGCGCAGCCCCTTCATAAACCTCGCCAAGAACTGCTGCATTTACATCCGTATCAAATCCAACAGGTACATTGAACTCTGACTTAAACGAACCTACCACATCGATTCCAGACCACCCCGGCTTTGGTGTCCGCATTATGTGACCATATGTCGGTGAATTTGTGTTTAAATCTATTGGACCGAAACAGCCGATACCAATAGCATCAATATCAAACTTTTTGAAATAACTAACCATCTCTCCAATTGTCTCTTCCGGAGTAGTTGTTGGTAAAATTACGCTTCCCTTTAAATTCAAATCGTAATCACTTACTGAGCAAACTATCTTTGTTCCGCCTGCTTCAATTCCTGCTAACATAAAATTCTCCTCGATTCCAAAAGTTCATATTAGAAGTCTTATTCATTATCTGCTTTGCGGACATGCCTTTATAGCGCCTTCCCGCCCTATTTCCCAAAAACTTCGCACCGCTTTCAAATACGCATCTCACCATAGAAATAAAATGAAAATGCTTAAACAGCTCCTTCTCAGTAAATAATACCATTCTTATGCCTTCAGCGGTAGTCCCACCCGACTTTATACTGTCCTTATACATTTCCATAAAAACCGCTACATCAAAATTCCTTCTATACTGGTATGCGAGCGAAAAATTATGAGAATGAAACACTTCCGCACCTGCTTCATATCTCACTTTATAGCCACTCTTAAGTGCATGCGATGCCATAAGCATATCTTCATTTGATATAATAGGCTCTACAAATCCTCCTGATTGTTCTAAAAATGATCTTCTATATGCAGCACATACATCTGAAAAAAAATACGCCTTAATTCCCATCTTATCAATATCTTCCTTGGTACGTACATTGCTATCCCTTGGATAATTGAACTGTCTCGTCAATCTTTCCACAGGATTAGCGTCCGCTTTTGGCACCTGTCTGCCAGAAATCATAACCACATTTTCATCTGAAAAACCGCTAATAAGGTCAGCCAAATATGTATCTTTTACCGGTAAAGCATCCTGCGTCATAAAACACACAATATCGCCTTTTGCATGCCTCCATCCAAGATTCCTAGTACCGCCATGATCAAATTCATTCCGTTTTATACTAATAACCCTGGCATGCATCTCTTCTGCCAGCAGCGCAGTATCATCCTCAGATTCAGAATCAATGACAATAATCTCGACATCATCATCAATCACCTGTGAATTCAGTTTGTTAAGAAGAGAAACTATATACTTTTGCGCATTTAAAGTAGGTATCACTACTGATATCATCCTAAACATTTCCTCCATCTCTATAGTCATTCAACTATCATTTTCACTATAATAAATCCTCTCTTCCATCAGCTTTTAACTTGTCAACTACCATTTTAACATCCTGCGCACGATTTTTATCACAGATAAGTATAGCATCATCAGTCTCAACAATAATAAGATTATCAACTCCTATAGTTGATATAAGCCTTTTATTTGAATATGTAATGCAATCATTAGTATCAATAGCGACATGATCACCGACAAAAATATTTCCATTTATATCAGCATCATATATTGCACCAAGATTATCCCAACTGCCTACATCATTCCACATCATATCAGAAGGAATAACTTTAACACAATCACATTTTTCCATAATACCATAATCAATTGAAATAGCAGGCAGCCTTGGATAAATGTGCTCTATTGCAGCCCTCTCCATTTCACTTCCCATAGTATCTGCAATCTGTTCCAGTCCACTATATATATCAGGAAGAAATTCCTTAAACAATCTTAATATGACCGATGCTTTCCATACAAAAATTCCACTATTCCAAACATATTCCCCGCTCGCAACATAAGACTGCGCAAGTTCGATATTGGGTTTTTCCTTAAATTCAATTACAGGCTTTGCAACGCCCGATTCAGATTTATTATATCGTATATATCCATAACCGGTACAAGGAAATGTAGGAGTAATTCCAATCGTAACAAGTGAATCATCCTCCGCTGCCTCTACTGCTGCCTTTAAATCATCCTTAAATACACTATCATCCTTTATAATATGGTCGGATGGGAAAATACACATAATTCCATCACCATATTTTTTTATTATCTCAAACGCAGCATAACCAATACAAGCTGAAGTATTACGCGCTACAGGTTCACATAATATATGATTTGCATCAACACGTTCCCTTGTAACTTTTATCATCTGTTCCACCTGGTCTGCATTGGTCACTATAAAAATATCTGACTTATTGCAAACCTCTGCAACTCTATCAATTGTCTCATTAATCATCAAGCCCTTTAAGCTCAAATTAAGCAACTGTTTTGGTTCCTTATGTCTCGACAATGGCCAAAAACGAGTTCCTCCACCACCTGCCATAATAACACCATATACCTTCATGATACTTCCTGCCTTAACTTAATAAAATATATAAATGTACTACTATCCTAGCACAATCTGCCCCAGAAGTCTTGCAATTCCTGTCTTAAGAATTCCATTCTTAAAATAAAATACAAGCCTCTTTATCTTCCCCATATTCATACAATTTGCATACTGGGATATTATGTGCTCCTTTGGCAAATGAAATACTTCTACCGCTTCCTTTGCCTGCATTCTTGTAAGTTCAAGCGAATATCGCATTGATTCTTTATTTTTTACCCTGTTAATCTGATATTCTACACTATTATCATTCTGTGCTCCAACCGAATTATCATCATGCTGCCTATACCATATCGTCGGCTCCTCAACAAAAGAAATCTCACCAAAAGCTGCTGCAATAACACCAGCCCACCAATCATGCATTCTGATATTTTCAATGTTAGTGGTCGAAATCATCATATCACGAAGCCTTCTGTTGGCCATCATAGTACAGCCTGTAACAACATTCTGAATAATTATATGATTAATAGAAAGCTTAGTACAATCAAGATTCTGGTACTTACTCATAGACTCAGCAAGAAGCGTCTTATCCTGCGAAACCACTGAAAGCTCCGTAAAAACAAGCGAAGGTCTATCTTTTTTCTCGATGTTCTTCATCCGCTCCCAAGTTGTCTCTATCTTCTTGTCCATCCAGATATCATCCTGATCACAGAACATATAGTAGGAGGCCTCAACCTGATTCATCAGATAAAAAAAATTATTTTTTGCACTACCTGTTGTCTTACCATCTATTCTGTTAATTTTACCAGGATAATTCTCTACATATCTGTCAATAATTCTATTTGTCCCATCTATCGAGCCATCATCATGAATGAAAATAGACCAATCCGAAAACGATTGGCCTAATATCGACTCTATCTGCTCTTGCAAAAAATGTTCACCATTATAAGTAGCCATCAAAATAGCTATTGACGTCTTCGAAATCATATCACTCCTCCGAATGCCATTATCAATCATTATGATACACTTTACTATATAATACAATTTACTACATAATGTCAGTTCACTAATTTTTAAACACCACAAGCTTACTTATAACATAATTAAGAACAATTACAACAACCTGTGCAATTACCTTAACTATCATACTAGGAAATCCAAGCCATGTGATAAACGTCAAAAGAATAGCTTCTTCAATTATGAGCGTAACAATTCGCCCACCAAAAAAAGAAATAAGCTGTGAAATAAATTCCTTCACTCCATTAGTAGGCGAATTAAATACCCAGATTCTATTCGTAAAAAATGCAAATGCTACTGTAATCACCCAGCTTATCACATTAGCAATCAACTCATTTATTCCAAGCGTCACATTGAAGAAAGCATATGTTGCAATGCTAACTATAAAAGCCAAACCGCCGAAAAATAAGTAGAGTAACACTTCCTTATTGTTCTTGTAAAATGGCTCAAAAATATTAAGAAGTGGTAACTTCATTATTTTATCAAAAATGTCTTCCTTAACTGTTCCTTCGCTCATAATATCCACACTTTTTTCACGCTAATTTTCTGCGCTCACCTTTTCTTACTTTTCATATATTACTTTCTATTTATCATTACTATCATTTCTCTTTTTAGCTTTCTCATTCGCCATAACACGATATAAATCCATTTCAAAATCCTGTCTATTCTTCTGATACATAGTCTGCAAAATCAAACCCGAAAACAATGACTGTATTGCAGCCATAACAACAAAACCGCATATAATCAAAGTTGGAAAATTAGGTACTAAACCTGTATTAATAAATTTAACTAAAATAGGCACAAAAAACACTGCCGCCAATAATACAAGAAAAGCCGCAACACAACTAAAATATCTCAATGGTCTATAAGTTCTAAATAATCTAGCTATAGTAAATAATACCTTAAACCCATCTGAATATGTATTAAGCTTAGACTCTGACCCCTCTGGTCTATCTCTATAATCAATAACAACATTCTCTACAAACATATTTTTGTCTATAGCATGAATGCTCATTTCAGTTTCAATTTCAAATCCTTTAGATAATACTGGAAATGTCTTAACAAACCTATAACTGAATGCCCTATACCCAGTCATAATATCTTTTATATCATTCTTGAATAATGTATTTATACTCCATCTAACTATAGAATTTCCAAAATTATGAAATGGTCTCTTATTTTCTTCAAAATAAGTAGATGACAATCTGTCACCTACAATCATATCAGCTCTATCTCTCAACAATGTGTCAACCATCTCTCTTGCTGATTCTGCTGGATATGTATCATCTCCATCAACCATCACATAACATTCTGCATCAATCTCTGCAAACATTCTTCTAATTACATTTCCTTTGCCCTGCTGATGTTCATATCTTACAATTGCACCAGCCTCACGAGCTATCTCATCTGTATTATCCGATGAATTGTTGTCATAAACATAAATTACTGCTTCTGGTAATACCCGTTTAAAATCCTCTACCACTTTCTTAATTGTTTTTGATTCATTATAACAAGGTATAAGTACTGCTATTTTATCCATATTATCTCCCTAATTCATCTCTGATTTTCTTTCCTGCAATATTGGAATAATTATTATAAATGGTAATGTAAAAACAAGACCTGACACATATCTCAAGCTCCATGCAATAGGTGTAGCTATCATTAAAGTCAACCATATACCAAATTGAGGAATATAAAATAATAATTTTCTAAAACCGTAATTTTTCATGCAGAAAAACGCACTCAACACAAACAACCAAAAGAACAGTGCATTGCTAATATAATGTGTTGGTATTACATATCTACTGAATGAAAATCCAAATATCTTTTCAAAATAATCAGTGCCTTCTACCCCCATCTCATTGGGCCATACTAAATACTGAACATATGCATCCGGTTCTCTCACATCCAAATCCCAAAATCCTACCGTTTCAAGAATATACTCCTTAATATAAATCTTAGGATTACTAATAAGCAAATCTTTCCATACACTCAAAAATTCTTTTTGATTAGATTTCATATAATCATAATTTAATCCACCATACCACTTAAGATTATCAGCCAAACATGGTGAAAAATGTTCTGTGATAGTATCATAAGGAATAAAATTATTAATCCTATCTTTTTGTTCATGTGTTATTTTTCCATTATTAGCAACAACACTACCTATTTGTTGTAATGGAATTCCATAATTTTCTACTGTATCTGTCTGAATAACCCCAAATAAATTATAAACTGGTCCCTGAATCACAAATATTGCAATTGTTGAAATTAATATAGTAGAATAAAAATATTTCTTTGCAGAATACTTTCTCTTTAACGTCATTATTACTAAAAAAAGCATTGTTAATGCGATTATATACTTACCATTATTTCTGGTAAAAGCCACCAAAAAAGCTCCTACTACATATTTTACTAAATCACCTCTTTGTAATTTCTCTTTCTGTAAATTTTCCAACATATCAACAAAAAAAATAAACCATAACAAGAATGCCATACAAAATGGTGTATCTTTCCATATGGATACAATATTAAGTGGAATAAGTGGAAAAAATACTGCACAAATCATAATAACATTAACAATAATTTTATTAAGCTTCTTATTGATCATCCATTTTAATAAATACCTAAGTTCAATTATCGCAACTATCATCTGAATTAAAAAGAAAAATCCAAATGCCCAAGTTAAATCTCGCTTTATAACCCCAGCAAGTTTAATAGCCATCCCTATTAAAAAATTATAAATCAACGGATGTCTGTTAGTCAAAATACCATTGTAGTAATAATCTACTGATGCAAATGTATCCGAATATATTCCGCCTGGATAAAAAGATAAATAATATGGTATCCAGATCACTATATTTACTATAGTCCATACTTTTACTAATCTATTTGAATTAACATATTCATATGGTATACTTATTTTCTTTATAAATTTAACTAGATAAAAATTTACAAAGTCAATAATAATATATGTTAGTAACAATGTCACTATAAATAGAATAATAGCTTTCCATCCAAATTCCTTAACATAATTATCACTATTTGTCCCCCATACTCCGCCGCCAATAACAACTCGTGTGGATAGAACAAAACACAATGAAATAATTAATGCTAATATCAAATTATATAGACTAAATGCTTCCTTATACCTTTTTATTATATTTTTCACCATTTAATACGACTCCAATATTTATAATTCATTAGATTTCTCTGATTTTGTATATACCCTATTTATCAGCTTAGCTATAAACCCAGGCCAAAATTTACAATACATCTCATAGTTTTCCTGAACACGGGCATTATCATGAATAATTGCTGTTGTAGCCGACTCTTCATGAATTCTATGTGACATAAGAGGCTTAGGGATATATACAAATGCTCCCTTAAGTCTTGAAATTTTCTCCCATGCCTCCCAATCTTCACAACTTCTATATTTATTATGAAATATTGGTCTCTCAATATTATCAAGGCACATACAAACTGAAGGACAACATATAGCATCACCTAACGACAGACTTCTTCTTCTCACAAATTTACTGTTTCTAAATGACTTTATCTTTAAAGGTGCAAGCATGATTCTTTTAATTTTAAGCATTGTGGTATCATATACTTTCTGCCCATTTCTTGTCTCATAATAATCTGTAAAGGCAATTAATGGTCTTTTCATTTTATCCATCTCACTTACGACGTACTCAGCATATCCGGATTCATAAATATCATCCTGATGCGCTATCGTAGCATATTTTGTACTAACCTTACTCAATGCAAAATTCCAGTCTTGAGTGATACCTCCTTCACCTTCATTTACATATAATGGGATACTATATTTTTTTGCAAGTCCACTAATGTATTCGTTCGGCGTCGAAGTTGCCATAATAATTTCAGAACGTATAGTCTGATTCTTTAATGACAATATACATTCTTCCAAATATTTACTTTCCTTATATGCACAAATTGCAAAACTATGTACCATAATATCTAAACCTCTTCTATTCCTGTAACAAATTAAATGACATTAAATTATTTGCATACCTTTCTACTGTCTCATATACAAAAATATCTGGTTTCTGTGCTTGCAAATCAGAATAAGTATATGAACCAGAATACCTCATATAGCTATCATTAAACTGAGAACCAATATATTTTGCCATATGTGTGGTAAAAGAATCCCTATAAATGTACAGCTTTCTTTTATCTGCATTTTGAGAATGATAACTAAAAACTGTTGTGAAATCCTCTGATACAGTTTGAACATTATGTTCATTATATCCTTTTACAATATAATTACTTTCTTTATTGTCAAGCATTCTGCTAAGGTTTATCATTCCAGCCAGATCTCCAGCTTTAGCTTTATCCTCCTGGATAGTTATATCTTTAGAATTTATATCAGGCATTTCTATCCCAAGTTCCTTTAGCAAAGCACAG
The DNA here is from genome assembly GCA_934359755.1 of uncultured Agathobacter sp. GTDB lineage: Bacteria > Bacillota > Clostridia > Lachnospirales > Lachnospiraceae > Roseburia. The sequence continues at coordinate 55,297 of CAKRLV010000014.1, forward strand.
CTTCCAACATATCCTCCGACATAATTCCAATGGGTGTCTGTCTTGTACCATATATTAGTATCACCAAGCTTATCTTTCGCTTTTATTAATTCATCATAAGGATATACTACTCTTATATCTGTATTTTCTCTCAAATAATTAACCAACTGCAATGTAGCATAGTTTTTATTTGGCTTTCCATACCTATCTGGCATATACTCACTCATAACACGCTCTTTATTGGGCGCAATAAATAATACAAATTCGATATTCTGCTCTTTAAGTGTATCTCTTATATTAATACAATTATTAGCTATGGCCTGCAACTCGGCATCCGTATACATTACTTGCCCCAGGTAATTAGGAATTGTTTTCCCATCTTCGTCATTATCATAGAATAACCAATTGTCTTTTCCTATAATAACTTTACTATTTGAGGATTTATCAAATCCAAAATAATCAATTGCTGAGTTAAGCTCAATCAAACTATTTCTAAATGGCAAACTATCATTATAATATGATTCGTAATCTCTCGAAAATGAATCATATGAATCAATTGACAAATGGGGCATTTGTGACATCTGTCTGTTTTCATAATTTGTTTCATCCATACTGCCCTCAACAAAGAACCAAACTACTCTAGGCAGACAAATCATAAGAATGAACATAAATATATATAATCTTTTAGACAATTTCTTCATATATTAACTCCCTAGAATTGAAAATAAATAAATGGATTATATGTATTTGTAGCTATTGATGCCAGACATAAAGATAATAGTACCGCACAATAAATAACTTCAACAACCGAACCTCTCCATTTATCAGATATCTTTGCAGGTACACAATATTTAATAACTCCGGCACCAAGCAATGCACATATCGCTATAAATATTGTTTGCTTATCACCATAGAATCCAAAATCAATATCACAGTTCATATAATTCCAAGGCATAATCATACGCTTAATTACAGCCAGTGCCTTTTTTATACCATCTACCCTGAAAAATACCCAGCCAAAATTAACAATTATAAAACAATATAATATGCTTAATATCTTAAATCTATCTAGTACTTTTTTAAATCCGAGTCTTTCAATAATTGAAAAGAACCCATGGTACAGTCCCCAAAAAATAAAGCTAAAACTCGCACCATGCCACATACCTGTAAAGAAAAAGACAATGAATAAATTTATATATGTACGAATTTCTCCTTTTCTATTGCCCCCTAATGGAATATATAGATATTCCCTGAACCATGAGCCTAATGATATATGCCATCTTCTCCAAAATTCAGTAATAGATTTAGACACATACGGATAATTAAAATTCTCCGGAATATCGAACCCAAACATCTTACCTAAACCTATTGCCATATCTGAATAGCCCGAAAAATCATAATAAATCTGAAACGTATATGTTAATGCTGCTATCCATGCCATTTTACCACTTATTGCCGAAATATCATAAGAGTATATCGTATCAGCGCATAATCCCAAAACATTTGATATTAACACTTTTTTAGCTAAACCATAAATAAATCTTCTAAAACCAATTGCAATTCCATTACTTGTGATTGTTCTATTCTCAATCTGCTTATTAATTTCACGATATTTAACAATTGGTCCCGCTATTAGCTGTGGGAAAAAAGAAATATATAGTGCTGTATTTATAAGTCGTGGTTGGGCCTCAGTATCTCCTCGATAAACATCTATAATATATGAGATTGCCTGGAATGTAAAAAAAGAAATCCCAATTGGCAATGCAATATGTGGCACATCCAAAGCATCCCTGCCTATTATCATATTTATGGTTGACGCAAAAAATCCTGCATATTTATAATATCCAAGTATTACTAAATCACATACAATTCCAACCAATAATACTATATTTTTTCTTTTGTTATATCGACTTATCCCTAGTCCAACCAGCCAGTTTATAACAATTGACGCCATCATCAACAATACTAGCACAGGTTCTCCCCATGCATAAAAAATCAGGCTTGCAATGACCAACAAAATATTCGAGTATTGTGGTTTTATAAAATAATTAACAATAAAAACTACAGGCAGAAACACCCATAAAAATATAGCGGAACTAAATACCATAACCTTTTTATCCTAACAACATTTTTTTATAATCTTCATCTAAAGAATCATACCATTTATCAAAACCAATCCCCTCCCAAGGCATTGCCCTATCAAAATGATATCTCCATGGATATACCATTTCACCTGTAATCTTATTCTTCATATCTCTTACATCTGCACGTTGCTTAGCTGGATTTCCCACAACAACTGCATACGGCTCAACATCTCTGTTCACTACAGAACCTGCTCCCACCAATGAATCCGACTTGATTTCTATTCCTGGTAACACTACAGTACTTGTAGCAACGATAGCAAAAGAATGTATATGAACGCCCAACATATTTTCAGATGGTGGTGTTGGATCATTTGTCAAGATTACATACGGGAAAATCCAAACACAATCATCAATTTTAGAAAGCTGTCCTATATGAACATTACTATGCATTCTTACATAATTACCAATATCACAATTTCCCTGAATATCAGATAATGTTCCAACACTTACATTATTTCCGATTCTAGACTTCTCTCGAATAGTAACCTGATGTCCAGTCTGAAAATTTTCACCAATATCTGATCCTGAATATATTATACTTCCACTTCTTATTAAAGCATTGTCACCAATATTTAGAGGATGAGCATGGTGCTGTCTGTCTCTGTAAAAATCCATCTGATATTCACCAATGATACAATTAGCCCCTATTGTTGAATTTTTACCAAGTGAAACGTCACTTCTGATTATTGTATTACTATCAATAAAAATGTTATCTCCAAGAACTACATTATCCTCTATTATACAATTGTCTCTTATAACAACATTGTCTCCAACTGAAACATTATCTCCAACAATCGAATTTCTACCTATCTGATAATTACCCATATATCCTTCCTATTCTGTCAAGCCTAAATCTATTGATTTTACTGGCTTGGACTATATTTATTTACCTCAAAACAAGAGC